>NZ_LRRH01000231.1 GCF_001646785.1 Rhodococcus phenolicus
GCCGGGTGGGCCAGCAGCGCCGCACCTTCCGCCGCCACGAGTTCGGGCTGTGCGGGCACGATCACCGGAAGGTTGAGCCAGGATTCCATCACGGTGGTGACCAGCGGAATGTTCGCACCGCCGCCGATGAGCACCGCGGCGTCGGGGGTGCGCCCGGAGCGGCGGATGACCTCACAGGCCAGGCGGGCCGACGTCTTCACGGGACCGTCGATGAGCGAATCCAAGCTGTCCTGTGAGAGCAGCAGCAGACCGCCCTCACCCGGCATGCACACGGCGTAGGGCGAGCTGTGCTGCAGCGTCGGCGGGCTGGGTGAAGCGGTGCAGTTCGAGGTGGTGGTCGTAGATCAGCCGGTCGACGAGGTCACCGCTGATCCGGTCCGAGCGGGCGCTGCTCAGGACGATTCCGGTGGTTCGGTCGACGACGGTGACGGTGAGGCCGGAGCTGCCGAGGTCGTAGAACACGAGCGTCTGCGTTTCGCCGAGACTCCCGGACGTTTCCAGCATCCCGAGCGCGGCCGTCACTTCGGGGACCACGTGGAAGTTGTCGATGTCCAATCGGGTCATCGCGGCGTGGGCGGCACCGGCCTGCGCCTCGTTCCGGTACGCAACGCCGATGGCGTGTACCTCGCCGATCTCGTCGGTTTCGGTGAGTGCCGTGGCAATGGATTCTGCGGCCGGTTCTTCCGGCCGTTCGAGAGTCGCGGTCACCGGTCGCGATCGGAAGATCGGACCGTCGAGGCTCTCGGTGTCACGGCGCGCGACGCGCACAGCGCTGGCACCGACCGATACACCGAGAACTGACGTCATGACGCTGACTATAACGGTTTGGTCACGGGCAGGCTCATGGAGCATGCGGGTTTGTTCAGCCTTCGTCGCCTGCGCCGGATGACGGCCGAGTCGCGGCGGTGTCGGATTCGCGGACGCGGTGTTCTGCCGTCCAGGAGGCGAGCAGCCGGAGCCGCTCGGCCGACCGGGAACCGGGTTCGGCGGTGTAGATCAGCATTACGTGGCCGGGCTCGGCGGTGAGAGCGAGTTCCTCGTAGGCGAGTACGAGCTCGCCGACGATCGGGTGGCGGAATCGTTTCGTGCCGGCACCGTGTGTGCGGACGTTGTGCGCCGCCCACAGCGTGCGGAACGTTTCGCTACAGGTGGAGAGTTCACCGACGAGGTCCTGCATCGCCTTGTCGTGAGGGTCGCGGCCCGCTTCGGCGCGCATGACGGCCACGCACATTTCCGCGAAGCGATCCCAATCGGGATAGAAGTCGCGTGCGGCGGGGTCGAGGAACTGGAAGCGTGCGAGGTTGGGAGTGCGGCCGCTGTCGCCGATGACAGGGGAGTAGAACGCACGACCGAGATCGTTTGTGGCCAGCAGGTTCTGGCGTTGATCACGCACGAAGGCCACGGCGTCGGTGATCGAGGCTAGCGCCCACTGCAGGCTCGGCCGGGGTGGTGCCGGTTTGGTTGCGCGCCGCCGGGAGCGACCGCTGGTGGGAATGCCGTCGGCGGCACGCGCCAGATCGAGCAGATGGGCGTGTTCGGTGTCGTCGAGCTGCAGTGCCCGGGCGATCGCGTCGAGTACGGATGCCGATGCACCCGCGATGGCGCCACGTTCGAGTTTGGCGTAGTACTCGACGCTGACGTCGGCGAGAGCGGCGACTTCGCTGCGTCGTAAACCCGCGACGCGGCGGTTGGCGCCGGCAGTGATTCCCGCCGTCTCGGGGGTGATCCGGGCGCGGCGGGTCATCAGGAACTCGCGTACCTCGGCTCGATTGTCCACAGTCCCGAGGTTAGGCCGATCACCGCTGGTGAGGGGTGCCCTGTCGGTACACCCCTTCTCAGGGCCTCCCACACCCGCGGGCACCGGGCCAGGCTTGTGTCCCATGACCGCACCGAACGCTCCCGGCCGGGCCGTGATGAATCGCACGCTTCCGACCCTGCTGCTCGTGCTGACGGTGTTCGGTCCCATCTCGATGGACCTCTATCTGCCGGCCCTGCCGGCGCTGAGTGCCGATTTCGGTACGGCCACCTCCGTCGCGCAACTTACGGTCACCGCCTGCCTCGTGGGTCTCGCGGGCGGGCAGCTCGTCGCGGGGCCGGTCTCCGATCGATTCGGGCGGCGCGGTGTGCTTCTTGCCGGCACCGTTGCCTACGTCGTCACGTCGGCGCTGTGCGCGGTCAGCCCCACCATCGAACTTCTCGTCCTCGCGCGGCTCGTGCAGGGCATCGCGGGTGGGGTGGGCATCGTCATCGCGCAAGCGGCGGGCCGCGACATCTACGCCGGCGGCGCCCTGATCCGTTTCTACGGGAGGGTGACCGTGGTCGGCGGTTTCGCCGCCGTCGTCGGACCCCTCCTCGGTGGCCTGCTCGACACCGTCACCGACTGGCGTGGCCTGTTCGTGTTTCTCGCCGTGGTCGGCGCGGTCATCCTCGCCGCCGCGTGTGTGACGTTCCGCGAGACCCTTCCGGCCGGGCGGCGAACGCGCGGTGGAGTGACCGACGCCGCCCGGGACTTCGGGACGCTGCTCGCGGACCGCGTGTTCGTCGGCGCGGTCGTCGGCCAGGGTTTCCTGTATGCGGCGCTGTTCGCGTACCTGTCCGGATCGACGTTCGTCCTGCAGGACATCTACGGTCTGTCCCCGCAGCAGTACGCGCTGGCATTCGGACTCAACTCGGCCGGATTCATGGTCTTCGGGTACCTCGCCGGACGGGCCTCGGAACGATGGAGCATCCGCGGCACCCTCGCCGTGGGTGTTCTGCTCGCGGGAGGCGGAGCACTCGGTCTTCTCGCCTCCGGGTCGGTGAGGATGCCCCTGTGGGTGGTGATCGTTTCGTTGTTCCTGCTCGCCGCCGGTGTCGCGAGTTCCTCGCCTCCCGCCACCACACTCGCGCTCGCCGGGTACCCGCAGCTGGCCGGAACCGCCTCGTCGCTGCTCGGCGCGGTGCGATTCGGCTTCGGTGGTGTCGCGGCGCCGCTGGTCGGTGTCGCCGGAGCCACCAGCATCCTGCCCCTCGGTCTCGTCACGACCGGTGCCGTCCTGTTCGCCGCCGTCACCGCACGAGCCCTCGTCAACCGACCCACAACAGCGACACCGACGGAAGCGGCGTCGACCATCCCCGCGAAAGTCACCCAGTGAAGGAGAGAACCACCATGCGTGGAGTCGTCATGTATGCCCCCGGCGATGTCCGGGTCGAAGAGCGGGAACATCCGACGATCGTCGAACCCACCGACGCGATCATCCGTGTCGCGGCGTCGTGCATCTGCGGGTCCGACCTGTGGCCCTATCGGGGTGCAGAGGACGTCGACCACACCCCGATGGGCCACGAGTACGTCGGGGTGGTCACCGAGATCGGCGGCGAAGTGCGAAATGTGAAGGTCGGCGACTTCGTCGTCGGATCGTTCTTCGCCTCGGACAACACCTGTGAGATCTGCCGGGCCGGGTACCAGTCCCGGTGCGTGCACGCCCACCCCATGGGCGCGATCGGCACCCAGGCCGAGTACGCCCGCATCCCACTGGCCGACGGCACGCTCGTCGCGACCCCCGGCGAGCCAGACACCGATCTGATTCCGTCACTGCTCGCGGCATCGGATGTGCTCGGCACCGGCTGGTTCGCCGCCGTGGCCGCCGAAGCCGGTCCCGGGAAAACCGTGGCAGTGGTCGGTGACGGTGCGGTCGGACTGCTCGGGATCCTGGCGGCCAGGGAACTCGGCGCGGAACGGATCATCGCGATGAGCCGACACGCCGACAGACAAGCCCTGGCCCGCGAATTCGGCGCCACCGACATCGTCGAGGAACGCGGCGACGCCGGGGTGGCCAGGATCAACGAACTCACCGAAGGGCTCGGCGCGCACAGCGTGATCGAGGCGGTCGGTACCCAGGAGTCGATGATGCAGGCCATCGACGCGACGCGCCCGGGCGGGCACGTCGGTTACGTCGGGGTCTCTCACGACGTGTCCCTCGACGGGCTCACGCTGTTCTTCTCGGGGGTGCACCTGCACGGTGGCCCGGCGCCGGTCCGTCGGTTCCTGCCCGACCTGATCCGATTGATCTGGGAGCGAAAGATCGATCCCGGCAAGGTGTTCGATCTGACCCTGCCTCTCGAGCAGGCGCCGGAGGGGTACCGGGCGATGGACGAGCGCCGCGCCACCAAGGTCCTGCTCACCGTCTGATACCGGCCGGCGGCCCAATGCTCACGATATCCGGTCGCCGCCGACGGTTCTTACGGGTAGACCCTGACCTTCCGGCCTCCACCACCGGTGTCCGGACACATCCAGGGCTACTGGTTGCCGCCGACACACGTAAGGCGGGCTCGCACAGCGCGCGGCGAGTCAGTCTCGTCCGGGTAGGCCGACGTCGCCGACAAGGATCGGCTCGACCCAGTGAGCGCCGCGAGTTTCCCGTGCAGGTGGCGCGGGATCGAGGGGACTGGTGGCGAGTTCAGTGTTCAGAGCTGCGAACGCAATCGACGTCGCATCGCTGTGGTGAACCCGGTTCCGACGTTGCCGATGTAGACCAGGTTCCGGTCGTCGTCATGGGCGGCGAGGATCAGCGAGCCGATACCGCCGCTGGCGGAACCGGATCCGGGCAATCACCCGACGACGATCGCTTCCGTGTCGGCGCGCAGGGGCGTTTTCGTCCAGGTGGGGGAACGTCTTCCGGGCAGATACACCGACGAAGTGCGTTTCGTTACGATCCCTTCCCATCCATGGTTGCGGGCAATGCCGAGGAGTGTCCGTCCGTCGGTGTCGGTCCGGTACGGAGGCGCTTGTGCGTGAGAGTGATCGTGCACGAAAGTATCCAGGACGGATCTGCGCTCGAGGTGGGTCAGGGCGGTTGTGGGCTCGTCGTCCACGTCGAGCACATCGAACAGCTGGTAGACGACGGGCGCGTTGTCGCGCAGTTGCCGGGTGGGGCGCTGGACGTGCATCCGCTGTTGCAGTCGCGAGAACGACGGCCGGCCCTTCTCGTCGAGGGCGACGATCTCCCCGTCGACAATCGCGTTCCGTCCCCTGAGCGCGGCCATGACCGCGTCGGGGAGTTCGGGGAAGGTGCCGGTGATGTCGCGTCCGTTGCGGCTGAACAGGCGGCACCGCCCGCCGCGCGTCATCGCGATCGCGCGCTGTCCATCCCACTTCATCTCGAACGCCCACCCGCCGCCGACCGGGGGAATTCTCAAGGCGGCGAGCATCGGCGTCGGTGGCGACCAGGAGTCGAGCACGCCCCTGATTCTGCGCGTGCCGCTCGCCTCGCAGCTCTCGAATCGACGAGGTCGTGAGGTGATGCAGTCGGATGCAGCAGACGCGGGTGTTGTGGGCGTGACCGGCGTTCTCGCCGGTGCCTCGGGTGGCGTCGAGTGCCGGCGACGCCGTGTAGGGATCCGCTCGGCCCGCAGTCGTGCGCTGTGACGATGACGTCAGCGGATAGCCGGTCGGCGAGCGGGTACGGAAGCGTGAGAGGCCGAGGAGAGGAGGCGGATGGGTGAGCGGTCGGATGTTCACCCAGGGGGCGAGTGCGCCGAGTCCGAGGTCACAAGGTCCAATCCGCCTGCCGTCCCGCACGAACCGCGCTGTCGGGGTCAACGCGCCGACGTGGTCGGACGGGATGGTGCGCTCCCACCCCGAGCCGTCGAATCGTTCTCCTGCATGTTTCGTTCACCACGCAAACCGGATTCGTTTGCGATAAGTTCGGCAACGCGGACAGACGATCGAGAGTAAATGCAGTCTCTGAATCAGGAGCCGTAGTTGTGACCACGACCGATCAGAACAGAGGAACGAGGATACTCGAGCAGGACATTCACTCGATTCCATGCGTGCAATCGAGCCGGAACATGCTCGGGGCGGGTGAACGCCCCCACCTCCATCGGCTCAGTCCGTATATCCACGTCGAGCGCGAGCAAACCATCGGCAGCATCGCACTCGTGGGGCGCGACGGCACGTTCCGGCAAGCTGCACCAACATGGTGCCGACCGAACGGCGTTGCCCTTCGGATGATTCGCCCTCGGAGTCTCCGGTGGAACGGTTGACGCTCATCGATGAGCGCAACGAACCCGAATCGTTCTGGCCTGCGCTCTACTCGGTACGCGACTTTCAGTTCCTACTCGTATCAGCGCGCACAGCGTGTGCAGAGACTCTCCGATTACGCCGAGACCTTCTCTGAACGGCCCGGTCGACGACTCAGCAGGTGACCCATGCAGCTACTCATTCTCGGTGGTGACGGATTCTGCGGCTGGCCAACCGCATTACACCTGTCCGCACACGGACACGATGTGACCATCGTCGACAGCTGTGTGCGGCGACGTATCGATGATGAGCTCGGTGTTCGGTCACTGACGCCGATACGACTGCTGCCCGAGCGTCTCGACGCCTGGAAGAGCGTGACCGGCAGGTCGATCGACTTCGTGGAAATGGATCTTGCCGAAGACTATTCGGCACTGACGGATCTCCTGGCAACGAAGCGGCCGGACGCGGTGGTGCACTTCGCCGAACAGCGTGCGGCACCGTACTCGATGAAATCCTCAGCCCACAAGCGATATACGATCCAGAACAACGTGGCCGTCACCCACAATCTCCTCGCGGGCGTGGTGGAATCGGGTCTCGATTGCCATATCGTTCATCTGGGTACGATGGGGGTCTACGGTTACGAATCCGTGCCGATGGATCTCCCCGAGGGCTATCTCACCGTCGCGTATCCCGACAGGACGGGGCGGAATCACAGTCGGGAAATTCTCTATCCCACGCAGCCGGGCAGCGTGTACCACCTCAGCAAGTCGCTGGACCAGCTACTGTTCCAGTTCTACGCGAACAACGACGGTGTACGCATCACCGATCTCCACCAAGGAATCGTCTGGGGTACGCAGACCGACGAAACCGAACTCGATCTACGGCTCGTCAACAGGTTCGACTACGATGGAGACTACGGAACGGTTCTCAACCGGTTCCTGGTAGAAGCAGCGATCGGTCATCGATTGACAGTCCACGGCACCGGCGGACAGACCCGGGCCTTCATCAATATTCGCGACACAGTCCGTTGCATCCGGTTGGCGGTGGAATCCGGTGCAGAGGTATCAGGACGAGTACGCGTGATGAACCAGGTGACCGAAACCCACCGGGTCATCGACCTGGCGCACCTTGTTGCCGACCTCGTCGGTGCCGAGGTCGAGTTGGTGCCCAACCCTCGCAAGGAAGCCGATGAGAACGAGCTTCGGGTACGGAACGACCGACTCGTGGGCCTCGGATTGGAACCGATCTACCTGGCGACCGGCCTGTTGACGGAGTCTGTGGAGATCGCGCAGAAGTACGCGGATCGCATCGAACGGGATCGTATCGTGTCGACGTCGTACTGGAACCGGTCCCGCCGGGCAGCAGCGGAGGAACACGTCTATGGCTGACGAAACTGCACCTTCCGGTAGCACGAGCTCCGGCGACGACGAACCCACGAACGGCATTCTTCGAGAAGAAGATCCGCAGACCCCGGACTATTTTCCCGGCGAGAAGGACCGTCCGATTCCGCGGTCTGCCTGGTGGATCCTGGGCCTCGCGGCAGCCCTGCTGTTGGCCTTCGTCGTCGTGCGGCCGGTCTGGTTCAGGGCTTCCGGTGACAGTGACAGCATCGCCGACCTGGACGTTCCTGCCGATCGGCACTTCACGAAAACGCTGGCGGGACTGGGACGTATCGACGGCACGTGGCTGACGGATGACTCTTCATCCACCTCGTTCCTCGTGTCGCTTCCCGTGGACTCTGCCCGCGAGGACACCCGACTGCGTCTTACCGGAACCACTCAGGTCGCCGAGGACAGCACAGCGTTCATCACTGTCGCGATGGATGGCCAGCAAGTGTACGAAGCCCAGCTGCCGCACGGCAACAACCCACTCGACGCGGCGATCGCCATTCCTGCCTGGACGGCAGAGGACGGCCATGTGCGGGTCCGTGTCAGTACCCACGGAATACTGCACACGGCAGTGTGCACACCGGACCAGTCGCCGGGGACGGTCATCCACCTCGATCCGGGGACGGTCGTCGAAGCTGCTCTGTCCGATCCCGTGCATACCGTCCGTGATGCCCTCGCAGCACTGAACCGCACCGTGACGGTCGTTCTGACAGACCAGAGCGACGAATGGCGCTCGACCGCGGCGGATGTCGGAATCAGGCTGACGAGAGCGGGATACGATGTCGCGTTCTCCGAGACCGTCCCCGAATCGGGCCCGTCCGACACGATCTTGCTCGGTCCGGCGGTGCGGTTGTCCGATGTGGCCGGGTGGACCGGAACAGAGGCGAACGACGACGGTTCGAACAGTGGCGGCATCTCGCTGGGAACGATCGACACCACACCCGTTCTCGGTATCGTCGAACCACAGGCCGATCTCACGGCCCTCTTCCTGTCGACGGCTGCCGCGACCACCGCCGATACCGCAATATCCGATCCGCAAGCACTCGTGACGGCGCCGGCCGCAGATCCCGCGAGCCTCGCAGCTCACGGGGCAGATCTCACTGAAGTCGAGATCACCGATTCACATACCTGGACCGTCGGATACTCCATTGCCGATCTACCGGATGGTCGTCTCCCCGAAGCCGTGCGGGTGGATCTGCGACTACCTGCGTCGCCGGCCGATCTCACCTGGATTCTGAACGTCACTCTCAACGGTCAACTCGTCGACAGCCGACGACTCGATTCACCGGATCCAGTCGTCGTCCCACTACCGCCGGCAACTCAGCTGCTCGCCAACACCCTGAAACTCACCGTGCAGCGCGACCGCGACCTCGGCGGCTGCGACGTGCGCCCCACGAGCTATCCGATTCAACTGCTCGGCACCTCCGGGTTCGTCCTCGGCGACGAACCCGGAGCAGGGTTCACGGCGATGCCCCGCGACCTCGCCACCGGATACACCGTCTACTTTCCCGACACCGAGAGTTCGACGGCGATCGAACTCCTCAACGCCTCCGTCCCC
The DNA here is from genome assembly GCF_001646785.1 of Rhodococcus phenolicus. GTDB lineage: Bacteria > Actinomycetota > Actinomycetes > Mycobacteriales > Mycobacteriaceae > Rhodococcus > Rhodococcus phenolicus. The sequence goes on from NZ_LRRH01000231.1 coordinate 8,945, forward strand.
GTCATCGCCGAAATCGTTCCCTCGCAATCAAATCCTGGTTACCAGTGGAATACGCCACCTGTTCCGGGGACCTCCTTCGTGGTGGTCGGATCCAGTTCGGAGGTGGCCACGGTCGCACACGTCGAGGACGGTCGTCTCACTGCCGGTAGCAGCGACAATCCGGTTCTGGATCTTTCCTCGTTCGAAAACGGCGCCGTGATCCAGTGCGCGACAGGGCCGGGTGCGAGCCGAGGCCTGTCGATCCAGGCAGTGGGTGAGGCCGGACGTGCTCCACTTCCCTCGTTCGGCCGCGAGTGCGTCAACGTGGCCACCCCCGGAGGCACCTTCTCGCTCGACGCCGAAGGCGCACTGGTTTCCACGAATACACCACGATGACCACTACACGACGCGACGCGTCGGCACCCAGCGCGATCACCGACCACTACCGGTCGGTCGACAGTGCGCCCGCAGGGTACGCGGTCGACCGACCGGCGAGTGCGAGCAACGGCTTCCTCATCACGTTCACCGGCGTCAGCATCGTCGCGCTGTGCATCCTGACCCTGCTGGTGCACACCGGAGTCGTGAGCAAGCACGATCCGGTGATTCTCGCCGCCGGTAGGGGAAACGTCGCGGTGCCGACACGGTTGTTCATCATCGTCTTCTTCATCACCTTCGCCGTCTACGCCTACTCGAACAGATGGCGCCGCCTGTGCATCGGCTTGTCGCTGCTCGGAAAGTTCGCAGCGACATGCGTCGTCGTCGACCTGCTCGGGTGGGTGCTCCACGAACTCGAACTGGTCTCATTGACGATATTCACACAACAGGTGATCTCTGCCCTGCTGGCGCTCGCGATCTTCCCGCACACGATCATGCGACACGCCAAACTCCCGCCGGCAGGGCACGGGCCCATCTCCCCTCGGACACCGTCGAATGCATATCTCCGCTTGTTCCTCTGCCTGACTCTCGCCGTGGTCGTCGCCGCATTGATCGAACAGGTGTTCATCCGAGCGGTCGTCGACCTCAAGATGTTCGCGCTGCTGGGAGGTGTCGGCCCGGGCCTCTTCCTCGTACAGCAACTGTTCGCCGCGTTCACCGCGTATTTCGGATGGCGGGCCCTCGGACGATCTCGCCGGCTCGAGTTCGCGCCACCGTTGGCCGTGCTGGTACCTGCACACGACGAAGCCCACGACATCGCGGCGACGATCTTCGCGATCGACCGCGCAGCAGCCTCGTACCCTGAGCACATCCACGTCTACATCGTCGACAACGCCTCCACCGACTCGACAGTCGCCGTCGCCGAACAATCCATTTCCGAGTGTGCCGTTGTTACAGGGGAAGTCCTCGAATGCAGCATCCCCGGCAAGGCCATCGCCCTCAATTTGGGGCTTGCCCATATCCGAGAACAGTTCGTGGTTCGGATCGATGCCGATACCGTAATCGCCCCGGGCTGCCTGCAGACTGCGTTACGGCATTTCGCCGACCCGAAGGTCGGCTCGGTGGGCGGACTGCCGCTACCCAGAAAGCTGGAGACGTGGATCGACAAGGTCCGTTTGGTGGAAGTCCTGCTCCGACACGGATTCTTCCAGGTATCACTCGACGGATACCAGGGGGTTCTCGGCGTACCCGGGATGTTCTCCGTCTACCGGCGAAGTGCGCTCTTGCAGGTGGGTGGCATCGTCGAGGGAATGAACGGTGAGGACACCGACATCTGCCTCCGAATGGACTCGGCAGGCTACCACACCGTTGCGGACCCAAAAGCTCTCTACTACAGCGAAACCCCTCGCTCTTATGCACACCTCCGCGAACAACGAATCCGATGGTTTCGAAGCATCTACCACATCACGGCGCACAATCGAGGAACCTTGCTCGATCGACGATCCATGGCAGGCGCCTTCGTCCTTCCATTCCAACTCATCAACTCGGCCCGGCGAGCAATGCTCGTACCCATCCTCATCTATGCAGTCCTCGTCGAGGGAGTATTTCGTTCCACCTTCGACTATCTCCGCTGGCAACCGGTAGTCGCCACCATTTTGGGGATGCAGATGACCTTGGCATTGCTCGTCTGTTTCTTCTGGTGGCGCCGATCGGTCCGGCATGTTCCCGCGTATCTCTTGTTTCGCCTCCTCCGTAGCTACTTCACAATCGGTGCGGTGTTGAGCCTCGTCTTCCCTCCGCTGGAACCGCGATTACACCGTCCCCTGAATCGGCGACAATCCTCGTCCACGTCGGGCGTGTCGGGTCCGGCGGAAAAGTGAGCTGTTCGTCCGGTCGCAAGGTCCAACCCTGCTGCAGGCCAACATGAACCGCCACAGGTGAACGTCTCCCGCACCGCCCTCCGCGAGGCTGTTCCCAACTGCCTGGCGGCATCCCTGCGGAACTGGATCAAGCGTCGGTTCACGTCGACCAGACCTACGTCGGATCTCACGACTTGTCGGTCGAATCGGCCGGAATCGGGACAACACCTCGCAGGTAGGCGGCGAGGATGGATTCCAGAGGAATGGTCGCGCGGATGACCGTTCTCGTGAAGACCAGGGAATCCGTGAGCGAGATCAGCTCCTCGATCCGTTCGTCGGAATTGATGAGACCCGCGCTGGCGAGGAGGGACGAGGTCACCTCTCGGGTGATCGCGTGGACTGTGGACCGGGTCGTCAGTTTCCGCTGCAGCGAGGGGGAGTCATCGAGTTCGAGGATGAGTGCGTAGCGGGCTTTCATGTCGTCCCGGCGTTCCGCGAGTCTGTCGACGAGCGCGGCGATGATGCCGGCAAGCTCGGCGACGCTCAGGCGGCGTTCGCCTCGAGACGATGTGTTCAGCGCGCGTGCGGCATGTTCGGCGTCCGCTATCGCCCGTTCGGCGAGCGTTTCGACTACGAGTTCGAGTAGTGAGAGTCGGGTTCGCGCGTGGTGGGAGGTCGAGCCCTGCGGGATTCCGGCCTCCTGATCGACTGCCCGATGGGTGAGCGCGCGCAGGCCATCGCGGGAAATAATGCGAATGGCGCTGTTCGCGATCAGTTCTCGGCGTTCATCGGCGCCGGACACTCGTGTGGACACATTCTCATGCTACAGGTGTAGCCTGAGATCCAGAGACGCTACAGATGTAGCGGATCTGTGGTCGGGGACGGGCTGGAGGCGGTGGATCTGCTCCGTTCTCGCCGAACGGCACGAAGAGATGGTCCGGAAGGGGAGGGCGCCAGATGATGATCGATTTCGTTCCCGACGAGACCCTGTATCCGTTCGAGTCGCGATGGTTCGACTCTTCTGCGGGTCGGGTTCACTACCTCGATGAGGGATTCGGACCGCCGATCCTGTTCTGCCACGGTTCACCGACGTGGAGTTTCCTCTACCGCCACATCGTGGAGGGTCTGCGTGACCGGTATCGGTGCATCGCAGTGGACCATCTGGGCTTCGGGCTGTCCGAACGGCCGGAGGATTTCGACTACAGGATCGCCGAGCACTCGACGGTGCTCGGCGAACTGATCGACCACCTGCAATTGGATGGCTTCGTGGTGATGGGGCATGACTGGGGCGGACCCATCGGACTGAGCGCGGCGACCGAACGGGCAGGAAGAGTCAGAGGGGTTGTGCTGGGCAACACGGTGTTCTGGCCGATCGAGCCGCTGGCCAATCGGGCGTTCAGCGCAATCATGAGCAGCGGTCCCATGCAAAGACGCATTCTCGGGAAGAACCTGCTGGTGGAGCGATTTCTGCTCGGCGAGCTGGGCGGCACGCTCACCGAGGCGGAGGCCGACCACTACCGCCAGGTGCAACCGACGGAGAGATCGCGACGAGGGCTTGCGGTCATGCCCAGGGAAATTCGCGCCGCCCGCCCGCTGTTGGACCGTCTCGCCCGGGACGTACCCGCTCTGCTGGGGCACAAGCCGGCCCTGGCGGTGTGGGGGATGCGGGACATCGTTTTTCGTCCGGGAACGTGTATCCCGCGGATACGTGCGGCATTTGCCGATCTCGACGTCGTCGAACTGCCCCGTGCCGGGCACTTCGTCCAGGAGTACGCGCCGGACGAGATCATCTCGGCCATCACCCGTCGGTTTCCATGAGAGGACGGACCGAGAGATCGAGGATGGTGGAGGGATGGTCACCTGTGCCGTATCGCGCCGGGTAGCAGACCGGTTGACGGTTCTAACCGGGCGGTAGTCACACCGAACTGCGCACTCGGATCACACTGATAGGGGACCGCTGGTGGTCGAGGTGCATCTCGATCCACCGGCTCCCGGGCCAGGTGGTCGACCTCCACGTAGGGCTGCGGTTCCGTCGTTGAGGGGATGAACTCGAGCTGATGCGCACCAGGGCGTACTTGGACGGGCCGAAACTCCTCGGTCCGAGGCCGTCGACCACTGCGCCGTGGGGACATCACGCAGATCGCCACCGGTCTCCACGCCGTCGCCCGGCGCGGAGAACTCGCTGCGCTCGTCGGACCGATCGGTGCCGGCAAGTCGACGCTGTTGCGCTTGTGCGGTCTGCAGCCGGCCCTGCGCGGGCGCGTCCTCATCGACGGCCAGGACATCGCGACGATCAAGCCTGCGGACCTCGCGACCCGCATCTCGGTGGTGCTCACCGAAAGTATCGATCCGGGCCTGCTCACGGTGCGTGAACTGGTCGCGCTCGGCCGGACTCCGCATTTGCCCGCGAGTGCCCGGCTTTCTCCCGAGGACAGGGCCGCAGTGGATTGGGCACTCGACGCTGTCGGTGCCTCGGAACTGGCATCGCGGCAGTTCGGTGAACTGTCCGACGGTCAGCGCCAACGCGGTCTCACCGCGCGTGCCCTCGCCCAGGATCCGTCCCTACTGGTGCTCGACGAACCCACCTCGTTCCTGGATGTGCCGTCGCGGGTCGAGTTCGTCGATGTCCTGGGGCGCCTGGCCCGGGAACAGAATTTGGCGGTGGTGATGTCCACGCACGAGCTCGAGCTCGCGTTGCGGGTGTCGGATCGGATGTGGCTGCTCGCCGCCGATCGGACACTGACGTGTGACAGTCCCTCGGCCCTGGCTGAATCCGGTCGTATCGGGGCGGCTTTCGATCGTGGGCGGATGAGGTTCGATCCCCGCACGGTGGTGTTCGATCTCGAGCCGGAGGATCGTCGTGTCTGACGCGGTCGAGGTGCTCGAGCGGATCGCCGGGTGGAGTCCGTACTTCCGCGTGGGTACCGGTCCCGTCGACGACGCGTGGCGTGCGACCTTCGAACTGCGCGACCCCGCAACCCGCGACGCGGTGGTGTCGGACATGGCCGAGAGGGCGTGCGGCGATTGCGTCTTTCCCGCTCTGCCGGGCGCATACTCGAAGGAGATTCTGTGACAGTCATTTTCGATCCCGAGGTCGCCGTCACCGAGGACGGCGGGCGGGAACAGTGTCGGCCGCTGCCCACCGACCAGGACAGCCTGCTGAGTCTGGTGCGAGTGTTGTTCGAGGACTATTGGAACGAGATGTGGTTCCGTCTGCTCATCGAAGGTTCGGCGCTCGAAGTGGCAGCGCCGAACGCACCGAGGAAGATCGGAATGTACGACGGGTACGTCACCGTCGACTTCGGACGGTGGCACTTCCACGTGTGCATCGGTGAACACACCGCGAGCGGACCGGGACTCGGCCGGATCCGCCGCTGCGCCCGGGCGGAGATGTACCGCCGGATCGGCAAGGACGACACCGCCGTCTCGTGGGGTCTGCGATTGTTCAACGACCGCGACGAGCAGGTGCTGACGGTCATGTTGCCCACCCCGTTCCTCACCAACACCCAAGAGTTGACCGACGAGCCGATCTGGGCACATCTCGAGGCGTGGGACCGAATCCGCGCGGATTTCCCGGGGCTGGCACCGGACCCTCGGGATCGCGCCGGTCAGGGTTTCCGGCACTCGTGAAATGCCGTTGCCGGTCGACAACGGGCGGTGTCCGCTACGTGATCGGCAGGGTTATATAGTCGACGCTGCGAGCGGTTCGCCGTGCCTGTCGTGAGGAGCCCCGAAGACAACGCACGCGCGTCGAAGCACCCTGCCGGGTGCGAGAGGGAACCCGGTGTGAATCCGGGACTGTCCCGCAGCGGTATGCAGGAACGAACGCCGTCATCAGCACTGGAGCCCAGCCGGTTCCGGGAAGCGACGGCCAGTAGGTTCCCGTCCGGACACGGATGTGGAGCGCCTGCGAGTCCGAAGACCTGCCGATCGTGTCGGACACGCCGTGTCCGACGGTATGCCACCTCGTGGAATGGGTGCGCGACCCGATCGGCGAACACTTCGAACCGGGTTCGAAGCAGGGGCTCGTATCGGTGATTCGTGCGCTCGTCGGGTGGTATGCCATCAGCGACGAACACCGGAGAACCATCCCTGATGTCTGTATCGACAGCACCTTTCACGGCCACCGTGCTCGGCTCGGCACGTATCGGCCCCAACCGCGAACTGAAGAAGGCGATCGAGGCCTACTGGTCCGGTCGCCTGGAGCGGCCGGGTCTCGAAGCGGTCGCCGCGCAACTGCGCGCGGACACGTGGTCCAGGCAACGCGCCGCGGGCCTCGACTCGATCCCGGTCGGCACGTTCTCCCTCTACGATCACGTGCTCGACACGGCATTCATGCTCGGTGCTGTACCGGAGCGAGTCGCCGTTATCCGCAACGACCTCGACCGCTACTTCGCGGCCGCCCGAGGTACCGCGACGGTCGCCCCGCTCGAGATGACCAAGTGGTTCGACACCAACTACCACTATCTGGTGCCCGAGATCGGGCCGGACACCGTGTTCCGGCTCGACGCCACCCGTCTGCTCGCGGAGCTCGCCCACGCCCGCACGCTGGGAGTGCCGGCACGCCCGGTGGTGCTCGGGCCGATCACATTCCTGAAACTGAGCAAGCCCGTCGACGGTCAGGGTTCGTTGCTCGATCGGCTCGACGAACTGGTCCCGCTGTACGCGTCCCTGCTCGGCCGGCTGCGCGACGCCGGAGCGTCCTGGGTGCAGATCGACGAACCGGCCCTGGTCACCGACCTCGACGACACCGCCCTCGATGCCGTGACCGCCGTGTACCAGCGGCTCGGTGAGGTCCGGCATCGCCCGGCGATTCTCGTCGCCTCTTACTTCGGGCATCTCGGCGAGGCCCTTCCTCGACTCGCACGCACAGCCGTCGACGGAATCGCGGTCGACCTGGTCAGTGGTTCTGCGGATTCGCTCACCGATGTTCCGGAACTGGCCGGCAAGCTGGTGGTTGCCGGCGTCGTCGACGGCCGCAACATCTGGCGGAACGACCTCGAGCAGTCCCTCACGACCCTCATCGGGCTGCGCGATGTGGCAGCAACAGTGGCGGTTTCGACGTCGTGCTCCCTGCTGCACGTGCCGTACACCGTCGCTGCCGAGACCCGGCTGGACAAATCGTTGCGCTGCTGGCTGGCATTCGGTGAAGAGAAGGAACGCGAAGTGGTCACACTCGCGACCGCACTGAGCGACGGGCGTGACGCCGTCTCCGACGCGTTGGCCTCCTCACGGACCGCCGCGGCGGTGCGCCGGAGCGACCCTCGTCTCCACAATGCCCAGGTCCGTGCGGATCTCGACGCGCTCGGCCCCGGCCGCTGCCGCACCACACCGGCGGCCGAGCGGCGTGGCGTCCAACAGGATCGTCTCGGGTTGCCCGCCCTGCCGACCACGACGATCGGCTCGTACCCGCAGACGTCCCGGATCCGAATCGCTCGCGCGGACCTGCGGGCCGGCCGCATCGAACAGGGCGAGTACGTCCACCGCATGCGCGCCGAGATCGACGACGTCATCGCCCTTCAGGAAGAGCTGGGCCTCGACGTCCTCGTGCACGGTGAGCCGGAACGCAACGACATGGTGCAGTACTTCGCCGAACAGCTCGATGGCTTCTTCGCCACCGACAACGGCTGGGTGCAGTCCTACGGAACCCGGTGCGTGCGACCGCCGATCCTGTACGGCGACGTCGCCCGCAACAGCCCGATGACCGTCGACTGGATCACGTACGCGCAGTCGCAGAGTGCCAAGCCGGTGAAGGGAATGCTCACCGGACCGGTGACGATCCTCGCCTGGTCGTTCGTGCGCGACGACCAACCGCTGGCCGACACCGCCGATCAGGTGGCTCTCGCCATCCGGCAGGAGACGATCGACCTCGAGACGGCAGGAGTCGGGATCATCCAGGTCGACGAGCCGGCGCTGCGTGAGCTGCTGCCGCTGCGCGCCGCGGACAAGGACGCGTACCTCGGCTGGTCGGTCGGCGCATTCCGGCTCGCGACATCGGGTGTCCGCGACGACACACAGATCCACACGCACCTGTGCTACTCGGAGTTCGGTGAAGTGATCGACGCGATCGCCCGGCTCGATGCCGACGTCACCTCCATCGAGGCGGCGCGCTCGCATATGGAGATCCTCACGGATCTGGACGGCGCCGGGTTCGAACTCGGGGTCGGCCCGGGTGTGTACGACATCCATTCACCGAGGGTTCCCGGTGTCGAGGAGATCGCCTCGTTGCTGCGCAAGGCGCTGGCCGCGGTGCCGGCAGAGCGCCTGTGGGTCAACCCGGACTGCGGACTCAAGACCCGCGGTCCGGCCGAGGTGAAGGAGTCGCTGGCGAACATGGTCGCTGCGACCAGGACCGTGCGCACCGAGATTCTGTGACGGACACGCGATGAACCCGGTGGCCCGGACCGGCCGATGCCGATCCGGGCCACCGGTGCCGTCGGTGACGATCCTCAGCGCCGCACTCGCTGCGCCTGCTCGAGGACCGCAAGGGCGAGCTTGACGTGCGCGGCATCGACCAGCTGGCCGTCGACGCTGGTCGCGCCGAGTCCCTGGGCTTCCGCTTCGCGATAGGCTTCGAGATTCCTTTTCGCACGGCTGATCTCGTCCTCGGTGGGCGAGTACACGTCGTTGGCGATCTCGATCTGGGACGGATGGATCGCCCATTTCCCGCTGAATCCCAGCGCCGCAGCACGCCGGGCCTCCCGTTCGTATCCGGCGGCGTCCTTGAAGTCGGGGTACGGCGCGTCGATCGCGAGCAGGCCGCCGATGCGGGCGGCGGTGAGCACCTTCATCCGTGCGTAGTGCCAGAAATCGCCGGGATATTCGTCGCGGGGCCGGAAGTTGGTGTCGACCCGTGCGCCCTGCGAGACGGACAGGTCGCCGGCCCCGAAGATCAGCGCGTCCAGCCGCGGGCTCGATGTGGCGATGTCCTCGGCGTGTGCGACACCGGCGACGTCCTCGATGAGTACCTCGAGGCGGATCCGTTTCGTCATTCCGAGGGTGTCCTCGACCTGGGTGAGCAGGGTGTCGACCCACCACACGTCGCGGGCCGCGGTCACCTTGGGCACGATGACGACGTCGAGGTTCTCGCGGGCGCCGGTGAGCACCTCGACGATGTCGCCGTACGCCCAGCGGGTGTCGATGCCGTTCATGCGCACGGCGCGGACGGTGTCGCCCCAGTCGTAGTCGTTGAGTGCGTGAACGGCCTTGCCTCGGGCCTGTTCCCGTTGTGCGGGGGCGACGGCGTCCTCGAGGTCGAGGAACACGAGGTCGGCGTTCGAAGCGGCGGCCTTGGCGAACATGTGCTCGTTGGACGCGGGTGTTGCCAGTTCCGAGCGTCGGACGGGGTGCGACGGCGAAGTCATGGATGGGCTCCTGTTCGTTACCGGACGATGTTGCGGTCGCGGAGATGGGAGATCTCGGCGTCGGTGAGGTCGAGGATCTCGGACAGCACTTCGCTGGTGTGCTGCCCGATCGGTGGTCCGAGGGTGTCGACGACCCCTTCCTCTCCTGAGAATCGAGGTACGGGTGCCTGCACGAGCAGGTCGCCGAGTTCGTCGTCGTCGACCCGCACGAACACCTTCCGCGCCTGCATCTGTTCGTCGGCGACGAGTTGCGCCACGTCGTAGACCGGTGCGGCGGCGATCTCCTCGGCTTCGAACACGGCCATCGCCTCGTCGAGGGTCCGGCGTGAAACCCATTCGGCTACTGCCTCGTCCACCTCGGCCGAGCGCTTCAGCCGACGTTGCGGATCGGTGAAGTCGGGGTCGTCGAGAAGGTCGGACCGCCCGATGGCCTTGAACACCCGCAGCGCGACGGTGGGAGCGCTGCCGGACATCGCGAGCCACCGGTCGTCGCTCGTGCGATAGGTGTTGCGGGGAGCCGAGATCTCCCAGCGGTTCCCGCTGCGGCGGGGGACAGCACCGGTCCGGTCGTAGGCGAGGAGCGACTGTTCGAGCAACCGGGCGAGCGGATCGACGAGGTTGATGTCGATGAGCTGCCCGCCGCCGTCGTGGACGTCGCGGTGGTACAGCGCCATCAGGACGGCGTATGCGGCGTTGAGTGATGCGATACCGTCGGCGAGCATGAACGACGGCAGGGTGGGCGGGCCGTCGGATTCACCGGTGGTGTGGGCAAATCCGCTCATGGCTTCGCCGAGCGTTCCGAATCCGGGACGGGTGGACTTCGGCCCCGCCAGTCCGAATCCGGTGATGTGCAGCATCACCAGACCGGGGTTGACCGCGCGCAGCGCCTCGTAGTCCAGGCCCCAGCGGGTGAGGGTGTGCGGTCGCGTGTTCGCCACCACGACATCGCATTCGGAGGCGAGGCGACGCACGAGATCCTGGCCGTCGGCGGTGCGCAGATCGACGGCGACGGATCGTTTGTTGCGGCCGATGCTCTTCCACATCAGCCCGACACCTCCGTCCTGCACGCCCCAGCCCCGGATCGGGTCGCCACCCTGCGGTTGCTCGATCTTGATGACGTCGGCACCGAACTCGCCGAGATAGGTTGCCGCGAGTGGACCGGCCGCCAGTGTGGCCATGTCCAGGACGCGGAGGCCGCGCAGCATCGTGCCGCGTGCCGACGCGCTCTCAGGCATGCTGGGCCACCTTCTCGCCGGTCGCGACCGGTGCGTCGTGGCCGGCGCCGAAGATGTTCTCGGGCCGTTCCAGGCCGAGATTCTCCCGCAGTGTGGTGCCGGTGTAGTTCTCCCGCACGAGTCCGCGGGAGCGGAGCTCGGGGACGACCAGGCGCACGAAGTCCTCGAAAGCGCCGGGGAAATGCGTTGCGGCGATGACGAATCCGTCGCACGAACGGGACCGGAACCACTGCTCCATCTGCTCGGCGATCTGCGGGCCGGTGCCTACGAAGCGGGGACCCTGGAGCAGGGTGGCGCGGTGGTTGGCGAGCACGCGCAGTGTCAGTTCCTGATCGCCGATGTGCCGCTTGACGCCCTGAACGAGGCCGCGGATGCCGGAAACCTGATCGATGAGTTCGTCGGTGACGACGTCGTCGAGGCTGTGTCCGGAGAAGTCGTAGTTGGTGACCTCCGACAGCAGCGTGAGCGACGCCTGCGGGTGGACGAGGTCGTGAAGGAAGATGTTCTCCTTCTCCCGTGCGATCTGCTCGGTCTCGCCGGGGATGACGTAGACCATCGGGAGGATGCGCACCGAATCGGCATCGCGACCGTGCTCACCGATCAGGGCCTTCTGGTCGGCGTAGTGCTCGGCCGCGACGGACTGGCTCGGGTCGCCGGTGAAGATGAGGTCCGCCCACTTGGCGGCGAACTGCCGGCCGCGACCGGATTGGCCGGCCTGGATGAGGACTGGCCGGCCCTGCGGGGTGCGGGGCACTGTGAGCGGCCCCTGCACATCGAAGAACTCGCCGTGGTGGTCGAGTGTGTGCACCTTGGCCGGGTCGGCGAAGATGCCGGAGGCACGGTCGGCCACGACGGCGCCGTCCTCCCACGAATCCCACAGCTTGGCGACGACTTCCACGAATTCCTCGGCGCGGTCGTAACGCTTGTCGTGTTCGAAGTGCTGGTCGACTCCGAAGTTCCGCGCTTCGGCGTCGTTGACGGAGGTGACGACGTTCCAGGCGGCGCGTCCGCCGCTGAGGTGGTCCAGGCTCGCGAAGGTGCGTGCCACGTGGAACGGCTGGTGGTACGTGGTCGAATAGGTCGCACCGAGACCGAGGTGGCTGGTGGCGGCTGCTGCGGCGCCGAGGATCGCGGTGAGGTCGAGCTTGACGGGCCGCGCGCCGTATCGGACGGCGTCGTCGACGGAGTTGCCGTAGATGCCGGGCATCGCGAGGCGGTCGTCGAAGAACATCAGGTCGAAGCGGCCTTCTTCGAGGACGCGCGCGATGCGCTGGTAGTAGGCCAGGTCCAGGTAGTCCTGCGCGGAATGCGGGTAGCGCCACGACCCCGAGTAGACCGAGACGTTGCTCGCCTGCATGAACGCCACAAGCGTCATCTGATCGGTTCGGTTGTCCGACATGGTGGGGATCCCCTCGCTTGATGAGCATATCTGTTGGTGACTGATATATTTAATCGGCGGTGATAGATTGTCAAGGCCGAGAGGGGCTGTTTCGAGAGGGGCGCGATGACCGACGTCGACAAGGGGCCGTGGACCGTCGGTGAGCCGCTCGAGGCGGTGCCCGAGAAGAAGACCGGCCGCGAGCGCGCTGCCGAGGTCCTGCGGCACCGCATCCTGTCGGGCGACCTGTCGCCCGGCGATCGCATCGACCTCGACGCGGTCGCGGCCGAGTTCGGGACCAGCCGCACCCCCGTGCGGGAAGCGTGTCTGACGCTGGCCCAGGAAGGGCTCGTACGGGTCGCGCAGCGCAGCGGTGTCACGGTCATCGGCGTCTCGCCGGACACGATCGTCGAGAACTTCGCGCTGATGGCGGCGCTGTCGGGGGTCGCCGCGCAGTGGGCGGCGGGGAAGATCGACGAGCGGCAATTGCTCCGCGTGCGCGAACTGCACCGGGAGATCCGGGTGGCCGCAGCGGCGGGCGACGACATCGCCACCCTGAACTGGCTCTTCCATCGCGAGATCAACAAGTCGTGCGGATCGCTGCGCCTGCAATCGATGCTCGGCGACGCCGGCCGCATGATTCCCCAGCGCTATTTCGAGCTGTTCCCCGAGCGTGTCCCGTGCAGCCTCGACGAGCACGACGCGCTGATCGGTGCGCTCGCACGGGGTGACGGAGCCGAAGCACGGCGGATCACCGAGCAGCACTTCGCAGGCGCGTCCCAGATGCTCAGCACCTACATCGCGCAGGCCGCCCGCAACAGCGCTGCCACGGGGTGACCTCCCGGCTTCAGCCCAGTTTCGACCGGTCGTCCAGGCCGTGCCAGGTCCGGTCGTGATACACGAGCGGCGTCCGTGCGGGCTCGCCGTCGACGCCGGGACCTGCGGCTTCGAGTGCCTGTGCGATGAGCACGCACGAGGTTCCGGCCCGTACCCGCTGGGCGACGCGTGCCCGGATCCGGACGCGCGCCTGGGGGAAGTACGCCTCGCCTGTGGGTAGCCGGCGCCACAACGCCGTGTCGGCGAAGCGGTCGATGCCACTGCTCGCCCCCAGTTTCGCCAGGTGGCGCTCGTCGGCCCCGAGCAGGTGAATCACCACCGTGTCGGCGCAGCGCAGTGTCGGCGCACTCGATGAGGCATCGGAGACGGAGAACATCAGCATCGGCGGGTCGACGCTCACCGACGACACCGAGGTGGCCGTCAGTGCGACCGGCCCGGTCCCCGCATCGGCCGTGATGAGCGCGACTCCGGCGGGGTGCAAACGGAATGCGGCGGTGAAGCGGCCGGGGGTTGCAGTCGTGAACACATCCGTATTTTAATCACAAACAGATACATCAGTACAGCGCAGGTATACGAAAGGGTCTCCCTATGAGCACCAGAACGATCCGCCCACGGCGCAGCACCCTCGCGGTGCCCGGATCCAACCCGAAGATGATCGACAAGGCCCGCTCGCTCGACGTCGACGCCGTGTTCCTCGATCTCGAGGACGCATGTGCCCCGAACGCGAAGGCGGAAGGCCGCAAGATCATCGTCGAATCCCTCCGTGAGGGCGGGTTCGACGGCAAGATCCGCACGGTCCGCGTCAACGACTGGACCACGCCGTGGACCTACCGTGACGTCGTCGACGTGGTCGAGGGGGCCGGCGACGCGCTCGACTGCATCATGCTCCCGAAAGTCCAGGACGCAGCACAGGTTCGGGCCCTCGACATGCTGCTCACGCAGATCGAGAAGTCCACCGGACTCGACGTCGGTCGCATCGGCATCGAAGCGCAGATCGAAACCGCGGCAGGGCTGATCGCGTTGAACGAGATCGCCCAGGCCAGCGACCGCATCGAGACCCTGATCTTCGGACCTGCGGACTTCATGGCCTCGATCCAGATGAAATCGCTCGTCGTCGGCGAACAACCGCCCGGATACGACGTCGGCGACGCCTACCACCACATCCTCATGACGATCCTCATGGCCGCGCGCGCCCACGGACTGCAGGCCATCGACGGCCCCTACCTGCAGATCCGGGACGTCGACGCGTTCCGCCGGTCCGCGCAACGCACCGCCGCGCTCGGCTTCGACGGTAAGTGGGTGCTGCATCCGACGCAGGTAGAGGTGATCAACGAGGTATTCAGCCCCGGGCAGGCGGATTTCGACCACGCCGAGAACATCCTCGACGCATACGAATGGTGCACCTCCGAGGCAGGCGGATCCCGGGGTGCGGCGATGCTCGGCGACGAGATGATCGACGAGGCGTCCCGCAAGATGGCACTCGTCATCTCCGGAAAGGGACGCGCCGCGGGCATGACCAGAACGTCGGGGTGGCAACCGCCGGAGTGACGCGATCGACCGATCCGTCGCGACCAGCACCGGATTCGCCGGAGCGGGCCGAAGGGGGACGCGCCCCGGGGTACGAGCGGTGAACGACGCTGCCCCCGGGGCGCTGCTCGGTGGGCGTCAGGCCACGACGGACCGTTGCGGGACGCCGGTGTATTCGCTGAGCGGGCGGATCAGGGCGTTGGATGCGCCCTGCTCGATGATGTGCGCCGTCCACCCGGTGATCCGGCTCATGACGAAGATCGGGGTGAACACTTCGATGTCGAAGCCCATCAGGTAATAGGCCGGCCCGGTGGGGAAGTCGAGGTTCGGCTCGATTCCGGTGGCATCACCCATGGTCTTCTCGAGGATGTCGTACATCCGCACCCACTTTTCGTCACCGGTGTGGGCGGCGACGTCGAGGAAGGCCTTCTTCATCGTCGGCACCCGGGAGTCGCCGTTCTTGTACACCCGGTGACCGAATCCCATCACCTTCTCCTTGCGGGAAAGTTTGCCGCGCATCCACTCCTCCGCGCATTCGGGTTCGCCGATCTCGAGCATGTCGTGCATCACGGCCTCGTTCGCGCCGCCGTGCAGGGGACCCTTGAGGGTGCCGATCGCGGCGGTGACGGCGCTGTAGATGTCCGAGAGGGTGGAGGTGACGACCCGAGCGGCGAACGTGGATGCATTGAAACTGTGCTCCGCATACAGGATCAGCGAGACCTCGAACGCCTTCACGATCTGCGCATCCGGCACCTTCCCGAAGCACATGTTCAGGAAGTTCTCGGCGAACCCGAGCGAGTGGTGCGGAGCGATCGGGTCCTGGCCGTGACGCCGGCGATGGTCGGCCGCGACGATCGTCGGCAGCACGGCCATCATGCGAAGTGCCTTCTCGTGGTTGGCCTTCGGATCATTGTCCCATTCCTGCGGATCCTCGGCGCCGAGGTAGCTGATCGCGGTGCGCACCACGTCCATCGGATGGCAGTTCTCGGGCATCTTCGCCACCAGCGCCAGCAGGGACCGGTCGGCACGCCGGTTCGCGCGCTCGCGCTGACAGAACAGTTCGAGCTGCGCAACGGTGGGTAGTTCGCCGTTCCACAGCAGGTAGGCGACCTGTTCGAAACTGCAGTGTTCGGCGAGATCCTGGACCGCGTAACCGCGGTAGGTCAGCGAATTCGTCTCGGGCACCACCTTCGAGATTGCGGTGGTGTCGACGACGACGCCGGCCAGGCCCTTGTAGATGGTGGGGACAGCGGTTTCGGTCATCCCCGAACGGTAGTGAGACTGTGTCATCACTGGCTCCTCGAGAGGGTGAAGTTGAAGACTCCGGAGTCGAACTCGTTGTAGCGCTCGTATTCGAGCAATTCGTACAGCCGTGACCGCGTCTGCATCTCGCCGAGGAGGGTCTCCTGGGTGCCTTCCTCGTGGATCACCCGCAGGCCGCGCTCGATCGCGCCCATCGCCAACCGCAGGGTCGTGACCGGGTAGATCACCGCGTTGTAGCCGATGCTCTCGAGCGCCTGTGCCGGGATGAGCTGGGACTTGCCGAACTCGGTCATGTTCGCCAGCAGTGGGATATCCACCGCCGCACGGAACTTCTCGAAATCGGCACGGGTGTGCAGCGCCTCGGTGAAGATCAGGTCGGCTCCGGCGTCCGCGTAGGCCTTCGCCCGTTCGATCGCTGCATCGATGCCGCCATTGCCGGAGGCGGTCGTGTCACAGATGCCGGCCGCATCGGTGCGGGCACAGATCACGAAGTTCGGATCCCGCCGTGCGGAGACCGCGGCGCGCAGTCGGCGAACCATTTCGTCGGTCGGAACGATGGACTTGCCGTCGAGGTGTCCGCAGCGCTTGGGATTGACCTGGTCCTCGAGGTGCAGGCCGGCGAGACCGGCGTCCTCGAAGACCGTCACGGTGCGGGCCGCCGACATCGGCTCACCGAATCCGGTGTCCGCGTCCACCAGCACGGGAAGGTCCGTGGAACGAGCGATCTGGGCGCTGTGTGCGGCGACCTCGGTGAGTGTGGTCAGGCCGATGTCCGGCAGACCGAGAGCGGCCGAGAACGCGCCGCCCGAGACGTACACGCCTTCGAACCCGATCTCCTGGATGAGCTTGGCGGTCAGCGGATTGATGGCGCCCGGGAGCCGAGTGATCTTTCCCGAGGCCAGCGACGCACGGAATGCACTGCGCTTGTCGGCCGCGGAGGTCGTGGCGGAAATGAGACCGGACATCTCAGAACAGTCCCTTCGGCGACTTCGGTGCGCGGGCGAGAATCTCGTCGGACACGGTGAACGTGAGCTGGTTCAGCTCCCCGGCCGCCAGTTCGGGAGTGCGCTGAGCGGCGTCGAGGAAACGGTCCTGCTCGGCCGGTGCGACGACACCCTCGGCGAGGGTGCGGAACTTGACGATGTACTGGTCGCGGGCGAACGGCCGTGCACCCAGCGGATGCGCGTCGGCGATCGCGAGTTCGTCGACGATCACCTCACCGCTCTTCAACGTGACCTCGGCGCGGGCGCCGAAGGCCTTCTCGTCCGGGTCGGTGGAGTGGTAGCGGCGGGTCCACTCCGGATCCTCGGCGGTGGAGATCTTGCGCCACAGCTCGATCGTGTCCGGCCGCTGTGCCCGTTCGGGTGCGTAGGAACGCTCGTGGTGCCAGGTTCCGTCCTGCAGCGCGACGGCGAAGATGTACATCACCGAGTGGTCGAGGGTTTCGCGGCTGGCCTGCGGGTCGAACTTCTGCGGATCGTTCGATCCTGTGCCGATGACGACGTGCGTGTGGTGGCTGGTGTGCAGCACGATCGACGCGATCTGATCCAGGTCGCCGATGCGCTCGCGCATCCGGCGGGCAAGGTCGATCGGTGCCTGGCTCTGGTACTCGGCCGAATGCTCCTTGGTGTAGGTGTCGAGGATGGCCCGTTTGGCCTCACCCGGACCGGGCAGCGGCACATGGTATTCGGCGTTCGGTCCGCCGAGCAGCCACGCGATGACACCGTCCTCGCCTTCCCAGATCGGCGACGGCGCGCTCTCGCCGCGCAATGCCCGGTCGACGGCCTCGACGGCCATCTTCCCGGCGAAGGCCGGTGCGTACGCCTTCCAGCTCGAGATCTCGCCCTTGCGGGACTGGCGGGTCGCGGTCGTGGTGTGCAGTGCCTGTCCGATCGCCTGGTAGACGGTGCCGGTGTCGAGGCCGAGGAGCGTGCCGATGCCGGCTGCGGCGGAGGGCCCGAGGTGGGCGACATGGTCGATCTTGTGTTCGTGCAGGCAGATCGCACGCACCAAATCGACCTGGATCTCGTAACCGGTGGCCAGGCCGCGGATCAGCTCCGCACCGCTGCGGCCGGTGTGCTGGGCGACAGCAAGGATCGACGGGATGTTGTCGCCGGGGTGCGAGTACTCCGCCGCGAGGAACGTGTCGTGGAAGTCGAGCTCGCGTACCGCGACCCCGTTCGCCCATGCTGCCCACTCGGGCGAGAATGTACCGCCGACGCCGAACACCGTGGAGCCGGGGGAGTAGGGATGGGCCAGTGCCTGAGCGCGAGCGTTGGAGACCGGACGCCGGGTGACCGACGCTGCGGCGACAGCCGCGTTGTCGATGATCCGGTTGACGATCATCTCCTCGGTGTCCTTCGGCACCTCGACCGCATCGGTGGCGACCTCGGCGATCTTCCACGCGAGATGTTCGTGCTCGGGGAAATCTTCGGTGGAGCGATGAGTGCGGACGAGATGGGTTTTCACGGCGAACCTCCAACTGACAACTGGGTTGCTTAGCAGGTTATGCAGGCCATGTGAACTGGGAAATGCCTTGCAGATGAGGATTTCTGCGGATCCGATCCGGTGAATCTGCAAATATTGCGAAAGTCGGAATTGCTAGATTCAGCGCATGCAGAAGATGTACGCCGGCGGGCGGCTTCGCCGCTTGCGCGAGGAACAGGGACTGACCCAGGTTGCCCTGGCGCAGACCCTCGGGCTATCCACCAGCTACGTCAACCAGCTCGAACACGACCAACGCCCGCTGACCGTTCCGGTCCTGCTGCGCCTCAACGCGGCGTTCGATCTCGATATGGGGTTCTTCGCGGTCGACACCGATGCCCGCTTGCTCGCCGACCTGCAGGACGTGTTCGCGGACAACACGGACAGCGCAGATGTCACAGCCGCCGAGATCGACGAGTTCGTGACGCGGTTTCCCGCCGCGGCCAGGACTCTGGTCGGCATGCACCGACGGCTGCGCGGAGCCACCGCACAAGTCGAGCGGCTGTCTCCGGCCCACGAGAACAGCATGGCCGGTGCTGCCACCTCGATGCCGTACGAGGACGTGCGCGATTTCTTCTACGACCGGCGCAATCACATCCGTGAACTCGACGACGCCGCAGAGCAGCTGTTCGTGTCCCGAAACCTCACGCTCGGGGGCCTCGATCTGCAGCTCGCACGCCTGCTCCGCGACGAACATGACATCACTGTGCGGATCCGCACCGACGAACCGGATGCGCCCGGTCCCAAACGCACCTACGATCCGGCCACCGGCACCATCAGTCTCGCTCGTCGACTCACCCACGGGCAGCGTGCCTTTCAGCTCGCCACCCAATTGGCGTTTCTCACCCAGAAGCACACCATCGACGCACTCGTCGACGCCGCAAGCGATCTGCCGCCGCAGTCACGGTCGCTGGCCAGTATCGGCCTGGCGAACTATTTCGCCGGAGCGCTGGTCCTGCCTTACACTCCGTTTCTCCGAGCGGCCGAAGCGTTGAGCTACGACATCGACCTTCTGAGCGCGAAATTCGAGGTCGGCTTCGAAACCGTCTGCCATCGCCTCTCCACGCTGCAACGGCCTGGCCGGAGGGGAGTGCCGTTCTTCTTCGTCCGTACCGACAAGGCCGGCAACATATCGAAACGGCAGTCCGCCACGGCATTCCACTTCTCGAGAGTCGGAGGAAGCTGTCCCCTGTGGGTCGTGCACGACACGTTCGCCACGCCGGGGCGCATCCGAACACAGATCGCGCAGATGCCCGACGGACGTAGCTATCTGTGGATCGCCCGCACCACCGACGAACCGCCGATCGGCGGGTTTCGATCGCAACCGCGCGGGTTCGCCGTCGGGCTCGGCTGCGACCTCGCCCATGCCCACAAGCTCGTCTACGCCCGCGGCCTGGATCTCGAGGATCCGGGTACCGCTGTCCCCATCGGTGCGGGATGCCGTGTCTGTGACCGCGCCGATTGTGCCCAGCGCGCCTTTCCCCAGATCGGCAGACCGCTTGCCGCGGACGAGAACCGTGCCTCGGCGATCCCCTACGTTCCGGACCGGCCATGCTGACCGCATCACGTGGCGCCGCCTCACTCTCGAACGAGACCATGCCTCTCGAACATCGAATTGCTCACCACCAGGACTCGCAATGGTGGAATTACGCAGCCTGCCTGTTCTACGGTCCGGCCCTGTTCTTCGGCCCCGACAACGAATCCAGAGGGGAGCGGCAGCGCCGCGAACGCGAAGCCAAACGCATCTGCGCAACCTGTATCGTCCATGACCGCTGCAAGCAGTTCGCGCTCACCACCCGGCAGCAGCACGGAGTGTGGGGCGGAACCTCGGAATGCGAACGGGCTGAATCTCGTCAGCCGGTCGGCATCCAACCCGAGGCGCAGCCGAGAAGCTGCAAACTCGGAGGAGAAAGGGAAAATGGCAGGTGAAGGGTTCTCACCGACACCGCATGACATTTCCTCGGAGTGGCGGCTGGCGACTATTGGCTGGGTGATAACCGCGCCAACTCCTCGCAGACCGCGCTTACAACAACTTCACCAACAAGTACTTCGCGCTGCCGGTCTGGAAGCTCGGGTACACCACGATCTACGACCGGCACCCGCACCAACGTGGCATGCATCCCGGACCCGAAGGCGCACACACCTTCTGGATCGACGGGCTGCTCTACTCGGACAGCCTCCCGGACGGCCTGTACGACCTCGACCCGATCGAGACCGACATGTCCGAGGACGAACGCGCCCGCGTCGAGCGCCGTCACCAGGCGCGCCAGGCGTATGCGTTCGTCCCGCACGATGCCCGTCACCCCGACGGGGCTCGGCGTTATCGCGGGCCGGCCGCCGCACCCGCACGGGTGCGGTGTCCGAACAACCCGAGGTCGATGCGGGCACCGCAGAACGTGCCCACAACCTCTTCACGCGCGGAACGGACTGCGGGTGCGGGCGCACCGTCACTCTGTACGACTCGGACTACCCGGATATGCGGATGCCGTTCCAGCACGGCACCCTCGCGTGGGAGGTGTCGTATCACCGCAGGATCGGGATCGAGAGTGTGTTCGACGATGTGAAGCAAAACCGGCTGCATGTGCATCGTGGGTACTTCCGCGGTTTCGGGATCGGTCGGTACACGGTGCTCGTCGGCTTCGCACTTGCTGCGCTGAACGTGCTCGAGTTGCACGACTGGCTCTGCAAGCGTGCGCGTCTCGATCCGTGGGGTCGCTTCCTCGGTGAGCCGGAGCCGGAGCGCGCAATCGGTAGGGGTCATCTCGCAACGCGGTGCAGTGAAGAGTATTCGGTGAGTGTCCGATCCGGCAGATAGCGTCCCCGCCCCGACAACGAGATCCACGGGTTTCGTGGCTCGACTTCGACCACAGTGCGGAATCACCGGTCCGCAGCCGCCGGGAGAGCACGACTCGGCTCGATCGGTATGGGAATTGCGCCGCGATCAAGCCGACGATCTGCCGAATCTGACCTGCTCGGCGGAGTTGCGATGGAAATCGGGGCCCGATTGCGTCCGCAGATTCAATAGTGAACGCAACGGGCCCTGATGGGTGAACACCCTGTGGAGCCGATGACGGGAATCGAACCCGCGTATTCAGCTTGGGAAGCTGATGTTCTACCATTGAACTACATCGGCACGCTGGGCTTTTACCGATTTTCACCGGCTCGTCCCTGGCTCGTCGCACACTGTATCAGACTCTTCGCGACCTCTGTCACTTCGGCTGCGGCGTGTGCTGTCGGGGTCTCAGACGAGGGCGCGTCCGGTCCGGATCCGCCACCGCATGTCCGTGAGGAGCAGGCGGTAGGGGGCTTCGCGGACGGGTACGGGGACGTGTTTGTTGACCTTGCCGATGGTTCGCAGGATCCGGTCGAAGCGGCGTTGGTCGCGTGGGCTCCACGCCAGCCGCATCTGGTCGCGGAACAGTGGCGGCAGGAAGCCGGCGGTGAAGAACAGGTTGATCCGGCCGAACAGCAGTGCTGTCGGCCCGGGCATGAATTCGAGTTTCGTGATGGACAGCAGATGTTCGCGGATGCGGTCGTCGATGTGGACCTTCTTCAGGCTCTCGACCCAGTATTCCTCGAACGCTTCGCGATCGGCGGGCCACATGTCCGGCTCGACCTGCAGTGTGGTGCCGAACCTGGCGCCGTTCCGGTAGAAGTAGTCGATGTATTCGTCGGGGATGGGCCCGTACAGCGCGCGGTGCACGTCCTCGAATCCGCGGTAGATGCACGACGCGACCCACAGTTGCAGTTCCGGGTCGAATGCGTTGTATTCGACCGGGCTGTCCTCGGTGGAGCGGACTTGCCGATGCGAGCGGTTCACGGCCTGGCGGAAGAGTTTTCGTTCGTCGTCGGTGCCGCGCGCGGCGACGGCGAGGTACCCGAGGGTCGTGCGGGTACGTTTGAACGGGTGGTCGAAGAGGCGTCCGGATTCGACGCGGCTCTCGAACACGCCGTAGCCGACGCCGGGCCATGACAGCTGCATGATGATGTTCGCGGCTCCGGCGACGAGTCCGAGGCCGTCCATCGTGTCGTCGAGTCCCGCGGGTTTCTCCGTCGTCGTCATGCGTCGCCCCTCCGTCCGGCCGAGTATCTGTGCACGAATGTACGCAGATATATGACGCTCGTAAAGCATCGGTGCTGACAAGATGGCCGCATGGCAACAGGACGGCTCTACGGGGGACGCGCGGGCGAGGAACGTCAGGCGGATCGTCGCGCCCAGCTCATCGAGGCGGGCCTCGACCTGCTCGGCGCCCCCGACGGGGAACCCACACTGTCGGTGCGCGGAGTGTGCAAACGTTCCGGCCTGGCCTCGCGGTACTTCTACGAGAGTTTCGCCGACCGTGACGCGTTGACCGGTGCGGTGTACGACCACGTCGTGCAGCAGATCGCGCAGAGCACCCTCGCGGCCGTTGCCGCCGCGCCCCGCGACGAACGCGGCATCGTGCACGCGGCGGTCGCCAACATCGTCCGCGAGATCGCCGAGGATCCGCGCCTGGGTCGCGTGCTGTTCTCGGTCAGCCAGGCCGATCCGCAGCTCGCGCGGCGCCGGCTCGAATCCGCGCGCATGTTCGCCGGGCTCGTGACCATGCAGGCCGAGGACTTCTACCAGGCGAAGCTCAGTCCCGCCCTCGATCTCGCGGCGCACTTCGTCGTCGGCGGTCTGGCGCAGGCCCTCACGTCGTGGCTCGACGGCACGGTTCCACTCGAGGAGGACGAGGTCGTCGAGGCCTGCACCGACCTGCTGCTCACCGCATCGACGACGATGCGGTGATCCGGGCGGCGGCCGCGTACGCCCCGGCCGCGACGACCGCCGCACCCGCGAACATCGCCGCGAATCCCCATGCCGCCGCGGCGGACGCTGCGAAGAGCGTGCCCCCGGCGCAGAGCCAGACCGATTGTGCCACAGCGTCGTTCACCTGCATCGCGGCCGAGTTCGCACCGGTCTGTTCCGGCGGCGAGTAGTCGAGCAACAGCACCGACGCCGACGAGAACACGATCCCGATGCCGAGGCTCGCCACCGACCAGCCGATCAGCGGGACCGCAGGCCACACCTCCGGCCGGAGCACGGTCGCCGACGCGCCGATCCCCACCGCGACCGCCGCCGTGCCCCACCGCACGCGGAGCACCGCGTCGGACAACACCGGCACATGCGCCGCGATCCACGACCCGGCGAACCACGCGAGCGCCGACACGGTCAGGAACATCCCGGCGTGCGCGGGCGTGAACCCGTGGAACTGCACCAGAGCCAACGGCACGTACACCTCGGCGCCGAAGAACGCCGCGCCCGTCAGCGACCGTGCCGACAGCACCGCGGGCAGCCCCGCCGCGAAACGCCACGTGCCCGCCGGCACCAGGCGCGGCACCGACCGGAACACCGCCGCGACCGCGACGGCCGCCGCCAGCGGCCACCCCGCGATCTCCTGTCGACCGGCGACCCCGACGACGAGCACCGCCACCGCCGCGACGCCCGCCCACCACAACGACGGCGCGGTCCGCCCCGGGGTGTCCGGCGGCCGGGCCTGTCGCACCGCGGGGATCAGTGCGACCGCCGCGACCGTCGCGGGGAGCGGCGCGACCGCGAACACCCATCGCCACCCGGCCGCGTCGGCCAGCCCACCGGCGACAGGCGGTCCGATCAGTGCCGGAAGCACCCAGCCGCTGGTGAGAACGGTGAACACCCGCGCCCGCAGTTCCTCGGGGTAGGCGACGGCAACCAGGACGTACAGCGCGACGCCGGCCAGACCGGACCCGAATCCCTGCACGGCGCGGCCCGCGAGGAACACGGGCATGCCCGGGGCGAGCGCAGCGCAGATCAGTCCGGCCGCGAACACCGCCACCCCGACGTACAGGGCAGCTCCGGGACCTGCCCGGTCGATCCACACCCCGGCGAGACAGATGGCGAACACCGACACCGCGATCGGTGCGGCGAACGCCAGCGGGTACGAGGAGAGCGCGTCGAACTCGCGGCCGACGACGGGCATCACCGTCGCGATCGCGAACGATTCGAACGCGAACAGCACCGACAGGAGGAACAGCCCGGCCGTGGTGGCACGGAACCGCGGCGACCACAGCAGGGGAGCGCCGACGACCGTCATCGCGCGACCTCGAGCACCACCTTGCCGACGGCCGCCCCCGACTCCAGCGCGCGGTGCGCGCCGGCCGCCTCGGCGAGGGAGAACCGCCCGCCGACGACCGGCCGCCACGACCCGTCCGCGACGAGTGCGAGTGCCTCGGTCTCCAGGGACCGCAACCCACCGGGTCGCGCGGTCAGCCGAGGTCCGAGGACCGTGACGGCCGATTTGGCGTCGGATTCGTAGGTGTTCGGTTCGCCCGAGGACCAGCCGAACACGAGCTGGACGCCGCCGGGAGCCAACGCGGCGAACGCGGCGCGCCCGACCGCGCCGCCGACACCGTCGAACACCACGGTGGGCCTGGTCGCCGCGATCTGTTCCCGCCAGCGCGGGTCGTGCCGGTCGACGACGACGTCGGCACCCAGTTCGCGGACCAGCGCCACCTTGCCGGCGCCGCCGGCCACACCGATCACGAAGGCACCGGCCCGCCTGCCCGCCTGGACGAGCAGGGTGCCGATGCCCCCGGCCGCGGACGTCACCAGCGCCGTGTCGGCTGCGGTGAGCGGATGCCGGTCGAGGATGCCCAGCGTCGTGCGGCCGGTGCCGATCGCCGCGACCGCCGCCTCGAGCGGCACCCGGTCCGGGACGAGGTGCAGCGAGGCCGCCGCGGCGACGGCCAGTTCGGCGTACCCGCCGCTCGCCGTGCCCAGATGCGCGACCACCCGCGCGCCGAGAAGGGCGGTGCCGACGCCGTCTCCGAGCAGGTCCACGACCCCCGCGACCTCTCGTCCGGGCGTCATCGGCAGGCTCGGCACGGGCATGGCCCCGTTGTCGCGACCGGCGCGGATCGTGGTGTCGACGAGATGCACCCCGATCGCGGACACCCGGATGCGAACCTGTCCCGGTCCCGGCACCGGATCGGCGGTTTCCTCGAGGACCAATGTGTCGGCGGAGCCGAACTCGCGCTGGACGATTGCGTGCACGACCGTCTCCGTTCGTCGGGTGTGATCCCAGCGAACAACCTCCAGCCGACTCGAGGTCAAGTGGTGCATTGTTAACCTCTATCCGTGCTGCTCTCCGATCGCGACATCCGCGCCCAGCTCGCCTCCGGCCATCTGGGCATCGACCCCTTCGACCCGGAGATGGTGCAACCGTCGAGTGTGGACGTCCGCCTCGACAGCCTGTTCCGAGTTTTCAACAACACCCGCTACACGCACATCGACCCCGCTCAGCGGCAGGACGAACTGACCTCTCTCGTGCAGGTCCCGGACGGTGAATCGTTCGTGCTGCACCCCGGCGAGTTCGTGCTCGGCTCGACGATGGAACGCTGCACCCTGCCCGACGATCTCGCCGGCCGGCTCGAGGGCAAGTCGTCGCTCGGTCGCCTCGGTCTGCTCACCCACTCGACCGCCGGGTTCATCGATCCCGGTTTCGACGGGCACATCACGCTGGAACTGTCGAACGTCGCGAACCTGCCGATCACGCTGTGGCCGGGTATGAAGATCGGCCAGTTGTGCCTGTTCCGCCTGACCAGTCCTGCCGAGCATCCGTACGGCAGCGCGAAGGTCGGGTCCAAGTACCAGGGGCAGCGCGGACCGACCCCGTCGAAGGCATACCTGAACTTCGTGCACGAGCACCCGGACGCGCGTCCGAGCTGACCGTTCCCCGAATCGGGTAGCCCACTACTCGCGCCCGGCGGCGCGGTGTGCTCGACGATGAGATCACATTCTCTTCGTCGAGGAGCACACCATGCACGCGGACGACATCGACGACGTTCTCGACATCCTCACCGCTGTCGTGGCCGACACCACCGCGGTGGCGAACCCGCGCGGATTCTTCGCGGCGTTGTACCGGCAGGTGACTCTGGAGGTGCGCCGCGGCATCGTCTCCGGCGACTTCGACGACGGCGCGCGAATGAGGGTCTTCGATGCCGCGTTCGCGAACCGCTACTTCTCCGCCTACGAATCGTCGCCGCCTCCGACCCGGTCGTGGCGGGTGACGTTCGACGCGATCGCGTCGTCCCCGCTGATCGTGATGCAGAACCTGCTGCTCGGCATCAACGCACACATCAATCTCGACCTCGCGGTCGTCACCGGGACCTCGTTCCACGGGCGTGAACTCGACGACTTCCGTGCCGACTACGACCGCATCAACGGCATTCTCGCCGAACTGGTTCCGCGGATCCGAGGGGCGATCGTCCGGTTCTCGCCTCTGTTCGGCCTGCTCGGGCCGTTCGACGACGGTCTCGAGCCGATTCTCGACTTCAGTTTCGAGCGGGCACGCGACAGTGCGTGGGCGGCGGCGACGCTGATCTCGGCGCAGAACCCGCAGACGGTGCCGCTGCTCGTCGCCCAGATAGATGCCGCGACGTCCCGCCTCGGACAGCTCATCGCCCGTCCGGACGAACCGGCCGCGACCCTGTTGCGGTTGATCCGCCGCACCGAGAGCAGCGACGTGCCGGCGATCATCACGGCGCTCGACACGATCGCGGTGCCCTGACCCCGGTGCATTCGGGTAGTCCGCTACGCGTGTGAACCACGTTGTCGGCTCGTACTTTCGAAGACACCGCAGATCCGATCAGGAGGGGAGCACACCATGGCAGAGTTCGAATCACGTGGTCCGCGTTCGCCGGACACGGTGCGGGTTTATCTGCCGCATCACACCGCACACGATCTCGACGCGGTCGCGAGGATCTCCCGGCAGGTGCTCGAACGGCTCGGTTGCCCCGGCTGCACATCCGGGTTCGACATCCGATTCGTCGAGTTGAGGGACTTCGTGGTGGATCCCGACGGGCTCGACATCCGGGAGATCCCCGGTGTTCCGGGCTACTGACGGTTCCGTCCTCGGTGTCGGCATGGTCTATGCCCCGGCGCTCGGGCCGGTTTTCGAAGCGGGTGCGAGCGTCGTGGCGGTCGCCGAACTGGAGCCACAAACACTGTGGCGCCCGGTCTGTTCCGAAGGAGGCTGGCGGTATCGGGTCGACGAGTGGGCGCTGAACGCGGTGGCTGCACTGCCGCAACGCAAGCTCGTTCACGGGGTGGGCCAGCCGCTCGCCGGGACTGTCGACGATCCGCTGGACTACCGAACCCCGTTGCGAGGCAGCGTCGATCTGCTGGACCCGCCGTGGGTCAGCGAGCACCTCGGTTTCGTGCGCACCGAGGGCGCCTCGGGGATCGAGCACGCCGGATTCCTGTTGCCGCCCGACCGGACGCGGGAGCAGATCGCGGTGGCCGCGGAGAACATCGACCGCTACCGGCGCGTGGTGAGCAGGCCGGTCGCGTTCGAAACCGGAGTCGACTACCGGACCGCACGCGACGATGAACTCGGCGACGGCGTCTTCTTCCGGGGCGTCGCCGAGCGCTCAGGCAGCGGAATCGTGCTGGACCTGCACAATCTGTGGTGCAACGAGATCAACGGCCGCGACACGGTCCGCGATGTCCTGGCCGACCTCCCGCTGGACCGCGTATGGGAGGTGCATGTCGCCGGCGGTGACGAAATGGACGGATACCGGCTCGACGCCCACAGTGGCGCGGTACCGGGCGAACTGCTCGATCTCTCTGCCGAGGTGGTGCCGGATCTGCCGAACCTGCGGGCGCTGACCTTCGAGATCATGCCGTCCAACGTCGCCCGCCTCGGGCTCGACGGCGTGCACACCCAGCTCGAACGGTTGTGGCAGATCTGGGACCTGAGACCGGCGGCCCCGCCGGAGCCGTTCCCTGCGGCCGTCGCGACCCACGCGACCGCCGCGGACCGCGCGTTCGTGCACCGTGCGGAGCGGGATCTGGTTGCGGCCCTGCGTGGTCCGGGACGGCCCGAGGCCGGCGTGCGTCTGTACGGCAGGCTCGTCGAGGAACAGCGGCGGGCTCAGCTCGCGCAGGTGATGCGGTACACGACGACGGCGTTGCTGACCACGCTCGGCGCGACGGCCACGGAAGCGGTGATCGCCGCGTACACGGCAGCGCACCCGCCGGAGACGGCACCCGGGCTCGAGGGATACACGTTCTCGGGTTTCCTGGCGGCGCGCCCGGATCTCGTCGCAGCGGTGCCGCATCTGCGGCAGGTTCTCGCGTTCGAGACCGCGCTGCTGCGGGCGGCGCTGTTCGGGGCGTCGACGGTGGTCGAGTGGGACGTCGACCCGGCGCGGGTCCTCGATGCCCTCGACGGTGGGCACGCCCCGGGCGTTCTCGAGCCGGCGTCGTACTCGATGTCGGTGGAGATCTGATCCGGCACGCCGCAATCCGCGTAGTGCACCACTCGTGACCGGACCCTCACGCTGCGCGAGGCTGAACACGAGCCCACGGCGAACACGAACAGAGGCAGTGTGTTCCCGAACCGCGCTCTCCGCACACCACTTTCCGCTCGAAAGACGATGTCATGACGATCATCTCCAACACCAGGATCACCGGGTCCGGCGACAACGCCGCGGCCTACCTGACCGAACGCGAACACCAGCGACGCGCTGCGGCGCGGCGCATAGTCGACCGGACGGAGGTGCGGACCGGCAACGAGCAGGTGCTCGACGAGCCCGGCGGGATCGCTCGTGCCGACGATCCGGAACGGATCGCCAGACGTCTCGACCGGGTCAGCCGGTACTACCTCGGTGGCGACACCGCGCACGCGCCCACGGGTGCGGATCCTGCCGCGCTGATCGAATCGGCGCTCGAACGTGCCCCGTCGATCCTGGGATCTGCGACCGAGGATGCGGATTCGATGCTCGAAAAGATCATCAACACTGCCGATTTCGTCGGAGTGCGCTACCTCGACGAGGGTGTGGCGGCCGCGCGGGCGATCGGCCGGGTCCACATCCTCGGTGCCGGCGGTTCGCGGCTCGGGTACGGCACCGGCTTCCTGGTCTCGCCGCACCTGTTGCTCACCAATCATCATGTGCTTCCCGACGCCGCGACCGCGTCGGCGAGCGCCGTCGAGTTCGACTACCAGGACGGAATCGACGGGCACCCCCTGCATCCGAGGTCGGTGTCACTGGATCCGAGTCGCTTCTTCGTCGCCGACCGGGAACGGGATTTCACGCTCGTCGCGGTCGATGCACCGCCGGAGGTTCTGGCACAGTACGGGTTCAATCGCCTGACCACTGCCCAGGGCACGATCGTCATCGGTGAGTTCGTGACCATCGTGCAGCATCCGCGTGGCGAGAAGAAGCAGATCGCGCTGCGGGAGAACAAGATCGTCGATATCCCCGAGATGTTCGTGCACTACTCGGCGGATACCGAGCCCGGTTCGTCCGGCTCCCCGGTCTTCAACGATCAATGGGAGGTCGTCGCACTCCATCACGCGAGCGTGCGAGCCCCACAGCAGACCGAGTACGGCGGATTCCTCAACGAGGGCGTACGGATCAGCCGGATTCTGCAGTTCCTCGACGACCGGGATCTGCCGTCCGCACAACGGGCCCTGGTTGCGGAGTTGACCACCGCCGACCGCCCGGAGCTGCTGACGGATCGGCCGGTCCCACAGGCACGCCCGGACCCCGCCGACGATCCCGGTGCGGCCGCTACGCCGGACGGTGCCGTGACGGTGCGGGTGCCCTGCGGCCGGACGGTGGAGCTCACCGTCCGCGTCGGCGAAACCGGTTCGGCAGCAGTGATTCCTCCGCCCGATATCGAGGCGATCTCCATCGACCCCGACTACAGCCGACGCGCCGGTTTCGATCCCGGCTTCCTCGGTTCGATGCTTCCGCTCCCGGGCGTGACGGGCGACGCCGCGCGGGTGGCCTCCGGCGAATTGCGCTACCACCACTTCAGTGTCGTCATGCACCGGCGCCGCCGGTTGGCGTTGTTCACGGCGGTGAACATCGACGGCGGACTCGCGCAGAGGCTCCGGCGCGACGGCGACCGGTGGATCCGCGATCCGCGTCTGCCCGACGACGAGCAGACGGGGGAGGAGGTGTATCGCGACAATCCGCTCGACCGGGGGCATCTCGTGCGTCGCCTCGATCCGGCATGGGGTCCCGCCGCGACAGCGGCGAACGACGACACCTTCCACTTCACGAACTGCACTCCGCAGCACCATGATTTCAATGCCGGCAGCACCCTGTGGCTCGGCCTCGAGGACTACGTGCTCGGCAACGCCGACACGCGGGATCTGAAGGTGAGCGTGGTGACCGGCCCGATCCTGTCGGCCGAGGATCCGCTGTACCGGGGTGTCGCCCTGCCGCGCCAGTACTGGAAGGTGGTGGCGATGAGGAAGTCCGACGGCACGCTGTCCGCCACCGGATATCTGCTGAGTCAGGCTGCGTTGCTCGACGAGTTCCTGGCAGGTCCGGAGGAGTTCTCGTTCGGGGCCTATCGCACCTACCAGGTCCCGGTGCGGCGGATCGCCTCGATGACCGGTCTGGGGTTCGATGCCTATGTGGCCGCGGATCCGCTCGACCGCATCGAGGCGAGCACCGTCGCCCGCGAGTTGCTGCGTCCGCAGGATCCGATCCTGTGATTCCGCCCGCCGGATTCTGCGACGGACCCGGCCGATCGGCGGTCCGCCGCACCGGCCGGGTGGAGGGCGGCAGTTGGCTCGTTCCCGGTTATCGGGGACAATGTTCGTCATGTGGTGGTGGATCGCCATAGGCGGCGCGGCGTGGGTCATGGTGTCGGCGATTGCCGCCCTGGTCCTCGGGCGCATTCTTCGCCGCGCCGACACCGAGGAGCAGATCGTCGAGATCCAGCGCACGCACCGGGACGATTCCCGCACGGAGCTGAGCTGACACGCGCGAGAACGTTTGTACTCGCGAGTAACGATCTTGGCGGACTAATCTGCAATCCGTCGTCCTCCTACCCCCCTGCGAGGACGACGATGCAGGCTGGTCATCCCCCCATCTCCGGCCTGCGGAGACCCCGTCGGCCCACCACCACGGCCGGCGGGGTCTCGCCTTGTTTTCACCGTTAGCCTCGGTCCATGGCCACGACACGATCCCGGATCACCATCACCTACTGCACGCAATGCCAATGGCTGCTGCGGGCCGGTTGGATGGCACAGGAGCTGCTCAACACATTCGGATGCGACCTCGGCGAAGTAGCGCTGATTCCGGGCACGGGCGGTGTCTTCCAGGTGACCGCGGGCGAGCACCTCGTATGGGATCGCAAACGGGACGGAGGTTTTCCCGACATCGTCACTCTGAAGCAGCGAGTGCGAGATGTCGTCGATCCCGACCGTGATCTCGGGCACGGGGACCGGACGACGCGCGCGTAGGGCGTGTCGCGCAATCCTTCTCGCGAGCAGGAGCACGGAGCCGGGACCGGCGACATACCGGCGCTTCCCGCGCGGCCGTGCCACGACAACGTTAGTGTGGGTACGAACTATCCATCAGGTGGCCGCAAAAGGGAGACCGCGATTCGCGGTGCGGCCACCGATCCGCAAAGGGAAGCCAGGGGAGGACGTACCCATGAACATCTCTGTGAAGAAGGCTGCCGTCACCGCGCTCGGAGCCGCAACGGTCGCAGTTCTCGCGCCCGCCACAGCATCCGCAGCAGGTTCGCCCGATGTCTCGGTGTCGGCGCAGCCGGGTTCGGTGCTCGTCGATTTCGACTTCCGTGGCGTCGATGTCGCGCTCGGCGTCACGTGCATCACCTATGTCGTCGCGCAGCAGGGCACCTTGGATGCGGCGGAGCCTTCCGCCCGCCTCGACGCGCAGCCGGCCGGCTCGAACTTCTCGATTTCGAACAACCGCACCTCGTCCGCCACGTACATCGGTGAGAACGGCCCGGTTTCGGCGGGTCCGCGTGCCATCACGGCCGGGACGTACGACGTCTTCTGGGCTTGCCAGGACGCCGACGGTCAGCAGTGGGAGAACATCTACGGCCCCTCCGGGCGACCGTTCGCGTCGCCGATCACCGTGACGGTGCCGGGCGAGAACGGCGAGGGCGTGGCCCCCGCGGCGCCGTCGGCGCCGCCGCAGGGCGGTACCGCGCAGGAAGGCGGAGCACCGTCCGTGTCGCCTGCACCGCCCGTGCCTCCGGCGCCGGCCGCACCGCCGGCACCGCCCGCCCCGGCCGATGTCGTGACGCAGGGCCTGCAGACGCTGGCCACCCTGATCGGCATCGCCTGATCATCGGTCCGTTCTGATTCCGACGACCGCGTAGCGGCGTTCCACTCGGCGAGATCATGCAGTCTCGGCAGGAGTGTCGCGCATGAACTGTTTGTGGCAGAACATGTTCCGGCTGTGCATGTGAAATGTGTGATGCATCACGCCGAGTGATGTTCGTGCACCTCGAGGGCAGAAACATCGTGAGCGGATCCGGGAGTGCGCATTCACCCTGTCCGGACAGGGTGAATGCGCGCCGACGGTGTCGAGATCGTCCGGTCGGGGGAGCCGACGCTCACCCCGCAGGATTCCGATGCCCGTGGCGGACAAAAAATTCCGACCCGCCCTCGTCGGACCGCCCCGGGCACGGCTCTTTCCACGTCCCGAACGGGTCGACGGATCTGATTCGGCCGGATCGTCAGAAGCTCAGACGTGGACGTTGGTCGGGTACGGGCAGTCCGGTCGTCCGCCAGATGAGCGTCGAGTCGTAGTGGTGGTCGTGCCCGGCCAGATCGATGTTGCGTTCGGACAGGCCGAGTTCAGGGGCGCGTGCGACGGCTTCGTCGTACGTCAGGCCGGCCTCCGGCAGGGAGAACGCGCCGTCGGCGGCGAGTTCGGCGGCGATCTCCCGGACCGTCCGGGGCTCGGGGTACGCGGCGTGCAGCAGCGTCCCGCCGGTCCGGAGCGGCGGTGCCTGCTCGGCGAGCGTGGCGAGGAGACGACCGAGGTCACCGACGCCGATGAGCGACAACACCGACCGGCCTTCGTCCACCCACGCGCCCAGCCGGGCGAGGATGTACGCGAGCCCGGGCGCGAACCAGCGGTCGCCGGGGCCGTACACGAAACCGGCCCGGACCACGGTACCGCCGTACTCGCGCACCGCTTCCTCGGCGGCGAGACGGCTGATGCTGAGAACGGACACCGGGTTCGGGTCCAGGCTTCCCTCGACGATCCCGCGATGTGGCCCCGAACCGTACACGCCGACCGTGCTGACGTAAATCAGCGGCACTCGGCGGTCGCGGGCCGCGGCGATCAGGTTCTCGGTTCCGACCCGGTTCACGGCGTCGGCTTCTTCGGGGTCGCCGCCGGTGTACGAGACCGCGTGAATGATCACATCGGCCCCGCTCAGCACGCCTTCGAGGCTCGTCGGATCGGTGAGATCGGCCCCGACGACACGCGGAGCCGACGGAGAAACGGCCTCCGGCCGCCGCGCGACTGCGGTACAGTCGGCTCCCGCGCTGGTCAGCGCCTCGAGTATTGCGCCACCGATGAAACCGGTGGCGCCGAAGAGTACGATTCGCGGCGCGGGCAGTGCGGATCCGTGGGGGACGGGTCCGGCTATGGTGTTCGGTGAGAGGTCGAAAGCGGGGCCATCAACGAATTCCGTCACAATTCATCTCACTTGTCGGTTAGGGGCAGAGCGAACGTGGTCAGGCAGGCTCGAGCGGAAGCAACCAGGCAGCAGATTCTGATCGGTGCGGCAAAGGCATTCGAGCAGAAAGGCTTCGAGGGCTCCACTCTGGGCACGATCGTCGAGATCGCCGGTACCACCAAGGGCGCCCTGTACTTCCATTTCAAGTCGAAAGAGGAATTGGCGCAGGCCATCATCGGTGAGCAGCACCTCATCTCCATCGCCGCTGTCGATGCGATCGCCGCGACCGGGAGTTCCGCTCTCGAACAGATGGTCATGCTCAGCTACGAGATCGGCGACCAGATGGTGCACGATCCCATCGTGCGGGCGGGTATCCGGCTGACCTTGGAATTGAGTGCGGTCGCAGGCCCGGCCGAGCCGTACCTCGGCTGGATCGAGGCGTACGAGACGCTGTCCGAACGCGCCTCCGCCGAGGGCGATCTCCTCGACAGCATCGAGCCCAAGACTCTTGCCCGCTTCGGGATCGGGGCGTTCACCGGGGTGCAGCTGGTCTCGAACGTCCTGACCGGACGGGAGGACCTCGAGCAGCGCCTGGACGAGATGTGGCTTCTGCTGCTGCCCGGAATCATGCCCGCCGATCGGCACCTGAAGATCCCGGCGATCCGGCGCGCTCGGTGGTCCGCCGCCGCATCGTAAGCCCACGCGCGTTCTCACGGCCGGAACCGGGCCGGTAGCAGGCGGACCCGCCCGCTGGCGATGTGCTGGCCCCATTGCTCCACGGAAACCCGCACTGTGCATGGGGAATCCGGATCGGGCTCGACGGAGACCGTGGCATTCGCGTCGTTCTCGGCGAAGCGATGATAGGTGACCTCGATGGTCTCGATGTCTCCGTGCGGCTGCGCGAGGGCAGCGCGTGCGCCCTGCCGGAATGCTTCGAGAACGAGCATGCCCGGAACGTGGTCACTGGGGTGGTCGAACAGGACGGGGTGCGTATCGTCGACCCGCAGTGTCCACCGGTTCGGGGTATGTTCCTCTCCCAGGACCACGTCCTCGGGGCGGGACCGGCCGACATGTTCGGCGGCGATCGGCTCTGGGCAGACCGGCGTGCCGATGATCCGGGGTCCCGAACCACCCCAGCGAAGTTGGGCGTACGCGGCGGGGGTGAACACACTCGCCGTACCGACTCCGCGGCCGATCTCGGTGCCGTCGATGCTGCATACGTAGGTGACGGAGAACCGGGCGAGAATATTGCCGCGGTAGATCTGATCACCGACGTGCGCCTCGATGGTCACCTCGGCCGGGCGGTCGCCGATTGCCAGCGCGTGAGGTGTCGCGTCGACACGGAGAGTGTGCATCACGAACGGGTGACCCAGCGGCACTCGATATCTCGTGTGTGCCAGGTATATCGTCGCCTGGCGGAGCGTCTCGACCAGCAGCATCGTGTCGTAGCGCCCGGTCTGCGACCGGTAGTAGCCGTGCAGTCGCGGCCACTGCGCGCCCAGCACGAAGTCGTCCGGTGCTTCCGAGGCCACGCAATCGGTGAGAAAGACCTCGGCGACCGCACGGCGGTGCACGAAACGGCGTGGCACTGTCGATTCGAATCCCAAGACGGGACGTGCCTCGTCTACGTGCAAACCCCCGGCCATCTTCCGGCCTCCCTTGCTGTCGTGTGAACGTGTCTTCGAGCGGTGCTGGCGGCGACTATAGAACAGCCTGTCGAACAGCGGTGTGCACGACATCTGGACGTAGCTCCCGGGCCGAATTGCCCGAAAGATACCGTACCGAGATGTCACATATTGGTAAAAAACCGTTTGACCGGTTTTATGCTACAGTGGACTCCGTCGGGGAACGGGTGGCGGGACCGGATCGTTTCGGATCCGCTCGTCGGTTCGGACGAATCGGTCTCGCCGCCCCACGACTGTGCCGACCGGGATTGCGAGGGGTAACCCCGGTCGACGCAGGATGGGGCGTAACCCTCGGTCCCCGACGACAATTCGGAAGTCGATGCGCGGGAGGTCGAATGACATCGGGTCGTGTGGGATCTGCGATGATCGGCGCGATCGTCGTTGCGAGTACCTTCCTGGCGTCGGCCCCGGCTCACGCGGCCGCGGAAGCGCCCCCGGTGGGCTCGGAGGGATCCAGTGCCATCGGACTCCAGGAGATCGTCGCCTGGGCATACGCGTTCATTTCGAGCGCGCTCGGGATCGTGTGAGCGCGGCTGTCACGGAAGACGGGAAAGCCCCGCCGGCAAAAGGGGAGGAGCCGGGCGGGGCTGTGCAGTAACTCCAGTTTGTCAGGGAGGACATATCGGAGACGCACCCGTCACCTTCCGGCGACGTCCGACAGCTTAGCGGACGAGGACCCGCTGTGCCCGTCCGCGTGACGAAACAGTTACGTGAATCATGACTGCGGATGTACTCGTCCGGGTCTCGCGCGGCTCGCAAGGCCGGATACCGGCCCGGATGCCCACCACCGAATGTCGCGGTGATGCGCATCCGGACCCGTTGTCCGGCATCCAGGTTCAGCCGACCGAGTCCTCGAGCTCGAGTCGATCGGACAGCCACTGACGCAGCCCCGGACCGTAGTCGGGGCTGGCCAGTGCGGAATCGACCGCCGCGCGGAGGTAGCCACCCGGATTTCCCAGGTCGTGGCGAGTTCCGCGGTGAACGACCACGTGAACGGGGTGCCCTTCCTCGATGAGCAGGGCGATGGCGTCGGTGAGCTGGAGTTCCCCACCGGCGCCGGGTTCGATGCGGCGCAGGGCGTCGAAAACTACGCGGTCGAGCAGATACCGGCCGGCTGCGGCCAGAGTCGACGGTGCGTCCGCCAGCGTCGGCTTCTCCACCATTCCGAGGACCTTCAGCACACCGGGTTCGGCGACCCCCGGTACCTCCTCCACGTGGAAGATCCCGTAGGAACCGACCATGCTCTTCGGAACGTCGATCGCACACAGCACGCTGCCCCCGCGTTCGGCGCGCACGCGAGCCATGACATCGAGAATCCCGCAGGGCTGCACCAGATCATCCGGCAGGAGGACCGCGATGGCATCCTCGTCGTCGTCGAGCGCCTGTTCCGCACAACCGACGGCATGGCCGAGCCCGAGCGGGCGCTCCTGGACGACCGACTCGACATCGAGCAGGTTCGGCGCCCGCCGGACCTTCTCGAGCAGATGCGACTTCCCGCTCTCCTCGAGCCTGCTCTCCAGGACGAGATCCTCGACGAAATGGGCCACCACTCCGTCCTTCCCCGGTGCCGTCACGATGACGAGCCGGCCGGCGCCGGATCCCGCGGCCTCGGAGGCGACGAGCTCGATCCCCGGAGTATCGACCACGGGCAGAAGCTCTTTCGGCACCGTCTTGGTGGCGGGCAGGAACCGAGTCCCCATTCCGGCCGCCGGAACGACCGCAGTCCTGAAGGTGTTGTGAACCTGACTGTCGATACTCCCCATGGCATTACCTCATATCTGAATTCGGATGGATGAGCCGAGGTCACCCGATGGGTTGCGTCCCACATCGAGCAACGAGCGCACGTCCTCGTGCGGTGAATTGGAAAACTCCCGGCAGAAGCGACGATCGAACCAGCGATCGTGGGGAGGCGTGGAGTCGAATCGGAGTATAGAGAATTCGTTGCATCGGCGCGACCTTCCGACGTCGATCGCGCTGCCCGGCTTCGCTCGCAGCGACAAGCACCGACATCCCGACGATCCGTGCAGGCGTGCCTCAAGGGTATTAATACCTTTGTGTAGTAGGGTATTTCGAATTCGGACGTGATCGTGAACGAGGACGTCGCAACTCGCCCGTCGAGTCGTCGGTACGTGCAGTGCCGCCTCCGTGGGATGAGGAAAGTGGTTGGCGCCAGGCCCGGGGCGACATCGGAGTATTCCGAGAACGGTGTTCATCGGCGGGTCTCCGTGCAGGCCGGGGTGCCCGGCACGCCCGCGACCGGATCGGCCGCGGGCGTTCGATCGGGCGGCTCGGCGGTATCCGTGCCGGGAGCGGTGGCGACCGTAGCGGGCCCCGAGTGCTCGTCGCTCCTACGGTGAAAGTTCCACTTGGTCAAGTGTCCAGGTGGGTGAATGTAGGGTGTATTGCCGCTGCAGCGCTGTGATCTTGACCACAAGCGTTTCGGCGTCGAAACGAGAACTACCGGTCGGTTATCGGGCTCGGCCCGGTTCCGGGACCGGCTGACCAGCGCCGACTGCCCGATATCGGTGGCTGTCGTGAATAGACACTTGTGGTGCACGAATAGGTAAGCCGCACTTCGCCTCACGGAAGGAGATGCAATCGGCGGCCGGATGCCCGAGACTCTCTACTTACGTAAGGCAATTGGTATCGGCCGTCGATTCCCGTGCAATTTCCTGGGGAGGAAGAGTTGCGTGGGACCCGGCGATCGGACGAGTTGCACGGGCGCATGCCCAACCGGCAACGGCTTACCGGCTACGGGGAGGACATACATCGATGACAGCGGTAGAACAACCGCCTGAAGGTCGAACCGCATTGGCGCTCAAAGCGGTTCGACCCAACACTCATGCCGCGGAGAGGCCGCCTGTTCACGCTTCCGGCGTGAGCACGCGGCGGGCGTGGCAACGGATCTACGTTCGAAGACTGATCGTGACCGACAGTCTCGTTGTGGTGCTCGCGGTCACGCTCGCCCACGTCGTCCGCTTCGGGCAGGGCGACATGCTCGTGAACGCGGTGGTCGCGGAATGGAACTATGTCGTCATCTCGATCTGTCTCGCAGCGATGTGGATCGCGTTCCTCGCTGCGTTCCGGACGCGGTCGCGGCGGGTGATCGGCTCCGGATACGACGAATACCAGAGAATCGTTTCGGCGACCTTCCGGATGTTCGGTCTAGTGGCCATTATTGCGCTCGTCTTCCGGCTCGAGATCGCGCGTGGCTACCTGGCGATCGCGTTTCCCGCCGGCCTTCTCGGGCTCCTGCTCGGACGGTGGGTGTGGCGAAAGGTGGTCGCTGCCGAACGTGGCCGGGGCGAGTTCCAGACATCGGTCCTCGTCGTCGGCGGGGCTCGCTCCGTGCGGTTGATGGTCGAGACGTTCGAACGCAACTCGACGGACGGATACCGGGTCGCGGGCGTCTGCGTGCCGCGATACGCAGGGATCCAGGGAGACCATCTGGAGATCGGCGGAAAGCGAATTCCCGTGTACGGGGACGAGCATTCGATCGTCGACGCCTTCGGGGCTTCCGGCGCCGACACGGTCGCGGTGGCAGCCACGGAGACACTCGGCCACGACGGTATTCGTGACCTGCTCTGGGAGATGGACCCCCACGACGCCGATCTCGTGGTGGCGACGGGTGTCGTCGACGTGTCGGCACCTCGACTGGACATGCGCCCGGTGGCGGGCCTGCCGTTGATTCACGTCGAGAAGCCCAGCTACCACGGGGCCAAGCGCAGCGGTAAGCGCGCTTTCGATCTGGTGTTCGCGTTGACGGCATTGCTTCTTCTCGCTCCGGTCTTCGCTCTCGTCGCGGTCGCGGTCAAGCTCGACAGCAGGGGCCCGGTCTTCTACCGCTCGGAGCGGATCGGACTCGACGGAAAACCGTTCGGCATGATCAAGTTCCGGTCGATGGTGACCGGCGCCGACCGGCAGGTTGCCTCGTTGATGAAGAGCAACGAGGGCGCGGGGCTGCTTTTCAAGATGCGCGAGGATCCGAGAGTCACCAAGGTCGGTAAAGTGCTGCGCCGCTTCAGTATCGATGAGCTTCCTCAGTTCCTCAACGTCGTCCGTGGGGAGATGAGTGTGGTGGGGTCGCGTCCGCCGCTCCGCCGGGAAGTCGAGAACTACGACGGGCGTGTCCAGCGCCGGCTTCTCGTCCGGCCGGGAGTCACGGGCCTCTGGCAGGTCAGCGGACGCTCCGATCTGTCGTGGGACGAGTCCGTCCGCCTGGATCTGTCCTATGTCGAGAACTGGTCGATGGTGAGCGACGTCCTGATCATTGCGCGGACCGTCAAAGCGGTCGTCGCCAGTGACGGCGCGTACTAGCCACACCCGCATTCAATCGAGAACGAAGTAGAAAAGGTCGGGTCTCTGCCATGACTTGTCGTATCGCCGTGTTCGGAACCGGATATCTGGGCGCCACGCACGCAGCGTGTATGGCCGAACTGGGTCACGAGGTGCTCGGCGTCGACGTCGACGCCGGTAAGCTCGCCAAGCTCGAGGCCGGCGAGGTGCCGTTCTACGAACCCGGCCTCACCGAGGTCCTCGAACGCAACCTCGCAGCCGGGCGCCTGCGGTTCACGTCGTCGTACGCCGAGGCCGCCGAATTCGCCGACGTTCACTTCATCGGTGTCGGAACACCCCAGAAGAAGGGGGAATTCGCCGCGGATCTGACCTACGTCGATTCGGTGATCGAGCAGCTCGCGCCGCTGCTGACGGAGCCGGCCGTCATCTTCGGGAAGTCGACCGTCCCGGTCGGAACCGCGGAGAGGCTCCGTGCGCGAGCGCGGCAGCTGGCCCCGGCGGGAGAGGACGTCGATCTCGCGTGGAACCCGGAGTTCCTGCGGGAAGGCTATGCGGTGCAGGACACTCTGCACCCGGACCGCGTGGTTCTGGGTGTCGACCGAGCGCATCCGGGCCGGGCCGTCGAGGTTGCCCGGGAGGTGTACTCCCAGCTGCTCGACGAGAAGATCCCTTTCATCGTCACCGATCTGGCGACGGCGGAACTCGTCAAGACATCCGCCAACGCGTTCCTCGCGACGAAGATCTCGTTCATCAATGCCATGGCCGAGGTCTGCGAGGCCTCCGGTGCCGATGTCACCGTCCTGGCCGACGCGATCGGGCACGACGCCCGGATTGGTCGCCGATTCCTCAATGCGGGAATCGGTTTCGGTGGTGGATGCCTGCCGAAGGACATCCGCGCGTTCATGGCCCGAGCCGGTGAGCTCGGCGCCGACCAGGCGCTCACCTTCCTGCGCGAGGTCGACAACATCAACATGCGCCGACGCAGTCGCATGGTCGAGCTGACGCGGGACGCGGCGGGCGGGTCGCTGCTCGGTGCGCGGGTTTCGGTTCTCGGTGCCGCGTTCAAACCCGACTCCGACGATGTGCGCGATTCACCCGCGCTGAACGTCGCGGGGCAGATCCAGTTGCAGGGAGCTGCGGTCACTGTGTACGACCCGCAGGCGATGGACAACTCTCGCCGTCTGTTCCCCACGTTGAACTATGCGACGAGCACGTTGGAGGCCTGCGCGGGCGCGGACGTCGTGCTCGTTCTCACGGAGTGGAAGGAGTTCCGTGAGCTGAATCCCGACGTGCTCGCCACCGTTGTGCGCGGAAAGGTCGTGCTGGACGGGCGCAACTGCCTGGACGTGGACCGGTGGCGCAGTGCCGGCTGGCAGTACCGCGGCCTGGGACGCGCGGCCGCGGAAGCCGTGGCCGGCTGATCAGCACCGCGATTCGCAGGAAGGACCCCTCGTGCGTATGAGCCGCCGGCAGGCCATCTCCGGCACCGCACTGACCGCGGCTGTCGCCGCGATCGCGACGGTTCCGACCTGCGCGCGCAAGGCCGAGGAGGATGCCGTCGAATCGGTGCCGCCGGCGCGGGTCAACGCGCAACCGGTGGCACCGGACGACATCGCCGCACTGGGTATCGCCGGTGACGGGGAGACCGACGACACCGACGCGATCAATGCGGCACTCGTCGAACAGGATTCGCTCCTTCTCCCGTCGGGGCGGTACCGGGTGGAGGGGACGATCGTCGTGCCGCCGGGCCGTCGGCTGGCCGGACGATGGTCGTTCGCCTACACCGGTGTACCTCAGGAGGGAACGCGTCTGATCGCAACCGGTGACGGGCGGACCGATCCGGTGGTGAGACTCGGCGAAGGCGCGTGCCTGACGTCCCTGGCGGTGCGCGGCACCGAACACGATCCGGCACACGACGGCGTCGTCCTGGACGGCCGCAACCTGCTCCGCGAGGTCAACATCCTGCACTGTCGCACCGGGATCGATTGCGGCTATTCGGGAGTCAACCGGATCGAGTGCTGCAACATCCACGACAATTCCGGATACGGGATCGCCAGGTGTGTCGACTCGATCGTCTCCCTCAACTACGTCAACGTGAACGGCGCCGGCGGAATCCACCTGCCGGCGGGGGCGAACGACAACATCATCACCCAGAACAAGCTGGAGTGGAACCACGGATACGGCATCAACGCAGAGGATGCCAAGCACAATGTGTTGTCCGGCAACAATATCGACAGGAACGGGCGATCCGGGATCCGGCTCTCGGGATGTGAGCGCACCGTCGTGACCGCGAACGTCCTGCGTCGCAACGGCGCGCGCTCGGAAGGTGTCGCGGATGACGACACCCACATCCTGTCGGCCGGTGGTGCCGGGACGCTGGTCCTGGGAAATCTGACGAACTCGGGACCGAACGACGACGGCGAAGGCTACGACTCTCCGAGCGCTTGTATCGTCGCGGACCCGGAATCCACGGGCATCGTCGTGGGCAACGACCTCACCGGCCACACGGGTTCCGGGGGAGCCGGTGCGCACGCGGTCGGTTCCGGTGTGCAGCTCGCGGCGAACCTCGGGAAGTCGACACGCGCAGGATTCGTGGGCGACGGCGGTACCGCCTCGCGCAAGGTGACACTCGCCGCGGGAGAGGAAGCCTCCGAGACGTTCTCGTACCTTCCTCTGGACCCGTTCGACATCGGCCGGGTGCACTCGATCTCCCTGCTGGCGCGAAATCCGCAGGACGGGACGCGGGGTGCGGCGTCGGCTGTGGTGCTCGTGGCGCGGGAGAACGGCGATGCGGCCGTCACCACGGAAGGCGTCTCGAACACGGTGGGGTCCACCTTCGGGGACGGTCCAGGAATGGTCGGTGTCGCGTTCCGGGTCGACGCCGGTGGTGGCGAGCTCACCGTCGTGCTCACGAACACCCGATCGGACGAGATGCAACTGCACGTCGGTGTCGGCTCGTGACGGCCGGAGGAAGGAATCGGAGCCGGAAATGACAGCGACCGACGAAAGGCATCCGCAATGACCACGACGATTCCCCGTCGGGACGACCTCTCGAGGGGTGAGGCCGATCCCGTTCGGGGCCGGACGCGGCGGTTCGCGTCACTGCAGCGGGCACGGGCCGGGAGCGCCGGTACGCCGGTGAATCCCGTCCACCTGCTGTTCGTGACGTTGGCTGCGTTCGCGGTGTACGCGGTGCCGTTGTCGTTCGTCGGCCAGTTCCGGCCGACCGTGCTGATGGTGCTCTCCGTCGCGGCCGTCGTGGTGGCCACCGTGCTGACCATGGCGATCGGGGCGGAGCTGTTCGTCGTGTTCTGGCTGGCGCTCGCCTTCTTCCAGAACTTCGCGGTCGGCATGTTCGTGCCGGGACACGTCGACCTCGTGCCGGTGTACATCAGCGAGAGCAAGACGGTGGCGATCGTCACCGCCCTCGCCCTGATGTTCCCGACCGCGATGACGAACCTGAAAAGGTATCGGCGTCCGGTGATCTGGTACGGGCTGTTCGCAGTGGTGGTCGTCGGTCACGTCTCGTCGCTGGGCGGCGCGACCCTGCCGTACCTGAGGAACTTTCTCATTCCGCTGGCGACGGTGCTGCTGATCGTCGCGATCACCGCGCAGTGGAGCGAGGATCGCCGGTCCGACCTTCTCCGCGTCGTCGTCCGGTACAGCACGGCTGTTCTGACGATCGGAACGGTCGCGGAAGCTCTCGTGGGTTCGTCCGCGTGGCGGTCGATGGTCAACGTGGACAAGAACGCGGCGCTGAACTCGCTGTCGTCCGTGACGTCCTTCCTCGGCATACAGATCGACCGGACCGGTGGATTCATCGTCGAACCGACGAACGCCGGGTACATCGCCGCCGCGGTCATCATCATCGCGACGCTGGTCTCGATCCAGGGACCGCGGTCCGTGCGCACCGGCATGTATGTGTGTATCGCCCTGTGCGGGTGGGTGCTGATCTCGAGTGGCGCCAAGAGCGGGTTGCTCATGTTGCTGGTCGCGTCGATCAGCGGCGTGACGTACGCGCGGTCCAAGCGGGTGTGGGGTGGGCTCCTCGGCGGATGGACGATCTCCCTGCTCGTGGTCCTCGCCTATGTCGCCGTGGCGACAGGACCCGGAAAGGCGGTGTCGGTGTTCACCGATCCGCTCGGGATCGTCGGCGGCGACAGCACCACCTACCATCTCGCCGGGCTCGTCGCGGGCATGAAGCACGCGGTCACCGAATTCGTCGGTGCCGGAATCGGCAACGGCGGCAATTTCGCACGGATCGCCGGCGCACCGGTCTCCAGGTGGATTCTCACCGGCGGCGAGAGCAGCTGGGGCGTCCTCGCCTATCAGGCCGGAATCCTCGGCATCGTGCTCTTCGCTGCCACGGTGGCGAGCCTGTGCAAGCACCTGGGGAAGCGCTCGGCGGTACTGCTGTCTGCGTGGACGAGCGCGGCGATGTTCGCCGAGGCGCTCTTCGGCCCCCAGACCGCGGGTCTCATCGTCGTTGCGGCGGCGCTGTTCATGACTGCGGACACGGGCAACGTCACA
Organism: Rhodococcus phenolicus; assembly: GCF_001646785.1. Lineage (GTDB taxonomy): Bacteria > Actinomycetota > Actinomycetes > Mycobacteriales > Mycobacteriaceae > Rhodococcus > Rhodococcus phenolicus. The sequence continues at coordinate 53,229 of NZ_LRRH01000231.1, forward strand.
CAGCCGGCCGCCGGGACCGACCGCCGTCACACGATCGACAAGGGGGACGAACAATGATCGATACACCGGAAGTCAGCATCGATTCGCTGGGGATCACACTGCATCCGATGAACGCCGCCGAGGTCGTCGACCTGATCGGAGCGGCGAGCCGGACGAGCGAGCCACTGTGGATCGCCAACTACAACCTGCACGCCCTGTACCTGTACCTCAAGGAACCGAGATTCCGTGAGGCATACCGGAAGGCAGGAGTCTTCCTGGTGGACGGCTGGCCGATCCTGCAGCTGGCACGGATCGCCTCCCGCCGCAAGCTCGACGGTGATCGCCGCGTCGGAAGCTCGGATTGGCTGGACGTCCTGCTGGAGTCGGGTGAGCGCCGCACCGTGGTCTCGATCGGTGCGTCACCGGAATCGGCGAGGCTCGCCGCCGAACGGGTCGAACAGAACTGCCCCGACGTGGTGTGGATGGGATTCGACGGATACCGGCTCGAACCGCAGAGTTCGATGGCTGCGGGACTGACCTGGCAGGACGCGGTCCGAAAGGCCGACGTCGTGCTCGTCGGCCGGGGAATGCCCACCCAGGAGTACTGGATCGCGGAGAACATCGAAAGCGACGAGTTCGCCGGGAAGGTCGTCGCGAACGTCGGCGGGTGCATCGACTATCTGTCCGGCACGCAGGATCTCGCGCCGCGCTGGACAGGTCGCTTCGGCGTCGAGTGGCTCTACCGGCTCGCGCGATCACCGCGACGGCTCGCATTCCGTTACCTCGTCGAGCCGGCGCTGCTGATGGTCGTCGCCGCCAGGTGGATCGCGACGGGTGAGGGGCGTCGCGTTGCGGGAGAAGAGGAGAGGAAGTCGTGAACATGCCTGTCTCGGTGGTGATACCGACGATCGGCCGGGAGTCGGTCGTGCGTGCCGTGGAGAGCGCCCTCGCTCAGACCGTGCCGGTCACGGTCACGGTCGTCGTCGACGACCCCGCGGCACTCGGGACGGTCACGGAGTGGGTCGCAGCGCGGAACGTGACGGTGATCGGAACACCCGGGCGCATCGGCGGATCCGCCGCACGCAACCTCGGTGCCGACGCTTCCGACGGCGAGTACATCGCGTATCTGGACGACGACGACTGGTGGGAACCGGACAAGATCGAGAAGCAGCTGAACGCGGCCCGGGACAGGACGGCCGGGAAGCGGGTGCTCGTGGCGAGCGGAATGTACTTCCACCGAGCGGATTCCGTCACTCGGATCCCGTCGCATCCGTACGACGGCCGGGGTGACGTCGCGTCCTACCTGGTGGCCAGGCCGCGGCTCCGGTTCGGAACCCACGCACTCCAGACGAGCGGACTGCTGATCGGCCGCGAACTGCACGAGGCGGTCCGGTGGGACGAGTCGCTGCCCAAGCATCAGGATTGGGATTACATCGCCCGCGCGATGCAGGTACCCGGCTCCGAGTTCGTGTGGGTACCCGAACCGCTCGTCCACGTCCAGCAGGACAGCCACGGATCGATCTCGAAGAAGGCCGATCACCGCGCGTCACTGCGCTGGCTGGATGTGCACGGTGCGACCATGTCGGGCCGTGCGCGCGCGGACTTCGCCTGCACCCACGTGCTGCGTGCTGCGCTGGCCGAAAGATCCCTGCGTGGCGTGGGCAGGAGCCTGTCCGTGATCGCGCGATCCGGCGCACCCCACGGTGCGGCCGTGATCGTGGGTCTCTCGGGTGTGCGCTGAGCGGCGTCCGACGAGATGAACACGATCAATCCGGAGGTTGCGCAACCGGTCACGAAGATGCGCAGGCTTCGCGATCGGCTGCGGGACGGAGCCGCGTCGAACGGCATCTGGGCGTCGCTCCAGCAGATGTGCAACCTGCTGTTCGTCGGGCTCCTGAGCGTGATCCTCGCTCGGGCACTGTCCGTCGAGGACTTCGGTGTCTACAGCTACGCGATGTCGCTGGCCGGACTCGGTATCGCGATCGGACTGGCCGGTCTGTACGGGCTGGCCATCCAGAGGTACAGCGAGAGCCGCGATCCCGGAGCCGTCACCTGCTCGATCATCATCGTGCGCGAGATCACGGTGGCGTTCTATTTCGTTGTGCTGCTGGGCTTCATGGGCAGCACCGCAACCGGCACCGAGGAATTCCTCCTGGTCGCCCTGGCCGGTGTGGCGGTGTTCGGTCGCGTCCTGGATGCACCCGAACTCTGGTACCAGGCCGAGTTGAACGCGCGGAAGCCGGCCATCGCGAAGATCGTCGTGGCCGCCGCGTTCTTCGCCTTGAAATGTGCGGCACTCTGGCTCGGATCCGGTGTCACCGTGATCGTGTTGCTCTACGTGGCCGAGTTGTTCACCGCCAGCATCGTCGTCCTGCTCTGCTATCGCCGGGACGTGACGACCGGGCGGGCGTTCGCCGTGCCCGCTGCCCGCGACGTGGTGGAACTGTGGAAGCGGTCCTTCCCGCTGTTGATCTCCGGGATCGCGCAGCAGGTGAACCTGAGGGCGTCGCTGATCGTCGTCCAGATCCTCGTCGGCGCGACCGGAGTCGCGATGTTCGCGGTGTCCCAGCGCGTGATGGACGTGTGCCTGGCGTTGCCCATGGCCTACATGACCGCGACCTTCCCGGCGTTGCTCGAAGCGCGCCGCAGGGACCGGGAACGAGGTGGGACCTCCGAGTACCGGCACAGACTGCAGCGGTCGTTCGACGGTGCGCTGTGGGCGGGAATCGCGATCGCCGCGATCCTGTACGTCCTGTCGGACGTCGTGGTGGTGACGGCGTTCGGCGCCGAGTACGCGGATGCCGCCGAGCTGCTGAGGATCCAGTCGCTCGCCGTCCCGTTCATGTTCATGTCGTCGGTGCTGAGCAAATGGATCATCGCCGAGGGAAATCTGTGGATCTCGGTGGGCCGGCACTGGCTCGGCGCGGTGGCGACCGTCGCCCTGTGCCTTCTGCTCGTTCCCGAATGGGGCGCCGTCGGCGCCGCCTGGGCGAGCACCGCGTCCTACGTGATGTCGGTGTACCTGTTCACGTTCCTGTCCCGATCGACCTGGCCGGTGGCGGTCCAGATGTCCCGCGCCTGGCTGGCGCCGGTCCGCCGCGTTCTCGCCCGAGTCGGATCCCAGAGAGTGGAGCCCTGAAATGTTCGACCGATCGATGTCCGTGTTCCGCTCGATCCGGCGTACCGTCGCCCAGCGGTTCTTCCTCGCCGTTGCTCTCGCCGACTTCTTCGCACGCCGCGCGTTCCTGCGGGAGATCGTGGCGGTGTACTCCGGGATGCACAAGCACCACGACGCCCGTCGCTCCGGACGCGAAGTCTTCTACGTGCGCAGGCACGTTCACATGCTGGAGAAGGGCATCTCGATGATCCCCCGGAGGGACACCTTCGCCGCCGGCTACATCGAAGATCTCGTCGCCGCCGTGGAAGCCTGCACCGCGGCCGACCTGCTCGACACGGTCACCTGCGGGTGGGTTGCGGACACTCTCGACGCGTATTTCACTGCGACGGAGGCGAGTTCGTCACCCGAGATCCGCCGCGCCCGGGAAAGGTACAAGCAACTGGATGTCGGACCGCGGTCCCGGGACTTCCTCGGTCCGGTACCGGTCCGCGATCCCGCGCAGGTCACGGGTGAAGGACTGCCGAGCTACGACGCGTTGCTCTCGCTCGCCCACGCCCGCCAATCGGTTCGATGGTTCACCCCGGAGACCGTGGACCGCACGCTCGTCGACCGCGCGATCGCACTGGGCATGCAGGCACCGTCCGCGTGCAACCGCCTGCCCTACCGATTCGTGGTCGTGGACGACCGGGACACGATCCGCAGGATCGCCGACATCCCCGGCGGCACCGCCGGCTACGCGCAGAATCTCGTGGGCCTCGTCGTCGTGGTCGGCGACCTGTCGGCATACGCCCACAGCAGGGACCGCCACCTCATCTACGTGGACTCCTCCCTGGCGTCCATGGGCTTCCTCATGGCGATGCAGGCGCAAGGACTGTCGACCTGCTGCATCAACTGGCCGGATTCGGCGGCAGCGGATTCGCGCATCGCGCAGATCCTCGGGCTGGAGCGATACGAACGGACCGTGATGCTGATCGCCTACGGTCGTGCGCTCCCGGACGCCATGGTTCCCGGCTCGGGAAAGCGGGACCTGGATTCGATCAGACAATTCGTCGGCAGCACCGAAGGAGATCCGCGATGAGTACACGACGCAAGAACATTCTGATCACGGGTGGCAACTTCACCAACCAGGGCGCGTACCTGATGCTCTGCGCCGCAGCCGAGCAGATTCGGTCGAGATGGGGTGCGCAGCCCGTCATCGCGATGCAGACCGGGACCGAGCGCGCCAAGCGGTGGGTCGGGCTCGATTCGCTGCTGGAGTTCCCCAGGTTCCGGATCAGCGTCTGGGGTGGATTTTTCGATCGACAGCG
>NZ_LRRH01000232.1 GCF_001646785.1 Rhodococcus phenolicus
GGAGGGGAGGGTGCGCGGGAGGGGTGGGTCAGGCCTCGAACACGAAGAGGAGCTCCGTCGCCGGCTGCGTGGAATCACTGCACGTTTGGACGTCGCGGACGGTGACCGGCTGGCCGACCGGATCCACGTCGCGATCGTCGGAGCATTCGCCGTCGGAGGGATGTACCCGTCCGGCGGGCCCGCGGGTCAACTCCCCGACCTGGTGGACGTCCTCGCCGGCGCCGCGGTCACGGTGAGCCCGCCTGTCGCGTGATCCCCACCGCCTCTTCGAGATCCGACAGCGCCTGCTCGGTGAGCGGGATCAACGTCTCGATGTCGGGAAGCTGCTCTCTACCCGCGACATAACCGATGTCGAGGTGGCCGGCGTACGAGCACACGGTGATGTTGAGGGCGAGACCGTCGTACACCGTCGACACCGGGTAGATCGCTTCGACCCGTGCGCCGTTCCAGTACCGGTCGGATACCGGCCCGGGCACGCTCGACAACGCCAGGTTGAAGGCCGGTCGCGGAGTCGGCGCGAAGGGTATCTGGGGAAGCAGCACCGTCGGCGCAATCGCCGGAAGGGCAACGGCCAGAGATGCTCCCGACCCGAGGTCGGCGACCTGGTGCTTCGCGTCCGACATCGATCGGTGGACGACGGCGAGCCGCTGTGCGGGATCGTCCAGTTCGGTGCCGAGCGTGCACAAGGCGACACCGAACGCGTTGGCGTCGCCGCCGTCGGTGGTGGCGTCGCGGGCGCGGACCGTGATCGGGCAGATCGCGACGAGAGATTCGGTGGGAAGTTCCCGGTGGGCGAGCAGCCAGTATCGCAGTGCACCAGCGACGACCGTGGTCAGGACGTCGTTACCGGTGGTTCCGGTGGCCTCACCGACAGCGCGGACGCGAGTGCGGGACACCTCGGCTCCGGCCACCGCGCGGGCGGGACCGAGCCGGCCGTTGAACCGGGTGTTCGGAGCCGAGAACGGAAGGGTCGCGGGTCCTCCGGTCAACGCCCTGAAGACGTTCAGGACTCCCCCTTTGCCGAGTCGCATCGCGAACTCCGCGCCCGAGGCCGCGGCCCCCACGGTCGACCGAACGAGCGCGAGCGGGTCCGGGATTCGTGAGGTGGCGCCGGAGCCGGGCTCGTCGGAGTCCACTTCCCGCGAGGGTGCTGCGGCGAACAACCGCATACCGCGACGGGCCGGATCATCGCCCACCCACGACTCGATCATCCGGAGACCGCCGATGCCGTCGACCACCGAATGATGCACCTTGACGAGCAGTCCGATCCGGTTGCCGTCGAAACCGTCGATCACGTGTGCCTGCCACATGGGCCGCGTCCGGTCTAGGGGTTCGGCGTGCAGATCACCGACGAGAGACCACAACGTCTCACGGTTCGAGCCTTCCGGCAGCGACCTTCGGAAGACGTGCCTGCTCAGGTCCGTCTCGGTTTCCCGCCAGACCCAGGCGCCGCCCGTGTCGACACCGCGGTGCGGGCGACGGCGCAACCGGGAGTCGAGGTGGTTCGCGTCGGCGTGGCAAGCGTGGAGGAGCTCGTCGGCGAAGCCTCGGCCGGCGTCCTCGGGTGGGTCGAGGACGATCAGCGCGGTGATGTGCATCGGATTCGACAGCTCCTCTGCCGTCATCATCAAGGCGCCCATCGCATCCATTGCCGTCATCCCCGTCCCTTCCCCCGAGCGCCCGGTTCCCGGACTCCCTGCGACAGCTTCGCACGGGCTCGGGCCCCGAACGGGTCGAAACATCGTCCGCAGGATCCGGGCCGGGCGGAATGTCGATCGTGCTTGGTACGGTGCGAGTCACCCGATCTCGTGCAGTGGCGCCGCCGACCCCGAATGCGGCGGTGCACCCGACATCTTCAGGAAAGGATCATGACGACACGGCATTCCGACCTCGATTCCCGCTTCACCCACGCCGAGTCGATCCGTGTCGACGCCTCCCCGCAGGAGGTGTGGGACGTGGTGACCGATATCGAGCGCACGGGGGAGTGGAGTCCCGTTTGTCGTGCGTGCTGGTGGAAAGAGCCTGCGACCGGCCCGGAGGTCGGGGCCTGGTTCCACGGCCGCAACCAGGCCGGCGACCGGGTCTGGGAAACCGAGTCGCAGGTCGTCGCCGCTGAGGAGCCGGTCGAGTTCACCTGGATGGTTGCCGGAAATGCGGTGCGCTGGTCCTACCGTCTCGCACCGGACGGGGACGGTACGGTCCTGACCGAGTCGTGGGCGGTCCAGCCCGCGGGTTTCGAAATGTTCGACGAGATCTTCGGCGACGAGGCGCAGGCTCAGCTCGAGTTGCGGCGCGAAGCCGCACTGTCCGGGATACCGGCGACCCTGAGAGCCGTCAAGGGGATAGTCGAAGGGGCTTGACATGACGAGCCGGGATCGGCTCGATCATCGGAACCCGCCCGCGAGCGGCTCTTCTTTCGTCGTATGCAGTTCTCGCGGCTCACGCCGACCATGAGCGCCACCGCAGCCGGTCGATCGTGATCACCGGTCCCGGTGGCCGCCTCGCCCGATACTGCGGGTATTTGCGGGCCAGCGCGTCGATTCCGGCGGCGCCGGCATCGGTGTCGGCCTCGTGCACCGTGGCGATGCCGTCGATGCGGATCCACCACAGTTGGGACCAGTCGTCGCTGTAGTGGTCGACGAGCACGCTCACCCGTGGGTTCTCTGCGATGTCGGTCAGGCGGCGCAGCCGCCGGGTGGTCTTCGGCTTGTCGTCGATGGAGGTGTGGATCGCATCGCCGTCGAGGGTGAACACGATCGGGACCAGATGGGGGGCGCCGGACCCGTCCGCAGTGGCGAGACGGGCCACCCGGGCGGCAGCGACGCTGCGGCGAACGTCCATGCGCCCGACGGTAGTCCTCGGACGGACCGAATACGTGGCCCGTACGGCAGGTTTGCCGTGGCCGTGCCGGTATTCTCGTCACGTCGATCCTTCCGGGAACGGGCGGTACACATGGCCGGGAGCAGTGTGATGGTGGTCGGAGTCGACGGATCGCGGTCGGCCGCCGATGCCGCGGCATGGGCGGCGGCGGTGGCGTCGCGACGGCGCTGTGGGCTCCGCGTCGTCTACGTCCTGCCCGAGCCGCACGGCTCGGGTACCGAGCCGGAGGTGGGCGGCCGGGAACCGTTGCCCGCGGAGGGATATCGGACAGCACAGACGATCGTGAACGATGTCGCCACGGTCGTGCGCACGTACTTCCCACGGCTCGACGTGGAGAGCCGGGTCGAAACCGGCCCGGTCGCCGCGACCTTGGCCGCCGCGAGTGAAGGAGCGCGGATGATCGTGCTCGGGCACAGCCGAAGCGGCCGGGGTGCACTCGAGGCCCTGCTGCGCCGGTCGACGGCGCAGGACCTGGTGCGGCGTGCCTCGTGCCCGGTCGCGAGTTGGCGGGGGCAGCCGGGCCGGCTTCCCGACGACTGTCGTCCGGTAGTCGCCGGCGTCGAGTCGAGGCCACGCGGTGTGGGTGTCGCACTGGCGGCGTTCGAGCTGGCAGCGTTGTTCGGCACGTCCGTCGTGGCGGTACACGCGTGGGCTTCGCTGCCCGGGGTGACATCGGGGCCGCGTGCCGTGCCGTCCGAAGCGCTCGTCGCGGCGCGGGAGCAGTTTCCGCGAGTGCCGGTCGCCGAGGTGTCCGTCGAGGGCGACCCGGCAGAGGTGCTGCTCGAGCACTCCGCCGATGCGCAACTGGTGTGCCTCGGCAGTCACGGCCGTGGACGGTTCGCGGGTGTGGTGGCCGGGTCGGTCGGCCGCGAGGTGCTGCAGCGCAGCGAGTGCCCGGTGGTGATCTGTCCACCCGCGAGATGACGGCCGTTGCCGCGGGACCGTCGTGGACATGGCGGGGCAGGGAATGGGATCGTGGGTCGCACGGAGAACGGGCGAACATGGTCACCCACACACTCGACACCGACTATCTGGTGATCGGCGCCGGCGCCGCGGGGATGGCGTTCACCGATGCGCTGATCGCAGACTACGGCGCGGACGTGGTGATGGTCGATCGCCGGCACGCGCCGGGCGGGCACTGGAACGACGCCTACCCCTTCGTCAGGCTGCATCAGCCGTCGGCGTACTACGGAGTGAATTCGCTGCCCCTCGGCGCCGACACCATCGACCGGGACGGGCCGAATGCGGGCATGTACGAGCAGGCCGGCGCTGCCGAGATCTGCGGGTACTACGACCGGGTCATGCGCATGTCGTTGCTCGCTTCGGGAGCGGTGCGGTACTTCCCGATGTGCGACTACGTCGGAGAGGGACGATTCGTCTCGCGGCTGTCGGGTGCGAGCGTCGCGGTGCGGGTCCGGAAAGCGGTCGTGGACGCCACCTATCTCGAACCGGCCGTCCCGGCGACCAGTGCGCCACCGTTCGCAGTCGCGCCGGACGCACGGTGCATTCCCGTCGGCGCGCTTCCTCGCGTCGACGAGCCGGCCGGACGCTATGTCGTCGTCGGCGCGGGCAAGACGGCGATCGACGCGTGCCTGTGGCTGCTGCAGACCGGGGTCGATCCGGACGCGATCCGGTGGATCAAACCGCGGGAGGCGTGGCTGCGCAACCGGTTCTTCGCGCAGGGCGGGGAACTGGTGGGCGATCTGATCGAGGGCATCGCGCGGCAACTGGAATCGGCGGCGCACGCGATGTCGCCCCACGATCTGTTCGCCCGGTTCGAGGCGAGCGCGCAGCTGTTCCGGGTCGACGAACACGTCACGCCCACGATGTACAAGGCGCCGACGATGAGCACCGCCGAGCTAGGAATGCTGCGGCGCATCCGGGACGTCGTACGACTCGGGCACGTCCGGTGGATCGACCGCCACGAGATCCACCTCGACGGCGGCGTGATCGCGGCGGATCCCGGCGCGTTGTACGTGCACTGCGCCGCACCCGGCCTGAATCCGGCACCGGCCGTGCCGATCTTCGCCGACGGGCGGATCACGTTGCAGCCCATCAGGTCCGGGCTGATCCCGTTCAACGCTGCGATGGCGGGATTCGTCGAATCGACCGGCCGTCGCCTCGAGGAGAAGAACCGGCTGTGCCCGCCGAACCGATTGCCCGACGTTCCGCTCGACTGGGTGCGTGGCCTGCTCGTCGAGATGGATGCCGACCGGAAGTGGTCCAAGGAACCGGACATCGCACAGTGGCTCGAACGCTCGCGCCTGAACACCTCGAGAGGGCTGCGGCGGCATGCCGGACGGCCGCAGGTGCAGGACGCGATGGCCCGTTTCCTCGCGAACGTCCGTCCCGGGCTCGCGACGCTGCGCGCCATGCTCCCGTAGGAAACGGTCGCGGTTTGCGATGATCGACAGGCTCGGACGCGCGGTGCCGTGACGATCACGGCCGGTGACTCCGCGCTCCGACCGACGGCAGGAGAACCCGGTGACGACGAACAGCCCCCGCGCCCGAGTTCGCCCACGGCGGCGCGTCCTGCGATGGGTACTCGCCGTGATGACGGTGTTCCTGGTGGTCGTGGTCGGGTCGTTCGTGCTCACCCCCGTGCCCGGGGCGCTGCTCGTGCGCGCGGTGTTCGAGCGTGGCGCCCGTGATTCGACCGAGAAACTCGAGGTCGGCGCGCCCGGGACCGATCTCGTCGCCGACGTGCCCTACCGCGACGGTGACCGCGACGCGTATCTGGACGTCTACACCCCGTCCGGAACGACGACCGCGCTGCCGACGATCGTGTGGACCCACGGCGGCGCATGGCTGTCCGGGAACCGGACGAACTATGCCGGCTACTACCGGCGTCTGGCCGACGCCGGATTCACCGTCGTCTCGGTCGGTTACTCGCTTGCCCCGGGACATCGCTATCCGACCCCGGTGCACCAGCTGAACGATGCGCACGCCTATCTGATGGAACACGCGGACGAACTGCACATCGACCCGGACCGTCTCGTGTTGGCGGGCGACTCCGCGGGCGCGCAGCTGTCGGCGCAGCTCGCCGCGGCGGTCACCGGCCCGGATTATGCTGCCACGCTCGGGCTCACCCCGGCGCTCACCGCGGAACAGCTTCGCGGTGTGGTCCTCAACTGCGGCATCTACGATGTCCCGGCGATGGGTGGCAGCGGAGGCCTGATCGGGTGGGGAGTCAAGCAGGCACTGTGGGCATACACCGGTTCCCGGAGCTTCGGCACCTCGGAGGCGGCCGCGCGGATGTCCACGCTGCGGTGGGTCACCGCCGGATTCCCCGCCACCTACATCGCGGGCGGAAACGGCGACCCGCTCACGAACACCCAGTCGAAACCGTTGGCCGCGAAGCTCACCGATCTCGGCGTCACGGTCGACTCCCTGTTCTTCCCGGACGACCACACCCCCCGGCTGGGCCACGAATTCCAGTTCGATCTCTCGCTCGAAGACTCCCGGATCGCGCTCGATCGCACGATCGAGTTCGTGCGCAAGGTGACCGAAACGGATCGTCACGGGGCGTGATTTCCCGGATCCACCGGGTCCGGGGCGGGGCGTGATCAACTTTCGCGGGAGTGCTGTAGGCCACCACTGCACGGGAGGCTATTGTTTCGCCCCATGTCCAAAGAATTTTCCTTCAGCGCCGATATCGACCACAGCGTGGAGCAGGTCCATGCAGCCCTGATCAGCGAGGAGTACTGGAAGGGCCGTCTGGGCGGAAGCTCGACCGGCTCAGTGGAAATCGGGTCCCCGGCGGGCCCCGGCACCGTCCGGGTCACACTCACCGACGAGACCGACACCGCAGGGCTTCCCGCTGTGGTGCGCGGCATCCTGCGCGGCCCGCTGGTGATGCACCGGACCGACGAATGGGGTCCGCTCGACGGTGGTACCGCGCTGGGATCGCTGACGGGTGGCTCGTCCAGCTTCCCCGTGACGATCGAGGGCCGGTCGGAGATCCGTGGCCGCGACGGCGGCGCGGTCCTCGAGGTGCGGGGCCAGGTCACCGTGAAGGTACCGGTCGTCGGCGGACAGATCGAGGGTCTGGTCCTGCAGATGGTCGAGGCCATCGTCTCCGGTGACGGCGCCGCTCTGAACGCGCACATCGCCGGGAACTGATCGTCGAGGGGCTGCCGGCCTGCGAGCGCGGTCCGGCAACCCCCGAACTCTCAGCCCGTCGGCGCGGTGCCCTCGATGGCCCGGACGAGCCCGGCGGTGTCCGCCGGGCTCCACCCGTCCGGGGCGGCGATCGCCGCCCAGCCGTGGGGAATCAGATCCTCGTAGTTGTGCCCGTGCCCGACCGGCGGTGACGTGCCGCGCATGACATCCCCGGCGACCTGCCAGAACGTGACGATCGGATACCACCGCATCGACGGAACCCGATCGGTACCGGGTGGTTCGGAGAGCCAGTCGGGCCGGGTGAACAACAGATCGGGGCCCCACCACACGACCGGATCGGACGCGTGCTGGAGATACAGCACCCGCGGTTCGAGCCAGGGCCGCCCGTCCGGTTCGAGATTCTGTGCGTCTTCGGCGAACCGGACCGCGAGGCCGTCGTCGTAGGTGGGCAGCACCTCGGGGCTGCCCGGATCGCGCCCGTCCACCAACGAGCGCCACAGGATGTTCGAGTTCGGCGGCCCGACGAACAGTGCGCCGTCGACGGACGACCGCAGGTCCGCGACGTCGTCGAACGCGGCCTCCGCGGACTGCGACCCGAGGCTTTCCCCGTAGACCAGCAGCCGGGGGCGCGCATCCTCCGGCAGCTGCGACCACCGGTCCTGCACACCGTCGATCAGCGCTTTGCCGGCCGCCTCGGCCGCGGACCCGTCGGTGAGGAACGAAATCCAGCTCGGCAGATACGAATACTGGATCGCGGCGATCGCGGTGTCCCCGTTGTACATCAGCTCGATGGCGTCCGCGGCGACGGGATTGACCCAGCCGGTACCCGTGGTCGCGGACACGACGAGCACCTGCCGGTCCCACGCGCCGGTGCGGTCGAGTTCGTCGAGCACGAGATCGACCTGGGCCGCGGTGTCCGGCGCAGACTCCAGTCCCGCGTACACGCGGATCGGTTCGAGGGCGGGCGTGCCGTTGATCGCGGTGAGTTCGCCGGCGCGAGAACCGCCGTCGACGAAGGCGCGGCCCTGCCGGCCGAGGCTGTCCCAGGCGGCCGACGACATCGGGCTGCCGGAACGCTCGGCCTCGACCGGCTGTGCGTCGCCGGGATCGGTGCTGTTGTTGTCGCCGGAGAAGACCAGGTTCGCAGCCTTCGAGCTGCCGGCCAACAGCACCTGGTCGACGAACACGACGACGAGGACGGTCAGCAGGAGGGGTGCCACCACGTGGGCGACCGGAACCGGAATGCGCAGGCGCGCACCGAGAAACGCGGCGAATGCGCGGGCGAGACGACGCAGCCCGCGCGCGACGAACAACACGGCGGCGAAGACAGCGGCGACGACGAGACCGGTCCGCAGATACGCGAACGACGAGGTTGCCTCCATGCCCATGAGAGTTTCGATCTCGTTCTGCCGATCGGCGGCGGCGAGAAGCGCCGCCACCACCATGACGAGAACGAGCAGCGCCGCCAGCACCTGGGCGACCTTCCGGACGGTGTGGCGCCGCCGCCACCACGTCAGGTGCGGAACGATCCAGCGGCGCGCCGGGTGGGCGATCAGCACGCCGATTCCGTATCCGGTCACAGCCGTGATGCCGCTGATCAACCCCTGATACAGCCAGTCCCGCGGGATCAGCGACGGGCTCAGACTCCACGCGAAGAACAACAGGCCGACCACGAGTCCGACGAAATCCAGGCCGAGCACCGTCACCGGGGGCGTGCGGGTGTCGTCCGGGACGGGTGCGTCGGAGGTCCGAGGGGTGTTCACCGGCCGACAGTAGCCCGCGCCGCCGCCGCGCGCGGTCCGGCCGATCGCGCCGAAACGGTGAGCATCGGCGGCCGGATGCCCGGCATGAGCATGTGCGATCGGTGGCCGGTGGAAGAACGGTCCGGATTGTCGCCGCCTCCGACGCGCACGAGGTGGGACCGTCCGGCCACTCCCTGCTCGTCGTCGACGGCCCCACCCACGTCTCACGGCCTGAGCCGGGCATCGACGCGGCACAGTGCGGTCGAGGCGGGGCAGGAACCGGACTCGCCGTTGAGTGTCGAACCGGACGCGGAGAGCGAGGGAGCCCGGGAGTGGCTCGCATCACTCGCAGCGATGGACGGCAGGGCAGCCGCGTTCGATACCAGGCTCGACGCCTCGTCCCTGCTGACCGGACGCGCCTCGAAGACGATCGCGCGGAAGCTGCGGCACCTGGGATTCACTCCGGTCGCCGAGCCGGAGAGCTTCCTCGCCGACAAGGAAAACGACACTCGAAGCGGGCGAAGAGGACCGTGGCGAGCGGTGGAGACGGACCCTCGTCACCTCGGGGTAGGGGATGCCGTGAGCTGAAAGTCTGCTGCGAACCGGTCCTCGGTCGGTGCCCGGCGCGCGGGTTACGTGGTGCCCCCGCTGATCGACGCCGCGATGCTGTACGTGATCAACGCCTGGCCCGGTCAGTCGGGCGCGTCGTCCCCGGTATCGACGGGTTCGACGTCCTCCCGGTCGGAACGGCTGCCCGGGACGTCGCGCTCGTCGCGTTCCCGTTCGACCTTGCGCTCCAGATCGTCGACGATGTCGCGGACTTCATGGCCCGGACCGGTGTCGTCCGCTCGCGTCACGGTGCTGCCCTCCTCGGATCGGCCTCGCATCGGCCGTCGGGGGAATACCCTGCGGAAGGCTCGGTCAAACCCGGCCGGTGAGCAGGACCGCGGCCTGAGCCGGGAGCACTGCGGCGCCCCGGCGGCGGAAAAGTTCCGCGGGCCGTCCCTGGCCGGGATGGGACAGGCGACCGGTGGTGTCGAGTGCATCGACGACGTGCCGGCGGAACGAGTCCTTCTGCAGTGACCGATCGAAGACCACCTCGTAGAGCCGGCGCAGATCGAGCACGGTGAACTCGTCGCCGAGCAGGCGGTCCGGGTCGGCCTGCGCCGCGTAACGTGCGCGCAGGTCGTCGACGGCCAGCCGCACCATGTCCGCGTGATCGAAAGCGAGTTCGTCGTCGACCACCCCACTGTCGACGGCGGGCAGTGTCGCGTCGGGAGGTAGTTCGGTGACGGGTACTGCAGCGGTGTGCGCCATCGAGATCACCCAGCCGCGTTCGTCCCGGCCGGGGTCGTCGAACATGCGTAGCTGGCGGAACTTCAGGCCGGTGATGCGGGCCTTGTCCCGGAGGGCGCGCTCGGCGGCGTCGGCCAGGCGCTCGCCGCGATGGAGGAATGTTCCGGGGAGTGCGCGACCGCCGAGGCGATGGTCGACGACCAGTACCCGGAGTTCGCCGTCGAGGTAGGTCAGCACCGCGACGTCGACGGCCACGGAGGGGCGGTCGTAGGCGGTGAAGGCTCTGTCCGGGTGGTCCTGCCGTTCACTCACGTTTGCATGTTAGCGCAACTCTGATCTATATTTAGCGCAACATTGATCTAAAGGGAGGTTCGTGATGAAGGTGACTGCGCCGCAGATGGACCGCGCTGCCGGGGTGATGCTCGGAACCGCCGTGGGCGACGCCCTGGGGGCGGGGTACGAATTCACCTATCCGACTGCCGCCACGAGGATCGACATGATCGGCGGTGGCACGTTCGCGTGGGAGCCGGGGGAGTGGACCGACGACACCGCGATGGCCGTCGCGATCGCCGAAGTCGCCGCGACCGGAGCCGACATCGGGCGCGGACGTGGACTCGACGCGGTCGCGGCGCAGTTCGTCCGCTGGTACGACTCGAATCCGAAGGACATCGGCAACCAGACGAGCAGTGTCCTGCGCCGCCGTGCCGGCAGCGCGGCGGCCATGCAGGCGCACGCCCGGGCGCTCACCGGCCGCAAGGCGGGCAACGGATCGCTGATGCGGACCGCTCCTGTCGCGCTCGCGTACCTCGACGACCGGGCCGGGTGTCTCGACGCCGCAGCGCGGATCAGTGCCCTCACCCACGACGACCCGACGGCGGAACAGGCGTGCAGTCTGTGGTCCCACGCGATCCGGCACGCCGTGCTGCACGGCACGTTCGACGGCGTGCGCGGCTACCTGGAGATCGCATCGCCCGAGGTGGCCGACTTCTGGCGGCCGCTGCTCGACGCGGCCGAACGGGGCACGCCCGCGGATTTCGCGCGGAACGGCTGGGTCGTCCACGCCCTGCAGACCGCATGGTGGGCGATCACGACCACCCCCGGTGCCGGTGAGGACCACCTGCGCGGGGCGCTCGAAGCCGCCGTGCGCGCCGGAGGCGACACGGACACCACCGCGGCGATCGCGGGTGGCCTGCTCGGTGCCCGCTGGGGCGCGGCCGCCATCCCGCTCCGGTGGCGCCGCATGCTGCACGGGTGGCCCGGTCACGACGCCGGCGATCTGGTCCGGCTCGCGGTGGACACCGTGCGCGGCGGTGCCGAGCCCGATCGCACACGACGGAGAACGCGGATCACCGTGGTTCACGGCGACATCACGACCCTGCGCGTCGACGCCGTCGTGAATTCGACCGACGTACATTTCAGCGGTGAGGGCGGGGTCGACCGGGCCCTCCACCGGGCCGGCGGTCCGGCTGTCCGCGCGGCGTGCGACACGCTGCGCGCGACCACCCTGCCGGACGGGCTGACCGTGGGTGCAGCGGTGGCCACCACCGCCGGCGACCTCCCGGCGACGTGGATCGTCCACACCGTCGGTCCCCGTTATTCGCGCTCCGAGGACCGCGCGGCGCAGTTGCGTGCGGCGTACACCCGGAGCCTGAGGGCGGCCGAGGCGCTCGGCGCGCGCACGGTGGCGTTTCCCCTCATCGCCGGCGGCGCGGGGGGATGGCCGGCCGCCGACGCGATGCGGCACGCCGTCGCCGCGCTCACCGGGGCGGACGCCGACGTCGAGGAGGTGGTGCTCGTGACACCGGACCCGCGTGCGGCCGAGTCGATGCGGCGCGCTCTGGGGTAGGAGCGGGGGAGGCTACCCGGGCGTGGGGGCTCCCGCCGGGGCTGCGCACCGAATGTGCGCGCAATCACATTTAATCGAATTGTGTCCGATCTTCCGCAAATGTCTCCGAATTGCAGAGAGAGCCGGAGCGCGGTAACAATTGATGCGGCGCACGACCCCGCGTCACCGGTACACAAGATCAAAACTAGGAGTTCACCGTGCTCGATCTCGCCACGCTGGCCGACATCTTCAGCAACGCTGCCGACCTGTTCGGCGCGCTCGACTTCTTCTCGGGCCTGAGCAGCCAGTAGGCTCTCCAAGAAAGGGACCTGCGGGAACGTACCCGCAGGTCCTTTTCCTTTTTCTGCTATTCGGGACTGTCCTGCGGATATCGGGCGAAACGCGCTTTCTTCCTCATGTCGAAATATGCGCTGCGGGTGCATTTTCAGGCGGGAAAGCAATTGCGATCTTCGGTGGAGATCGGTAATGATCATCCGTAACCGGAAATCGATCTTTCCGTGACCCGCAGCGTGGCCGGAGGTCGTCACCAGAAAATCGCAGGGCGGCAGCGAAAAACGAGGCCGGGCGCTCCGAAGAGCGCCCGGCCTCCTGGTGGATGAACAGTGGCAGACAGGATCAGCGAAGCGCCGCGGGGTTGTCGAGGTCCGGTGCCGTGTAGGTGTCGCACGCCGCCACCTGCCCGGTGCGATAGCCGGCGAGGAACCACTTCTGTCGCTGTTCCGACGACCCGTGGGTCCAGCCCTCCGGATTGACCCGGCCGGTCGCGGCGGCCTGGATGCGGTCGTCACCGACCGCCGACGCTGCGGACAGCGCGTCACGAACATCGGTGTCCGAGAGCGGCACGAGGAACGGCTGGCCGGTCTCCGGATCGACCATCTCGTCCGCGTGGTGCGCCCACACACCGGCATAGCAGTCGGCCTGCAATTCGGTGCGCACCGCGCCGGACTCCGGACCGCGCGGGTCGGCCTGCGCGCGGCCGATGTCCCCGAGCTGCGTCTGCAGGTGATGGCCGAACTCGTGGGCGACGACGTACTCCTGCGCCAGCGGGCCGCCGCTGGAGCCGAATCGGGTCACGAGTTCCTGGAAGAAGCTCGTGTCGAAGTACGCGGTCTGGTCGGCGGGACAGTAGAACGGGCCGACATCGCTGGTCGCATTGCCGCAGCCGGTCGCGACGGAACCCGAGAACAACTGCACCTCGGGCCGCACGTAGGGGACTCCGGTCTGCTGTGCCAACTGCTGCTCCCACACCAGATCGAGGCTGCCGACGGTGTACTCGACCCGGCAGTTCACATCAGAGTTGGCATCCGTGCCGGTCCGGCAGTCCTCCGAACCGGCGGCACCGGCGGGGTCGTTCCCGTCGACCGGGCCGGTCCCGAGCAGCGACCCCGGA
This sequence comes from Rhodococcus phenolicus, assembly GCF_001646785.1. GTDB lineage: Bacteria > Actinomycetota > Actinomycetes > Mycobacteriales > Mycobacteriaceae > Rhodococcus > Rhodococcus phenolicus. The sequence continues at coordinate 13,277 of NZ_LRRH01000232.1, forward strand.
TCGCCGCCGAACAGCAGCGCGAGGATCAGCACGATGATGCCGCCCACGCCGCCGCCGACCGCGATCCTGCCGCCGCGACCACCGCCGCCCCGGCGGACCCGGCCCGCCTCGATCCGTGCCCCGTCGTTGAACGTCATCGCATCGCTTTCTTGTTGCAGGTGATTCGGCTGCACAAGCTTGGCATGCGCAATCGGGTACGGGTGTCCTCGTCACATCCGTGTCTTTCGTAGGATTACAGCCGACGAAGAACCTCGTTGGATCGTTTCGAAAGGAATTCCGTGCTGCGCACCCATCTCGCCGGCTCGTTGCGAGCCGAGCACGCCGAGCAGTCCGTCACCCTCACCGGTTGGGTGGCCCGGCGCCGCGACCACGGCGGGGTGATCTTCATCGACCTGCGCGACGCATCCGGTGTCGCCCAGGTCGTGTTCCGCAATGCCGCGGTCCTCGAGCAGGCCCACCGCTTGCGCGCGGAGTTCTGTGTCAAGGTCACCGGTGTCGTCGAGGTGCGCCCGGACGGCAACCAGAACTTCGACATTCCGACCGGCGCGATCGAGGTCGACGCGACTTCCCTCGAGGTCCTCAACGAGGCGGCGCCGCTGCCGTTCCAGCTCGACGACCAGGCCGGTGAGGAAGCACGTCTGAAGTACCGCTACCTCGATCTGCGCCGCGAGGCACCGGGCAAGGCCATCCGCCTGCGCAGCAAGGTCAACGCGGCGGCCCGCGCGGTACTCGCGCACCACTCGTTCGTCGAGGTCGAGACGCCCACGCTGACCCGGTCCACGCCCGAGGGGGCCCGCGACTTCGTCGTGCCGGCGCGCCTGCAGCCCGGCAACTTCTACGCGTTGCCGCAGAGCCCGCAGCTGTTCAAGCAGCTGCTCATGGTCGGTGGTATCGAGCGGTACTACCAGATCGCCCGCTGCTACCGCGACGAGGATTTCCGCGCCGACCGTCAGCCCGAGTTCACTCAGCTCGACATCGAGATGTCCTTCGTGACCCAGGAGGACGTGATCCTGCTGGCCGAGGAGATCCTGCACGCGCTGTGGCGCCTCGTGGACTTCGAACTCGAGACCCCGATCCCGCGCATGACCTACGCCGAGGCGATGCGCCGGTTCGGCTCCGACAAGCCGGACCTGCGGTTCGACATCGAACTCGTCGAATGCAAGGACTTCTTCAAGGACACCACCTTCCGGGTGTTCCAGGCCGAGTACGTCGGGGCCGTCGTCATGCCGGGCGGTGCGAGCCAGCCCCGCCGCCAACTCGACGCCTGGCAGGAATGGGCCAAGCAGCGCGGAGCGAAGGGTCTGGCCTACGTCCTGGTGGGCGAGGACGGTGAACTGTCCGGCCCGGTCGCGAAGAACCTCACCGACACCGAGCGTGCCGGACTGTGCGACCACGTCGGGGCGAAGCCCGGCGACTGCATCTTCTTCGCAGCGGGGGCCACCAAGCCCATGCGTGCGCTGCTGGGTGCCGCACGCGGCGAGATCGCCCGCAAGCTCGATCTGATCGATCCCAAGGCGTGGGCGTTCGTGTGGATCGTCGACGCGCCGCTCTTCGAGCCCGCCGCCGACGCGACCGCGTCCGGCGACGTCGCCCTCGGCTCGTCCGCGTGGACCGCGGTGCACCACGCGTTCACCTCGCCCAAGCCCGAGTTCCTCGACACCTTCGACACCGACCCCGGTACGGCTCTGGCCTACGCCTACGACATCGTCTGCAACGGCAACGAGATCGGCGGCGGTTCGATCCGTATCCACCGGCCCGACGTGCAGGAACGCGTCTTCAAGGTCATGGGAATCTCGGAGGAGCAGGCGCAGGAACAGTTCGGCTTCCTGCTCGACGCGTTCAAGTACGGCGCCCCGCCGCACGGCGGCATCGCGTTCGGGTGGGACCGCATCACCGCGCTGCTCGCCGGGATGGAGTCGATCCGCGAGGTCATCGCGTTCCCGAAGTCCGGCGGTGGCGTCGACCCGCTGACCGACGCGCCCGCCCCGATCAGCGCGGCCCAGCGCAAGGAGTCCGGCATGGACTTCAAGCCCGAGCCGAAGGAGGACGAGCCGAAGAAGGACGATCGGTAGAACGGCCGATCCGTGGGGTGCCGCACACCGCGCCGGCACCCCACGGATCCGGGCGTTTTCTCCGGTCTCGGCGGCCGGTGCGCGCACCGCACGCCCGCGGCCGTTCCGTGTCCTCGCACCGAAGGTCCTAGCCGTTTCGAGACTTCTGCAGGACCTGCGGGGGCCCGGCACCGGGTAGATTGTCAAGCGATGACTGCAACATTGGCAGACCCCGTCTCAGAGGTTGTTCAGGCAGCCGAAAAACTGCTCACCCGCCGTACCGGCGCACCGGTGACGCTCGCCGACCCCGTGGATCTCGGGGGGAGCGGCATGTCCACCGTGCTCCGCGTGCGGGTCGCGGCCAACCCGTTCTCGCTTCCCCGGACGCTCGTGCTCAAGCAGCTTCCGCGGACCCGCGGTATCGGGCACGTGGACTTCCGTGGCGCCGAAACCGGCGAAGAGGTCGCGTTCCTGCGGGAGGCGGTGTCCTACCAGTTCGCGACCGCCCTCGCGAAGGACAACCGGCCGGGCGCCGAACTGCTCGCCTACGACTTCGAAACCCGTCTGCTCGTCCTCAGCGACCTCGGTGACGCGACTCCGCTCGCCTCGCTGCTGCGCAGCGGCGACGCCGACACGGTCGGCAACACGCTGATGGCTCTCGCCCAGGCGCTCGGCCGCATGCACGCCGCGACCGTCGGCCGCGAGGAGGACTTCGCGGCCCTGCTGCGTCGCGCCGACGTCGGCAATGCCGCCGATGTCATGGCCGAGCAGGCCGTGCAGGCCGTCCACGCGGTTCCCGAACTCCTCGCCCGCGATTTCGGGCTCACGGTGCCGCAGTCCGTCCTCGATCGCGCAGACCGGGCCGCCCGCCTGTTCACCGGTGGACGGTTCCGGGCGTTCAGCCCGTCGGATCTGTGCCCGGACAACATCGTCGTCGGCGACGACGGCGTGCAGTTCCTCGACTACGAGTGGGGCGGATTCCGGGACGCCACCCTCGACATCGCCTACGCCCTGACCTCCTTCCCCGCCTGCCTGTGCACCGCCCCGCTGACGCTGGATCGCGCCCGGGCGATGGCGGATGCCTGGCGCGCCGAGGTCGTGGCGATGTGGCCTCAGCTGGCGTTCGACGAAGTCTTCGCCACGCGCCTGCTCGACGCGCAGCTCGCCTGCGTGTGGTTGAGCACCGAGTTGTACCTCCCCGAGGACCACGCACGCATCGCCTCGGTGCGGTCGCATCAGCTGTCCGTGCACCGGCTCGACGCGCTCGAGTCCCGGTGGTCGTTGCTCGCCGAGTTCGCCGCGGACACCGGCCACGACGACATCGCCGAACACGCCCGCGACGTGCTGGCGTGCATCCGGGGTCGCCGCGACGACGCCTGAGACAGGCCACGGCCGACGGCCCCGCGTCAGCGCACGACGGGGTCCAGTGGTGCCGCCGGTTCGACGCGAGCCGACCCGGCGGGCACCCGCATGCTGGCGCCGAGGCGAGCACCGGTCGCCGGGTCGGCTCGATCGAGCACGTACATCCAGTCCATCTGCACCGCGTCGGGCGTGACCTCCAGGACGCCGTAGCCGTGCGAATCGAGCTCGACGTAGCGCACGTGACGGTTGAGATCCCGCACCGCCGACTCGATTCCGACGGAGGCCGTGCGCGGCGCGGTCCCGAGGATGTCGTCGATGTTCTGCGAGGTCACGGACGGGAGGACCAGTTCGGTGGCGACGCTGCCGGCCGTCGGGTACGCGGCGGCGTCCACCGGAACATCGCACGCCCACGACGTGTGGATGTCACCGGTGAGGAACACGACGTTGAGCCCACCTGTCGCCACGATTGCGTCGAGCAGCCGCTGCCGGTCCGCCGGATAGCCGTCCCACTGGTCCGTGTTGACAGGCACTCCGGCCGCGGGAACACCCGCGAGTTCGGTGAGCGCCGCCGTGGTGCGCGCGTCGAGCGGCGGTATCAGCAGCGGGGAGAACATCACCGGATTCCCGACGAGCTGCCAACGCGTGGGCGAGCTGGTGATACCGGCGGTCAGCCAGGACATCTGCTCGGCGCCGGTGATCGTGCGGGCCGGGTCGTCGATCTCCCGCAGGCCCGGTCCGAGGCCGACCTGCTCGGATCGGTAGCTGCGCAGATCGAGCATCGACAGCTCGGCCAGGTCACCGAACCGCAACCGCCGGTAGAGCCGCGGCTCCGTGCCGGAGACACGCACCGGCATCCACTCGAGATACGCCCGGCGCGCCGCGGCGATGCGCTCGGCCCAGGCTCCTTCGGCGGCGGGCTGGTGGTTCTCCGCCCCGCCGGACCACGAGTCGTTCGCCGACTCGTGATCGTCCCAGGTGACGATCCAGGGCAACAGCGCATGCAGCGCCTGCAGGTCCGGGTCGGTCTTGTACTCGCCGTGCCGGACGCGGTAGTCGGCGAGCGTGAGGATCTCGTGCGCGGGCGCATGGCGACGCACCGGGCCGCTTCGCGGCGCGTACTCGCCGGTCCCGTACTCGTACAGGTAGTCACCCAGGTGCACGATCGCATCGAGATCGGTGCGCGCCGCCAGATGCCGGTACGAGGCGAAGAACCCGTCCTCCCAGTTCGCGCACGACACCACGCCGAACCGCAGCCGTCCCGGACGCGCATCGTCGGCCGGCGCGGTACGGGTCCGCCCGGTCGGGGACACGGCACCGGATCCGACGACGGTGAAACGGTAGAAGTACGTGGTGTCCGGCTCGAGACCGGCCGCGTCGATCTTCACGGTGTGATCGGACGCCGCGGTCGCGGTCGCCGTGCCGGAGGCGGCGGCCGCGCGGAACTCCTCGTCGGGTGCGATCTCCCAGCGCACCGTGGTGTCCGGGCCCAGACCCGAACCGGGGGTCGCCTCGGGTGCCGGCGTCACCCGGGTCCACAGGACGACCCGGTCGGGCAGCGGGTCACCGGAGGCGACGCCGTGCGCGAAGGTGTTCGGCGCTGCCGACGCGGGGACGGTCGAACCGAGTGCGGCGACGCCGGCGGCGAGAGCGCCGGAACGCAGGACGACCCGCCTGGAGACGCGCGGGCCCGGTGAGGTGGTGGGCACCTGCCGATCCGACCACACGGACGAACATCGGTAAAGACCGACACACGCGGGCACACGCTGTTCACCCGGAGTTCCGGTGCCGCCGGCCCGCGCCGGTTGTCCGTCGCGCCTTGTAGCGTCGTGGGGGTGAGTGACCTTTTCGGGGCGGACGATCCTGCCGCCTCTCCGGATGCCCTGTTCGAGGCGCCGAGCGCGCCGGAACCGGAACCCGAGCCGTCGATCCGCCGCGCGAACCTCGGGCCCAGCGGCGCGGGCGCGCCGCTCGCGGCCCGGATGCGTCCGCGCAGTCTCGACGAGGTCGTCGGTCAGCAGCATCTGCTCGCGCCCGGTGCGCCGTTGCGGCGCCTCGTCGAGGGCTCCGGTGCCGCGTCGGTCGTGCTCTACGGGCCGCCCGGCACCGGTAAGACCACGCTCGCCTCGCTGATCTCCGGGGCCACCGGCCGCAGATTCGAGGCGCTGTCCGCGCTGTCCGCCGGCGTCAAGGACGTGCGCGGAGTGATCGAACTCGCGAGGCGTCGACTCGCGCAGGGCGAGCAGACCGTGCTGTTCATCGACGAGGTCCACCGGTTCTCGAAGACCCAGCAGGATGCGCTGCTGGCCGCCGTCGAGAACCGCATCGTGCTGCTCGTCGCGGCCACCACCGAGAACCCGTCGTTCTCGGTGGTCGCGCCGTTGCTGTCGCGGTCGCTGGTGCTGCAGCTGCAGCCGCTGGCACCCGACGACATCCGGGCGCTGATCGAACGCGCCCGCACCGATCCGCGCGGCCTCGGCGGCACCGTCACGATGACCGACGAGGCGCTCGATCACCTGGTGCGTCTCGCCGGGGGCGATGCCAGACGCGCGCTCACCGCGCTCGAGGCGTCGGCCGAGACCGCTGGGGACCGCGCCGACGGTGGTGACCCGGTCATCGACCTGCCCACCGTCGAATCGAGCATCGACAAGGCCGCCGTCCGCTACGACCGCGACGGCGACCAGCACTACGACGTGGCCAGCGCGTTCATCAAGTCGTTGCGCGGTTCCGACGTCGACGCCGCCCTGCACTATCTGGCCCGGATGATCGTCGCCGGTGAGGACCCCCGGTTCATCGCACGCCGGCTCATGATCCAGGCCAGCGAAGAAGTCGGCATGGCCGACCCGACCGCATTGCAGTCCGCGGTCGCCGCCGCCCAGGTGGTGCAACAGGTCGGCATGCCCGAAGCGCAGCTCGCGCTCGCCCAGGCCACGATCCACATCGCGACCGCACCGAAATCCGGGGCGGTGACCGCGGCGCTCGGCGCGGCGATCGCGGACGTGAAGGCCGGCCGGGCCGGGCCCGTGCCGCCGCACCTGCGCGACGGCCATTACAAGGGCGCGCAGGGGCTGGGCAATGCGATCGGCTACCGCTATCCGCACGACCATCCCGACGGCGTTCTGGCGCAGCAATACCCGCCGGACGAACTCGTGGGGGTGGACTACTATCGGCCCACCGCGCACGGCGTCGAACGGGAACTGGCGTCGCGGGTGCCGAAGTTGCGTCGCATCGTGCGCGGATGAAAGCGGTCAGGCGCGTGTGGTGCGGTCCGCGCCGTCGCGTTGTGCCACCGCGTCGTTCCAGGCGCCGACGAGTTCGGTGAGTCGCTGGAGGTCCCCATCCGGGATGCGGTGGGCTGTCTCGACTCGGTCGAACAAGCCGTCGAGCGAAGCCGCGAGCGCGTCCGCGAGGGCGCGGGCCCGTTGGGCGGCCGCGGTATCCATGTCGTGCAGTTTCCGTTCAGGCACTGGTACTCCCGATCCTTCGGCCCGACAGGTCCGATATGTCCATCTCGCCAGAAAGAATAGAGAGCCCGCTCCACTGCGGGAACGCGGGTCCCGGCGGAGGGGGACGGGCAGCGAGGTCGGAAGTCGCGATAAGCTGAACGATGGCCGATTCGCCGGAGTCGGCAGCCCCACCGCGGGCACACACCACACCGCCAGACCCGAAGGACCATGACGTGCAGACCCACGAGATCCGCAGGCGCTTTCTCGACCACTTCGTGAAGGCCGGCCACACCGAAGTGCCCAGCGCCTCGTTGATCCTCGCCGACCCGAACCTGCTGTTCGTCAACGCGGGCATGGTGCCGTTCGTACCGTTCTTCCTCGGTCAGCAGACACCGCCCTTCCCGCGGGCCACGTCGGTGCAGAAGTGTGTGCGCACCCTCGACATCGAAGAGGTGGGCATCACCACCCGCCACAACACGTTCTTCCAGATGGCGGGCAACTTCTCCTTCGGCGACTACTTCAAGCGCGAGGCCATCACCCACGCCTGGTCGCTGCTCACCGGTTCCGTCGACGAGGGCGGCTACGGCATCGACCCCGAGAAGCTCTGGGCGACCGTGTACCTCGACGACGACGAGGCCTACGGAATCTGGCGCGACGAGGTCGGTGTGCCCGCGGACCGCATCCAGCGGCGCGGCATGAAGGACAACTACTGGTCGATGGGCATCCCCGGCCCGTGCGGCCCCTGCTCGGAGATCTTCTACGACCGCGGCCCCGAATACGGTGTCGAGGGCGGCCCCGAAGCCGACGAGGACCGCTACATCGAGATCTGGAATCTCGTCTTCATGCAGAACGAGCGGGGCGAGGGCGGCGCCAAGGACGACTATCCGATCCTCGGGCCGCTGCCGAAGAAGAACATCGACACCGGCATGGGTGTCGAGCGCGTCGCGTTCCTGTTGCAGGGCGTCGAGAACGTCTACGAGACCGATCTGCTGCGTCCCGTCATCGACAAGGCCCAGGAACTGACCGGCAGCCGCTACGGTGCCGACCACGCGTCCGACGTGCGGTTCCGCGTCATCGCCGACCACGCCCGGACCGCCGCGATGCTCATCGTCGACGGCGTGAACCCCGGCAACGACGGACGCGGTTACGTACTGCGCCGCCTGCTGCGCCGTATCGTGCGTTCGGCACGACTGCTCGGCGCGACCACCCCGACCATGGCCCGGTTCATGGCCGTCGTACGTGACACCATGGCGCCGTCCTATCCCGAACTGGCCACCGACTTCTCGCGCATCGAGACCGTCGCGGTCGGCGAGGAGACGGCGTTCCTCAAGACCCTCGACACCGGATCGAAGCTGTTCGAAGGCGCCGTCGACGCAGTCAAATCGGAAGGCCTGACGGTGCTCGGCGGAGCCGAGGCGTTCACGCTGCACGACACCTACGGATTCCCGATCGACCTGACCCTGGAGATGGCGTCCGAGGCCGGATTGTCCGTCGACGAAGAAGGCTTCCGCTCGCTCATGGCCGAGCAGCGCCAGCGAGCCAAGGACGACGCCCGCGCCCGCAAGCACGCGCACGCCGACCTGACCGTCTACAAGGAACTGCTCGACCGCGGCCCGACCGAGTTCACCGGGTTCTCCGAACTGGTGTCCGAAGCCAACGTGCTGGCCGTCATCACCGGCGGCGAACGCCTGCACGCGGCGCAGGCAGGTCAGGACGTCGAGCTGATCCTCGACCGCAGCCCGCTCTACGCCGAAGCCGGCGGCCAGATCGCCGACATCGGCACGATCACCGCGACCGGTCTGCGCGTCAAGGTCAACGACGTGCAGAAGATCGCGAAGCAGTTGTGGGTGCACAAGGTCACCGTCCTCGAAGGCCAGGTGACCGAGGGCGACACGGTTCTCGTCCAGGTCGACCCCGAGTGGCGCAAGGGTGCCACCCAGGGCCACTCCGGCACCCACATGGTGCACGCCGCCCTGCGTCAGGTCCTCGGCCCCAACGCGGTTCAGGCCGGTTCGCTGAACAAGCCCGGCTACCTGCGCTTCGACTTCTCGTGGCCCGGGGCGCTCTCCGAGCAGCAGAAGCAGGACATCGAGGCCGTCACCAACGAGGCCGTCGCCGCGAACTACCCGGTGAACACGTTCGTCACCGACCTGGACAAGGCGAAGAAGATGGGCGCGATGGCGCTGTTCGGCGAGAACTACGGCGACGAGGTCCGCGTCGTCGAGATCGGCGGGCCGTTCTCGATGGAACTGTGCGGCGGCACCCACGTGCAGCACTCGTCGCACATCGGCACCGTCACCCTGCTCGGGGAGCAGTCCGTCGGCTCCGGTGTCCGCCGCGTCGAGGCGTACGTCGGTTTGGACTCGTACCGGCATCTCGCCAAGGAACGTGCCCTGCTCGCCGGCCTGTCCTCGACGCTCAAGGTGCCGTCCGAGGAAGTGCCCGGTCGCGTCGAATCGCTCATCGAACGCCTCAAGGTCGCCGAAAAGGAGCTCGAGAAGACCCGTGCCGCAGCGGTCCTCGCCTCGGCGGGCACCTTCGCCGAGAAGGCCCAGCGGGTCGGGGACGTGCTGGTGATCGCCGAAGAGGCACCGGAAGGGGTTGCCGGCAACGACCTGCGCAGCCTCGCGACGGATGTGCGCGGACGCCTCGGCAGCGAACCCGCGGTCGTGCTGCTGCTCGGCAGCGCCGACGGCAAGGTCCCCTTCGTCGTCGCCACCACCAAGGCCGCCCAGGAGAAGGGCATCAAGGCCGGCGATCTGGTGTCGAGCTTCGGTCCGGCGATCGGCGGCCGGGGCGGCGGCAAGCCGGACATGGCGCAGGGCTCCGGTTCGGATGCCGACGGCATCCCGGCGGCGCTCGACGCGTTCCGGACGCGACTGCGCGAGCTGGCCGGCTGATCGTGGCGGAAGTCGCCGGCCCGGATCGCCCGGGCGACGACGACCCCGGACGCGGTCGGCGCATCGGCATCGACGTCGGCAGCGTCCGGATCGGTGTCGCCTCGTGCGACCCCGACTGCATCCTCGCGACCCCCGTCGAGACGGTCCCGCGGTCCAAGGACCGCGGGCCCGACGCGCCCGACATCCGGCACATTGTCCAAATCGTTATGGAATACGAGGCCGTTGAGGTTATCGTCGGTCTGCCGCAGACGCTGCGCGGTGAGCCCGGCAAGGCTGCGAAACTGGCGAGCGACTTCGCGCGCCGGCTTCGGCGGCAACTGCCCGACGTTCCCGTGCGGATGGCCGACGAACGCTTCACCACGGTCACTGCGGCGCGTGCGCTCCGCGAGAGCGGAGTCAGCGCGCGCGGTGCGCGGCCGGTCATCGACCAGGCAGCGGCCGTCGCCATCTTGCAGGGTTGGTTGGACGAGCGGAGTGCAGCTTTGAACGTGGCCGAGGACGGCGACCAGGGGGGCGGCCGGTGACCAGGCACGGACGGTCCGACGACGACACCGAGGTGACACACCGACATTTCTTCGGGGACGCCTTCGGCGAGGAACCCGTCGACGGCCGTCGCAAAGTCGGCGGCGCCTACGACAGGATCCCTTCGACACAGGACCCGAACCCTCGGCCGGTCACACGACCGGACGACGAACCCACGACGGTTCTCCACTTCGAGGAAGGCGCGTTCGACGGCCCACCCCCGAACCCCATGGGTGCCGCGGGGAATTACACCACCGACAGTGGTCGCACCGACGGTGACTACCCGGTCGGCACCCCCGACGGTGCGTACCCGGTCGGCACCGCCGACGGTGGTTACCCGGTCGGCACCGCCGACGGTGGTTACCCGGTCGGCACCGCCGACGGCGGCTACAGCGGCGACGGGTACGACGACGACGAGTACGCCGGCGGGTACCGCTACGCCGACCGTCCCGACCGTTACGGCGGGGGAGAGTTCACCGATGAGCAGGACCGCTACGCGGTGGAGGATCCCTACGCGGCGCCACACGACACCGAACCGGAGTCGTGGCAGGACGACGAGCGTGCCGCGCCACAACCGGTCGGGGTGTCCCCGGCACGCCGCGCGCACGATCGCGAGGCCGGCGCACGCAAGAAGCGCGGACGCATCATCGGCTCGCTCGCCGTGGCGCTGCTGCTGGTGCTCGCCGTCGGCGGCGGGTTCTTCGTCTACAAGAAGATCGCCGGTCCCGGTCTGCCCCCGGATTTCACCGGCCCGGCCGGCCCGGCGGTCGTCGTGCAGGTCCGATCGGGGGAGACCGCCGACGAGATCGGCCGCGAACTCGCCGACAAGGGTGTCGTCGCCAGCGCGTCGGCGTTCTTCAACGCAGCCGTACAGAACACCGGAATGAACGCGGTGCAGCCCGGCTTCTACAGCCTGGCCTCGAACGTTCCCGCGGTCGACGCGGTCGCCGAACTCGTCGACCCGGACTCCCGGGTCGGTGCGCTGGTCGTGTCCGAAGGCCGCCAGCTGCACGACATCCGGGACGTCAACACCGGCGCCGTCCGCAAGGGCATCTACACGCTGATCGCGGAAGCGAGTTGCTACGAGGACAGCGGAACCTCCCACTGCCTGACCTACGACGAACTCAACCAGGCCGGCGCGAGTACCGATCTCGCTGCGCTCGGTGTTCCGGAGTGGGCGCGGCAGGCGGTGACCGGTGTGCCGGACCGCGATCGCCAGCTCGAAGGTCTCATCGCGGCCGGAAGCTGGGATTTCGATCCCACCGCAAGCGCCACCGAGGTGCTCGCCCGGCTCGTCTCGGCCAGCGCCGAACAGTACGACAGCACGGGTATCGCCGACGCGGCCGCCAAGGCCGGGTTGTCGCCCTACGAACTGCTCGTCGCGGCGTCCCTCGTCGAACGTGAAGCGCTCCCCGCGGATTTCACGAAGGTCGCCCGAGTGATCCTCAACCGGCTCGCGATCGACATGCCGCTGCAGTTCGACTCGACGGTGAACTACTCGCTCGACGAGACCGAACTGGCCACAACCGACGCGGACCGGGAACGAGTGACACCGTGGAACACCTACGCGAGCCCCGGCCTGCCCGCGACGCCGATCTCGTCGCCCAGCATCGGAGCGTTGCAGGCGGTGGAGAACCCGGAGCCGGGAACCTGGATCTACTTCGTGACCATCGATGCGCAGGGAACGACCCTGTTCGCCGACGGATACGAGGAGCACCTCGCGAACACCGAACGAGCCCTGGAAAGCGGAATTCTCGACAGTGGTAGATGAGAAAGAGACCGGCGCCCGCAGGGCCGCGGTCCTCGGCAGCCCCATCCGGCATTCGAAGTCGCCGCTGCTGCACCTGGCCGCATACCGGGCGTTGGGACTGACCGACTGGACCTACGAGCGCATCGAATGCACCGGCGAGCAACTTCCCGGATTCGTCGATTCGCTCGGCCCCGAATGGGTCGGTCTGTCGGTCACCATGCCCGGGAAGTTCGCGGCGCTGGCCTGTGCGGACGAACGCACCGATCGGGCCGTGACCATCGGTTCCGCGAACACGCTCGTGCGCACCGAGGGTGGCTGGCGAGCGGACTGCACCGACGTCGACGGTGTCACCGGTGCACTTGGCACGATCGGCGTCACCGACCTGACCGGCCGCAGCGCCGTCGTCGTCGGCAACGGCGGCACGTCCCGGCCGGCGATCGTCGGACTGGCGTCCCTCGGTGTCCGGGAGATCACCGTCGTTGCACGATCACAGGCCCGCGCCACCGAGACCTACGACTGCGCCGAGGCGGTCGGGGTGACGCCCCGCTGGGTGGGATTCGAGGATCCGGCCCTCGCCGACGTGTGCGCCGGGGCCGGGGCGCTGGTGTCGACGGTCCCGGCCGCCGGCGCTGCGCCGTTCGCCGATGTCCTCGCACGGGCACCGTTCATCCTGGACGCGATCTACGATCCGTGGCCGACTCCGCTCGCCTCCGCGGCGCAGAGCCGAGGCAGCGTCGTCGTGTCGGGCCTGTACATGTTGCTGCACCAGGCGTTCGGTCAGGTCGAGCAGTTCACCGGGCACCCGGCACCGCAGGCCGCCATGGCGCAGGCGGTCGGGCTGTAGGCGGGGGCCTGCCGATCACGGCGGACAGGGTCCGTCACGACGACGACGCCGTTTCCTGTCCCGCGGATCCTTCGGAGGCGGGTTTCTGCCACGGCCAGCGCCCGTCGATTTCGAGCTGCAGCGACCAGCTCAGGAACGTGCGGATCAGGACGATGATCGCCAGGACTCCCACGGAGGAGAAGGTGGGGGTCACCGCGACGGTCTTGATGATGTCGGCCGCGACCAGGAATTCGAGTCCGAGCAGGATCGACCGCCCCAGATTGCGCCGATACGCGACGTAGATCGGTGCGCCGGGTGTACGCCTGCGGGTGTCGTACGCAATCCAGCTGGAAACCAGCGCACCGACCACGATGACCGCGACCCCGACCACGTCGATGGCCGAGCCGACGCTGTCCATCACCTCGGCGATCTCCATGCGCGTCCCTTCCGATGCTGCCGCGTGTCCGATTCATTGTGACCACGACAGCCCGGAAATGGGGGACGAAGAGATCACGTCACCGTGTGCCGGGCACCGTCCGCGTCCGCGTCCGCGACGGTGCGAGCGTCGTCCGCCACGGCCTGCGCGCGTGCCCACCGGTAGTCGGCCTTCCCGGCCGGGCTGCGGGCGATCTCGGGACGGAACACGACGGCCTTCGGTAGCTTGTACCGGGCGATCGACCGCGCGGCGTGTTCGATCACACCGGTGGCGTCGAGCCCGGCGTCGTCGACGGGCACCACGATCGCGACCACCTCCTGTCCCCAGCGTTCGCTCGGCCGTGCCGCGACCACGACGTCGACCACCCCCGGATGGGAGACGATCGCGAGTTCGACCTCCTCGGCGAAGATCTTCTCGCCACCCGAGTTGATGGTCGCCGAGTCCCGGCCGAGAAGTTCGATGCTGCCGTCCGGGAGATGGCGGGCACGGTCACCCGGCAGCGAGAACCGGTCCGGACCGATGGTGGGAAAGGTCGCCGCGGTCTTTTCGGCGTCGCCCTTGTAACCCAGCGGTGCGAATCGCCGCTGCGCGAGCCAGCCGATGCCCTCGTGGCCCGGGCCGAGGACACCGTCGAGATCCTCCGCGACGACGCAGGTGTCGGGTCCCCCTCGGAACGTGCCGGTGGCGACCGAGCCCGTCATGGACGTGTGTTGCATCTGCGCTCCGGTCTCCGACGATCCGACGCCGTCGAGCACCACGAGACCGGGAACCGCCGCGATGAGCCGCTGCTTGGCGGTCGGGCTCAGCACCGCTCCTCCGTTCCCGACCAGGACCAGCGACGACACATCGGCGTCGCTGTCCTCGATCGCGGCGGCGAGGGGGCGCGCCATGGCATCGCCGACCACGGTGGCGACGGCGACCTTCTCCCGTTCGATGGTGCGGACCACCTCGGGACCGTCCAGATGGTCGGGCACCGTCGAGAAGATGACGGTCTGCCCGGTGAGGGCGGCGGTCAGCGCGGCCCACTGCGCGGCACCGTGCATCAGCGGTGGCAGGATCATCATCCGCAGCCCCGGATTGGCGACGGCGTTCGCGGCGATGCTCTCGTAGGAGTCGACCAGTTCTCCGTTGTAGATGTTCCTGCCGCCGCAGCCTGCCATGAGGATGTCGTGCTGCCGCCACAGCACCCCCTTGGGCGTGCCGGTCGTGCCGCCGGTGTAGAGGACGTAGAGGTCGTCGGGGGTGGATCGGATCGGCAGCGGTGCGGGGGAACTCGCGGCGAGCACGGTCTCGTAGTCGACGGCACCGTCGAGCAGGTCGTTGCCGGAGCCGTCGGCGATCTGGATCAGCACCCGCAGTGACGGCAGGCTCGCCCGTACGGCCGCGACCGTCGGGGCGAACGCCGCGTGATACAGCAACGCCGTCGCCTCCGAGTTGGCGAGCAGCCCGCCGAGTTCGCTGCCCGTGTAGCGGTAGTTGACGTTGAACGGCGCGACGCGCGCGCGGAACGCACCGAGCAGTGCCTCGATGTATTCGTTTCCGTTGTAGGCCAGACACCCCAGCAGATCCTGGCCGACTTCGTGCGCGGCGAGGTCGGACCGTTCGGTGTGGCAGCCCAGTCCCTGCGAATGCAGGAACGACGCGAAGCGCCGTGCGCGCTCGTCGATCCGGGCGTAGGTGAACCGGCGGTCGCCCTGCACGATCATCTCGCGGTCCGGGATCGCGGCAGCGACGACGCTCGCCGCCGCATCGATGGTGAATTCTCTTGGAGTCGAGAATGATTCGATCCCGTTCGTGTGTGGCACTGCAACTCCTCGGATGGATGTCGGCGAATGCGCTACGGCAGCGTCGGGTCGGTGCTGCGGTGCCCCGAACGGCGAACCGTCGGTCGTACAGTTCTTCGGACGATACCGCAGGCGCGGAGTGCCGATGGGTGGATTCATGCAGGTGAGAACAGATTACGGAGACCGACGAGATCGATCTTGCCGGTGGAACCGCGTGGTACGGCCTCGTCCGAATCGAGCAGCGCCCACAATGTGGGCACCTTGAACGGACTGAGCGCTTCCCGTGCCGACGCCCGCAACGATTCCGCGGTGATCGCGGCGTTCGCGCGGACCACGGCCGCCGCTACCCGTGGGCCGTTCGCGCCGGGCACATCGGTGACGAACGCGCCCCGGACGCCGTCGATGCCCCGCAGCGCGTGTTCGACTTCGGCCGGATAGACGGTGGCGCCGCTGACCTTGAACATGTCGTCGGACCTGCCGTGGTGGAACAGGAATCCGTCGTGGTCGAGGTGCCCGAGATCGCCGGTGACGTAGAAGCCCTCCGGGGTGAAGACGTCCTCGCGGCCGCGACCGTACAGGCCACGCAGAATGTGCGGCCCGCGAATCCGGATCATCCCGACCGTGCCGGCCGGGCAGGGCGTGCCGTCGCGGGGCTCGACGATCCGGACCTCGATCCCGCGGAACGGCCTGCCGCAACTTCCCCACGCGGTCTCCGGCATGTCGGTGTCGGCGCGGAAGCCGCAATACGGCCCGAACGATTCCGTCATCCCGAACAGATTCGCCCGCGCGCCGGGGCGGGAGCGCAACTCGGGCGGGAGCATCGCGTCGAGGCTGCCGCCGCGGAGCGTCGCGACCCAGGGTTCTCCGGTCGACTCGGCGTGGCGGGCAAGGACTTCCGCCTGATCCGGCCAGCCGCGAAACAGAGTCACCCGCTCGCGGCGGAGCAGCGCGAGCGTCGCGTCGGGGCTCGGAATGTCCTCGGTGACGAGGGTGGCGTCCGCCAGCAGCGCGGACAGCAGCCCCCCGCCGAACCCGCCGACCCAGAACAGCGGCATCGGCAGGTACACGCGGGTGGACGAGTCGATGCAGCGGTCGCCGAGCCCGGATCGCACGGCACCGAACGCACTTCCGTGCGAATGCACGACGCCCTTGGGAACGCCACGGCTGCCGGAGGTGAACATGACCGCCAGCGTGTCGGCCGGTGTGACGGTGGTGGCGAGTGCCTCGGCCACGAGCCGCGCCGCTCGGCCGGGAACGGGGAGCGACAGTGCTGCGGCGCGTCGGATGCGCCGCAGCGCAGGTAGGTCGGGGTCGTGGACATCGGTTTCGGCCGGGGGGAGATCGTCGAGGTAGCGCCGCCCGCGGAACTCGTCGACGGTGATCACCTGCTGGACCGCCGCAACCCGCAGCGCGGCCCGCAACTCCGGGCGCCGCAGCATCGTGCTCAGGGGCACCAGCACCGCGCCGATCCGTGTGAGCGCGACGGCGATCCGAACCCATTCGGTGCCGTTGGGCATGAGCAGGCCCACGCGGGTGCCCTTGCCGACCCCGGATTCGACCAGCGCTGCCGCAAGCTCACGTGTGGTGGAGTCGAGTTCCCCGTAGGTGAGCCGGCCGACCCGGTCGACCACCGCCTCCACGTCGGGGTGACGGGCCGCACACGCTGTCACCAGCAAGTGCATCGTGGTCTCGGCCGGCTCGGGGAGCGTGCGGGTCGTTGTGCCGACGTGGAGCGGCGACATCGTGTCGACCGGTTCGGCGCCGTCGGCGACGATGCGGGCGCAGGTTCCGGTGTGGAACCACCCGTCCCGGTCGAAGGAGTCCTCGCGGCGGCGTCTGTGGTAGCCGAGCATCAGGTGCGGGCCGCGGACCCACAATTCTCCGATCTCGCCGACGGGCACGTCCGTGCCGCATCCGGGATCGACGACCCGCAGCCGGAACCCGGGAACCGGCCGCACCGTGCGCCCGTCGCCGGACGGGACGAAGACGCCCCCGCCGGTCTCGGTGGCCGCCGGCGGCGGATCTCCCGCTGGTGCGGACCCGGCGTCCGAACGCAGCGTCGCGCCGTCGGCCAGGGCTCCGAGCAGTGCCGAGAATCCTTCGATTCGCGCAAGGGAGCAGTGCGACGTCCGGACGGTGCCGGATTCGTCGAGAATCCGCTGGCGGCCGAGCAACCCCTCGTGCGTGTGGACCGCACCGAGGGGGTCGTCCCGATCGGGTACGTACACGACGGCGAGGGGATCGCTGCCGGTGACATCGTCCTCGACGGCCGCGAGCAGCCTGTCGTCCACGAGCTCGGCGACGCGGGGCGCGGTGCCGGTATCGAGAACGCGAGGATCGGCGTCACCCTCGGCCAGGACATGACGCAACTGGGGGACCGCCGGGCACCACAGCGTGCCGCCGGGTCCGATGTCGGCATCGTCGAGCAGATCGCGCGGGAGACCACCGCCGATCGTGACCAGCACGCGCGCGTCGCTGTGCACGAGCAGGTCGCGGACGACGGTGCTCGTGGTGGCCGGGGTCGCGGGGATCGGGACTGTCACCGCGCCGATGCGCGCGGCGGCGAGCAGCCCGACCACGAACCGAGGTCCGTCGGGGAGCAGCAGGGCCACGTGGGTGCCTCTACCGACGCCGAGAGCGACGAGCGTCCGGGCCAGAAGCGCGGATCGGCTTGCAGCATCGCCGTATTCGAGCCGGGCTCCGCCGGTGATCGACAGCGGGCGCCGCGGCGTTGCTGCGGCATGGCGGCGGAGGAGTGCGCCGACGGTCAGCCGGTCGGTCGCCGCCGGTGCGGTATCGGCAGTTGTCGCGTGCATCAGCGAAGCCTCGGTGTACGGATGTTGCCGGAGGGGGCGTCCGCGAGTTGAGCCTTGCCGAGCGGGTTGCCGAGCCGGGTGTAGATCAGGCCGTGGTCGAGCGCGGCGCGATACGGCTTGTCCAGTGATTCCCAGATGGCCTTGACGGTTCCCTGCGTGGCGGCGGGCGGCTTCGCGGCGATGACGGTGGCGATCTCGTGGGCGCGCGACCACAGTGATTCCGGCGCAACCACTTCCGAGACCAGGCCGATTCGTAGTGCGGTGTCGGCGCAGACGCGTTCGTCGTTGCCGGTCAACGCGATCCGCAAGGTCTCACCGAGGCCGACCCGGCGCATCAACCCGATCGGTTCGAGCGCCGACACCAGTCCGGTCGACACGTGCGAATCGAAGAATGTGGCGTCGGACGAGCAGATCACCACGTCGGCCTCGTTGACGAAGTAGAACCCGCCTGCGGTGCACATGCCCTGCACCGCGCACACGACGGGCTTCCACATCTTCTGCCATTTGGGGCCGAGCAACTCGCCCGGATCCTCGTGGTGCCACACGCTGTCCGGTTGGCCGTAGCTCGACGTGATGTCGAGCCCGGCGCTGAATGCCCGGCTACCGGCCGCCCGCAGGACGATCGCGTTGACCCCGTCGTCGAGTTTGACCGTCCGCCATGCGCGGGCCATCTCCTCGCACATCCGCCGGTCGAACGCATTGAGCCGTTCGGGCCGGTTCAGGGTGATCGTCGCGACCTTGTCCTCGGGCGCGACCTCGAAGTGGATGGTCTCGAATACGGTGCTCACACTTGCCCCCTGCGTCATCGACCCTCGAACTCCGGGGCGCGCCGCTGCCGGAACGCGGCGAGACCTTCCTTGAAATCATGTGTTCTGCACGATAATTCCAGGTCGTACAGTTCCTGGTTCATTGCCTCGGGAAGGGTCGCGCGCTGGCCGTTCGCCAGGGCCTGTTTCGTCAGGCCGAGCGCGACGGTCGGACCGGAGGCGAGGCGGTCCAGCAGTTCGCCGGTTGCGGAATCGAGATCGGCGGCCGGAACCACATCGTGGATCAGGCCCCAGTCGGCGGCGGCACCGGCCGGCACCTGCTCGCCGAGCATGAGCATCCGACGGGACCGGGCCATCCCGACGAGGCGTGGCAACAGCCAGGTCGCTCCGGAGTCCGGGCTGAAGCCGCGTGCGACGAACGGTTCCCAGAACACGGCGTCGTCGGCCGCGACGGTGAAATCGGCGGCGAGCGCCAGATTGCAGCCCATGCCGGCGGCCCAGCCCCGGACGGTGCACACGACCGGCAACTGGATGGTGTGCACGAGTTCGATCACGCGGTGTGCGCCGTGGGGCAGACGGCGCACGAGATCGCCCGGGCGCGGGCGGGTCCCACTGCTGTTGCGGGAGATCCAATCGACACCGGAGCAGAAGTCGTCGCCGGAACCGCGAAGGTGGACCGCGCGCAACGAATCGTCGGTCGCGGCGCGTGTGAGGTGGTCGACGAGTGAGTCGATCATGCTCGGGCTCAGTGAATTCCGGCGGTCCACACGATCCAGGGTGAGGTGCAGAACGGCGGCATCGCGGTTCGCGGTCACGGCGCCGTCGGTCCCGCTGCCGGCATCTCGGTCCGCCGTGGTCACATCTGCCCCCGGATCTATACTGTTTGTATTACGGTAATTGATACCGTTACTCCGTCCGAAGATAACAGGGGACGGGTTTCGAGGGAAGGGAATTCATGGGCGAACACCAGGATCGGACCGGCGAGGGTGACCGGATCGCCTACGGTGCGGCACCGCTGCCGCAGGCACTCGCGGTCGCGCCCGCGCTGCGCCGTCTCGTCGGACTCGTGATGTCGCTCGAACACCCGCACCCGGCAATGGACGAACTGGCCGACCGGCTCGCCGGCTGGGAACGCGACCTGGCATCGGTGGCAGCTCGTGACGTGCGACCACGGGTGGGTCCGGGTGCCGACGACTCCCGCCGCGTCTACGTCGACCATGCGTACGACGTCGGTGCGTTCAACCCGTGCTTCCCGGAGTACGTCTTCGACCGGCTCGATGCGGACCGCGCCCGGGGCCGTGTGACCTTCCCGCTGGCCTTCGAAGGTCCGCCCGGCCTGGTACACGGCGGGTTCCTCGGGGTCTTCTTCGACTGCGTCACCCAGCAACAGAGCTGCGCGTCGGGCGTGGCCGGGAAGACCCGTTCGCTGACGGTGACCTACCGGCGCCCCACTCCGCTGGCGACGGAGCTGCACTTCGACATCGTACGCACGGTGGGGGAGCGTGGTATCGACTCGACGGCAAGGCTGCTGCTCGGCGGCGAGGTGCTGTGCACGGGTGTCGTCGATACCGTCGCCGCTCCGTCCGGATCTCTTGCCGGGACGCGGCACGGTGAGCGGAAGGGCGTGTCGCGGTAGGACTTCGGCGAGTTCTGTACCTGCTGTCGCGCTCGTGGTCGGTCATCCCGGCGACCTCTCCGGTGCCGCGGTCGCCGCGTTCCGGGCCGCGAGCAGTGCGAAGGCGTGAGTGAGCTCCGGTGGGCCGACGACGTCGATGTCGGTGTCGAAGCGGTTGAGGGTGGCGGCCAGCGCCACCCAGGACCAGGATCCGGCTTCCAGTCCGCATTTTCCGGGGCCGAGATCCTCGACGACGGCGTCTCCGGCGAAGGGGAGGATCTCACCGGCCGGCCGATGGAGGACGACCTTGCCGTGGCAGGGCCACCGATCGGTGCCTTCGGAACCCTTGAATCTGGCCGACACGAACTGCGCGACGTCGCCCCCGGGGACCTCGCGCGGCGCGAAGCGCGGTCCTGTCGGGATGCGGGGCGTGATGCGGTCTGCGCGGAAGATGCGCCAGTCGGTGCGCTCGAGATCCCATGCGACCAGATACCAGCGGCCCCGGGCGGTGACGAGATGGTGCGGCTCCACCCGGTGCGGCGGAGAGGTGGTGTCGGCTGTGCGGTGCCTGCTCGCATAGTCGAAGCGGAGTACCTCGCGTGCGCGGACGGCCGCAGAGATCGCGACGAGTGTCGCCGGCGGCACCGAGTCGGATGCGGTCGTCCCGGAGCCCGGGGGGATCGCCGTGAAGGTCAGCCCGTCGAGACGGTGCCGTAGGCGGGTGGGCAGCACCTGCCGCACGGTGGTCAGGGCGCGGGTGGCGGCTTCTTCGATCCCGACCCCCGTCGTTGCTGCGGCCTGCAGGGCGACAGCGAGCGCGATTGCCTGATCGTCGTCGAAAAGCAGTGGTGGCAGCTCGTTTCCGGCCTCGAGGCGGTAGCCCCCTTCCGGCCCCATCGTTGCGTGGATGTTGTATCCCATCTCCCGGAGCCGGTCGACGTCGCGGCGGACCGTGCGGCGGCTGACGCCCAACCGTTCGGCCAGCAGGGTGCCCGGCCGGTCACGCCGGCTCTGGAGCAGCGACAGCAGATCGAGCAGGCGAGAGGCGGTCGAGGGCATGCCTCCGATCCTAGGTCTGTATAGGACCGAAACCGACCTACTCGGATGTGAGGGTCGATGTCGTCAGGGAGCACGCCCGGACACCGCCCTCACTCAGGAGCAGACATGAGCATCACGACGACCACTCACCTCAACTTCCGCGGCGACGCTCGCGCGGCACTGGAGTTCTACGGGTCCGTCTTCGGCGGTCGGGTCACGATCGTGACCTACGGAGACTCCGGCATGCCTGCGGAGGCTTCCGGTGCCGACCACGTCGTCTTCGGCCAGGTCGAGACCGGAGACGGATTCCGGGTCATGGGGTACGACATCCCCGGCCGCACGGACGGATCCACGGAGACGGCGGGATCGACGCGTCGCGAGAACGGCGTCACCCTCACGGACCGACCCTTCTTCGTCTCCGTTCGCGGCGAGAGCCTGGACGAGGTGCAGAGCTATTGGGACAAGCTGTCCGTCGGTGCCTCCGTCGTCGAGCCTCTCGCCGCCTCGGCGTGGAGCCCCGGCTTCGGGATGCTCACCGACGGCTTCGGAGTGACCTGGATCCTCGACGTCGCCGCCGCATAGGACGTCGAGGGTGGTCATCGGGACTGCAGTGCGGACGGTTCGCCACGTCCGTGCTGTAGTCCCGGGATCCGGAACCCTTCCCCGCGATTTCAGGTGGGAGTGTTCTGTAATGTGTCCGAATTTGCTACTTTGCGTCGGGGCGCACAGCGCCCCCTTCGCGCGTGGGAAGGGCACCGATGATCAGGCCGAGACGTCCATCCATTTCCGTGATCGCACTGTGTGCGGCACTGCTGCTGGTCGGTGCGTGCGGAAGCGGCGGGTCCGAATCCGCAGGCGCCGCTGTGGAGCCGGCGGGCGATCCGGTCGGCGGAGGCTCGGCGCGCACGGTCCAGGTGCGCGAACCGGTGTCGCTCGATCCCGCCGTCCTGGCGAACAACTGGGTCGGCCAGGCGCTGCTCGGAAACGCGATCTACGGAACTCTGCTCGTCGACGACCCCGAGTCCCTCGAGGTCGAGTACAAGCTTGCCACCGATCTCGCGACCACGGACGGCGGCGCCACCTTCACGCTGTCGCTGCGGCCCGATCTCACCTTCACCGACGGCACTCCGCTCGACGCGCGGGCCGTCGCTTTCAACTGGGACCGGCTCCGTGATCCCGCCACCGCGTCGGCATCGCTGCCTCAGGCTTCGCAGGTCGCATCGACCGAGGTCGTGGACCCGACCACGGTGAAGATCACGATGGCGGCGGCCAATCCGCAGTTCGCGCACTCGATCGCGGCGAGCGCACTCAACTGGATCGCCTCGCCCGCTGCCCTGGGCAAGGGGCAGGAGGCGTTCAACAGTGCGCCGGTCGGGGCCGGGCCGTTCGTGCTGACCGAATGGCGCCGCCAGGACCGTATCGAGCTCGATCGTAACCCCGGTTACTGGGATGCTCCCAAGCCCTACCTCGATCACATCACCCTGCGGACCGTCAGCGACGTCAACCAGCGCACCAACGTTCTCGTCGGCGGGGCAGCGGATCTCGTGGCCGAGTCGAGCTGGTCGGCCCTGGCCCGCGCGAGGGAGGCGGGATACGTCACCGACATCGTCCGGGAAGGCGGCGGACAGTACATCGCCCTGAACGCGCGCCGGGCCCCCTTCGACGACGTACGCGCACGCCGCGCCGTCGCGGCCGCGGTGGACACGAACGCGATAAACGACGCGGTTTTCGGTGGTGACGCCGAGGTTCCCCGGACGCTCTTCGCCGAGAGTTCGCCGTTCTTCGCCGACATTCCACTCGGAGACCACGACCCCGACGAGGCGCAGCGGCTGTTCGACGAACTCGCGGCGGAGGGGAAACCGGTCGAGTTCACGTTCACCACGACCTCACTCGTCGAGATCAAGTCCGTCGCCGAAGCCGTGCAGGCCCAGCTCAGCGCGTTCGACAACGTCGAGGTGAATGTGGAGATCCTCGACTACGCCGCGTTCATGCCGCGCTACAGCGGCCGCGACTTCGATGCGACGATCTGGTCGGCAGGCGTCCAGGAGCCGCACACGACGCTGTGGAGCTCGTTCCACTCGAAGTCCCCGGGCAATGTCACGGGCGTCGCCGATCCGGAGCTCGACGCCGCCCTCGACGCCGGTTCGGCCGGCGTCGACCTCGGTGAACGCAAGGCCGCGTACGACACGGTTCAGGAGCGTCTGGCCGCCCTGGACCTCGGTATCTGGTACATGCGGGCGGCACCGTCGGTGATGCGCACCGGCGATATCCACGGTGTCCGCATGTACGGCATGGGGTCTCCGCTGCCCGAGGAACTGTGGCTCGCCGGCCGTTGAGCAGGGGGCGTGCTAGTTCGTGACAGCTGTCGCGTTGCGGGACTTCGCTTTCGGGCTCGTGCCTGAGGAGCGTCCGGCTTCGAGCAGGCGTCCGGCGTGGTCGAGGATGCACTCGAGTCCGTATTCGAAGTTCCGGTCGGTGGGCGCCCCGCTCTGGAGTCCCTTCGTGTTCGCCTCGGCGAGCAGCGGCGTGGTTTCCGAGGAGATCGGGAAGAGTTCGTAGTACGCACCGGACGGAGCCTCGGACTGGCGGTTCTTCTCCTGGAGACGGTGCAGCACGATCATGCCGTGGACGTGCAGTTGGACCGCCGAGTAGACGTCGACCGAATCCTCGAGCGTGAATCCCGACTCGATGAGGTTCGCGACTACGCTCTCGGTCTGCTTCGCGCCGAGTTGGGCTGCCTTGGGGCTCAGCGAGGACCGGATGAGAATCAGGTCGCACAGGATCGGGTTGTTCACGAACGTCTCCCGGACGGTCCGTGCGTGATTGCGCAAGGTGTCGCGCCAGTTCGCGGCTTCGACGAACGGCATCGAGTACGTGTACTCGCGCAGCGCCCGATCGGCCATGGCGCTGAGGAGGTCGTCCTTCTTGCGGAAGTACCAGTAGATGCTGGTGACGCCCACGTCGAGATGCTTGCCGAGCATGGGCATGCTCAGGTTGTCGATCGAGACCTCGTCCGCGAGTTCGAACGCGCCGTCGAGAATGTCGTCAGGGTTGAGCGAACCTCGTTCGCGTCGTGGCCGTTTCGCCATTTCACACTCCCAACTCTGTCGCGTGTCACCGAGATGCCACACGTTCGCCGAACCGGCTCGATGCCGCCGCTTCGCCCGTACATGCCACGGTAAATGATACCGATGAGGACACGGGCGGATCGCCGGCGGGCTGTCCCGAAAGTTTTACCGATAGCAATACAGTAACATCGTCGGCAATTGTGCGGGGTCGCGACGAAAGGGGGACGCGGTGGATCTGGGGCTCGGGGACGCGGCGGCGGTGGTCGTCGGCGGCAGCCGCGGGATGGGCCTGGCCAGCGCTCGGTGCCTGGCCGAGGAGGGGGCGCGCGTCGCCGTCGTCGGTCGCTCGGAGGCCGACGTCGCCGCCGCGGTCGGTGAACTGGCCGGGCGTGGCAGCCCGGATGCGGTCGGACTGGTCGCCGACGTTCGCGACGCCGCGTGTGTCACGTCGGCATTCGCGGAACTGGGCCGACGGTGGAACGGCGAACTCAACGTTCTCGTCAACGCGGTCGGCCCCGACGTTCGGGGGACCTTCGACGTCCTGACCGACGAGCAGTGGCACGATGCCGTCGACGACGGTGTGCTGTCGATGGTGCGGTGCGTCCGTGCGTCCCTGCCGATGCTGCGGCGGGCCGAATGGGGCCGAATCGTGAACTTCTCCGCGCAATCGACGCAGCGGCAGAGTGCTTCGCTGGCCGCCTACACCGCGGCGAAGGCGATGGTGACGAGCGCATCGAAGAATCTGTCGTTGTTGCTCGCCCGTGACGAGATCCTCGTCAACGTCGTCTCGCCCGGCACGGTGGTGACGCCCGCCCTGGTCGGCTGGGCGGCGTCGGTGGGCGTCGAGTCGGACGATCCCTATCGGTTGATGGGGCTCATCGACACCGAATACGGGCACGCCGCGCAGCTTCCGCGCGCCGGTATGCCCGACGAGATCGGTGCGGTCGTCGCGTTCCTCGCCTCCCGTCGCAACTCGTACATGACCGGCGCGAACGTCAATGTCGACGGGGGCTCGGATTTCACGTGATCCGTCGTCCCGGGCGGCGGGAACCGATACCCGGTCCGTTCGGGCGAACGTTTCCGTCACCGGGAGACCGGGCGCCCGTCAGCGCAAGCCGATCGGCATGCGTTTGATGCCGTGCACGAAATCGCTGTGCACATGATCGGCTTCCCCGACGGTGAGATCCGGCAGCCGGGTGAGCAGTTCGTGGAACAGGTGCCGTAGTTCCATCTTCGCGAGCTGACGGCCCAGGCACGCGTGGGGGCCGGGCGCGCCGAAACCGACATGCGGGTTCGGGGTCCGGGTGACGTCGAATTGGTGGGGTCGCGCGAACACCGACTCGTCGCGGTTGCCGGAACAGTAGAACAGCACGATCTTCTCGCCCGCATCGATCTTCGTGCCGGCGACCTCGGTGTCTTCCGTCGCGTGGCGGGCGAAGTGGATGACCGGGGTCGACCAGCGCACGAACTCTTCGACGGCGCCGTCGATACGGGCATCGAAGTCGTCCAGCAGCCAGTCCCGCTGATCGGGGTTCGCGACTAGCGCGGCCAGCGCGTGACTGCTGGCCTGTTTGGTAGTGTCGTTGCCCGCGGAACCGAGCAGCACCATGAAGGCGCCGATCTCCTCGTCGCTCAGGCGATGACCGTCGACCTCGGCGTTCACGATGTTGGTCATCAGATCGTCGCGGGGATCCTCGCGACGTGCCCGAGCGAGGTCGATGCCGGCGCCGGCGAGGATGCCTAGCTGGGTCATCAGGTGCGGCGCGCGTTCCTCAAGGGAGGAGTACTCGTCGTCGCTGGCGCCGAACAGGCTCTCCACCGCATCGGCGATCTTCTCGCGATCTTCGGGAGCGACGCCGATCATGTCCGAAATCGTGCGCATCGGCATCTTGCGCGCGTACTCCGCAGCGAAATCCACCGTGCCGTTCGTCTCGAGATCCTCGACCAGTTCGTCGACGATGTCACGGGCGCTGGCTCGGATCTGGTTCTCGATCATCCGGATCTGTCTCGGGGTGAACGCCATGTTGATCAGGCGGCGATACCGGGTGTGCTCGGGCGGGTCCATGGCGAGGAAGAAGGTCATTGCCCGCTGGATCTCGGCCGGCATGGGGTCCATGCTCACGCCCTGGCTCGAACAGAACAGTTCGTGATTGCGGCTGACGTACTGGATGTCGCTGTGGCGCGTGACGGCCCAGAATCCGGTCTCGGCGTGCGGAAAGATCGACGGGGTCGGTGCGTGCCAGCTCAGTCCCTCCTCGGCGCGCAGGACTGCGAACGTCTCGTCGCGGGTGCGGAAGTCGTTCTTCCAGAACTCCGGGGCCGAGATGTCGAGTCGGTGATAGGGGCGACGGGATGCGGTGGTGCCGGCGGTCATCGAGCCGCGCCCGTCCGGAACCCAGGAAGTGTTGTATCGGTGGGTGGTTCGATGTTGTTCCGGCCCGTCACGGTGCCCCCTGCAATCGGATGTCGGAGAATGTGTTCGATGTTACAGTTGATATTACGGGATGGGTAACCACCGGTGGGTGGAAGTGTGCGAGACCGACTCGGGGGACGCCGGTGGAATTTCGCGAGCGGCCGGGAACTCGTGGCGGCATCCACGATGATCCGACGGAACCGACCGGAAAGGCCGAGCGAATGACCACCGTGTCCACGGACAATTCCACCGGAGCCGACCGTGCATCGGACCCCGGCACGCTGCTCGCCGATCAGCGCCGGGCGTTCCTGGCGGAAGGTCCGCCCGCCGCTGCGGTCAGGCGGGAGCGGATTGACCGGCTCGTTGCGATGGTTCTGGACAACCGCGAGGCCTACGTCGACGCGCTGGGCAGCGATTTCGGGACGCGCTCGCGCACCGGGACGCTGTTCACCGAGATCATGGGCATGCTGTCCGTGATCGAGCACACCCGCGCCCACATCGACAAATGGATGAAACCGCGCAACCCCAAGCCCGGGGCGCTGTTCTACGGAATCCGTACCGAGGTCCAGCCCACCCCACTCGGCGTCGTCGGCATCGTCGGACCCTGGAACTTCCCGCTCAACCTGGTGGTGCTGCCTGCGGCGGCCGCGTTCGCCGCCGGCAACCGCGTGATGATCAAGATGTCCGAGATCACCGGACACACAGCCGAACTCACCCGGAAGCTGGCGGCGTCCTATTTCGACCCGACCGAACTCGCGGTCGTCACCGGCGGCGCCGACGTGGCGGCGGAATTCTCGGCGCTGCCCTTCGATCATCTGTTCTTCACCGGCTCGACCCGCGTGGGGCGGCTCGTCCAGCGGGCCGCCGCGCAGAACCTGGTACCGGTGACGCTCGAACTCGGCGGGAAGAATCCGGTGGTGGTGGCACCGGACGCCGACGTGCACCGGTCCGCCGTGCGCATCGCCCGCGCACGGATGGTCAACGGCGGCCAAGTGTGCGTGTGCCCCGACTACGTGTACGTGCCCGCAGACCGGATCGACGCGTTCACCGTCACGCTGCACTCGGCACTGCGCGAGATGTTTCCGACCGTCGTCGGCAACGACGACTACACCGCGTGCGTCGACACCGCGAACTACGAAAGGATTCTGGCGCTGCTCGACGACGCCCGGGCACGCGGTGCGCGGATCGTGTCGCTCCTCCCGACCGGCGAGAATCTGCCCGACCCTGCGACCCGCAAGATCGCGCCGACCGTCGTCCGCGACGTCACCGACGAGATGCGCATCGCGACCGAGGAGATCTTCGGGCCGGTCGTCGTCGTCCGCCCGTACACGGCGCTGGACGAGGTGATCATGCGGGTCAACTCCGGCCCGTCACCGCTGGTCGCCTACTGGTTCGGTCCCGACGGCCCGGACTTCCGCCGTTTCGTCCGCCGTACCCGTACCGGCGGTGTCGCGCGGAACGACTTCGCGATCCACATGTTCCCCGACGATGCGCCGTTCGGGGGTGTCGGGCACAGCGGGATGGGCGCCTACCACGGCAAGGCCGGGTTCGACACGTTCAGTCATCACCGCACGATCGTCGGCACCGATCTGCCGTTCGCCGTCACCGCGATCGCGGCACCACCGTTCGCGGTCCCGACCCGGAAGATCGTCGATCTGGCGCTGAAGGCCGCCCACCGTCGCTCGCGGCGACGCATCCGCCGCCAGTCTGCGGCGGGAACGCCCATGCCGTGACCGCGGGAGCGCCGGGCCGCCCGGGTGCTGCCGTGCCGTCGAGCCTCGCGTCCGGAAGAGCGAATGCGCTGCGTTCGCTGCCGAAGCCAGCCCGGATGCGACAGACTTGTTGTCATGACTTCGTCCGCGAAGGCCCAGACCACCTACCTTGCGTTGTCCGGGTCGGATCTGCCGAGATGGAAGGATGTCGTGCCCGGTGGCCGGCACGTCGAGCACCCCGGCCGTGAGCGCCGCAGCATCTATCTCGACACGGACGAGCGGGATCTGCGGCGCTGGGGGTGCATCCTGGGGTACCGCACCCCGGGACCCGGCGGTGAGGCCGGCTGGGAACTGATCGTGCCGGGCACGCTCGGCACCGAGCTGCACGTCACCTCCTCCGACAGTAACGTCGTGCCGGACGAACTGACCGCGGCGGTGGCAGGTCTGGCGGGTGGGAAGCCGCTGCGGCGCTCGGTCACCCTCGGCATCGGCGAAGAGCGACACGAATGGTACGACCGTAAGGACCGCCTGATCGCCCGGATCGGTGTCGAAACCGTCTCGGCCACCGTGATCGGCGCCGTGGCAGGAATCGAACGTTGGCAGCAGATCCACGTCGATATCGGTTCGAAGGCATCGAAGAAACAGCGTTCCGGGATCGCCGCGGCGCTGGCCGGTACCGAGCCGGTGCCGAAACGCAGCGAGCTCGACCGTGCGCTCGCCGCGGTCGACGCGGACCCGAACCGCGCGACTCCGGTCGCGGAAGGCTCGTCACCGCATCGGGTGCTCGGTCCCTATCTGGACACCCAGATCCAGGTCATCGGCGCGGGCGACGTGTGGCTGCGCCGGGGGCTGGACCCGATCCATCCCGTCCGGATCGCGATTCGGCGGCTGCGTAGTGCCCTGCGGGTGTTTCATGACCTGTTCGAATCCTCGGAAGCAATATGGCTCGACACCGAATTGGCTTGGTATGCAGGATTACTCGGCCATGTTCGGGACAGGCAGGTGCAGCGCGCCCGGTTCGCTGTCGCCCTCGAGACTTTGCCCCCGGAGCTGGTGATGGGCCCCGTTGCCACGCGGATCGACACCGATCTGCACGCCGATCAGCGTCGCCGGCTCGACGAGGTGTCCCGCACCCTCGACTCCGACCGGTATCGCACACTGCTCGTCACGCTCGGGCGCTGGCGGGCACAGCCCCCGCTGACCGAGGTGGCGGACGGTGAGCGGATCGTGGTGAAGGCGACGCGGCGGGCGGAACGCAAGGCCGACAAGTGGGTGCGGGCCGCGGCCGACGGCGGCGACGAGGAGGCGCTGCATCGGGCGCACAAGGCTGCGAAACGGGCCCGCTGTGCAACCGAGGTGGCCACGCCGCTGCTGGGCCGCCGCCAGGTGAAGCGAAACACCGCACGTTACAGGAATATTCAGCAGGTGTTGGGGGAGCATCAGGACAGTGCTGCGGCCACGGACCTGCTGCGCGAGTTCGGTGCCCGCGCCGGGACCACCCCCGGGGAGAACGGGTTCACCTTCGGGTTGCTGTACGGGCTCGAAATCCGGTCGGCCGAGCGAACTCGACGCGACGTCGCCGGCCTGGCCACCTGAACGGCAAGCCGTCGGTCCGGGAGTCCGGCATCATTTTTTTCCAGCGGATCGGGACTGCCGGGCATACTCAGTCGCCGCCGCCGTCGGGCGTCTCGGCGATCAGGGCGCGGACCGCGTCGAGATCGGCCTTGCCCGAGGGTGTCCGGGGAAGTGCATCGGCGATCACGATGCGTGCGGGAATCTCGTACGGAGCCAGCCGGGTTCGCAGGAATCCGATGATCCCCCGAGGGTTCGGGTTCTCCTCGTCGCGCAATTCGACGAGCGCGACCGGCACCTCGCCGAGTCGGTCGTCCGGCCACGCCACGACCGCGGCACCGTCGACCCCGGGATGCTGTTCCAGTGCGGCGCGCACGTCGTCGGGCAGAATCTTGAAGCCGCCCCGGATGATCGCCTGATCGGCGCGGCCCAGGATCCACACGAATCCCTCTTCGTCGATGCGCGCGAGATCGGTGGTGCGGATCCACTCCGAGGTCGTGTCCAGTTGTCCCGGCTGGACCTCGAGCAGACCGGGACGATCGGCCGGCAGGATGGCGCCGTCGTCGTCCACGACCCGTAGTCGGGCGCCGCCGCTCGCTCGGCCGACGCTGCCGCGTTTGGCATGCCAGTACGCGCGGTGCTCGGGGAGAGTCCAGCCCGCGACGCCACCCCCGAACTCGGTCGCGGCATACGACGTGAGCACCGGTATGCCGAATTTGTCGTGGAAGGCGTCCGCATCGTCGGCGGACAACGACGCGGTGCCGGAGGTGACGACCTCGATCGACGCAAGGTCCTCGCGGCCGAGGCCGGAATGCAGCACGGTGCGCAGCGCGGCCGGCACCAACGAGACGGCGCGTGGCCGGTGGGTACGGACCGCGGCGATCCACCGATCGAGTTCGAACCGGGGGAGCAGCACGAACGGCCGGGCTTCGGCGACGCACTGCAGCACCCGGAACACCCCGCCTATGTGGACGAGCGGTGCGTTGACGATCGCGACTCCCGCGCGCGGCCGGGACGGTGCGGGTGCGCGCCGCGCGTCCGGTCCCAGGACGCTCCGGGCGAGCATGTCGTAGGTCAGGTCGATGCGCTTGGGTGGTCCGGTGGTGCCGCTGGTGAGCATCCGGACCGCCACCCCGGTCTTCCCGGAGGCGCGCGGGGCGACGGTCGCAGGCGAGGGGTGCGGTCCGGCATCGAGCGTGCCCAGCGGGAGGGTTGCGGTGCCGGGTACGGGGTCGACGAGGGCGTGCAGGTCGTCCGGGCTCCCGATGATCAGCGGCAACCGGAGTGCGGCGATGTCGGCGCGGGTGCGATCGTCGCCGCGCGCGGGATTGACGACCACCACGGTGCCGCCCGACGTCAGGACACCGAGGAGCGCGGCCACGAACTCGGGGCGGTTGCGCAGCAGGATCCCCACCTCGCCGGCAGTTCCGGGGTGCGACGCGACCCGTTGCGCCGCATCGCGCAGCCGCCGTCGAGAGACCCATTCGTCGTCGAACTCGAGCATCGGAGAATCAGGCGCGAGCGACAGGACCGCGGCGATGCGTTCGGACAGTGCGTGCGTCACCGGCACTGCCATTCGGGTGCTCGCTTCTCGACGAACGCGCGGGGACCTTCGAGGGCGTCCTCGGTGCGGGTCACGCGTTCGCGGAACGACTCGGCCAGCATCTCCGCTTCGTGCAGCGGGACGTTCAAGCCCTTGACGATCGCCAGCCTGGTTCCTCGAACAGCCAGGGGCGCATTGGAATTGACAATTCCGGCGATCTCGTGGGCGCGCTCGAGGAGTCGGTCGTGCTCGACGACCTCCGTGACCATGCCCAGTTCGTAGGCGCGTGCGGCGCTCATCCTCTCGTGTTTGCCCATCAGTGCCATGCGCAGGGCGACCGAGCGGGGCAGCACGCGGGACACCCGGACCACCTCGCGGCCGGCGACCAGGCCGATGCTCACGTGCGGATCGAAGAAGGTGGCCTTATCCGAGGCGATCACGATGTCGCCGGTCGTGACCCAGTCGAGTCCGGCGCCGCAGCACAGGCCGTTGACCGCCACGACGATCGGCTTGGTCATGCTCCGGAACGGTGGTGTGCCCTCCTGCGGTGCCTCCCACTGTTCGTAGGTGGACAGGTACGGGCGTTCGTTGATCACCCTGCCGTCGCCGGGGATCTCCTTGACGTCCGCGCCGGTGCAGAATGCGCGGCCGGTGCCGGTGACGACGAGGGTCCACACCTTGTCGTCGTTCTCGGCCTCGGTGTACGCGGCGCGCAGTTCGGTGATCATGTGCGGGCTGAGCGCGTTGAGAGCATCCGGCCGGTTGAGTGTGAGGGTGGCCGTGTGCCCGTCGACCTCGTACTCGATCGTGTCGAACGGCATGTGTTTCCTTCTGCGGGGAGGGCAGCCATACTGGTATACCTACAGTAGACCATACCGTTATGCTTCGGGCATCGAAAGTGGAAGAGGGACAACGATGACCAGCTCCAGTGCCGCGGACGGACGTGTTCTCTACCACGCGGACCGGGACCGACGGATCGCGACCGTCACCCTCGACGACCCTGCACGTCGCAATTCCTACGACCTTTCGATGCGCGACGCCCTCGCCCGGTACCTCGACGACGCGGCCCAGGACGACGACATCACGGTCGTGCTCCTGCGCGGCTCCGAGGGTGTGTTCAGTACCGGCGCCGACATGAACAACGCGTACGGCTGGTACGGCAGCAAGGACGACGACGGGGACCGTCCCCGGAAGAGCCGGCCGAGCCAGCGGCGCCGTCTCACGGTCGACCGCAGGACGTTCGGCTTCTACCACGACTTCATGGGCTATCCGAAGGTCACGGTCGGTGAGATCGCGGGCTACGCGCTCGGCGGTGGGTTCGAGATGGCCCTGATGACCGACATCTCCGTGATCGCGCGGGACACGCGCATCGGCATGCCCGCGACCCGGTTCCTCGGGCCGGCGCTGGGCAGCCTGCACATGTTCTTCCATCGGCTCGGTCCGGTCCTCGCACGCAGACTGCTGCTGACCGGCGACATCGTCGATGCCGCATCCGTCGAGCACCTCGGGGTGTTCACCGAGACGTGTGAGCCCGGCGCGGTCACCGCGCGCGCCCGGTACTGGGCGGAGAAGACCGCGAAGATGCCCGCCGACGGTGTCGTCATCGCGAAGGAGGCGTTCCGGCTCGTCGAGCAGAGCCAGGCATATCAGGGTGAGGAGGTCGCGAGCTACCTGTTCCATGCGTTCGGCACCAACCTCCAGTTCGGGCCGGGTGAGTTCAATTTCGTCAAAGCCCGGGCCGAACACGGAACCAGGAACGCATTCCGCCTGCGCGACGAGCACTTCCACGTCCCCGAACCCGAGTTGCAGTAGGTCATCGCCCGTGGGCTGTACCGGCCGCCGGAAGCAGACGCCGCGACGCGGGTACCGCGGGATCGTGAGCACGAATCGAACTCACATCCCGTCCGGCGACGAAGCGATCGCGGGGGTGCGGTACTCCGTGGTTACCTCTGCTCGGCCCGACGCCGGAATGCGGGTAGCTCGGAGGCGAGTCGATCCGCGGCTTGCATCGGAAGAGAATGTGTGGTGTCCGGAAACACCGTTACGGTGGCGTTCGGGAGGTGTCGCGCCCGTTCCACGGCCTTTCCGCCGCCGGCGATCGAATCACGTTCCGCGATAGCGACATAGGTCGGCACGGTCAGGTCGGCGAGCTGGTCCTGATCCGCTGTCGACCTCAGCGGGGCCGAAGCAGTACGACGGGCACGGTGCCCGCCGTCTCGGGTGACCTCCATTCGTACACGCGCACGGTTCCGAATTCGGTCGCGATGTCGTGGGTCGCCGTGGGTGCGGGCAGCGTGGTCATCGTCCGCGCGTAGGCGTCGAGATAGACGGTCCGCCCCTCGACACTGCGGAAGTGCCCGACTCCCGGTGCCCCGGAGAAGAACTGCCGGATGCCGACCGCGCGGACGGACGCCAGGGCAGCGGTGAGCGCGATCGCCGGGCGGCACCGGGAAAGCTCAGGCCGCCGGGCCGTCGCAGGTCGTCGTGAACTCGGTCGGTCATGGACGGAGATTGTAGGTTTTCAGTGTGCCGAAGGTTGTCGTTCAGGCCGAGGGTCGGGCGGCATCGGCGGGGTGGCGTCCCGGGCGTCCGGGCGGTGAAGATTGCGCGATGAGAAGCATGGGGTAGAGTGGCGGTGCTTCACGACTTGCCGTCGCAAAGCCCCGACTTGACGGCAGACCAACCCCACGCTCGCGGGTGGTTCGGGTGACGAAGCGGTCCGAGACCGACCGGCTCGGGCACGAGCGCCCCGTCCCGGGGCTTACCCGGAGGAACACGATGACCCTCATCGCCCGTTCGATCGTCCATACCGATGCCGCGTCCTGCCGATCCCCTCACGACGGCCACCAGGTCCATCGCATCCGTGTGCTTCGCGCGCTGCGGGATCGAGACCTCGCCGTGCACGTTCTCGTCGAGATCGTCGAGGAGAGTGTCGTGCAACTGTCCTGGGACGGAAGACAATTCCGGTTCCTACATCACGACGTCGACTCGATCGCCGATGCCCTCGACTCCGGCGGCGACGTGGGGGAGTGGATCCCGCGCTGGCGCGTGTTGGTACTTCCCGGCAGGGGACCCGACGACCGAGCCGTCTTCACATTGTGCGATACGGAACACTGGACGGCCTGCTCCGAGGAGGCGTTCACCGGTCCCGGATCTCGCCGGGTCGCATAGAGGTCGCTGGACTCCGCTGCCGTACACATCGCCTGCCGGATGCCGAACGTGGGACGGCGAGGTCTGTCACCGACACAGCCTATGATCGCGGCCGGAGGTGACCACGGCCGCACGGCGACGCGTGGCTGGACCGTGAGTAGGCGAGGGGAAGGGGCCGGTACTGGGTTCGATTGCTTTTCGCACTGTATACGGCGGGCCCGATCCCGAACTCGTGCAAGTGGTGTCGGGGATCAAGCGGAAGCCGCGCGGCATCGACCTTCCGTACGAACTCGACATTTTCCTGCACGTCGGTGCGGAGATCTCGTCGACCTGTGACCCGAGTGGCCTCCATGTACCGCGGGTGTCGGTGGCAAAGCGCAGGATGACGGGACAGATTCGCATCAACCGTGATGAAGTGCGGGAGGCGCCGGACCTGAAGTCCTTCCTGCAGAGCACGATCCATCGTGCGGTGAAGCAGATGATCGAGCATATTGCTGCCAGGGATGCGACCGTGGACGCGGATGTCGAGATCCGGAAGGTCGCATTCCTCGGTGAGCAGTAGGAACCGCTGGAGGCAGCATCGGATGACGTGGCGGTGCGGCTCGCGAAGATCGGGGACGCCGCGACCGAACGCACCGAGGCATCATCATCGAGGTGTTCGTCGACCAGGACGGCGAGGGACCGTTCGATGTCCGGGCGTGGTTCGAGGGTTCCGACGCGTTCGCGCTCGATCGCAGGCTCGATGCCGAGCGTCATCTCTTCGGCGTGGTCTGGGGAGAGCGGGACTGGAAGCCGGCGGTGCCGTCTCGCCCGCACGGATGGACCCGGGACGAGCTCGAAGAGGTCGTCGTCGATACCGTCGCCGAGTGGCTCGGTCCGCTCGTCCCGATCGGGGAAAGGGGCTTGCGCTGGGATGTCGCTTCTCCCGAAGGCACACTCGGAGCAGCTCTACGAACTGCGACGAACGAGGTCACGAACTCGGAAGGAGCCGTGACCTCGTTTTCGTCGATCGATCGGACGGGCGACCCGACTTCGGCCTGTGCGCCGGGTCGGTTTTCTGCCGTGCTGTAATGGTGCGGTGATGAACCCGACGCAGCACTGGTGGCCGTACCTCTAGCGGCCTTGCGAACTGTGTTGTCCGGCCGCCTTCTCCGCGGTCGATGACACTCACGTCTCTGCACGCAGTGACACCGGTCGGCGGAGTGAGGTGGCCACGATCCGAGAGAGGAACCACCTCATGACCCACGACAGCGATGATGTTCTCCGAGCAGGTATCGGCGAGATGCTGATCAGTTCCCGTTCACTGGATGAGTACCGGTCGATGTTCAACCTCACCGATGAGGACCTGTCCCGGAGAATCCTGGACTGCCCCGGCGGCGCAGCGGGGTTCACCAGCGCCGTGAACCGACTGGGCGGTGACGTAACCGCAAGCGATACGGCCTACTTCGACCGCGAAATCGAACAACTCGCCGTCGTGGCGGCAGCTGAAACCGAACGTGGGAACCGGTACATCCGAGCCCACG
>NZ_LRRH01000001.1 GCF_001646785.1 Rhodococcus phenolicus
GCGGCCGCGGCGGCGGACGCCGCAGTCACGCTGACTCCGCCCGTCGCCGGTGCCTGCGGCTGACCCGCTTCGACCTGGAGGTTGAACAGGAACCCGACCGACTCCTCCTTCAGGCCGTCGAGCATGCCCGTGAACATGTCGAAGCCCTCCCGCTGGTATTCGACCAGGGGGTCGCGCTGCGCCATCGCGCGCAGCCCGATTCCTTCCTTGAGGTAGTCCATCTCGTAGAGGTGCTCACGCCACTTGCGGTCGAGGACCGACAGCAGGACCCGCCGCTCGAGTTCGCGCATCGCGCTCTCACCCGCGATCTGCTCGATCTCGGCCTCCCGCCGGGCATACGCCTGCTGTGCGTCGTCGAGCAGGACGGCACGCAGCTCGTCACGGCCGAGGTCCTCGTCCGCCGCGACCAGCTCCTTGTGGTCGACTCCGACCGGGTAGAGCGTCCCGAGGGCCGTCCACAGCTGCTCGAGATCCCAGTCCTCGACATAGCCCTCGGACGTGGCGCCGTCGACGTACGCGGCAACGACGTCGTGGATCATCGACTCGACCTGACCCTCGAGGTCCTCCCCGCGCAGGATCCGGCGGCGCTCGGCGTAGATGACGGTGCGCTGCTGGTTCATCACCTCGTCGTACTTGAGGACGTTCTTGCGGATCTCGAAGTTCTGCTGCTCGACCTGCGTCTGCGCGCTCTTGATGGCCTTGGACACCATCTTCGCCTCGATCGGCACGTCGTCGGGCAGGTTCAGCCGCGTCATGATCGATTCGAGCGCGGCGCCGTTGAATCGGCGCATCAGCTCGTCGCCGAGCGAAAGGTAGAACCGGGACTCGCCGGGATCGCCCTGGCGTCCGGACCGGCCGCGCAGCTGGTTGTCGATACGCCGGGACTCGTGCCGCTCGGTGCCGAGGACGTACAGACCGCCGGCGGCCTTGACCTTCTCGGCGTCCTCCTTGACCTCGGTCTTGATCTTCTCGAGCGTGTCGTCCCACGCGGCCTCGTAGTCCTCGGGTGTGTGCACCGGGTCCAGGCCGCGGCGACGCAGCGCGATGTCGGCGAGGATGTCCGGGTTGCCGCCCAGCACGATGTCGGTACCGCGCCCGGCCATGTTCGTCGCGACGGTCACCGCACCGGACCGTCCGGCCTCGGCGATGATCTGCGCTTCCTGCTCGTGGAACTTCGCATTGAGCACGCTGTGCGCGATACCGCGCTTGGTGAACTGCCGCGACAGGTACTCCGAGCGTTCGACGCTGGTGGTACCGATGAGGACCGGCTGACCCTTCTCGTGCCGCTCGACGACGTCGTCGACGACCGCGGCGAACTTGGCTTCCTCCGTCTTGTAGATCAGGTCGCCCTGGTCGACGCGGACCATCGAGCGGTTCGTCGGGATCGGGATGACGCCGAGACCGTAGATCTGGTGCAGCTCGGCCGCCTCGGTCTCGGCGGTACCGGTCATGCCGGAGAGCTTGTCGTAGAGCCGGAAGTAGTTCTGCAGCGTGATCGTCGCGAGGGTCTGGTTCTCGGCCTTGATCTCGACCTTCTCCTTGGCCTCGATCGCCTGGTGCATGCCCTCGTTGTAGCGGCGGCCGGTCAGGACACGGCCGGTGAACTCGTCGACGATGACGACCTCGCCGTCGCGGACGATGTAGTCCTTGTCCTTGGTGTAGAGCTCCTTGGCCTTGATGGCGTTGTTCAGGTAGCTCACCAGCGGCGAGTTCGCGGCCTCGTACAGGTTGTCGATGCCGAGCTGGTCCTCGACGAACTCGACGCCCGCCTCGTGGACGCCGACGGTCCGCTTACGGATGTCGATCTCGTAGTGGGTCTCCGGCTTCAGCATCTGCACGATCCGCGCGAACTCCGAGTACCACTTGCTCGATGCGTCCGCGGGGCCGGAGATGATCAGCGGCGTGCGGGCCTCGTCGATCAGGATGGAGTCGACCTCGTCGACCACCGCGAAATTGTGTCCGCGCTGGACCAGGTCGTCCAGCGAGTGCGTCATGTTGTCGCGCAGGTAGTCGAACCCGAACTCGTTGTTGGTGCCGTACGTGATGTCCGCGGCATAGGCCGCGCGGCGCTGCGCCGGGGTGAGCCCGGACAGGATCACGTCGGTGCTCAGGCCGAGGGAGCGGTGCACGCGGCCCATCCACTCGGAGTCGCGCTTGGCGAGGTAGTCGTTCACGGTCACGACGTGCACACCGTCACCCGAGATGGCGTTCAGGTAGGCCGGCAGCACACAGGTGAGGGTCTTGCCCTCACCGGTCTTCATCTCGGCGATGTTGCCGAAGTGCAGCGCCGCACCACCCATGATCTGCACCGTGTAGTGCTTCTGGCCGAGCACCCGCCAGGACGCTTCGCGGGCCACCGCGAACGCCTCGGGCAGCAGGTCGTCGAGGGTCTCCCCGTCCGCGTACCGGTTGCGGAACTCGTCCGTCTTCGCGCGCAGCTCCGCGTCGGTGAGCGCCTCGAACTCCGGCGACAGGGATTCGACGTGCTCGGCGATGTGCTTGAGTCGCTTGACCATGCGACCTTCACCGATTCGGAGCAGCTTCGTCAGCGACAGCACTGGGTGTTCGTCCTCAATCTCGGGTTCGTGCACGGACAAGAAAATCCGGCCGAGGGCCTCGTCGGTCCCCGGCCGGATTCCATGGTAGGCGTTCGGCCGGAGCGGTTGCGATCGCGACCGCTCCGACCGGGCGTTCAGGCCAGGCTGATCAGGCCGTAGTCGAACGCGTGCCGGCGGTAGACGACCGACGGCTTGTCCGATTCCTTGTCGTGGAACAGATAGAAGTCGTGGCCGACCAGTTCCATCTCGTACAGGGCGTCGTCGACGGTCATCGGCTCGGCCTTGTGTGCCTTCGTCCGGACGATCCGGCCGGGGCCGCTTTCGTTGTCCGCTTCGAGGTCGTGCGACAGATCCGGCGAGATGCCGAGCGAATCGTCCTGCGCGAGTGCCGCGGTGGCGGCGGCAACGGAGACGGGAGTCTTGTCGCCGTAGGAGACCTTGCGGCGATCCTTCGTGCGCCGCAGGCGGGATTCGAGCTTGGCGGTGACCGACTCGAACGCCGCGTAGAAACTGTCGGCGGACGCCTCGGCACGTACGATGGGGCCCTTGCCGCGGGCGGTGATCTCGACCCGCTGGCAGCTCTTCATCTGGCGGCGATTGCGCTCGTGTTGCAGTTCGACATCGAACAGGAAAATGGTCGGATCGAATCGCTCCAATCGGGCGAGTTTCTCGGACACGTAGATCCGGAAGTGGTCCGGAACCTCGACGTTGCGTCCCTTGACAACGATGTCCGCGATGGGGCCGGCGGCGTCACCGTCGATCTCTGCAGCGGAAACCTTGGACTTCGAAGGGGTCGTCACTCGTACCTCCCGAGTACGGCCGGCGCAACCCGCGCACCGGCATGATCGATGAGCGCCCCAGGCGCTCCACCCGGAACAGGCGGACCGAACGTTTCCACCCGTCTACCAGTGTTTTCCGGGCCTGAGGGCGACGGTAGTACGTAACCTGTGCGAGTGCCACCGTTCCGCTGAATTTCACTCGCGCCCACTCACGCGGCAGCAATCACAAGCACACCGCAGGGCCGGAAACCGGCCGACACGAGTACCCGCACGGCCTCCGCCGCAGTCGTACCGGTGGTCAGCACGTCGTCGACGAGAAGCACCGGTCGCTCCCGCGGCACCCCCGCGCCGCGGCGGAGCAGTACCCGCCCGGCGAGGTTACGGTGCCGCTGCGCGGCGGACAGACCCACCGAGTCCCGGACACCGCGCGCGGTCTCCAGGACCGGCACCACCCGCAATGCGCGATCGTGCGCCGCCGCAGCCCGCACGGCCCGTGTCACCGGGTCCCCACCGCGGGCCCGGGCGGCACGCGCCCGGGTCGGGGCGGGCACGACGCTCAACGGTCCGGCCGGCAACTCCCCCCAGCGGCGCAGCCGCACGATCGCCGCGCCGAGAGCGACACCCAGCGGCTCCGCCAGATCACGGCGGCCGTGTTCCTTCGCGGCGACGACCGCGCGCCGGTGCGAGCCCCGGTACGGCCCGAGCGTCCACACCGGAACACCCGGATCGACGCGAGGCCGCACGGTCGCAGGTGCATCACCGAGGGCGCGGGCACACGACCGGCACCATTGGGTCCCTGGCCGGCCGCAGCCGCCGCACTCGACGGGCAGCACGAGGTCCAGCAGGGCCTGCAGCATGGGCCACACTGTGCCCGACGGCACCGACACGCGGAACGCCGCCGGGTGCGCGGGCGCCCGTCAGCCCGGCAGTACCGGGATCGCGGTCAGTCCCGCCAAGCCCGGAACCTCACGCCAGTAGCGATCGCCGGCGGGATCGCTGTTGTTGAGCTGGAACACCGCCCGGGAATCCGACACGAACTCGGTGGTCGTCGACGCCTCGACCGCGCCGACCGGCGGGGTCAGGTTCCGGCTCGGCAGCGCATCCATCCGCGACCCGTCCACCGCGACCTGGACGACCGGGATGTCGGACGCCGCCCGTGCCACGACCACCGTGTCCGAGGTGCTCCAGTCGAGCGAGAGCGCGGGACTGCCGAGCCCGACGGCGATCTCGCGGGGACTCGTCAGGGCATACTCACCGTTCGGGAGCTGGACGACGGTCGCCGAGTACACGCGGCCGTCGACGATCAGGGCGGCGCGCACACCGTCGCGCGACAGGCGCAGTTCGGTGATCCGGCCGCCGAGGGCCAGGATGTCGCCCGCCTCGACCGGTATCACGGTCACCCGCCCGGTCCCGGGTTCACGGACCACGCGCACGACCGACGTGCCACCCACGACCGCCCACACCGAGTTGTCGTCGATCGACCACGACGGCCGGCTGATCGAGCTGCCTTCCGCCGCGCGCATCGCTGCCCCGTCGCCGTACCCGCCGATCATCAGCTCGACGGCCGGTTCCGGCTCGGGTCGTCCCGTTCCGACGACGCCGGCGACGAGCTGCCCGTCGTGCGAGATGGCGACGGATTGCAGGGCGGTGCTGTGACCGAAGAATCCGGGCACGGGAGTGACACCCGTCTCGGCGACGCTGACCAGGCCGCCGCCGCGCACGGCGTGCAGGCCGATGGTCGCGCTGGAGGTGGCGAGCGGGTTCGTCGACGCCACGTCTGCGGTGGTCCAGCCGTTGGGGAACCGTTCGTCGAGCGGCTGCCCGTCCGCGAGGAGCACGTACGGCCCGGAGATCTCGGCGTTCGCGAGCGTCCAGATCACCTGGGCGGCGAGCAGCTCACGGTCCTGTTTCGCGAGCCCGTTCACCCCCTGGAAATCCACTTTGATGCCGCCGAGTCCCACACCGACCTGTGCGGTGCGCCCGTCGGCCTTGGTGATCGGCCCGATGACGCCGACACCCTCGAGCAGGTTGCGCACGGCCGGTTCCAGCGACGGTTTCGGGCCTTCGACGAGCAGCCCGACAAGCTGGGACGCGGCCTGCTCCTGGGTACCGGCGATCCAGCGGGGGTCCGGAACGACGGTCCGGCCGGACGGGTCGACGAAGAACAGCGACCGCCGCTGGTAGGTGTTGAGGAACTGCGGCCGGTCCATGACGACACCGGGTGGCAGGTCGTCGATCCGCCATTCGCCGTCGGACCGGACGAGGGTGATCTTCGCTTCGAAGGGGCCCTGGTCCGCGCGGTACAGTCCCCCTTCTTCGAGGTAGCCCGCGCGGGTCGCCCGGATCACATAGGTGGCGCGGTCGCCGCTGCGGGATTCCGGCAGCACGTCGACCTTCTCGACGATGGTGGCGCTGGCCGCGTCGTCCCAGCGACGCGTCATCTCCGGCGTCAGGTACTGGC
Organism: Rhodococcus phenolicus; assembly: GCF_001646785.1. GTDB lineage: Bacteria > Actinomycetota > Actinomycetes > Mycobacteriales > Mycobacteriaceae > Rhodococcus > Rhodococcus phenolicus. The sequence continues at coordinate 5,799 of NZ_LRRH01000001.1, forward strand.
GCGCGGCCTGGTGCCGGTTGGTGGGATCGGTGCTGGCCAGCAGGAAATCACGCAACAGCAGGTCCGGCTCGCGGCCGGGCGCCGGCGCCGCGACTTCCGTGGAGTCGGGCTCGCGGGCGATGGTGCCGATGGCCTGCGGGGACGAGGAGTCCGGCAGGTTCGCGCAGCCCGAGATCGCGAGCAGGAACGTCAACAGGAGAACGGGGACGGTGACACGGGCGGCACGGGCCCGCGGGGCACGCGCGCGCGCCGGCAGCGGGTCGCTCATGTGGTCGCTCCTTCGGGCGGAGCGGGTTCGACGACGGCAGGTGCCGCACTCTCGGCTGTCGCCGGCGGCGTCTTGCCCTGCACGGCACGTGCGTTGGTCGGGACGAGCGGCAGCGGGCTGCGGCCGACCTTGCGTCCGCGCTCTCGCGGCAGCGTCAGCCGGAAACATGCGCCCTGGCCCGGTTCTCCCCACGCTTCCAGTTTGCCGTTGTGCAGGTTCGCGTCCTCGACGCTGATCGCCAGGCCGAGACCGGTCCCGCCGGAACGTCGCACCCGGGACGGGTCGGAGCGCCAGAAGCGGTTGAACACGAGCTTCTCCTCGCCCGGCCGCAGACCGACGCCCTGGTCGCGGACCACGAAGGCGGCGGCCGCGTCGTCGGCGCGCAGCCGCAGCAGGATCGGCTTGCCCTCACCGTGATCGATCGCGTTCGCGAGCAGGTTCCGCAGGATACGTTCGACGCGGCGGGGATCGACTTCCGCGCCGACGGGTTCGTTGGGCAGGTCCACGATGAGTTCGGTCGCGGTCTCGCGGGCCAGGTGCCGGACGGTGGACACCGCCGCCCGCGCACACATGCGCAGGTCCAGTTGCTCGGCGGCGAGTTCGGCCACACCGGCGTCGTGGCGGCTGATCTCGAGCAGAACGCCGAGCAGGCTCTCGAACCGGTCGAGTTCGGCGACGAGCAGTTCGGAGGCACGTTTGAGCGAGGGATCGAGTTCGTCGCTGCCGTCGTGGATCAGGTCCGCGGCCATCCGCACCGTCGTCAGCGGGGTCCGGAGTTCGTGGCTGACGTCCGAGGTGAACCGCTTCTGCAGGTTGCCGTACTCCTCGAGTTGGGTGATCTGCCGCGACAGGCTCTCGGCCATCTCGTTGAACGACATCGCCAGCCGGGCCATGTCGTCCTCACCGCGTACCGGCATCCGTTCCTTGAGCCGGCCGTCGGCGAACCGCACCGCGATCCGCGACGCGGACCGGATCGGGAGGACCACCTGGCGCGCCACGATCATCGAGATCGCGGCGAGCAGCACCAGCAGGACCAGCGCGCCGACGAGCAGGGTTCCGCGCACGAGGGCGAGAGTGCTCTCCTCCCCCGCCAGCGGGAACACCAGGTACAGCTCGAGCGTGCTGATGTTCGAGGATGTCGGGCTTCCGACGATCAGTGCCGGACCGGAGTAGCCGTCGGGATCGTCGACGGTCGCGAACTGGTAGGCGATCTGGCCGTTCTGCACGAAGGCCCGCAGATTCTGGGGGATCTGGTCGGCGGGGCCGCTCGACGTCGGTGCGCGCGGCCCGTCGCCGGGAACGATGAGCACCGGATCGAATGTACCCGCGACACCGGTGTCCTGGCCCGCGTCGCTCCCGCGGTTGGTGAGCGTGGCCCGGGCACTGTCGAGGCGGACGCTCAGCGACCCGGAGTCGTCGGCCCCGGCCAGCTGGCCTTCGACGAGCGTCCGGGACCGCTCCATCTCCTCGGTGGCCGCGTTGATCTTCACTTCGAGCAGCCGATCGGTGATCTGGCTGGTCAGCACCACGCCGAGTACCAGCATCACGACCAGCGACAGTGTCAGGGTCGACACCACGACCCGCAGCTGGAGCGACCGGCGCCACGTGTGGGCGAGCCAGCTGCTCAGCGAACGGGACCACCTCAGCAGCGGCAGAGTCCTTCGAGTGATCCGCCGCCGCAGTCGGTAAGCACGGATCACGGCGGTCCGGCCTTGTAGCCGACGCCGCGCACGGTCAGCACGACCTCGGGATTCTCGGGATCCTTCTCGACCTTCGCGCGCAGCCGCTGCACGTGCACGTTGACGAGTCGCGTGTCGGCGGCGTGCCGGTAACCCCAGACCTGTTCGAGCAGGACCTCACGGGTGAACACCTGCCGCGGCTTGCGGGCCAGGGCCACCAGCAGATCGAACTCGAGCGGGGTCAGGGAGATGAGTTCCTCACCTCGGCTGACCTTGTGCGCCGGCACGTCGATGGTGATCTCCCCGATCGACAGCATCTCGGCGGGTTCCTGCTCGGTGCGACGCAGCCGTGCCCGCACCCGGGCGACGAGTTCCTTCGGCTTGAACGGCTTGACGATGTAGTCGTCGGCGCCCGATTCGAGCCCGAGCACCACGTCCACCGTGTCCGACTTGGCGGTGAGCATGACGATCGGGACACCCGAATCGGCGCGCAGAACACGGCACACGTCGATGCCGTTCATGCCGGGCAGCATGAGATCGAGCAGAACGAGGTCGGGCCGGATCTCGCGCACGGCACCGAGTGCCTGCGTGCCGTCTCCGACCACATAGGGTTCGAAACCTTCGCCCCGCAGGACGATCGTGAGCATCTCGGCCAGCGCGGTGTCGTCGTCGACGACGAGAATCCTCGGCTTCATACCGTCTATCGTGTCACTCCTTCACCGTGCCGAAGCTGATTTGAGATCTGTGCGGCGAGTTGTACCGGATCGGTGTCGGGTCCGGCGACCACCCACGGCGACATCCACTTCTGGTGCACCAGCTCGTCGTACACCTCGCCGGTGCGGATCTGGAGATCGCTGTCGCGTTCGTACGCGTCCCGGTCGCGGGTTGCGTCGGCGGCCGCCCGGTCACGTGCCCGCTGCGCTGCCAGTTCGACGGGCACCTTCAGCAGCAGCTGCAGATCGGGTACCGGCAGTCCGAACCGGTCGAATTCGATCTCCCGCACCCATTCGGCGGCGGGACCCGAGGCCCCTTGATGCCGCCGGGCCGAGGTGTACGCGACGTTCGACGCCACGTACCGATCCAGCAGCACGATGTCGTTGTCGGCGAGCAGCTTCCGCAACTCGTCGGCGGCGTCACGCCGGTCGAGGGCCCACAGCAGAGCCATCGCCTCGACGCTGGACGCCGTGTCCCCGTGCCGCCCACGCAGGGCCTCGGCCCCGAGATCGGCGTGCACGGACCGTCCGTAGCGCGGGAAGGCAAGGGTCGCGACGCGGGAACCCGCGGCGCGCCAGGACTCGACGAGACCGGCGGACAGTGTCCGCTTACCGGCCCCGTCGAGTCCCTCGACGACGATGAGAACGCCCATTCTTCGGTTCTCGGAATCCGATCAGTAGCGGTAGTGCTCGGGCTTGTACGGGCCCTCGACGTCGACGCCGATGTACTCCGCCTGGTCCTTCGTCAGCTTGGTGAGCGTGCCACCGAGCGCCTCGACGTGGATCCTGGCGACCTTCTCGTCGAGGTGCTTGGGCAGGCGGTACACCTCGTTGTCGTACTCGTCCGGCTTGGTCCACAGCTCGATCTGGGCGATGACCTGGTTCGCGAACGAGTTGCTCATCACGAACGAGGGGTGACCGGTCGCGTTGCCGAGGTTGAGCAGGCGTCCCTCGGACAACACGATGATCGAATGACCGTCGGCGAAGACGAACTCGTCGACCTGCGGCTTGATGTTGATCCGCGTGATGTCGGCGGCGCGCTCGAGGCCGGCCATGTCGATCTCGTTGTCGAAGTGACCGATGTTGCCGAGGATCGCCTGGTGCTTCATCCGCTTCATGTGATCGAAGGTGATGATGTCCTTGTTGCCGGTCGAGGTGATCACGATGTCGGCCTTGCCGATGAAGTCCTCGACGGTGACGACGTCGTAGCCGTCCATCATCGCCTGCAGGGCGTTGATCGGGTCGATCTCGGTGACCGACACGCGCGCCCCCTGACCCCGGAGCGCCTCCGCGCAGCCCTTGCCGACATCGCCGTAGCCGCAGACCAGCGCGGTCTTGCCGCCGATGAGCACGTCGGTGCCGCGGTTGATGCCGTCCAGCAGCGAGTGGCGGGTGCCGTACTTGTTGTCGAACTTGCTCTTGGTGACCGAGTCGTTGACGTTGATCGCCGGGAACACGAGCTCACCGGCGGCGGCGAGCTGGTAGAGGCGCAGCACGCCCGTGGTGGTCTCCTCGGTGACACCGCGCACCGACCGGGCGACGGTGGTCCACTTCTTCGAATCCGCGGCCAGCGACTCGCGCAGCAGCTGCAGGAAGACCTGGTACTCGGTGGAGTCGTGCTCCTCGTCGGTGGGCGGCACGACGCCGGCCTTCTCGAACTGCGCGCCCTTGAGAACGAGCATCGTGGCGTCACCGCCGTCGTCGAGGATCATGTTCGCCGGCTCGCCGGGCCAGGTGAGCATCTGCTCCGCGGCCCACCAGTACTCCTCGAGCGTCTCGCCCTTCCACGCGAACACCGGAACGCCCTTGGGCTCCTCGACGGTGCCGTGCGGGCCGACGACGACCGCGGCCGCGGCATGGTCCTGGGTGGAGAAGATGTTGCACGACGCCCAGCGCACCTCCGCACCGAGCGCGGTGAGGGTCTCGATGAGCACGGCGGTCTGCACGGTCATGTGCAGCGAACCCGAGATGCGCGCACCCTTCAGCGGCAGCACCTCGGCGTACTCGCGGCGCAGCGCCATCAGGCCGGGCATCTCGTGCTCGGCCAGCCGGATCTCCTTGCGCCCGAATTCCGCGAGGGACAGATCGGCGACCTTGAAGTCGATCCCGTTCAGCTGGTCGGCCACGAGCTTGTTGTCGGACACGTGTGAGCGCCTCTCCTGTTGGCAGTCGGTTCGTGGAACAGGCTATACAACCATGCCGACGAGCGCCGCTGCCGTACTGGGCGGTATCCCGCCGCGGAGAGTCAGTTCCCGGCGGTGATCCGGTCGAGGAACGGGCCGAGCAGGTGCGCCATGTCCGCGGCGACGTCCCGGTCGGACTCCGGCGGCATCGCGATGTAGCTCATCGCGATGCGCACGACGGCCCGCGCCAGTACCGTCGCGTCGGCCTCCGGCGCCTGCACCCAGCTGCGCCGGAACGTCTCGGCGAGCCGGCCGGACGCCCGTTCGATCAGCGGCCCCGAATCGGTGGTGATCAGTCGCAGCAGATCGGGTTTGGCGTCACCGCGCAGCAGCGACTGCACGAGCGGATCGGAACCGCTGTCCACGAAGAACGCCGCGAATCCGCCCGCCAAGGCCCCCCGGGTGTCACCGACGTGCGCGTAGACCGACGCGTCGACGGCGTCGACGAACTGGTCCGCCAACCGCAGCGCGTACGCCTGCGCCAGCCCGTGGCGGGAGGAGAACTCGTTGTAGAGCGTCTGGCGGCTCACCCCGGCGCGGCGGGCGACGTCGGTCATGGTGATCGACGGCCAGTCGCGGACGGTCAGCAGTTCTCGCATCGCGTCGAGCACCGACGTGCGCAGCAGCATGCGGCTGGCCTCGTGGAACTGCACGCGTCGCCGTCCCTCGGGGGCTTCGACCCCGGCGGAGTCGTCTGCGGAGGGTGTCTCGTGCACGATCGACATGTCGCGACGGTGCCACGCCGTGACATGCCGCGTCAACGCAGCACACGGCGTGTGACCGCTACCACAGCCCGGTACCTGCGCGGATCACCCGCCGCCTGATCCGAAACTCGGCTGATCGCCGAGCCGGGCCCGGAACACCTGTGCTCCGGCGGTGAGCGCCTCGACGGTCAGTTCCGGGTCCGCCGCCGAAATCCACACCGAATGTCCGGGCGTCAGCTCGACGCCGGCACCGCCGCAGCCCAGACGGACCGTCCCCGCCGTGCAGAGAAGGATCTGGGGCCCGCAGGGGGCGAGTGTCACCGGGGAGCCCGGCGCGGGTTCCAGACGCGACAACGCGAACTCCGGGGCCGGGGTGCGGTAACGGACCTCGGCGGCACCGGCGGGGACGGCTTCGAGGATCGGCACGTCCGGGGAACGGAAGTCCAGGACTCGCAGCAGTTCGGGCACATCGACGTGCTTGGGGGTGAGGCCTCCGCGCAGCACGTTGTCGGAGTTCGCCATGATCTCCACACCCATGCCGCTCAGATAGGCGTGCAGGTTGCCTGCGTCGAGATACAGACCCTGTCCCGGTTCCAGCGTGATGCGGTTGAGCAGCAGCGACGCGAGCACCCCGGCGTCGCCCGGATAGGACTCGGCCAGTTGCAGCGCGGTCCGCACCTCCTCGGCGAACACCCGCGGGCGCCCGTTGGTCGCGAGGTAGGTCACGCACCCGTCGAGCACCCGGGGCAACAGCGAGGTGAGCACCCGCGGCGGCAGCGTGATCCACGTGGTGAACAGGGCACGCAGCCCCCCGGAGTCGGGTTGTCCGGCCAGCAGGCCCACATAGGGGTCCAGCTCCGGCACCCCCAGCGACTCGAGCAGCTCCACGGTGCGACGGGCATCGCGGAATCCGGCGAGCGCCTCGAAGCGGGTGAGCGCGACCACGAGTTCCGGTTTGTGGTTCGGATCGCGGTAGTTGCGGATCGGCGAATCGAGGGGCACACCGAGGTCCTGTTCGCGGGCGTAGCCCTGCGCGGCCTGCTCGGCACTCGGATGCGCCTGGAGCGACAGGGGTTCCTCCGCGGCGAGGAGTTTGAGCAGGAACGGCAGGCGGGCACCGAACCGGTCCACCGTGCCGGGTCCGAGCTGGGCCCGCGGGTCGGACTCGACGACGTCGAGCAACGACGCCGGCGCATCCCCGTCCTCCGAGACCACCCGCGCGGGATCGGCCGGATGTGCGCCGAGCCACAGTTCCGCCTCCGGGTGATCGGAGGGGACCTTGCGCCCGCACAGCTCTGCGATCGCGGTGCGCGATCCCCAGGCGTAGGAACGCAGCGCACCTTCGAGTCGGCGCACTACCGGCCCCCGGCCAGACGCAGATAGGCGGCAGCCATCTCGATCCGGGCGGCGAGCACCACGGCCTGCTCCACCACGGGCGGCACTGCCCGCGTTTCCGTCTCCCCCACTACTGACACCAATTCCATATCCGGTAACGCTGCTGCGCGACGTTGCGCAGCCCGTCGATCATCGTCCACGCTGAGCACGAACACCCGTACGGGCGCCTCCGGGATCGGGCCGTCGAGCTGCTCGTCGTGGAAGAACGGGTCGTACGGTTCGCCGGTCCCGGTGGTCGTGTCCAGCAGCCGGTCCCGCGCGGCGAGCGCATCCGGCAGCGCCGCCGCCGTCGCGATCAGCCCGGCTCCGAGCAGCAGCATCTCGGCACCGTGGCGGGCGAGAGCGACCGTCACGGGGGAATCCCCGGCCAGGGCGACCCGCCGCGACTGCATGCGCACGGCGAGTGCCTTCGCCGGATTGTGGAAGACCTCGTTCGACGGATGGTTGCGCCCGGATTCGGCGTCGACGGCATCGGCGAGATCGGCCAGGTCCGGCACGTGCGGGCGGACCCGGGTCGCGGCCATCGCCGTCAGAACCGCGCAGAACACCGCGACGTGCCGGGCCAGTGCGTATGCGGACGGCAGGTGGATGCGCGGGGACAGCAGCAGCGCCCGGCCGGCGGCCGCGGCGCGGATCGGCCCCTCGTCGGGTGCGTCCACGACCACCTCGGCACTGCGCCGCAGTCCGGCGGCCACGGACTCGACGAGTGCGGGGTCCCCGGCGTCGTCACCGGCGACCACCACCACGTCGAGCGGCCCGACCCAGGTCGGGGTGGTCGGCGCGGCGACCAGCGGCACGGTCGCGTGCGCGGCCAGCAGCGCGACGACCAGCTCGGCGGCACGGGCCGACCGGGCGTCCCCACCGACGAGAACGACACTGCGCGGATGCAGATCGTGCAAGCGGTCCAGAGCGTGTTCGTCGACAGCCGACGCCGTCGCTCGGATCTGCGCACCACCGAGCGCCGACATGCGCAGAATGCCGTCGATGTCGGCCGCGATCAGCGCACCGGCGTCGTCGAAGTCGAACAGCGGCGAGGGAGCCGTCATCACTGCGCCACCTTCCTTCAGCCGACTCGAACCGGCCCGACGCAGCAGCCCGGGCTCAGTCGATTATCCCCCGTCACGAGAAGTTCCGTCACGAACGCACGATGGCCAGGATTTCCGTCGCCAACGAGTCGACCTCCTCCGCCGTGCGTGCCTCGACGTTCAGACGCAGGAGCGGTTCGGTGTTGGAGGCACGCAGGTTGAACCACGCGTTGCCGGGCAGGTTCACGGTGACGCCGTCGAGCCGGTCCACCGACTCGGCACGGTCCGCGAACGCGGTGAGCACCGCGTCGGTGCGGGCGGCGGCGTCGCCGACGGTCGAGTTGAGTTCCCCCGAGGCGGCGTACCGCTCGTACGAGCCCATGAGCTCGGACAGCGGGCGGTCCTGGCCGCCCAGCGCGGCCAGCACGTGCAGGGCTGCGAGCATCCCCGAATCGGCTCCCCAGAAGTCGCGGAAGTAGTAGTGCGCGGAATGCTCGCCGCCGAAGACCGCACCGGTTTCGGCCATCTGCTGCTTGATGAACGAGTGGCCGACGCGGGTGCGTACCGGCTCGCCACCGAGTTCGGTGACGAGTTCGGGCACGACCCGCGACGTGATCAGGTTGTGGATGATCGTCGCGCCCGGTTCCTTCGCGAGTTCGCGGGCGGCGACGAGGGCTGTGACCGCCGAGGGTGTGACCGGTTCACCGCGTTCGTCGACGACGAAGCAGCGGTCGGCGTCACCGTCGAAAGCCAGCCCCACGTCCGCCCCCGACTCGCGCACCAGCCGCTGCAGGTCGACGAGGTTCGCAGGGTCGAGGGGGTTGGCCTCGTGGTTCGGGAAGCTGCCGTCGAGTTCGAAGTACAGCGGCACGAGTTCGACGGGCAGGGCGCCGAACACCGCGGGCACCGTGTGCCCGCCCATGCCGTTCCCTGCGTCCACCGCGACCTTCAGCGGGCGCAGCGAGCTCAGATCCACCAAGCCGCGGACGAACGACGCGTACTCGCCGAGAACGTCCTGCTCGGTGACCGTGCCCGGCGCGCCGTCGTAGGCGGGCACACCGGAGACCAGTTCGGCGGTGATGGTGCCGAGACCGGTTTCCTGGCCGACCGGCTTCGCGCCGGCCCGGCACAACTTGATCCCGTTGTAGCGGGCGGGGTTGTGGCTGGCCGTGAACATGGCGCCGGGGGCGTCGAGGAGGCCGGACGCAAAGTACAGCTGGTCGGTCGAGGCGAGCCCGATGTGCACGACGTCGAGGCCCTGCGCGGTCACCCCGTCGGCGAACGCACGGGACAGCTCGGGTGAGGACTCGCGCATGTCGTGGCCGATGACGACTCTCGTCACAGAGTTGCCGGCGTCCCGCACCAGCCGGGCGAACGACGCACCGACCTCGCGGACGAAATCCGCGTCGATCTGGTCACCCACCACGCCCCGAACGTCGTATGCCTTGACGACGGCGGCCACGGACTCGGCAGATCTCGCCACTGTTCTTGCTCCTGATCGTCGTACCCACGCGCGCCACCCTCCGCAGCACGGCAGCGATCAGCCTAGTGGAGGGATCAGGACGTGGGGTCGGGCAGCACACGGAGGTGGCCGCGGCGGCCGGTACGGGTCGTCGGCTGGGCGATCGGCCGCGGTGCGGCATCGTCCTCGTGGGAGTCCCCGTGGGCGTGGCCACGATCGCCCAGGCCCGCCTCGCGTACGGCTTCGGCGAGCGCGGTCAGGTCGTCCTCGTCGGGCGTGCCCGACGAGAAGGCGCCTTCGTACCGAACCAGTTCCCAGCCCTTCGGCGCGGTGATCCGCGAGCCGTGCGATTCGCACAGATCCCACGAGTGCGGCTCGGCGACCGTGGCCAGTGGGCCCACGACCGCCGTGGAATCCGAGTACACGTAGGTCAGCGTCGCAACAGCAGGGTTCTTGCACCCAGGCCGGCAGCATCGACGCAGTGTTCTCACGGATGGGAGCGTAGCGCGCCGGTCGCGTCCCGACTATCCGGACACACCGGAGCGGCACAATTCGAATTGCGTGTCGTAGTGTCGCGTACATGTCTCGCGTACGCCGGCCCCGCCCCGTGACGTCACGATCCGTCGCGCGCCGCGGGCGCGGCATCCGCGGGCCGATGTTCCCGCACGACCTGCCGGTATGGCGGTCGCGGGCCGAGAAGTTCGACCTGCTCGTGCTCGGCGCGTTCGCCCCGATCGACGCGCAATGGCACGACCGTCTCACCAAGCTCGACATCGCGGTCGACGAGGTGCCGAAGATCCGCGCGCTCGACCCCGATTCGGTGAACTGGCCCGACGAGGTGGTCGCCGACGGCCCGGTGCCGCTCTCGCGGCTGGTCCCGGCCGGCATCGACCGCCGGGGCGCCGCCACGCGGGCCCGCATCGTGCTGTTCCGCCGCCCGCTCGAGCTGCGCGCGAAGGACCCCGACGATCTGACCGACCTGGTTCACGACGTCCTCGTCCACCAGGTCGCGACGTACCTGGGGGTCGAACCGGAAGTGGTCGACCCCGAACTGGGCGATCTCGGCGACGAGGACTGACCCGGCGGCTCCGGCTCCGAAACGGAGCGAGGGCCGGATACTCGACCCCCATCGAGTATCCGACCCTCACCCCCACAGACCGGCATTCCACCTGGCCCGAACTCCCCGTACCGGACCGGCCCGGTCTCAGACGATGCCCCGCTTGAGGCGCCGCCTTTCCCGCTCCGACAGACCACCCCAGATCCCGAACCGCTCATCGTGGGCAAGGGCGTACTCGAGGCATTCGTCCTTCACCTCGCACCCCATGCAGATCCGCTTGGCCTCCCGCGTCGATCCACCCTTCTCGGGGAAGAACGCCTCCGGATCGGTCTGCGCACACAGCGCACGGTCCTGCCACTGTTCCTCGACGTCGAACGGATCCGAAAGTCCTGCAATCAGACTCAACGCCGACGAGGTCGGCTCTCCGGTGTTCTCGTCTTCGGCACAGATGCCCTCGACTGCAGTATCGATCCGAGTGATCTCGAACCATTCGCGCTCGTCGGCCATACACGCCTCCTCACCTGCAGCGCTGCATCCTTCACATTCGGGGGGCTACCCCAGAGGCCATTCCGCGAAGCCCGGTCGTACACGGGGGAATTCCGCACACGATCCGCATTTCGAATTGCCGGAATGACACATATGTGATTAGACACGTTGGGCGTGTCGCGGTCAAGCCGAACGGAAGATCTCGCTTACCATCGAGCGCTTCGGAGTTGACCCGGTTAAGATCCGCACAATTCACCCTATCGGGTTCTTTACACCTCACCCCACCGGGCGGTGCCTCATCGGTCACGAACCGGACCCCCTAGGCTTGTCCTGTGAACGTGACTGTATTGGTCGGCGGCGTCGGCGGGGCCCGGTTCCTCACCGGCTTGCGCCAGCTGCTCGGCATCGAACCCGGGCGGGACCTCGCCCCCGAGGCCCCACACCGCATCACGGCGGTCGTCAACGTCGGCGACGACGTCTGGATGCACGGGCTGCGTATCTGCCCCGACCTGGACACATGCATGTACACCCTCGGCGGCGGCATCGACCCCGAACGAGGCTGGGGCCGCATCGACGAAACATGGAATGCCAAGGAGGAACTCGCCGCCTACGGCGCAAGTCCCGACTGGTTCGGCCTCGGGGACCGCGACCTCGCGACCCATCTGATCCGAAGCCGGATGCTGCGCACCGGATATCCGCTCTCGGCGGTCACCGAAGCGTTGTGCACCCGGTGGAAGCCCGGGGTGACACTGCTGCCGGTGTCCGACGACCGCAGCGAAACCCACGTCGTGATCACCGATCCCGCCGACGGCGAGCAGCGGGCGATCCACTTCGAGGAATGGTGGGTCCGGCACCGCGCGTCCGTCGAGACCCACTCCTTCGCACACATCGGCGCCGACGAAGCGAAACCTGCACCGGGAGTGCTGGAATCGATCGAAACGGCGGACGCGGTGATCCTCGCCCCGTCCAACCCGGTCGTCAGCGTCGGCGCGATCCTCGCGATCCCCGGCATCCGCGGCGCCCTGCGCACCACCTCCGCGAAGGTCGTCGGCCTGTCCCCCGTCGTCGGCGGGAAGCCGTTGCGCGGCATGGCCGATGCGTGCCTCGATGTCATCGGCGTCGAATCGACCGCCGAGGCGGTCGGCCGCCACTACGGCGCGCGCAGCGGCACCGGCATCCTCGACGGCTGGCTCGTCCACGAGACGGACACCGCCGACGTTCCCGGTGTCGCCGTCCGCAGCGTCCCCCTGCTCATGACCGACCCTGCAGCGACGGCCGAAATGGCCCGCGCCGCACTCGAACTCGCCGGAGTCAGCCTGTGATGTCCCCCGACGCCACCGCCAGCACGGACGTGCGCGACCATGCGCCCGGCCGGCCGATCGAGATCATCCCGGTCACCGGCCTGCCGGAGTTCCGGCCCGGCGACGACCTCGCCGACGCCATCGCCGGCGCGGCCCCCTGGCTCACCGACGGCGACGTCCTCGTCGTCACCAGCAAGATCGTCTCCAAGGCGGAGGGACGGATCGTCGAGTCCCCCACCGACCCCGACGCCCGGGACGCCCTGCGGCGGCGGCTGGTCACCCAGGAGGCGGTCCGTGTCCTCGCCCGCAAGGGACGCACGCTCATCACCGAGAACCGGCTCGGCATCGTCCAGGCCGCGTCCGGGATCGACGGGTCCAACGTCGACTCCGGCGAGCTCGCCCTGCTCCCCGAGAATCCCGACGCCAGTGCCGCCGCTCTGCGTGAGCAGCTGCACACGCTGCTCGGGGTGAACGTCGCCGTCGTCGTCACCGACACGATGGGCCGCGCGTGGCGCGTCGGCCAGACCGATGCCGCGATCGGTGCGTCGGGTCTGCCGGTCCTGCACGGCTATGCCGGTTCTCACGATGCGCAGGGCAACGAGCTGTTCGTCACGTCCGTCGCGCTCGCCGACGAGCTCGCCGCGGCAGGCGATCTCGTCAAGGGCAAGCTCGGTGGGGTTCCCGTGGCGGTGGTCCGCGGTCTCGACACGGTCGACGACGGTTCCACCGCCCAGGACCTGATCCGCCGCGGCGAGGAGGACCTGTTCTGGCTCGGCGCCGACGAGGCCCTCGACCAGGGCCGTCGCGAGGCGCTGCTGCTGCGCCGTTCCGTGCGTGCCTTCTCCGCCGAGCCGGTCGATCCGGAGGAGCTGCGCGACGCGGTCGCCGAAGCGCTCACCGCCCCGGCGCCGCACCACACACATCCGGTGCGGTTCGTGTGGGTGCGCACCGAGCAGGTCCGCCGACGGCTGCTCGACCGGATGCGCGACCGCTGGGCCGAGGATCTCACCGGCGACGGCCTGGACGCGGCCGCCGTCGAAGGCCGCCTCGCCCGCGGCGCGATCCTGTACGACGCCCCCGAGGTGCTCGTGCCGTTCTGGGTGCCCGACGGCGCCCACAGCTATCCCGACGCGCGCCGGACGGCGGCGGAGGCCACCATGTTCACCGTCGCGGCCGGCGCCGCCGTGCAGGGGCTGCTCGTCGCGCTCGCCGTTCGCGGGCTGGGCAGCTGCTGGATCGGATCGACGATCTTCGCCGCCGACGTGGTGCGCGAGGAACTGGGTCTGCCCGGCGACTGGTCGCCGCTCGGCGCGATCGCCGTCGGGCATCCCGCCACCGTATCCGGGCCGCGGGACGCAGCTCCGGCCGGCGCCGCGCTGCTGGAGCTGTAGCGGTGTCGGCGCGATCACTGCACGAGTCCGCCACCGAGCGGCTGCTGGCCTGGGACGCCGATTCCGCCGACGCCGATTCGCTGCGGCACACCATGCTCGCGTTTCTCGACTCGGCGCCGGACGGCTGTCTGCGCGCCCACGCGCCGGGACACATCACGGCCTCGTCGCTGGTGCTCGACGCCGAGCACCGCAACGTGCTGCTCACTCTGCACCCGAGAGTGGGCAGGTGGATCCAGCTGGGCGGGCACTGCGAGGAATCCGATGACACGGTGGTGGGCGCGGCGTTGCGCGAGGCCACCGAGGAATCGGGCATCGACGGGCTCGTCATCGACCCGGCACTGCTGTCCGCACACACCCATCCGATCACCTGTTCGCTCGGGATTCCCACCCGGCACCTCGATCTGCGGTTCCTGGTCACGGCGCCGCCCGGCGCGGTACCGGTGCGCAGCGCCGAATCCACCGACCTGCGGTGGTGGCCGATCGACGCGCTGCCCGACGAGGCCGAACACGACACGATCGAGCACCTGGTGACGCTGGCGGCGGAGCGGTCAGCCGAACGAGCCGTGCCGGCCGGAACCGGCGGCGAACCGGGCGGCACCGTCCACGGCGCCCTCGGCCAGTGACGTCGTTCCGCGCCGGAATTCGTTGAGCATCGCCTGATCCTCGGTCAGGCCCGCCTGGTCGAGCACCGCCAGCCGGTCCTGCTGCAGGCACACCTGCGGGAAACCGGCGATCTGGGTGGCCAGCTCGACCGCCGCTTCGAGCGCGGTCCCGGCCGGCACCGTCCGGTTGACCAATCCGATGCTCAGTGCCTCGTCCGCGGCGACCGGCCGGCCGGTCAGGATCAGGTCCATCGCCCGGCTCTCGCCGATCAGCCGCGGCAACCGCACGGTGCCGCCGTCGATGAGCGGCACCCCCCAGCGGCGGCAGAACACACCGAGGACCGCGTCGTCGTCGGCGACCCGCAGGTCCGCCCACAGCGCCAGTTCCAGGCCGCCGGCGACGGCGTGCCCGGAGATCGCCGCGATCACCGGTTTGGACAGGCGCATCCGGCTCACGCCCATCGGCCCGTCCCCGTCGGGTGCGACCCGGTTGCCGTCGCCGGCGCTGATTGCTTTGAGATCCGCTCCGGCGCAGAAGGTTCCGCCCTCACCGTGAAGGACGGCGACGGCCGCGCCGGGATCCGCGTCGAACGCCCGGAACGCCGCGGCGAGCGCCTCGGCGGTGGGACGGTCCACGGCGTTGCGCACGTGCGGTCGGTTCAGTCCGATCGTCGTGATCGGGCCGGCGGTTCGGACGACGACCGTGTCGGGAGTCATTCCCGGAGCCTACTCAGGCGACCGTCGGCCCGCCCCGATTCTCCGACCCGGCCGGTGCGAGCATCGGCCGCTTGGCGCTGACCCCGTCCCCGGAGGACGTACCCCGGACCCGGCGCCCGACCCACGGAGCCAGGAATTCCCGCATCCACCTCAGGTCCTCGCGACGCTGCACACCGGGCGCGGGTTCCGGAATCCGCTCGAGGACGACCGGCTCGATGCCGTGCTCGACACCGAGTGCGTCGAGCACCCGCGCGGCCATGTTGCGGTGCCCGAGCGGTGACATGTGCAGGCGATCGAAATCCCACATGCGGTAGTCGCGGTACTCGCCGAACCGCCAGTAGTCGACGAGCGTCGCACCGCGTCGATCCGCGACCTCCCGGACGAGCTCGTTGTAGGTCGCGATCCGGCCGCGCAGGTGCCGGAACACCGGCGCCCAGCCGACGTCGTAGGCGGTCCACATCACGACGGTCGCACCCGTGGCGGTGAGCCGGCCGATCGCGTCGTCGTAGTCGGCGACCATCGCGTCGAGATCCAGCTTCGGGCGCATGACGTCGTTGCCGCCGGCGTAGATGGTGACCAGGTCCGGATCGAGGGCGACGGCCGCGTCCACCTGCTCGGCGAGGATCTGCTGCATGAGCCGGCCGCGGACCGCCAGATTCGCGTACGTGAGATCCGGGTTGGCTCCGGCGAGTTCGTCCGCGACCCGATCGGCCCAGCCGCGCAACCCGTTGGGGCGTCCCGGGTCCGGATCACCGACACCCTCGGTGAACGAATCCCCCAGGGCCACATATCGTTCGAACTTCACAACTCACCCACCCACACACTCGGTCGAAATTTCTCGTGCGGTCAGACGTCGGTACTGAACCGGATCCCGCCGTCGGGGATGGTCACGCCCGGCCACACCCGCGCACCGCGCAGCAGTTCGCAACGGGCACCGATGTCCGCTCCGTCACCGATCACACCGTCGCGGATCAGGGCGCGCGGCCCGACCCGCACACCGAAGCCGATGATGGACCGCTCGATCACCGCGCCCGCCTCGACCTTCGCGCCGTCGAAGATCACGGCGCCGTCCAGTCGCGCACCGGCACCGATCTCGGCGCCACGTCCGACGACGGTTCCGCCGATCAGCAGCGCACCGGGAGCGATGGACGCGCCCG
The DNA here is from genome assembly GCF_001646785.1 of Rhodococcus phenolicus. Taxonomy (GTDB): domain Bacteria; phylum Actinomycetota; class Actinomycetes; order Mycobacteriales; family Mycobacteriaceae; genus Rhodococcus; species Rhodococcus phenolicus. The sequence continues at coordinate 21,939 of NZ_LRRH01000001.1, forward strand.
GGTGCACGAGCGACTCACCGCGCTGACCCGCGAGCGCCGGCGACGGTGCGATGCCCCGGACCAGATCCGCCGATCCGCGCACGAAATCCTCGGGGGTGCCCATATCGCGCCAGTACGCGGCGTCGACGTGCCCGAACACGCGCCTGCCCTCGGCGAGCAGCGCCGGGAACACCTCGCGCTCCACCGAGACGGGACGGCCCGCGGGGATGGACTCGATGATCTCCCGCTTGAACACGTAGCAGCCCGCGTTGATCTGATCGGTCGGCGGATCCTGCGTCTTCTCGAGGAACGCGGTGACGCGCCCGTCGGCGTCGGTGGGTACGCATCCGAACGCCCGCGGATCCCCGACCCGCACCAGGTGCAGGGTCACGTCGGCGTCGGTGCGGGTGTGGGTGTCGAGGATCGCCCCGAGGTCCGTTCCCCCGAGAACGTCGCCGTTGAACACCATGATGTTGTCGGCGCGCAGCTTGGACAGCACGTTGCGGATGCCGCCGCCGGTGCCGAGCGGCTCGGTCTCGGTGACGTACTCGATCTCGAGACCGAGATCGGAGCCGTCGGCGAAGTGCTCCTCGAAGACCTCCGCCTTGAACGATGTGCCGAGCACGACGTGCTTGATCCCGGCCTCCCGGATACGGGTCAGCAGATGCGTCAGGAACGGCACACCCGCGGTGGGCAGCATCGGCTTCGGTGCCGACAACGTCAGGGGCCGCAGGCGGGTGCCCTGACCGCCGACCAGGATCACCGCATCGGTGTGCGGCGCGGCGTCACTCGTCATCTCGTCTCCCTGATCCACTCTGCCCGGCTGTCCGTCATGCACCGGAACTCTCTCGATTACGCTCGCGGACCGCTGCCGAGACCGCGACCCTGGAACGCAGCGCGAGCCCCACCCGCAATACTCCTCGCAGCGGAGCCTGCCACGGATGCGGGTGCCGGTCCGCCTGGAACCGGTAGGCGCTCTCGTGATGGGCCGGCAGCATCAACTCGGGATGACGTCCGGCGGCATGCCCCTTCGCGTGGGTGACCTCGGCGTCGGGGATGTAGACGTTGAGCCAGCCGGCGCGGCCGAGCCGATCACCGAGGTCGACGTCCTCCATGTACATGAAGTAGCGCGAATCGAAGCCGTCGACCGCGTCGAAGGCGGCGCGGCGCAACAGCAGACACGACCCGGACAGCCAGCCCACCTCGCGTTCGGTGACCGCCTCGTTGTCCTGACGGTAGCGGCGGGTCCACGGGTTCGACGGCCACACCGTGCCGAGCAGGGCGTGGCCGGCGCCGGAGACGAGGGTCGGGACGCTTCGCGCCGACGGGTAGATGGTGCCGTCGGGTTCGCGGATGAGCGGGCCGAGCGCACCGGCACGCGGCCAGCGCTGCGCGGCCTCGAGGAGACGGTCCAGCGACCCCGGTCCCCACCGCACATCGGGATTGGCGACGACGACGAACTCGGCCGACGGATCGACCTCGGCGACAGCGCGGTTCACGGCGCCGCCGTAACCGATGTTGCCGCCGGTGTGCAGCAACCGCACGTTCGGGTGGGCCGCCTCGGCGGCCTCGGGTGTCCCGTCGGTGGATCCGTTGTCCGCCATGATCACCTGCGTCGGCAGTTCCGTCGCGCCCGTCAGCGTAGCCAGGAAATGCTCCAGGTGCTCGCCGGGCGAGTAGGTCACCGTCACCACGGCCAGCTTCGCACTCACGCGGGCCACCTTAGCGGCCCGCTCGGAGTGCGCCGAATCACGCACGCCGTCCTCGCGCGCCGCCCCCGGCCCGCGCGTCACGGACCCGCCCGTCACCCGCCGGTCTCCCCCGCGTGCAGCGCGGCGTGCAGTGCCGCACGCCACGGGCGCAGCGGTGTCAGGCCGGCCGCGGACCATGCGCTGCCGTCGAGCACCGAGTACGCCGGGCGCGGTGCGGGCCGAACGAACTCGGCGCTGCCGCACGGATGTACCCGTTCGGGGTCCGCGCCGATCTCCGCGAACACCGCCCGGGCCAGCTCGAACCACGTCGCCTCGCCCGCGTTGGTCGCGTGCAGTACCCCGCCCGGCACGGCGTCCGGGCCACCCACCCGGGACGCGAGTTCGAGCAGCGCGTCGGCGAGGTCGCGGGCGTACGTCGGCGATCCCCGTTGGTCGTCGACCACCGACACCGTGTCGCGGTCGTGTTCGAGACGGCGCATCGTGGCGACGAAGTCGGCGCCGCTGCCGGTGTACACCCATGCGGTGCGCACCACATGAGCGGACGGCAGTGCGCCGAGCACTCCGCGTTCGCCGGCGAGTTTCGTCCGGCCGTACGCGGTGCGGGGATCGGTCGGCGCGTCCACCGGGTAGGGCTCTGCAGCGTCGCCGGCGAACACGTAGTCGGTGGAGACGTGCACGAGATGGGCACCCGCCGCGGCGCACGCGCGGGCGAGCACCGCCGGTCCGTCACCGTTGACGGCGGCGGCTTCGGCCTCGTCGGTCTCGGCGGCGTCGACCGCGGTGTAGGCGGCGCAGTTGAGCACCACGTCACCGGGCCGGACGGCCTCGGCGACGCTCCGTGGATCCGTGATGTCGAGCTCGCCGGACCCGTATCCGCGAATCGCCACACCTGCGGCTTGACCTCGCGTGAGCAGGTGCCGGCCGAGCTGGCCGCGGGCGCCGGTGACCAGAACTGTGTGCACGGCCCAAAGTCTGGCACGCCGGAGCGGCTCCCGACGATGCGCCGATGCCCGCAGTAGCCTTGCTTCTGCGCTGCCGTGCCGCAGGCGCCGGACACCCGAGCAACCCGAGGAGGACCTACACGTGCCGCCAGAGCCGCCCAGCCGTAACGATCGGGCGAGGTCGGGGCCGCGTAGGACCAGGCCGCGTCCCGCGCCGGTGCAGCGTGGCCCGGGTGTGGCCGCGCGGGTGTTCGAGGGACGTCCCCTGCGCATCGTGATGGCGATGGTGGCGGCGTTGACGCTGGTGGGCACGGGAATCGCCTGGCGTGGCATCGACTCGCTGCGCGCCTCCCTCGCGACGATCGGGGGTCTCGGGCTCGGTGACGGCGACGACGGCGCCGTCGACATCCTGCTGGTCGGCACCGACAGCCGCACCGACGCGCACGGCAACGCGCTGTCGCAACGCGAACTCGACGCGTTGCGCGCCGGCGAGGAGGTCGCGAACAACACCGACACGATCATCCTGATCCGAGTGCCCAACGACGGTAGTTCCGCCACGGCGGTGTCGATCCCCCGGGACGCGTACGTCGAGGTGCCGGGAATCGGGATGTCGAAGATCAACGCGGCGTACGGCGCGACGAAGGAACTCGAGCGCATGCGGCTCGTCGAGGAGGGCGAATCCGACACGACCGCGGACACGGAATCCTCCCAGGCGGGTCGCGAGGCGTTGATCGACTCGGTCGCGAACCTGACCGGCGTCACCGTCGACCACTACGCGGAGGTCGGCCTGCTCGGATTCGTGCTGCTCACCGACGCGGTGGGCGGAGTGGACGTGTGCCTGAACAACGCCGTCGACGAGCCGTTGTCGGGGGCGCACTTCACCGCCGGCGAGCAGACCCTGCAGGGCGCCGACGCGTTGAGTTTCGTCCGTCAGCGGCACGATCTGCCGCGCGGCGATCTCGACCGCATCGTGCGGCAGCAGGTGTTCATGGCGTCGCTGGTGCAGAAGGTGCTCAGCGCGAAGACGCTGAGCAACCCGTCGAAACTGAGTCAGCTCACCGCCGCGGTGCAGCGATCGGTGGTGCTCGACGACGACTGGGACATCCTCGATCTGGCGACGCAGTTGCAGGACCTGTCGGGCGGTGCGGTGCAGTTCTCCACCATCCCCGTCGAAGACATCAACGCCATGACCGACTACGGCGAATCGGTCGTGCAGGTCGATCCGGCGACGGTGCGATCGTTCGTGGCGTCGCTCACCGGCGTCGCGACCGCGGAGGCCACCGAGGTCGCCGCGACCACCGCGGTCGCGCCCGACATCGACCGCGCGTCGGTGACGGTCGACGTCGCGAACGCCGGTGACATCGGCGGCCTCGCCTCCACCGTGTCCGCCGCCCTGGTCGCGGAAGGCTTCGCCGAGGGCGAGGTCGGCAACTACGGGGTGGTCGGCAGCGGCGATCCGGTGACCACGTCGACGGTGTTCGCGGCCGATCCGAACTCCGACGAGGCGAAGGCCGTCGCGGCGGTGCTCGGCGGTCTCGAGACCGCCGTCGACCGGTCGCTGCCGAAGGGCGCGGTCACGGTCGTGCTGGCCTCCGGCTACGACGGCCCCGGATCCGGCGCGGCCGGATCGACCACGAGCACCACCGAGTCGGAGCTGACACCGGCCGGCGGCACCGCCACCCCTGCGCCGCCCGCCGCCCCGATCGACGCCGGTGCCGGGACGCGTTGCGTCAACTGATCTGCCTGCGCCACCCGATCACACCGACCATCGACGAAAGAGATCCATCGTGACCACCCTGACCGACGCCCTGCTCGATCCGATCCTGGCTGCCGATCCGGCGGGTCCGCGCATCACCTGGTACGACGATGCGACCGGCGCCCGGATCGAACTGTCGGCGGTGACGCTCGCGAACTGGGCGGCGAAGACCGCCAACATGATTCGCGACGAATTCGGGGTGCTGCCCGGCGGCCGCGTCGCGGTGTTGTTGCCCGCGCACTGGCAGACCGCAGCAGTGCTGCTCGGCGCGTGGTGGGCCGGCGCCGACGTCGTGCTGGACGCCGATCCCGATGCCGAGGTCGCGCTGGTCACCGCGGACCGCCTCGACGACGTCACCGAGATCCCCGAGATCGCGGCGCTGTCCCTCGACGCGTTCGGGATGCCGGTGCCGAACCTGCCGGTCGGGGTCACCGACTACGCCACCCACGTGCGGATGCACGGCGACCGGTTCCGGTCGTCCGGCGATGGCGGTGCCGCCCTCGAGGGCCGGGCTGCGGTCGACATCCTGTCCGCCGCACGCGAATCCGCGTCGTCGGCCGGGATCGGCGGCAGCGACCGGGTGCTGTCGAGCCGGGAGTGGAACACCGGCGACGACCTGATCTCGGGCCTGCTGAGTGTGCTCGCGGCCGGCGCGTCGCTCGTGCAGGTGAGCAATCCCGACGCCGCCGCCACCGAGCGCCGGGTCGCGAACGAGAAGGTCACCGTCCGGCTCGACTGAGCGGTCGCCCCTCCCCTGTCCGGGTTCTTTCGAGCGAATGTACCGCTCGTCTTCTTCGACCGCCCGAACGCGCCCTTCGCTCGGAGGACAGCGGTGACGACGCCGCGCGTCACCCCGACAGTTTCAGCGGTCGCGGCGACCCGGCCGACCGGTGCGCGGAGTGCCGGCGGGACGGTAGCCGCCGTCCACGAGTCCGGCTTCGATCTCGAATCGGTTGCGCGAGCCTGGGTTCCGCATTTCCTCGACCAGATAGCGCACGGCGAATCCCACACCGAATCGTGCCCACTGGTCGGCGTGGACCGCTTCGTGACGCAGCAACGCGACCGACGGCCACCGGTCCGTGAGGAAAACCCCGCCGATCGTCGTGCCTCCCCGGGCGAATCCCCACCGCAGTCCGGTGCACACGTACAGGCCGGACCGGTCGTCGAATCCGATCGTGCCGCCGCACAGCCGCGCCCAGCCCAATGCCAGCACCGTCACGACCCGCGCGGACGGCACGCCCCGCGACGCCCGCATCATCCTGCCCGTTCGTCCCACGTCCGGGAGCGTAGCCGGTCAGCGTCCCCCGTCCCGCGCGCACAGGATCGCCGTGGCGGTCAACGCGACGGTCCGGTTCTCGTCCCGGGCGAGCCGGGTGAGGGAATCCAGGGCCGCGCCGCCGGGGATCTCGGCGAGTGCCTGCGCCAGCCGCAGCCGCGCGGGACTGTCGGCGGCGTCGCCCAGCCGGTGTTCGAGCGCGGCCACGATCCGCCCGGCCGTTACCGGACCGTCGGCCAGTGTGCCGAGCGTTTCGGCGGCCTCGACGTCGCGCCGGCCCTCGACGACGAGATCGACGAGCACCGGCACGGCGCCGGCGTCGCCGCGGGCGCCGAGTGCGAGGGCGGCGCGACCGCGGATCGTGGCGTCGGGGTCGTCGAGCGCGCGGCGCAGCAGCCTCGATGCCGCCGCGGCCGGCACGGCGGCGATCGCGGTGACGGCGCGCCCCCGCACCGCGGCGTCCGGTGACGCCAGCCCGGCTTCCAATCCGGGCAGCCCCTGCCCGTCCGCCCGGGCGAGCGCCCACCGCAGTGCGCCCGCAACGTTCGGATCGTCCTCGGCGAGCAGGGCCTCGACCAGGGCGGCGACCGGCAGGGACGCCGTGTCGTCCTGCGTCAGCACGGCCCGCTGCCGGTGCCCACCGGAGTCCGACTCGAGCGCGTGCAGCAGCGAGACGACCTGCAGCACGTCGTTCCAGCCCGCGGGAGCGGAAGCGTCGACCTGCAGCAGGCGGGCCAGCAGTTCCTCTTCGGCGCGGATCCGCGCGCGGGTGTGCCCGATGAGTTCGGCGACCAGCGCCGCCGGCGCGAAGTCCGGTTCGTCGAGCGCACGCTTGGCGTCGGTCAGCGACAACCCGAGCGTGCGCAGGCATTCGACGTGGAAGAGCCGCCGGATGTCCGCAGCGGAGTACTCGCGGTACCCGCCGGTCGTGCGGCCGGTGGGTACCACCAGCCCGAGCGCGTCGTAGTGACGCAGCATGCGGACGCTCACACCGGAACGTCGTGAGACCTCCCCGATCAGCACCGGTCGGCTGCTCCCGTCACGATCGCACCCATCAGGCTCCTTCCGGTCCGGTCGCCGCCACCCGCTTCGCCGCTTCCACGGACACCGCGAAGGCACTGTCGGGGTCACGATAGAGCGCTTCGGTGGCGTCGGCATGAGCTCGGACCCGCGCGTCCGCACTCGCCTTCGCCCGGTCCAGCACCGGCAGCACCGGCTCCCCCAGCCCGATCAGCGCGCGGGACAGGCTCCGCTGCATCTCGAGGTCGCCCCGGCCGAGGGCGGCAGCCAGGCCGGCGGCCAGGTCGCCCTCGGCACCGGGGGGCACGAGCGCCACGGCCGCACGCCACGCGCTGCGCGCCACGTCGTCGTCCCGGTCGTGCACGTGTGCCCGCGCCTCGGGCCAGGCCCGGCGATCCCCGATCTTCGACAGGGTGTGCAGCGCCTGGCTGCGGGCCTGCGCGCCCCCGGCGCGAAGCTCGTCGAGCAGCCTCGGCACGGTGACGTCGACCGGCATCCGGCACAGTGCCCAGGTCAGCATGTCGCGGACGAAGAAGTCCGGTTCCACGGCGCACCGTCCGACGAGTAGCTCCACCAGACGCGGGTCGGGATCGGTCCCGGCACGCAGGGCCGCCTTCAGCCGCACCGAGGCGTCCGCGGCGCACATCGCCTCGACGAGTTCGGCGCCGAGTGTCTCCACCGGTGCGGGGTCCGGCCGGCCGTAACGGGTTGTGTTCACGACAACCACCTCCTTCGGCGACCAGTGGACGCCCTGACACCGTGTGAGGGTCAAGCGCCGAGTGCGGCGACCGGCGACACCCGGCTCGCGCGATGCGCCGGAACCAGCGACGCGATCACCCCGGCGAGACCACCGGCGACGACGATGCCGGCGAGTTGCAGCCATGGGACACCCCCGAAGACGAGGTTGTCCGGTCCGAGCACCGACGCCGTGCCCGCCGCGCCGAGGAGCAGGCCGAGCGTCACCCCGAGTGCCGACGCGACCGCGGCGACGAGCAGCGCTTCGCGGACCAGCAGGCTGCGAACCCCGGACCGGGACAGCCCGACCGCCCGGAGCATCGCCGTTTCGCGCCGGCGTTCGAGCACCGACAGCGCCATGGTGTTCCCCACCCCGATCAGCGCGATCACCACCGCGACGGACAGCAGCCCGCCGACGACCAGCAGCATCGTGTCGAGCACCTTCTCGATCATGCGGCGCATCGCCACCACCCCGGTGACCTCACCCCCGGGGACGGCCGTCGCCGCGACACGGGTGACCTCGTCGGTCACAGCGACGAGGGCGTCGTCGGTCATGCCGTCGTCGAAGCGCAGCCACACGGCATCGGCCGGTGCCGGGCCGGTGACCGCCCGCAGGTCGGCGAGGTCGATCAGGTCGGGGTCGCCGGCGGATGTCGCCGCGACCGTGAGCTCACGGGTCCCGCCCGGTCCGGACACCGTGACGGTGCCGCCGTCGCTCGCTCCGAGACTGTCGACGAGCGACTGCTCGAGCACGATCGTGCCCGGTGCAGGCATGCGCACGTCGGCTCGGACGGTCGCCGCGGCGGCGCTCGCGTCGACGCCTGTCACGGCGAACTCCGTGCCCGCGACCGTGACCGTCGCGGTCGCGACATCGGTCGCCGCCCGCACTCCGTCGACGACGGCGAACTGCGCTCCGGCACCGGACGGCACACCGGCCGGGGGGCCCTCGACGATGGCGTCGACCGGGAAGTTCTCGTCGACGATCCCCGGCGCCCCGGCCTTGAGCGTGCCGGTGCCCACCACGATCGTCGACGTCAGCGTGACGCCGATGAGCAGTGCCGTGGCGGTGGCCGCGGTGCGGCGCGGGTTGCGGACGGCGTTGCCCGCGGCGAGCGCGGCGACGGGGCCGCCGAGCCGCGCCGTGGCCCGTCCGGCCGCACCGACCGCAGCAGGAACGATCCGTCGCGAGGCGAGGACGACACCGACGAACACCAGCAGGCCGCCGGGACAGGCGATCACCACGTTCCCGGTGGCGACGCCGACCGCGAGCAGGCCCGCACCGGAGACGAGGGCGAGGGCCGCGCAGGCACGGCGGATCCACGAGTCCCCGGCCGGTTCGGGTTGTGTCTCGATGGGGTGCAACGCGGCCAACGCCGGAATCCGGGTGGCCCGGCGGGCCGGTCCGCTCGCGGCGACCACGGTGACGGCGGTGCCGAGAACGACACCGGCCACGACCGTCATGGGGCCGACGGTGATCGAGGTGAGCGGGATCGGTACGTCCGCGGCGCGTGCGAGCGCGACGACGAGGGCGGCGAGTCCGCACCCTGCGAGCACACCGAGCGTGGCGGACACGAGACCGACGACGAGGGCTTCGCCGCCCACGCTGCGCCGCACCTGTTTCGCCGACACTCCGACGCATCGCATGAGGGCCAGTTCGCGGGTGCGGGCCGCGAGCAGGACCGCGAAGGTGTTCGCGATGACGAGGCCGGCGACGACGACGGCGATCGCGACGAAACACAGCAGCACGTTGCGCAGCAACGAGATGTCGCCGACGTAGGCGCCGGCGACCTCGGTGGCGCGGTCGGCACCGGAGACGACACGTGCCCCGGGCAGGGCGGCGGACAGCGCGGCGACGAGGTCGCCGTCACCGGCGACCCGCAGTTCCACGTCCGCGTCCGCGCCCGCCCAGGATCGCACCTGCGCGGTGTCGCCGAACACGAGCCCGGAGTCCATGGCCTGCGGCGAACCGTCGAGGTCGACGGTGCCGACGACCGTGACGGCCTCGGGCGCGGCATCCCCGGCGACCACGGTGAGCGTCTCGCCCGGCGCGTACCGCGATCCCGAGCCGACGACGACCTCGCCGGGCCCGCCGGGCCAGCGCCCGTCGGCGAGCCGCTGCCAGCGCAACGACTCGTCCGGGGCGAGGCTCGTCGCCCTGGCCGGTTCGGGCGTTCCCTCGGCCCCCACGATCCGGATGTAGCCGGTCACGTCCAGCGCCGCGGAGCGCACCCCGGGCACCGCGAGGGCGGCTGCCTGCACACGGTCGGGTCCGACCTCCGGCTCCGGACCCCGCGACTGCTCGAGGACCACCGCTGCGGCCACCCCCTCGTATTGGGCGGCAGCGGCTTTCGTGATCGATGCGTTGACGGTGTCGCCGAGGACGAGGGTGCCGACCGCGAACGCGACCGACACGATCACGGCGAGCGCGGACGCGATGTAGCGCCCGCGATGGGCGCGGGCCTGCGCCAGAATCAGCTGCCTCATCGCGCCACCGCGCTCGCCGAACCGAGTCCGCGCATCGCGTCGAGGACGGAATCCGCTGTGGGATCGTTGATTTCACCGGCGAGGCGACCGTCCGCGAGGAGCACGACCCGGTCCGAGTACGACGCCGCGACCGGATCGTGGGTGACCATGACGACGGTCTGACCGGTCTCGCGCACACTCGACCGCAGCAGCGCCAGCACCTCGGCCCCGGCCTGCGAATCGAGATTCCCGGTGGGTTCGTCCGCGAAGATCACGTCGGGCTGCGGTAGCAGCGCCCGCGCGACGGCGACGCGTTGCTGCTGCCCACCGGACATCTCGTGCGGAAGATGATCGAGACGGTCGGTCAGCCCGAGCCGCCCGACGACCTCGTCGAACCAGTGCGTCGCGGGCAGGGTTCCGGCCAGCCGCATCGGCAACAGCATGTTGTCGCGCGCGGTGAGCACGGGCAGCAGGTTGAACGCCTGGAACACGAAACCGATGCGGTTGCGGCGCAACCCGGTCAGAACCGCGTCGGTCGCCGCACTGATCTCGACCGCGCTGTCGGCTCCGGCACCGCGGCCACCACCGTGCAGCACCACCCGGCCGGAGTCGACACCGTCGAGACCGGCCAGCGCGTGCATGAGTGTGGACTTGCCGGACCCCGAAGGACCCATGATCGCCGTGAACCGGCCGCGTTCGAATGCAACCGAAATACCGTCGAGGGCGCGAACTTCGGCGTTGCCGTGCCCGTAGACACGGACCACGTCGTGCGCCGAGCACGCGGGTGTGAGAACAGTGGTGGAGGTCATGGTTCGACAGTAGGAATCATCGGGGTCCCGGCGCATCGGCGCGACACCCGATCCTGCGGCGCACCGCGTCATACCGGGGTATGACCCGGCACGGCCACCACAGATACCCCGGTCCTACTGCGCTGTCCCTACTGCGCTGTACCCAGCAGTTCGTCCGGACGCACCAGTCCGGCACGGAAGGCGAACAGCACCGCCTGCACCCGATCACGCGACCCGGTCTTGGCGAGCACCCGCCCGACGTGGGTCTTGACGGTCGCGGCGGACAGCACGAACCGTTCCGCGATCTCACTGTTGCTCAGGCCGTGGGCCATCGCGGTGAGCACCTCGATCTCGCGCGGGGTGAGATCGTCGGGAAGGTCGGCGCGGGCATCCGATGTCGCCGCGGTCCGCTCGAGGATCGGCGAAACGTGCTGCAGCAGTCGGCGGGTCGCGCGCGGTGCCATGACCGCCTCGCCTCGGTGCACGGAGCGGACGGCGTCGAGCAGATCCTCCGGAGGCGCGTCCTTGAGCAGGAATCCGCTGGCGCCGGCCGCAATCGCCTGTACGACGTAGTCGTCGTTGTCGAACGTGGTGAGCACCACGACCTTCGGGGCCTCGGGGTCGGTGAGCAGGGTGCGCGTCGCCGAGATTCCGTCGACCCTCGGCATCTGCACATCCATGAGGACGACGTCCGCGTGGACGCGCGCGAGCTCGGTCAGAGCGGCGGCGCCGTCGGACGCTTCGGCGACCACGTCGATGTCCGGCTGCGATTCGAGCACCATCCGCAGGCCGGCACGGACGAGTTGCTGATCGTCGACGAGGGCGACACGGATCGGTGCGGCGGAGTCGATCATCCCTGTCACCTTAGGCGGGGAGTTCGGCGCGCACACGATAGCCACCCCCGTCGCGTGGCCCCGCGAGAGCACGGCCACCGTGCAGGCGCGCGCGTTCCTCGACTCCGGTCAGTCCCTGCCCACCGGGTGGGGCCTCGACGAGTGCCGCCGCGCCGCGCCCGTCGTCGACGATCTGCACGACGAGCAGCTCGGGCTGCCAGTCGAGCGTGACATCGGCGTGGGCGCGTGGGCCTGCGTGCTTGAGCACGTTCGTCAGCGATTCCTGCACGATGCGGTAGACGGACAACTGCGTTCCCACCGGGAGGTCGCGGGGCGGGCCGGTGACGGTGTACGTCAGGTCCAGGCCGCTGCCCCGCATCTGGTGCACGAGCGCGTCGAGGTCGTCGAGGCCGGGAGTGGCCGTGAACTCGCGGGGCGAGTCCTCACGCAGCACCGACAGCAGCGACCGCATGTCGGTCAGGGCGCGGCGCCCGGTCTCGGCGATCGTGGTGAGCGCACCTGCGGCGGCCTCCGGATTCGCGGCGGCCGCGTACCGGCCACCGTCGGCCTGCGCGATCATCGCGGTGAGCGAGTGCGCGACGATGTCGTGCATCTCACGGGCGATGCGGGTGCGTTCCTGGGTGGCCGCCAGTTCCGCTTCCTTGAGCCTCTCGAGTTCGAGCAGCCGGTTGCGTTCGGTCAGCGACTCCATCTCGCGCAGCCGCAGTCCCCGCACCCGCCCGAACGCCCACACGCCCGCGAGCAGGATCGCGACGAAGGCCGCCGCCGCGACCGTCTCGAGCAGGGTCCGGCCCTCGTACTGTCCGAAGTAGCGGACCCCTGCCGTCGCGCCGCCGGCAACCGCCACGACGAGCGCACCGTTGGCGGCCCAGCGCGGCGCGTACGCGGCGAGCGCGAAGACCGAGGCGAGCACCGCGAACGGTGCGATCAGCGTCATCTGCGGAAGAACCAGCAGATGCACGTACGCCGCCGCGGCGACCAGTGTCCCGGACAACACGGGACGGGTCCGGCGCCACATCAGGGGCACGGTCAGCGCGAGCGCCAGCACCTTCGCCACGGTGCCCTCGTCCCCCGTGGCCGCCCCGGCGACACCGAGCACGGCCAGTACGGCGGCGACGACCCCGTCGATCGCCGGGACGTGGGCCCGGCTCCACCGGTTCCACCGCTCGATCAACGGGGTCGTCTGCACGAACCGCGCTCCGTCAGCCGAGCAGCTTCTGCCGCAGCGCGTCGTCCTTCTCGAGCACCATCTGCTCGAGCCCGGCCTGGAAACGTTCCATCTGCTCACGCAACGCCGGATCGGCCGCACCGAGGATGCGGGCGGCGAGCAGACCGGCGTTGCGGGCCCCACCGATCGACACGGTCGCGACGGGCACGCCCGCCGGCATCTGCACGATGGACAGCAGCGAATCCATGCCGTCGAGGTACTTCAGCGGCACGGGCACGCCGATCACGGGCAGTGCCGTCGCCGAGGCCACCATGCCGGGCAGGTGCGCGGCGCCGCCGGCACCGGCGATGATCACCTTGATGCCGCGACCGGCCGCGGATTTCGCGTAGTCGAGCATGCGCTGCGGGGTGCGGTGCGCCGAGACGACACCGACCTCGAAACGGATCCCGAACTCGGCCAGCGCCTCGGCGGCGGCCTCCATCGTCGGCCAATCCGAGTCGCTGCCCATGATCAGGCCGACCTGAGCGCCCTGCGCCACGTCACTCACCGTGCTCTCCCGTGTGTTCGTTCCAACCGTCGGTCCATTCGCCGTGCGAGAGCCAGTGCGCCGCACGTTCGGCACGCTCGCGGACCGCCGCCACGTACTGCGGATCGGAGACCGATCCGGCCGGGTCGCCGAGCACGTTGACGTGCCCGATCTTGCGGTCCTTGCGTTCGCCCTTGCCGTACAGGTGCACCCGCACGTCGGGCATACGCGCGAACAGGTGATGCAGACGCTCGTCCATGCTCATCGCCGGGGCCTCCGGCGCGCCCAGCACGTTCGCCATCACCGTGACCGGCGCGAGCGGCGTGGTGTCGCCGAGCGGATAGTCCAGCACCGCGCGCAGATGCTGCTCGAACTGTCCGGTGCGGGCACCGTCCATGCCCCAGTGGCCCGAGTTGTGCGGACGCATCGCCAATTCGTTGACGATCAGCTCACCGTCCTGCGTCTCGAACAGCTCGACGGCCATCACACCGACGACGCCGAGTTCACCGGCGATGCGCAGCGCGAGCTGTTCGGCGGCCGTCTCGACCTCCTCGGGCAGGTCGGGGGCGGGCGCGATGACGACGGCGCACTGCCCGTCGCGCTGTACCGTCTCGACGACCGGCCACGTGGCGCCCTGCCCGAACGGGGACCGCGCGACCATCGCGGACAGCTCCCGCCGCCAGGACACCTTCTCCTCGGCCAGCAGCGGAACCCCCGCCGCGAGCCGGTCTTCGACGACGTCCTCGAGTTCCTTCGGGTCGTCGAGAATCCACACACCCCGTCCGTCGTATCCACCCCGGGCGGCCTTGAGCACGTACGGCCAGCCCAGCTTCTCGCGCGCGGCCCGCGCGTCGGCGACGGACCGGACGACCGCGAACTTCGGCATCGGGGCACCCAGCTCACCGAGCCGCTCGCGCATGGCGATCTTGTCCTGCGCGTAGATCAGAGCCTGCGGCGGTGGGAGCACGTTGACGCCCTCGGCCTGCAGCACCTCGAGGTGCTCGGTCGGGACACCCTCGTGGTCGAACGTCAGCGCGTGTGCGCCGATCGCTGCGCTGCGCAGTGCGTCGAGGTCGTCGTGGCTGCCGAGCACCACGTCGGGGCTGACCCGGGCGGCCGGCTCGTCCGCGCTGCCCGCCAGCACCCGCAGTGTCTGGCCGAGCGCGATCGCGGCCTGATGGGTCATCCGAGCGAGCTGGCCACCGCCGATCATCGTCACGACGGGCATTCCGCCGGTCAGCGCGCGGGGGGTGTCGGATCTGGGAGGCGAATCAGGTCTACCGGTCACGACTGTCCATGTTGTCACAGGCCCGCACCGGGCCGGCGTCCCGGATCGCGTCGATGTCCCGCTCTGTGAGGAACCGGACACATTCCTGTGTTAAAACTGAAAATTTTCGTGCGGATGCACAGGATCGCGATCCGGTTTCGTAGACTTGCCCGAGTGTCTTTCGTCGACGTGGCCATGAACCGGGTCCCACAGCCTGTCCGAGAACTCCTGCTTCGGCACAGTGAGCTCATCAAGTTCGCCATCGTGGGCGGCACGACCTTCATCATCGACTCGGGCATCTTCTACACCCTCAAGCTGACGGTGCTCGAAGAGAAGCCGGTGACGGCCAAGATCATCGGCGGCATCGTCGCGGTGATCTGTTCGTACATTCTCAACCGCGAATGGTCGTTCAAGAACCGTGGTGGCCGCGAGCGCGCGCACGAAGCGTTCCTGTTCTTCTTCGTCAGCGGTATCGGCGTCGTGCTCAGCTTCATCCCGCTGTGGATTTCGAGCTACGTGTTCGGGCTACGCGTACCCGAAGTGAGCCTGACGGTCGAGAACATCGCCGACTTCGTCAGCGCCTACATCATCGGCAACCTGCTGCAGATGGTGTTCCGCTTCTACTGCTTCAAGCGGTTCGTCTTCCCCGAGGAAACGGGCGTCGACACCGAACTCGACGAACTCGCCGAGGAACAGCTCGGACGCTGAGTCGCCGCCGGTCAGCGAGGCTCACGGCTCGCCTCCGAGGACACCGACGACCGGTCGCGGGGCGTACCGAGGAACAGCGCGAACAGCGCCGGCCTGCGCCGCTGCAGTTCGAGCCGGCCACCGTCGGCGGCGACCAGCGCGCGGGCCAGCGCCAGCCCCACCCCGGTCGAACCGCTCCCCGAGAACCCGCGATCGAAGACGTGCGGGGCGAGCTCGTCGCTCACGCCCTCCCCTTCGTCCGTCACCTCGACACACACCGTGTCGTCCCCCGCCCGGCGCACCGAGACCGTGCAGGTTCCGTCACCGTGGACCAGCGCGTTGTCGACCAGCACCGCCACGGCTTCCCGCAACCGCGATCCCGTCACGGTCGAGCGCAGGGCCGGATTACCCCGCAACACCAGATCGCGTCCGGCCTCTCGGAACGGTCCACGCCAGTCGGCGATGACCCCCGACATCTCCCCCACCACCGACACCTCGGTGCGCAGCGCCGAACCGCTGTCGCGGGACTGGCGCACGAGGTCGTCGATCGCGACGGTGAGCCGATCCACCTGCGCCATCGCCGCCTCGGCTTCCTCCACGACCGCCGGATCCGGGTGCGTCGACAGTTCGTCGAGCCGCAGGCGCACCGCGGTCAACCGCGAGCGCAGCTGATGCGACACGTCACCGACGAGCATGTGCTCGCGTTGCAGCCGCCCGGCGATCTCCACCGTCGCGGCGTCGAGCACATCGGACACGCGATCGAGTTCCGGGATGCGGTGGCGGCGCGGATCGGGCCGGAAGTCACCCTCGGCGAGCCGGGCCGCCCGCTGCGCGACGTCCCGCAGCGGATCGGACAGGCGCCGCGCGGTGACCACGGCGACGACCGCGCCTGCCGCGACGGTCAGGACGACGATCGTCGTCACCGCCGCCAGCACCTGACGTTGCAGGGTGCGCATGCCCGCCGACGGCACCTCCAGCCGCAACGACCCGGACGTGCCCAGCGACAGCGACTCCAGGATCGGCGCCGACACGGCCGCGGCGCCGATGTCGAGCCGGGCCGCGGCGTCCTCCGGGGTCGGATAGACGATCACCAGCCGCCCGCCGTCGGGCACGAGCAGCCGCATCGAGCTCGTGTCGAGCCCGCCGACGATGACCCCCTCCGAACCTTCCTGCGCGATGATCTCCGAGGCCATCAGCTCCAGCCGCGACTGCAGATCGCGACGCTCGGTGTCCTCGACGAACAGGTAGGCGGTGTAGGCCAGCGGGATGCCGAGCAGCAGGACGACGAGCACGACGACGGCCAGAACCGCGATGAGGATGCGGCGACGCACGCGCGCTCCCGGCTAGTCGGTGTTCACGCGGAAACCGACACCGCGGACGGTCGCGATGCGGCGTTCCCCCGCGGGGCCCTCGTCGCCGATCTTCCGGCGCAGCCAGGACATGTGCATGTCGAGGGTCTTGGAACCGCGCAGGTCCACGTCTCCCCACACCTCCTGCAGGATCGCGTCCCGCGAGACCACCTGCCCGGCGTGTTCGAGCAGCACCCGCAGCAGCTCGTATTCCTTGTTCGCGAGAGTGACCTCGGAACCGTCGACGAGGACGCGGCGTGCGGCTCGTTCGAGACGAATCCCGGCGACCTCGACGACGTCGTCGGTCTCGCCGCCGCCACGGCGGCGCAGCAGCGCCCGGACGCGCGCCATCAGTTCGGCGAGACGGAACGGTTTACCGACGTAGTCGTCGGCGCCCGCGTCGAGCCCGACGACGAAGTCGACCTCGTCGGTGCGGGCGGTGAGCATGAGCACCGCCAGGTCCGAGCGGTTGGACCGGATCTGGCGGCACACCTCGAGACCGTCCATGCCGGGCAGCCCCAGATCGAGGATCAGCAGCTCGTACCGGCCGGACAGGGCCTCCTCGAGCGCGGAGGGACCTTCCTGCGCGACCGTCACCTCGTATCCCTCGCGTCCGAGGGCCCGCGACAGGGGCGCGGCGATGGCTTCGTCGTCTTCGGCGAGCAGGACAGCGGTCACGGAACCAGCGTACGGATCGACTCCCGGCATTGTCCGAATTACCACGCTTTGCGGCCGGTGTCGTCGCCGCGATCCTCGCGGTGGTCGCCGGGGGCGTGACCGCCCCGGTCGATCCGGCCGTCGAACGCCTGCCGGTAGAGCAACGTGTGCACCGTCTGCACGTCCGGGATGTCGTCGAACTCGAGCGGGTCGTCGGCGGCCGAGACGACGACGAGGGTGCCGGTCCGCAGCATGCGGTCGACGATGCCGTGCCGGAACTGCACGTTGCTGATGCGGCTCATCGGGATGTCGATGCCGCTGTGGGTGAACACGCCCTGGCGCACCAGGACGCGCCGGTCCGTGACGATGAAGTGCGTCGTGAGCCATTTCACGAGCGGCGCCACGCAACGCCAGCCGACGAGCACCGCCCACAGCACCAGGACCGCGACGGTCAGGACACCGGCCGCGGCTCCGTCCAGGCGCGTGCCGGCGACACCGAGCAGGAAGCCCGCGACCGCGGTGGTCAGCAGGAGGATTCCCACCGGGACGATGAGCATCTTCCAGTGCGGATGCCGGTGCAGCAGCAGCTCTTCGTCGCCGGCGAGTGCGTCCTCGGGGTAACCCATTCGCCGAGGATCGCACAGACCGGTGCTTCCCCGGTCAGCCCACCGGCCGCAGGTGTGTGATGTCGCCCGCTGCGATCGCGACCGGTTCTGCGGTGCCGTCGGGACGGATGACGATGCGGCCCTGTTCGTCGACGTCGACGGCGATGCCGTGCAGTTCGGCGTCGCCCGGGAGCACGGCCCGCACACGCTGCCCGACGGTGCTGCACCGCTCGCGGTAGGCGTCGGCGAGCGCCGCGGTGTCCCAGTCGTGGTCGCGCCACCGGCGCATCCGTTCGGCCAGGTTCGTCAGCAGCACCTGCGTGAGCCGGGTGCGGTCGAGTTCGGTGGCCCCGGCCACCCGCAGCGACGTCGCGGTCGGCACCGGCAGCTCGTCCTCGGCCTGGGAGACGTTGAGGCCGATACCGACGACGACAGCCGGGACGGGTGCGGTCGCGGCGATCTCGACAAGGATCCCGGCGACCTTGCGGCCGCCGACGAGCACGTCGTTGGGCCATTTCAGTTCGGCGGGCACACCGGTGACCGAGCGGACGGCGTCGACGGTCGCGATACCCGCGAGCAGCGGCAGCCAGCCCAGGTCGGCGAGGTCGACCCCCGGGAGGGTCACGAGCACGGACGTGATCACCTGTGCGCGCGGGATTCCCTCGAATCGGCGGGAGTGGCGTCCGCGTCCGCCGGTCTGGAATTCGGCGAGCAGCGCGCGCGGCGCGTCGCCCTCGCCTGCGACGGCGAGCAGGTCCGCGTTGGTCGATCCGGTTTCCTCGACCACGTCGAGCCGCTGGTAGAACGCGGCGGGCCCGGTGGCCGCGACCAGGGCGTCCCGGAGGTGCTCGGCGTCGAGCGGAGCACGCACCGCGGCGAGGTCGGTGGGGTCGGGTCGGAGGGAATGCGGGTCCGGGGCCATGCTCACAGCGTAGGGGCCGCGGGTCCGGCACCGATGTGGCGAATACGTACTGGCCGGTAGCTTGAGTTCAATAATTCAACACAACTGGGACTCGATGCGCCCTCCCAGTATGACGCTCGCTAAGCTGACTGGCCATGACCACTGTCCAGGAGCCGTCCGCGCCCGAGGCGGCGAGTACGCCCGATATCCACACCACCGCCGGCAAGCTGGCAGACCTGCGCAATCGTCAGGCCCAGGCCCACGCGCCCAGCGGTGAAGCTGCCATCGAGAAGGTCCACGCGAAGGGCAAGCTCACCGCCCGCGAGCGTATCCACGCTCTGCTCGACGAGGGCTCGTTCGTCGAACTCGACGCCCTCGCGCGGCACCGCAGCACCAACTTCGGTCTGGCCGACAACCGCCCGGTCGGCGACGGTGTCGTCACCGGCTACGGCACCGTCGACGGTCGCGACGTGTGCGTGTTCTCGCAGGACGCGACGGTCTTCGGCGGCAGCCTCGGTGAGGTTTACGGCGAGAAGATCGTCAAGGTCATGGACCTGGCCCTGCGCACGGGCCGCCCGCTGATCGGCATCAACGAGGGCGCCGGCGCCCGCATCCAGGAAGGCGTCGTCTCGCTCGGGCTGTACGGCGAGATCTTCCACCGCAACGTGCAGGCCTCCGGTGTGATCCCCCAGATCTCGCTGATCATGGGGCCCGCCGCCGGCGGTCACGTGTACTCCCCCGCTCTGACCGACTTCGTGGTGATGGTCGACCAGACCAGCCAGATGTTCGTCACCGGCCCCGACGTCATCAAGACGGTCACCGGCGAGGACGTCACCATGGAGGACCTCGGCGGCGCGCACACCCACATGGTCAAGTCGGGTGTCGCCCACTACGTCGCCGACGGCGAGCAGGACGCCCTCGACTACGTCAAGGACCTGCTGTCCTACCTGCCGTCGAACAATCAGGCCGCGGCGCCGCGTCTGGCCCCGACCGATCCGATCGCCGGCGCGATCGAGGACTCGCTCACCGACGAGGACCTCGAACTCGACACGATCATCCCCGATTCGGCGAACCAGCCGTACGACATGCACGAGATCATCCGTCGTCTGCTCGACGACGACGAGTTCCTCGAGGTGCAGGCCGAGCGCGCCGCCAACGTCATCATCGGTTTCGGCCGAATCGACGGCCGCAGCGTCGGCATCGTCGCCAACCAGCCCACCCAGTTCGCGGGCTGCCTCGACATCGACGCCTCCGAGAAGGCCGCCCGGTTCGTGCGGACCTGCGACGCGTTCAACGTCCCGATCATCACGCTGGTCGACGTCCCCGGCTTCCTCCCGGGCACCGAGCAGGAGTACAACGGCATCATCCGTCGCGGCGCCAAGCTGCTGTACGCGTACGGCGAGGCCACCGTCGGCAAGATCACGGTCATCACCCGCAAGGCCTACGGCGGCGCGTACGACGTCATGGGTTCCAAGCACATGGGTGCCGACGTGAACCTGGCGTGGCCGACCGCGCAGATCGCCGTCATGGGCGCCTCCGGCGCTGTCGGCTTCGTCTACCGCAAGCGACTGCTCGAGGCCGCCAAGAACGGTGAAGACGTCGATGCGCTGCGCCTCGAGCTGCAGAACGAGTACGAGGACACCCTGGTGAACCCGTACGTCGCGGCCGAGCGCGGATACGTCGACGCGGTCATCCCGCCGTCGCACACCCGCGGCCAGATCGTGTCCGCACTGCGACTGCTCGAGCGCAAGATGGTTTCGCTTCCCCCGAAGAAGCATGGGAACATTCCGCTGTGACCGCCACAACCGAGGAAAAGATCATCACCGACATCGATCCGACCGAAGCAACCGACGCCACCGTCGAGAGCACCGCGGTCGAGGCGACCGGTGACGACGAAGCGTCGGGCGCCGTGACCGCCGAGGTGGTCGCACAGACGGCGGCTGCGCTGCGCATCGTGAAGGGCAACCCGAGCGACGAGGACATCGCCGCGCTCGTGTCGGTGCTCGCCGCGGCCTCCTCGGGCGCAGCTCCCGAAGGCGACGGCCGTCCCGCGGAGACGTGGGGCGACCCGACCCGGATGCATCGCCAGTGGGCGCCGTTCTCGCCGTACTCGTACCCGAACCTCGGCTGACATGACCCGATTGGTGCTCGCGTCGGCGTCGCCGGCACGGCTGTCCGTGCTGCGCGCCGCCGGCGTGGAACCGCTCGTGCGGGTGTCCGGGGTCGACGAGGACGCGATCGTCGCCTCGCTCGGCCCCGACACCGCGCCCGAGATCGTGGTCACCGAACTCGCCCGCGCCAAGGCCGCCGACGTACTGCCGCGGCTGCGGGACGAGGGTGTCCACGACGCCGTCGTCGTCGGATGCGATTCGATGTTGCACATCGACGGGAAGCTGCAGGGCAAGCCCGGCACCGTCGAGGTCGCGCGCGCCCGCTGGCAGTCCATGGCCGGCCGCAGCGCCGACCTGCTCACCGGTCACAGCCTGCTGCGGGTCCGCGACGGTGAGGTCGTCGCCCAGGCGTCCGCCCACAGCGGCACGACCGTCCATTTCGGTACCCCCACCGACGCCGAACTCGAGGCATACCTCGCCAGCGGCGAGCCCCTTCAGGTCGCGGGAGCCTTCACCCTCGACAGCCTCGGCGGCTGGTTCGTCGACCGGCTCGAAGGCGATCCGTCGTCGGTGATCGGCATCGGCCTGCCCCTCGTCCGCCGGCTTCTCGGGGAGGTCGGTGTCTCCGTCGCGGACCTCTGGTCCGCCCCACCCCCCGGGTGACGGGAACCGTCATTCGGTCTGACAGGGTGAAGGGAACCTTCACCCGGTCGCGAGCAGGCTCCGGGTGATCCCCATCCGAAGCCGAGGACACGAATGAGCGCCGCCGAGCGGGCAGCGACCGACACAACCTTCAGCCGACTGCGCCGGGATCCGTTCTTCGACGTGGTCGTCGATCTCGTCGCCGGGTATCTCGCGTCGGCGTTCGACGACCCCGCGACCGGCGAAGGGGACCGCTGGACACTGACGTGTCTGCCGTCGACCGGCCGGACCGCCGACCACGAGCGTCTCTTCGCTCTCGGTGTCGGGCCCATGGAAGTGCTCTACATCGATCGCTACACCGAGGGCGGCGAAACCGTCGACTACCGCACGGTGCTGGTCGCCTCGAAATCCGCACTGGTCGACCGCACCGGCTGGTCGCTCGACGAGTTGTCGCTGCGCTACCCGCTGCTGAAGTTCCGCAGCGACGACGACGAGGCGGCGGCGGGCGGCGACGCCGTGGTCATCGACTGGTTCCTGTCCGACGAGGGAGCCGACGATCAGTTCTTCGCGCTTCCCCTGGACGAGACGACGATCGGCCCCCTCGCCGAGCGGCTGGCGGGCGAAGGGCCGAGCCCGAACGCCCGAGCACACAATCGGTCGTTCGCGCGGCACGTCCTGGATGCGATGACGGACGGAGACTGACATGCCGTTGCGACTCCCGAAGGTCCTCGCTTCCGGCGACGACGACGCCGCCTGCGAGGTGCTCCGGCGGTATTTCCGTGAGCGACTCGTCAAGACCGGCCGGGTGCGCGACGGCGCCCTGTGGGACGAATGGGATTCCACCGGCACCCGGCAGCGCGACGCCGATGTGTTCACCGCCGACGACCTGGTCGCCGTCACCTTCCTGTCCGTGCAGGTGTCACCGGAGGGCGCCGACGTGCTCCTGCGCGAGCGCCGCGACGAATTCGCCGGCCTGCTCACGGCTGTCGGTCCCGACCGCGACCTCGTCGACGAGGCCGATGCCATCACCGCGGAATCACCCACGGGACGATTGGAGGCGGCCTTGTGGACGGTGCCCAGCGTGGGTCGCACCGTCGCATCCAAACTGATCGCCCGGAAGCGGCCCCGCCTTCATCCCGTCTACGACCGGGTCATCGGTGAGGTGCTCGACACCAAGAAGGCGCATGTCGAGCCCATCCGGCAAGCGTTGCGGCACAACGACAACGAGCTGCACACTCGCCTCGTCGTACTGCGCGGACAGGCCGGGCTGCCGGCCGCGGTCCCGGCCCTGCGGGTGCTCGACGTGCTCGCCTGGATGCAACTGAAGGCGCCGGCGTCGGACTGAGACAGCGGCCCGGTCGCGGGTGCGCCGCACTGGTTCACACGCCGGTGTCGCCACCGTCCTGTTCGGCCCGGCGGCGCTCCTGTTCCCTCGCGACGCGACGCTGCTGCTCGGCTCGCTCACGGCACCGTCGCAGGAACTCCTCGTCCGACTCGGAGTGCTGCCCGGCCTGCCGACCGGGCCGGTCGTACTCGGGGAACGCCGAGGCGGCGGATCGCGACGAGCCGCGTTGCGTCCACACCCCACCGTCCGGCCTGCCGATGAGCAGCCACAGCAGCGATCCGACCATCGGCAGGATGATCACGATGATCAGCCACAGGGTTTTGGGCAGGTTCCGGACCCGGTGTTCGTCGGCACAGATCACGTCGATGAGACAGCCCACCCACACGATCATCACGATCAGCCCGAAATACGGCATTCCCGCCCACCTCTGTGTCGTGTCCGCCCGCATCCCGGGCACACCTTCAAGATCACCACGTCGAGCACGGATGTTACGGACGGCGCCGGCGTCACGGAGAACGCAGGGACCGTTCCAGCGAGCGCGCCATCGCCGCCGCCTTGCTCTTGGCCCGCTCGGCATTCACCCCGGTGAAGTGGGTGTCGACGGTGGAGGTCCACAGCTCGAGCCACCGCTCGAACCGGACCGGTGACAGCCCGTGACGCCCGTGCAGGGCCCGGTGCACCGGCAGGAAGCTGCCGTCGTAGCGGGTGGTGCGGAACAGGATCTGCTCCCAGAAGTCGCCGACGACGATCAGATGCTCGTCGAGACCGGTGATCGCGAGCACCTCGAACACCGGCTCCAGGATCGGATCGGCGAGGGCGCGTTCGTAGAACGCGCGCACCAGACGGTCGATGTCGGCGCGACCGGACAGGTCGCCGGCCGGGTCACCACGGGAGATCACGCCCACCGAACCTACCGCCTAGTATTGACGGCGCACCTGCCACCACTGCCTCAGGAGCCCCTGTGCCCGTCGCGCCCGACGCCAACGCCGCTTTCTCCGCCTACGCCGACCCGTCCCGCCTGGTGTCGACCGAATGGCTGTCCGCCCACCTCGGGCATCCCGAGGTGAAGGTCGTCGAATCGGATGAGGACGTGCTGCTCTACGACGTCGGCCACATTCCCGGCGCCGTGAAGATCGACTGGCATCTCGACCTGAACGACCCGGTCACGCGCGACTACATCGACGGTGCCGCGTTCGCCGATCTCATGAACCGCAAGGGTATTCGCCGCACCGACACCGTCGTGATCTACGGCGACAAGTCGAACTGGTGGGCGGCGTACGCGCTGTGGGTGTTCACGCTGTTCGGGCACGACGACGTGCGCCTGCTCGACGGCGGCCGTGACGCGTGGATCTCCGAGAACCGCGACACGACCTTCGACGTCCCGGCGACCTCGACCACCGGCTACCCGGTCGTCACGCGCAACGACGCCCCGATCCGGGCTTTCAAGGACGACGTGCTCGCCGCACTCGGCACCTCCCCGCTCGTGGATGTGCGGTCGCCGCAGGAGTACACCGGCGAGCGCACCCACATGCCGGACTACCCGGAGGAAGGTGCCCTGCGCGGCGGTCACATCCCCACCGCGGTGTCCATTCCGTGGGCGAAGTCCGCGGCACCGGACAGCCGGTTCCGCTCCCGGTCCGAACTCGACGCCATCTACGCGGACGTTCCCCGCGACGCGGAGGTGATCGCGTACTGCCGCATCGGCGAACGGTCGAGCCACACCTGGTTCGTGCTCACGCATCTGCTCGGATACGAGAACGTGCGCAACTACGACGGTTCGTGGACGGAGTGGGGCAACGCGGTGCGCGTGCCGATCGTCAAGGGCGACGAGCCCGGGGAAGCTCCCGCGCGATGAGCCTGCCCGCCGCACTCGCCGAGATCGTCGAGGACTTCGCCGCCGTCGACGGCCAGGACAAGCTGCAACTGCTGCTCGAGTTCAGCCGGGAACTGCCTCCGCTTCCGGCCGAACTCGAGGAAGCGGCGATGGAACCGGTCCCCGAGTGCCAGTCGCCGCTGTTCCTGTCCGTCGACGCGTCCGACCGCGCGAACGTGGCGCTGCATTTCAGCGCGCCACCGGAAGCGCCGACGACGCGTGGGTTCGCGTCGATCCTGCAACAGGGCCTCGACGGGCTCAGTGCGGAGGAGATCCTCGCGGTGCCCGACGACTTCTATTCGGCGCTCGGACTCGCGGACGCGGTGAGCCCGCTGCGGCTGCGCGGGATGAGCGCGATGCTCGCGCGGATCAAGCGTCGCCTCCGGGCCTGACCTCCCCGGCGGGCCCAACGGTGCGGTCTCGGCTACCGGCCGGTAACGTTGCGGGGTTCGAGCCGGGTCGTAATGTGTAGGAGCTATCCGGTTACATCGTCTATCGGATTGAGGCCTACACTCACCGTGTCGGCAATAACCTAACGATCGATCAACAGGAGGCTCCGTGCCCAGTCATGCCAGCGCGCACATCACGAAAGTGCTCGTCGCCAACCGCGGCGAGATCGCTGTGCGGGTCATCCGAGCTGCCAAGGACGCCGGCTACGGCAGCGTCGCCGTCTACGCCGAGCCCGACGCGGACGCACAGTTCGTGAAGCTCGCCGACGAGGCTTTCGCGCTCGGTGGCCAGACCTCGGCCGAGTCCTACCTGGTCTTCGACAAGATCCTCGACGCCGCGAAGAAGTCCGGCGCCGACGCGATCCACCCCGGCTACGGCTTCCTGTCCGAGAACGCCGACTTCGCGCAGGCCGTGATCGATGCCGGCCTCATCTGGATCGGCCCCTCGCCGCAGTCCATCCGCGACCTCGGCGACAAGGTCACCGCCCGCCACATCGCCGAGCGTGCCAACGCACCGATGGCCGCGGGCACCAAGGACCCGGTCAAGAACGCCGACGAGGTCGTCGAGTTCGCCAAGCAGTACGGCGTGCCGGTCGCGATCAAGGCCGCCTTCGGTGGCGGCGGTCGCGGCATGAAGGTCGCGCAGACCATCGAGGAGATCCCCGAGCTGTTCGAGTCGGCGACGCGTGAGGCCATCGCCGCGTTCGGCCGCGGCGAGTGCTTCGTCGAGCAGTACCTGGACAAGGCCCGCCACGTCGAGGCCCAGGTCATCGCCGACCAGCACGGCAACGTCGTCGTCGCCGGCACCCGCGACTGCTCGCTGCAGCGCCGCTTCCAGAAGCTCGTCGAGGAGGCGCCAGCGCCGTTCCTGACCGACGATCAGCGCGCCCGGATCCACGCGTCCGCCAAGGCCATCTGCAAGGAAGCCGGCTACTACGGTGCCGGCACCGTCGAGTACCTGGTGCAGGGCGACACCGTTTCGTTCCTCGAGGTCAACACCCGCCTGCAGGTCGAACACCCGGTCACCGAGGAGACCGCCGGCATCGACCTCGTGCGTCAGCAGTTCCGCATCGCCAACGGCGAAGAGCTCACCATCAAGGAAGATCCCACCCCGCGTGGTCATTCCTTCGAGTTCCGCATCAACGGTGAGGACGCCGGCCGCGGCTTCATGCCCGCCCCCGGCCCCATCACCGTCTACAAGGAGCCGACCGGCCCGGGCGTGCGCGTCGACTCCGGTGTCGTGCAGGGCGACGTCATCGGCGGCCAGTTCGACTCGATGCTCGCCAAGCTGATCGTCACCGGCGAGACCCGCGAGCAGGCTCTGCAGCGCGCCGCCCGCGCGCTCGCCGAGTTCGAGGTCGACGGTCTGGCCACGGTCATCCCGTTCCACCGCCACATCGTCGAGAACCCGGCCTTCATCGGTGACGGCGAGAAGTTCGACGTCTACACCAAGTGGATCGAAACCGAGTGGGACAATCCGATCGAGCCGTTCACCGGCGGCGGCGTGGTCGAGGACGAGGACGAGGCGCTGCCGCGTCAGAACGTCGTCGTCGAGGTCGGCGGCCGACGCGTCGAGGTGTCGCTGCCCGGGCAGTTCTCGCTCGGCGGTGGCGGCGGCGCGGCCGGCGTCCTGCGCAAGAAGCCGAAGGCGCGCAAGCGTGGCGGCGCCCACGGCGGCAAGGCGTCCGGCGACGCGGTCACCGCGCCGATGCAGGGCACCGTCGTCAAGGTCGCGGTCACCGAGGGGCAGGAAGTCGCCGAGGGCGATCTGATCGCGGTCCTCGAGGCCATGAAGATGGAGAACCCGGTCACCGCGCACAAGGCCGGTGTCGTCACCGGCCTGACCGTCGAGCCGGGCGCTGCGATCACCCAGGGAACGGTGCTCGCCGAGCTCAAGTAACACCCGGACAACACGAGGCTCCCGCACCGCATCGACGGTGCGGGAGCCTCGTCGTCTCTCCGCCCGAGGGTGTTCTCGCACACACCACAATCGGACATTCTTCACGTACCATCTCCGAGAGCGTCGGGGGTCGCTGTCGCACGAATCCATTTCGCGGCACGCCACCACCGGGATGCCGCGACGGGCGTGCCGCCCGTCTTCAGGGGACGTATGTCGCACGAACTCCACCATTTCTCGATGGGAATGTGGGCCCTTGTGCTCGCGTGGCTCACCTCCGCCGCGGGCTGCTACATGGGATTGACCTGTGTGCGCCGCGCCGCGCGCATGCCCACCACCGAAGCCCGAACCAGCTGGACCCTTCTCGCGAGTCTGTCGATCGGGGGTGTCGGCATCTGGCTCATGCACTTCATCGGAATGCTGGGATTCTCCGTGACCGGATCCCCGGTCCGATACGGACTGGCACCGACGCTGCTGTCGGTGATCCTCGCGATCGGCGCCACGTGGTTCGGTCTGCGCAGTCTGCAGCCGGACGCGCCGTGGTTCCGGACGCACTCCCCTCGCCTGCGGCTGTGTGTGGGCGGCGTCGTCATGGGGCTCGCCGTCGCCGGTATGCACTACACGGGCATGTCGGCCGTGCGGGTCCGGGGCGAGCTCGACCAGGAGATCCCGTTCGTCGCCGTGTCGGTGCTGATCGGCGTGGTGGCATCGCTCGCCGCATTGTGGCTGTCGAACGTCGCCGAACGGCCGGCGACGCGCATTCCCGCCGCCGCGATGATGGCGTGCGCGGTCGTGGCGCTGCACTACACCGGAATAGCGGGCGTCACGGTCCATCTGTCGGAGTCCGCGCCCGAACCGAGCGGCATGACGGTGATGTCGCTGATGTTCCCCGGATTCATCCTCGGGTCCCTCGTTCTCGCGGTGATCATGATCCTGCTGTTGGAGGCACCCAGCGACGACGATCTGCGGCGCGAGTTCCGGATCGCGGACTGGGAGGCCGGCCGCGGGTAGTCCCGGGCTTTTCGCGACCGATGACGATCCACCCGGGGCGCAGCCGGTTCCGGCGTTCTAGTGTGGACGTATGGCCGAGCCGCACGAGATACGCATCGGCACCGCCGAACGCGAGCTGGCGCAACGCCTGCTCGGGGAGCACTTCGCCGCCGGGCGGCTGACTCCGGCCGAATTCGAGGAACGATCCGGTCTCGTCGAGGCGGCGACGACACGCGGCGACCTGGTGGTCCCGTTCTCCGATCTGCCTCTCGCCGAGCCGGCACCGAGGCGCCGCCGCGGGCAGGGGCTGATCCTCGGCCTGCTGCCGCTGGTGCTGCTCGCGGTGTTCTTCGTGGCGGATCGGTTCGACATCGGCATCTGGTTGCCCGCGGCCGCGGCGGTTGCCGCGGCCGCGACGGCGGTGCTCGTCGTCCGGGTCCGCCCGGCGACCGCGGCCCCGGGATCGGTGGCGTTGCCGCCCGCGTACCCTCGCGACGAAGCAGCACCGGAGTCCTCCGTGCCGCGCGAATCCCGTTCCCGCAGCGCACCGTCGAACACCGCCGTGCTCGACCTGCTCACCCTGCTACCGATCGGGCTGGTGGCCGCAGTGTCGATGGTCGCGATCCGCTTTCCGATCGTCATGATGATCTCCGCCGTCGTGTTGGTGGCGGTCGTCGTGAAGGCCTATCGGATCGTCACCGGAGGACCCGGAAACGACGGGTGAGGCCGGCCACGCTCCCCGGTCCTGCGGAGCACTAGTCTGGTTGCCATGTCCGACACCCCCGAGGTCCGCATCGGCACCGCCGAACGCGAGCAGGCGCTGCAGTTGCTCGGTGAGCATTTCGGTGCCGGGCGGCTGACGCTCGTGGAGTTCGAGGAGCGCAGCGGCAAGGCCTCGGCAGCGACGACCCGTGGCGATCTCGAGGCGCTGTTCGCCGACCTGCCGGCGACCGCCGCGAACAGCCCGGCTCGGTCCGGGGAGAGGTCACCCGCGAAGCGTGGGTTGCCGGACCGGTGGCGCGACGTGGTCGTGGGCGTGACACCGGCGGTGGCGCTCGTTCTGTTCTTCGTCTTCGACAGCTGGCTCTGGTTCCTGCTCATCCCGGTCGTCAGCGTCGTCCTGTATGCGGGCCTCGATCAGGACCATAGGTCGCGCGACCGGAAGCGCGACGGAAACAGGAAGCACACGGACGGGGGCGATGCCTGATGGAACCGGTCGAGATCAACGCCGGAAACTGGTACCTCCTCGCCGAGGACTCCGACGGCTGGGATGCCGACAGCCGGTACCGCTGGTCGGTCCGCGAAGCGACGACGGCCGACGCGGTCGCGGAGGTGACGCTGATGCCCGATGGAACGGTGAGCGGCAGCGCCCGCGACGGCGAGGACGCCGCGTTGACCGCGGCACGCCGGGCAGTGCGCGGATTCGCGGAGGCCGCCCTGGGCCTGACCGTCCGGGACGCCTGACCGGTGCCCGCACTCACGTGGCGGCGCACGCTGCCGCTCGTCGTGGTCACGATCGTGGTGACCGCGATGCTCCTGTCCCCCGGGGGCACCGCGCCGGAGGGACCGCCTCACACCGACAAGGTCACGCACGCATTGTTTTTCGCTGCTCTCGCCTACTGCTCGCGGTACGCCCGGATTCCGGCCGCGTGGACGATCGTCTGGCTCGCCGCGTACGGCGCCGTGACCGAGATCCTGCAGGCGACCGTTGCGGTTCGTCGTTCGGGATCGGTGTGGGATTGGTGTGCCGACCTGGTCGGCGTCTGATCGGTCTCGCGGTGTTCACCGCGGTGCGCCGTCGTACCCGGGCCGCGCGCTGACGATCCGCGAGCGAACGGCGCACCGTCCCCCGGCTCATGCGCCGCGTGAAGTCTGCGTGCTCTCCGTATCGACCAGCCGGGACCGCAACGCCTGGAGCGTGTTGTCGTCGAGGCTCAGCCCCTCCGCGAAGTACTGCTCGATCGTGCCGTAGCGATCCGTGACCTCGTCGAGTGCGGCCTCGAGGTAGTTGCGTTGCACGCCGAGCAGCGGGACCAGCACCTTCGGGTCTCCGCCGACTTCACGGAACCTCGCGAACAGCGGTTCGAACCTCGGGAGCAGCAACTCGTTCGTACGCAGATAATCGGCGAACACGTCGTCCTCGCCGGCGCCGGCGAACAGCAGCAGCGACGCCGCCGCCCACCCGGTGCGGTCCTTGCCCGCACTGCAGTGCACGAGCGCCGGAACTTCGCCGTGCGCGATCCCGGTGGCCATACGACGGTAGGACGCCGCGGCGCTCGGCAGGGTGACGAAATCCCGGTAGCTCCCGAGCAGGTACTGCTCGGCGCGACCGTCCGACAGTTCCTTCGCGACGATCTCCGGGTTCGCGACGAGCTCCGGCAACGCGGCCGCGACGGACGCGTCCTCTCGGTCGGCGAAGACGTCGAGCCCGACGTGGACGGCACCGTCCGGCAGCCGGTCGGGGCGGCGTTCCATCTCGGCGGCGGTCCGCAGGTCGAAGACAGTGGTGATCTGCAGGGCATCGAGCGTCTGACGGTCGGTGTCGGTCAGGCGGCTCAGATCGGTGGAGCGAAACACCACTCCGGTGCGGACCTCTCCGCCGAATCGGCTCGCGCAGCCACCGATGTCCCGCAGGTTGGCGAGTGACGGTATCGCGAACGTCGTTTCCTCGCCTGCGCCTTCTCCCACTGTTTCTGTCATGTACGACAAACTACGCGGCGCGGCACCGGGCAGGGGCACAGCCCGGTCCTGGTGAGCGGTCATCCCGTCAGAGGGCGGCGATCGGCGGTGCAGCCCGGGTTCTGCGGCGGGGCTTCCTCCGTCGCGGGCCGGTGCAGCACAGCCGACGTCGGCCGGACCCGCAGCATCTCGTCGCCGAGGGTGGCCTCACCGTCGACGATCAGCGAGTATCCACCCGGTTCGGCGGGCGGATGAACCAGCGACACCGCCGGGTGGATACCGATGTTCGCGGCAGTGCGGCGGCCGAGTCCGTGGATGGTCAGATCGGTGCCGTTCCATGCGGCTGTCACCGCGACGGCGTGCGGCCGGGCGTCGGATCCTGTGGTCAGCAGGTATGCGTATCCGAAATCACGGAGGGCCGCGTCGAGCGCGGCCAGGTCGACTTTGATGCTCACGGCACCGAGCCTGCGCGGGATCGAACAGCCGGTCAAGCGCGGCCGCCCATGCGGTGCGCTTGGGAGCGGCCCGAGACCGATGTTGTTTGCGGTATCTGCGGGAAAGTCGCAAACAACGCCGGTCTCGAGTCGGCTCGGTTCACGACGCTGATTCGATATCCGAGGCTCGCGCTTCGTCGAGTGCTTCTTCGAGGATCACCACCCTGTGGTAGAGCGCTTGTATGGCTGCCATACAGACACCGTTGGCGTCCACGACAGCAATCCTGCGGTTCGAGTGCCCGAGCCCGAACGCGGCCGCGAAATCCTGCGCCATCGGCCCGAGGTGCCGAACACTGCGGTGATCGAATCCGTAGGTCCACACGCTCACTGGGAGTTCACCCAATCGGGCGAGGACATCGTCTGTGCATACCGGCGTCCGGCCCCCAACGCCACGGCGTCGCGTGATCGCCGAGTGCATCCAGGCAACGGGATGTCGGCCGCAGGCCGAGATCCCAGCCCGCAACCGCCCCCGGGCGGTGGAGACCCACCGCCCGGGGAGTTCCGGGAGTCCTGTGACGACGTCCGTCCCGTTGTGCGAGGACGAGACCGTTTCGATCCGTGCACCGTTCGTGGCGGCGGTCGAGAGTGTCACAGCGGCCTCCTCACGGTTCGAGCACGTGGACGTCGTGCTTGATGGTTGCGTCGCTGAACAGCAACGTGAAGAGATTGCCCAGGAAGGTCCCGATGATCAAGTCCAACGGCATTGTCTTACTCCTTCGTTCTGCGGCGCTTCCGCTACCGCGGTCGTTCCGGTGATTCCGGCTACGACGAGAACTCTCCGCCGATTCGGGCCGCCCCGAATCCGTGCTGCCCCGGCATTTCCGCCCGTGCCGGCACCGATTCCGGTTCCGTGCCTCCACGGTGGTGCCTGCGATCGGGCCGGGAGACACTGAGAAGGTTCGGTGAGGAGATCCGATGGTGCGTCGTCGAGCAATCCCGATCCTGATCGCCCTGTCCGCTGTGCTCGCCGTGGCCGTGATGGCGTCGGTGGACTGGTCCACCACGGCGCGGCAGGATCCGGCGCGGGCGTTGCTGCTCGGGCCGCGCGAAGCGTTCGCTGCCGCGGAGGGTCCGTTCCTGCCGGTTTTCGGCACCACCGAGCTGATCCTGTTCCTGGGTGCGGGCCTGGCGTTCGTGGTGTCCGGCGCCGTGGCGTGGCAGTTCCGCCCGCACGACCTGACGGGACCGCTGATTCTGGCGGCGGGCATGCTGTGGCTGCTCGGCGGGCTGCGTCGCTCCAGCAATCCGGTTCTGTTCACGATCGGCGTCGTTGCGACGAACCTGTATCTGCCGCTACTGCTGCAGGCGGTGATCGGATTCCCGACCGGCCGGCTGCACCACCGCTGGGAGAAGTGGTTCATCGGCGCGACCTGGTTCCTTGCGACCGTCGGCGTGGTGACCGAGTGGATGTTCGTCGATCCACGAGCGACAGTCACGTTGCTCCCTTCGACGTCCAGAAATCTGCTGCTGATCCGGCACGAGCCCGCGGTGGCGGACCCGATCCAGCTGGTGGTCGGTGCCGGTGCGCTGGTGCTGGTCGCCGTCGTCGTCGGGGTGGTGACGGTGCGCTGGCGGCGCGGAACTCCCGCCTATCGAGCGGGATTCGCGCCGCTCGCGATCGCGTACGCCGTCGCGGGGCTCGTGACGGTGGCGATTCTGTCCACGGCGATCCGGGTGCCCGGCTCCCCCTACATCTGGATCCTGAATCTTCGATATCCGGGTGCGGCACTGTTCCCCCTGGCCGTGGCGATCGGGTTGGTGCGCTACCGGCTGGCGCGGGCGGCGATCAGCGACGCGATGGTGGAGATCGGCGACGTGCCGCTCGATGTCGGCTTCGTCGACGCGCTACGTCGCGCGGTACGCGACCCGAGTCTGGTGCTGTGGACGTATTCACCCGAGGACGATTGTTACCGCGACGCGGACGGCACCGCGCGGCACCTGCCTCGGCGGTCACGGTCGCGGGCCGCGACGATCGTCGAACGTGACGGACGGCCGGTCGGTGCGCTCGTCTACGACGCGACGCTCGAGGCGCAACCAGAACTGCTCGCGGCGGTGCGCAGTGCGACGATCGTCGCGTTGGATCACGAGCGTCTTCGGGACTCGCTGCGCGAACAGCTCGAGGAGGTACGGCGGTCGCGGGAGAGGATCGTGGCGGCCGGCGACATGCAACGGAAGCGTCTGGAACGCGACCTGCACGACGGCGCGCAGCAGCGCCTGGTTGCGGCGTCGTTGCTGTTGCGCCGCGCGCAGCGCGCCGACGACGAGATGGATCTGCGCAAGTTCCTCGGTGACGGGGTCGCCGAGCTCGACAATGCCCTGGTCGAGCTGCGAGAACTGGCCCGCGGCGTGTATCCGCCGGTATTGACCGAGCGTGGACTGATGGTGGCTCTGAAATCGCTCGCCGAGCGGGCGCCGCTCCCCGTCCGCATCGAGAACCGCATAGCTGAGCGGCTGCCGGCCGCGACCGAGCTGGCCGCGTATCTGATCACCGCCGAGGCCGTCACGAACGCGGCCAAGCATTCGGGTGCGTCGGTGGTCGACATCCAACTGGAACGGGACGACGACGCGCTGATACTGACGATCCGTGACGACGGCTGTGGCGGAGCACACCCGACCGCAGGCAGCGGGCTGGACGGGTTGGCCGATCGCGCGGCCGCTCTCGGCGGGTACCTGATGTTGTACAGCCCTCCGGGCATGGGCACGACCGTCACCGTGAGCCTTCCCCTCGGTTCCCCGTGATCTGATCGGAGGCGCATCCGGCTCGTTCGCTCACCCAGCAGTTTCGGGATCACGGCATCGGACGATGTCCCGTGCCGGCACCGAACCGGTTCCGTTGTCTGTCCGAGAGGCGTTCAATGGAATCCGGAGACCTCGGAGGTGCTGGCAGTGGTTGGGGGGAACGAATTCGACCCGGGCACGGTCTTCGCCGGATACACGATCGAGCGGTTGCTCGGCATCGGCGGGATGGGCACGGTGTATCTCGCTGCGCACCCTCATCTGCCGCGCCGGGTGGCGCTGAAGGTGCTGCATCCGGGTCTCGCGTCCGACGAGTACATCGCGACCCGCTTCGAACGCGAAGCGACACATGTCGCGCGGCTCGAACATCACAACATCGTCCAGATCTACGACCGAGGCCGCGAGGACGGCCGCTTGTGGATCACCGTGCAGTACGTGCCCGGTGTCACGGCCGCGGACCTGATCGCCACCGGACCGATCCCGGTGGAGCGGGCCGTGCACATCGTCTCCGAAACAGCGAAGGCTCTCGATTTCGCGCATTCGGCCGGTGTGCTGCATCGCGATGTGAAGCCGGCGAACATCCTCATCGCGGACCCGATCACCCCGGGCGAGGCGGAGCGGGTCCTGCTCACCGACTTCGGTATCGCCAAGGCCCTCGACGAGACCGGACGCCTCACCCGCACCGGAATGTTCGCGGCGAGTCTGCAGAACGCCGCACCCGAACAGTTCGACACCTCGGTCGTCCTCGATCACCGGGCCGATCTGTATTCGCTCGGGTGCACGTTCTACCACCTGGTCACGGGCCGGCCACCATATCCCGGCGAGACGTTGCCGCAATTGTGGCACGGTCACGCCCAGAGCCCGATCCCGAAGCCCAGCGAGGCACGGTCCGGCATCCCGGTCGCGCTCGACGGGGTCGTGGCGCGCGCCCTCGCCAAGAACCGTGACGACCGCTACCGGTCGTGCCGGGAGTTCGCCGACGCTGCCGCCGCCGCGCTGGACAGCAACGACATCCGTGAGGCCGGGCCGACAGGACGGTGGCCCGAACCCGCCCGGCCCGAATCGCGACGTTCCTCCAGGCGGGAACGCCGGAGAAGCCCGCTGCGGGTGGTCCTGGCCGACGACTCGGTGCTCCTGCGGGAGGGCATTCGCAGCCTGCTCGGCGACGAGGGCGTCGACGTGGTCGGCGAGGCCGGGGATGCCTCCGATCTGCTCGCCCTCGTCGAGCAGGCCCGTCCCGACATCGCGGTCGTCGACATCCGGATGCCGCCGACCCACACGGTCGAGGGCATCGAGGCGGCACGCACGATCCGCGCCGAGTTCCCTGAGACGGCCGTGCTGTTGCTGTCGCAGTACGTCGAATCCGAGTACGTGATGGACCTGCTGACGAACGGTGCCGGCGGCTTGGGTTATCTGCTCAAGGACCGGGTGGCCGACATCGACGAGTTCATCGACACCCTGCACCGCGTCGCGGACGGCGGCTCCGCGATCGACCCGAGCGTGGTGAGCCGGATGGTGTCACGCCCGCATCCCGGCAGCCGGCCGATCGACGATCTGTCCGCCCGGGAACGCGAGGTGCTGGCTCTCATGGCCGAGGGTCGCTCCAACCGTGCGATCGGTGCCACCCTGTTCCTCGGGGAACGAACCGTCGAGGCGCACATCCGGTCGATCTTCCTCAAACTCGGCCTCCATCCCGAACCCGAGGACCATCGTCGGGTACTCGCGGTCCTCGAACATCTCGAGTCCACCGCCTCGTAACGGACGCCGTCTCGCGAGGGACACGGTGCCGCGTCACCTTCCCGACAACACCCGGTCCAGCGCCCCGACCGCTTCGTCGAGCTCGGCGGTGGTGACGGTCAGCGGCGGACGGAAACGGATTCCGCGCGAACCGGTTCCGATCATGAGGACGTGCTCGTCGGCGAACAACCTCGACAGGACGGTGTTGCGGGCCTGCGGGGACGGCAGATCGATCGCACACATCAGGCCGCGACCACGAACCTCCGTGACCTGCGGGTGCCGGTCGGCGAGCTGTCGCAGCGCAGAGAGCAGGTGCGCACCGGTGAGCCGGGCCCGGTCGACGAGCCGGTCCCGGTCGATCACCTCGAACACGCGGCGGGCCCGCACCATGTCGGTCAGATTGCCGCCCCACGTGGAGTTCAGGCGGGAGCTGACGGTGAAGACGTTGTCCGCGACATCGTCGAGCCGGCGACCTGCCATGATGCCGCACACCTGCGTCTTCTTCCCGAACACCACGATGTCCGGGACGACACCCATCTGCTGGTACGCCCAGGTGGTTCCGGTCATGCCGACACCGGTCTGCACCTCGTCGAAGATCAGCAGCGCATCGTTGTCGCGGCACAGTTCGGCCATGGCACCGAAGAATTCGGGGCGGAAGTGGTGGTCGCCGCCCTCCCCCTGGATCGGTTCGGCAATGAAACACGCGATGTCGTGCGGGTTCTCGGCGAACGCGCGCCGCGCCTGGTCGAGCGCCCGCGTTTCCGCAGCAGCGACGTCGCGTCCGTCGGTCAGGTAGGGCGCGTCGATTCGGGGCCAGTCGAATTTCGGGTAGCGGTCGGTCTTGACCGGGTCGGTGTTGGTGAGCGACATGGTGTAGCCGGTGCGGCCGTGGAACGCCTCGGTCAGGTGCAGCACCTTGCCGCCGAGGCGCGGGTCGCGGCCTCGGGATTCGTTGAGCCGGCTGGACCGGTCGAACGCGGCCTTCAGTGCGTTCTCGACGGCGACCGCTCCTCCGTCCACGAAGAACAGATGCGGCAGCGCGGGGTCACCGAGGATCCGGGCGAACGTATCGACGAACCGGGCCATCGGCACCGTGTAGATGTCGGAGTTGCTGGGCTTGTTGACCGCGACCGCCGCGAGTTCGTCGACGAAGTCGCTGTCGCCGACGAGGTCGGGATGGTTCATGCCCAGCGCGGAGGAGGCGAAGAATCCGAACATGTCGAGGTAGGTCGTGCCGTCGCGCTGATCGACCAGGCGCACCCCGGTGGACTTGTCGAGATCGAGGACGAGGTCGAACCCGTCGGCCAGGATGTGGCGGCGCAGTGTGTCGTGTACCCGGTTCGGCGGCAGGTCCTCGGCACCGCCCGGGTTTCGGATTGCAGTGCTCATGCCCAGAGGCTACGCCTGAAGTTCTACTTCCACGGGGCCTTGAGGCAGGAGAATATGCTCAAAGAATGGCTATCGATCGTAAAATGTTTGGAGTATGACGGTGCTGCGGGTCGCGACGTTCGCAGTCGCGCGGATCTGCTGCAGCAGGTGTTCGAGTTTCCTCGGGGACCCGACCCGCACGAGCAGGATGTAGCTCTCGTCGCCGGCCACCGAGTGACAGGATTCGATGGCGTCGATGTGCCGCAACCGGGCGGGCGCATCGTCCGGCTGCGAAGGATCGAGAGGGGTGATCGCCACGAACGCCGACAGCATGAGCCCGAGCGCCTCCGGGTCGACCGCCGCCGAGTATCCGCGGATCACCTCCCGCGACTCGAGCCTGCGCACTCGCGACTGCACCGCCGAGACGGACAGACCCGCCTTCTCCGCGAGCGCCGACAACGTGGCCCGCCCGTCGGCGACGAGCTCACGCAGCAACAGCCGATCGATCTCGTCCAGGGATTCTCTCGAGGGTTCCGGCACCAGCGCAGGTTATCCGAGCACGGAAGGACCGCACCCATGAAACCGAGCCCGCAGCATCCGAGCCCGCAGCATCCGGGCGACCGGCACCCGAACGCAGATCTCGCCTCTCGCGCGGCCGGTGCGCTGGAGCGATGCGGGGCCGCCGCGCCGGCACACGACGGCTCCCTCGTCGTCGTCACCCCGATCGACGGGTCCGAGCTCGCCCGTCTCCACCCGCACACCGCCGCCGACCTCGACACCGTGATCGCCGCGGCCGCCGACGCCTTCCCGGTGTGGCGTGCGGTGCCGGCACCCGAACGAGGCCGGCTCGTGCGCCGGCTCTCCGAGCTGCTCACCGAGCACAAGGCCGACCTGGCGGACCTCGTCACCCTCGAGGCGGGCAAGATCACCTCCGAGGCCCTCGGCGAGGTCCAGGAGATGATCGATGTCTGCGACTTCGCGGTCGGACTGTCGCGTCAGCTCTACGGTCGCACGATGCCGTCCGAGCGTCCCGGGCACCGGTTGATGGAGACGTGGCATCCGCTCGGCGTCGTGGGCGTGATCTCCGCGTTCAACTTTCCTGTCGCGGTCTGGTCGTGGAACACCGCGATAGCGCTGGTGTGCGGCGATCCGGTGGTGTGGAAACCGTCGCAGACGACCCCGTTGACGGCGCTGGCCTGCGACGCGCTGCTGCGCCGCGCCGCCGAGGACGTGGGCGCACCGGAGGCGCTGCACCACGTGCTGCTCGGGGACGCCACGGTCGGCGAGGCCCTGGTCGACGATCCGCGGGTGGCGCTGGTCAGCGCGACCGGTTCGGTGCGTATGGGCCGCATCGTCGGGCCCCGCGTGGCGGCCCGATTCGGCCGCGTCCTGCTCGAACTCGGCGGCAACAACGGGGCAATCGTGAGCCCGTCGGCCGACCTGGACCTGACGGTACGGGCGGTCGTGTTCGCCGCGGCCGGCACCGCCGGCCAACGCTGCACGACGCTGCGCCGCCTCATCGTGCACCGATCCGTTGCCGACGAACTGGTCCGCCGCATCGCGAACGCATATTCCGGATTGCGCATCGGAAACCCGTTCGACGACGGAATCCTGGTGGGGCCGTTGATCTCCGGAGCATCCCACGAAGCGATGACGAAAGCCCTCGAACGTGCCGAACTCGACGGAGGTGTGCGCGTCACCGGTGGTGAGCGTGTGGACGGTCCGGGCGAGTCGTACTACGTCTCCCCCGCGCTCGTGCGCATGCCCGCGCAGACGGAGGTCGTTCGAGAGGAGACGTTCGCACCGATCCTGTACGTGCTGACCTACGACGACTTCGACGAGGCGATCGCGGTGCACAACGCGGTGCCGCAGGGCTTGGCGTCGTCGATCTTCACCACCGATTCCCGTGAGGCCGAACGCTTCCTGGCCTCGTCCGACTGCGGGATCGCGAACGTCAACATCGGCACGTCCGGCGCCGAGATCGGCGGTGCGTTCGGCGGCGAGAAGGAGACAGGAGGCGGACGCGAGTCCGGGTCGGACTCGTGGAAGGCGTACATGCGCCGCGCCACCAACACGATCAACTACTCCGACGAACTGCCGCTGGCGCAGGGCGTCGAATTCGGGTGACCGCCGATCACGACCGACGAGTCCCGGCATGCCACAACCAGGCAGCGAGCACCGCTCCCTCCATGACCGCGTCCAGGAGATAGGTCTTCGGGATCCGGCCGGGCGGAGCGTAGACCAGGTCGACGGTGAGCAGGGTGGCCGCAGTGGCCACCCCCACCCGCCGCGCCGAGCGTTGTCCCTCCGGTGTGTCGGCGGACAGCAGTTGCGCCGTTCCGTTGCCCACGAGCAGTCCCGCCACGGTGTACATCAGCCACCGGTCCTGTTTGGCGCCGAAGACCGCTTCGAAGCTCCGTCTGTGCACCAGGGGCCACAACCCGCCGAGCACGTTGCACGATCCGTGCAGGCGTGCGAGTCCGGCACCGAACCGATCGGCTCCGGCAGCCCGGGTGTTCATGATGCCGGGGTGCCCCGGCGGGCCAGTGTCAGAACCCCGCGGGCAGCTGCCCCGACCACCCCGATGCCGAGAACCCACGGTCCACCCACGAGAATCGGATCCATCCACTGGTGCGCCCTGTCGGCACGTCGGTGGCCGGTGCGCGAGCGGACTCCTCCGTGCGTGAACTCGGCACGGATACCGGTCTCGGTGAACGGATTGTCCGGCCGCGCGGACGCGAAGGACCTCAGGTGGGATTCGGCTGCGTCGACCCGATCGGCGCCGAGCAGCAACAGCCAGTGCGCGGCGCGACCTTCACTGAACCGGCGATAGGCGTACCTGCGGACGATTCCCGACAGTCCTTTCGGCGGGCACGACGTGCCGAAGACCGGTGTCAGGAAAGCATGCTCGACCGAGCGTTCGCGTGGCCGCTTCTCGTCCTGCCGTTCGGGAAATACCCAATGAGCTCCCGTGACGGCGGGTTCGAACCGCTCTTTCGGCACCGCCGGACGGTCCTTCGGATCGAGATCGACTCCCCATCCGGGAATCCGCGCCCGCAACTCGTCCGAGTCCGAAGGCGACGGTTTGCTCGCGATGTACGCGGCCGGCGTCGACGCGTTCGTCATCTCGAAGTTCCCTCCCGAGCAGTGTCCGGCACGATGACCGGCTTGATGCAGTCGTCCAGTTTCGCGGAGAAGATGTGGAAGCCTTCGGCGATGTGCTCCAGTGGGATCCGATGCGTGACAATATCGTTCGGTTTGATGAATCCATTGCGGATGTGCTCGAACAAGCGCGGCCACTGGCGCTTGACCGGGCACTGATTCATCCGCAGGGTCAGCCCCTTGTTCATCGCATCCCCGAACTTCACGGCGCTGAACATGGGCCCGTAGGCCCCCATCACCGAGACGGTTCCACCCTTACGGACCGAATCGATCGCCCAGTTCAACGCAACCGGCGAACCTCCCTGCAACTTCAACTTGGCCGAAGTCACGTGCTGGAGGAGATTTCCGTCGGCTTCCGCCCCTACCGCGTCGATGGCGACGTCGGCTCCGAGATGATCGGTGGCCTTCTTCATCTGCACGACGATGTCGTCGTACTCGGCGAAGTTGTACGTCTCGGCGTGGGCGAAGGTACGCGCCTTCTCCAGCCGGTAGTCGAGGTGGTCGATCACGATCACCCGTCCGGCGCCCATGAACCACGAACACTTCGCGGCGTACAGACCCACCGGGCCGGCACCGAAAACCACCACGGTGTCGCCCTCGACGATCTCACCGAGCTGCGCTCCGAAGTACCCGGTCGGCAGGGCGTCCGTGCACATCAGCGCGTCTTCGTCGTCCATCCAGTCCGGGATCGTCTGCGGCCCGACGTCGGCGAAGGGGACACGCACGAACTCGGCCTGCCCGCCGTCGTAACCACCGCACGTGTGCGAGTAACCGTATATTCCGCCGACGGCGGTGGCATTGGGGTTGACGTTGTGGCAATTCGAATACAGGCCGCGCGCACAGAAGTAGCAGGAGCCGCAATAGATGTTGAACGGCACCATCACCCGGTCTCCGGGTTTCACGTTCCGGACCGACGACCCGACTTCGTGTACCACCCCGATGAATTCGTGGCCGAAGGTCGAACCTACTCGTGTGTCCGGCATCATGCCGTGATAGAGATGCAGATCCGATCCACAGATCGCCGCCCGCTCGACCCGCACGATCGCATCGTTCGGATGCTCGATGCGCGGAATGTCCTTCTCTTCCACCCGGACCTTGTACGGCCCGCGGTACACCATCGCTTTCACTGCACCTCCCGGATCTCCGGTACTAGGTGGCCCGGGGGCGGTCCCGGAACATGGCTTCGATGCGGGCCTTGATCTCGGCCGTGCTGAAACCGCTTCCGGATCCCACCGTCCGCCGCGGCTCCGGATCCGGTCCCGCCGCCTCGTTCGGTCCCAGGTCTTGTGCACCTGTCGTCGTAGTCATCTCTCGCAGAACCCTTCTCGCAACTGTGGTGAACCGATGTCACATCCCTGGAGGCCGGCCGTTCAGTGCTCGCCACGGTCGACGGCCAGGCGCACCGCTTCCTCCGCCCCCGCCGTCCACGGCGGTCCGTGGCCGGGCAGGACGGTGCCGGCGCCGGTCGCGGCCACCGCGCTCAGCGACTCGACGGCGAGGTGGGTGTCCTTGGTGGCGGCCGAAGCGACGATCTGCGGTCCCTCGCCCCCGGTGTAGGGGTCGAGGGTGACGAGTGCGTCACCGCTGAACACCACCCCGCGGTCGGCCAGGTGCAGGGCGCAGTGCCCGTCGGTATGGCCGGGCGTGTGCACGGCGACAGGAAGTCCCGGGAACTCCAATGCGATTCCGGTGGAGAGCTTTTCGACTTCACCGACGCCTTTCACCGTGAGTGCGCCTGCTGCCGCCATGCGGGTGAGGATCGGAAGCGACCGGGAATGGGCGAGGGCGTAGAGGGAACGATTGCGTTGGGGCTTGTAGCGGTACGGGTGCGCAGCCAGGCGCTCG
The DNA here is from genome assembly GCF_001646785.1 of Rhodococcus phenolicus. Lineage (GTDB taxonomy): Bacteria > Actinomycetota > Actinomycetes > Mycobacteriales > Mycobacteriaceae > Rhodococcus > Rhodococcus phenolicus. The sequence goes on from NZ_LRRH01000001.1 coordinate 63,951, forward strand.
TCGCCGGGGTGGACCAGGACGGGCACATGCCACTCGCGCTGCGCCCGGGCGGCGAACCCGACGTGGTCGAAATGGCCATGGGTCAGGACCAGGGCGCGTACCTCGTCCGCCCGCCGCCGACGCCGGGCGAGCACCTCTCCGACCATCGCCCACATGCCGGGCAGTCCCGCGTCGACGAGAGTCACGCCTTCGTCGGCCTCGACGACATAACAGTTGACGTGAGCATGGCTGACCAGGTGGATGCCGTCGGCTACGTCGAGAGTGATCATGGCTCCCCGATCTCTCGTCTGCGAACACTGGTCACCACAAACCGACGACTACCCTTCCCTGCTCCCCCGCAAACCGGGCGGGCGCGGCTAACCGGCGATCTGCTGGGCCTTCGCGTAGGCCAGGTGAAGGACGTCCGCTCCGGTGAGGACGGCGAGGGTGTCCACGCACAGACCGGTCGGTCGCGGAGCGAACACCTGTCCCACGGTCAGGGCGGACACGGCCCAGACATCGAAACAGAACGGGCAGGTCAGCAATTCACCCACGCTGCGCCGGGCTCCCGCCGGGTATTTCGGCGACTCCATCACCTCCCCCGGCCCGCCGTCACCTTCGTGGTCCGTGAACGGGGCACGAAGCGGGCTCGTCACCGCGTCCTTGGTGATCGTGCGCGACAACTTGTGGACCGCAACCGCGGCGAGGAGGAGATCGCGTGTGTTCATTCTCCGCGGGAGATCTCTGCCGGTGACCGCCGACAATACGGCGATCGTCACGACGAGCACCCCGTACAGTGCCAGTACCACAAGATGCCCACCGAGGTTCCGTTCGTCTTCGGGTTCGCCGTCGTGGCTGTCGAGCTTTTGTTCGAGTTCGGACGTGAGAATCATCGATGGTCTCTTCGCTCGCCCGTGGACCCGGGTAGCCCGTCCTCCACGGGTTCACACATCCGGCGTCCCGGAGGACCGGTTCCGCCGCGACCCCGCGTTCAGGACCGTCGCAGCAACTCCGCGCTCAGCGGTTCGATCTCGAACACCGTCCCCGCCGACTGTCCGTAGTACCGCATCCGCAGCCGCCACAGGCGCAGGTGCGCCAATTCCGAGCGCCGGACGGCGAGGCAGTACTCGCGGCCGAGCAGCGCCAGCGCCCGCAGGGACGGGGTTCCGGGGCGCACCGTGGCGCGTCCTCGCACCCTCAGGACGTGTTCGGAGGGATCCGCGCCCTCCGCATCGAGCAACACGACGACGTCGGGATCGGCCGCGGCGTTTCGGGCGGCGACGGTGTCCCGTCCGGTACCCAGCCACAGCCTGCCCGGTCGTGGACGACCCAGAGCGGTGTCATGGCGGGACGCCCCTTCGGCGGGGGATCCGGACTCGAGTCCCACCTGCAGCACGGTGCCTGCGGCAACGACACGCACCGGCAGCGCGTCGATGCGGCCCTCGTGGTCGAATGCGACGGCCGCGCGGCCGTGGGCCGGCAACTCCGCGAGGAGCCGGTCGGGGTCGACTCTCCGAGTGACGCCCATGTCGTTCGAGGGTGGCGGCTCTACCCGCGGCGGTCGTCGGTTCGACGATCCCGACGGATCCGGATGGGCTCCGCCGGCTCGACGGGTTCGTTGCCCGGTAACGGGGATTCCCCGCGATTCTCACGCACCCGGGACACCGACTCGACACCGGCGAACTCGTCGGCGCCCCGGCGTGCCGGGGTTTCCTCGTAGAGCTCGAACCACGGGTAGCCCCGCTTGGTGTACTCCTGCGCGGTGACAGGTTCGGTCGGGGGCTTCTCGCCGGTGAGCGTCTCCCATCGGTCACTGTTGACCAGTTCGACGAGAACCGCGGAGTGATGGTCGAGGTCCCACGCCTCGTGCTCCTCGACGGGCGGCGCCACCCCTTGCTCGATCGCGCCGCCGGCGCCGAGCCCCATCGACGGCGACGAAGCCGGCGCACCGAATGCCCTCATCGGCCGCTGCGCGTCGAACTTCTTGCGTTCCTCCCAGATCCGCCCGCGGATCGGGTACGCAGCGATCCGCACCCCACCGACGGCGACGCCGGCTGCGAGTTGCTCCTCGACCGTGTAGCCGGACCCGAGCGGAGCGGCCACGAATTGCCGGACCTTGTCCGAGGCGACATGGAATCCGTCGAGCCACGGCTGTTCCGGCACCTCGAAATAGTCTTCCCGTTCGAAATCGGGCTTCTCCGACCATGTTCCACCGGTCACCGCATCGACATTCCCGACACCGACCTTGACGAGGAACGGGTAGCGGCCGTCGAACTTGATCCAGCATGCCTCGGACTGCCACATCGGCAGTACCACCACGTCGCCCACGACTCGCAGCGGGAATCGGCCGAGGCTCGGCGGCAGCGGATAGGTGGTGCCGTCGTCCGGGACACGGACCGTGCGGTGGAACGTGACGGAAAGTTCGGCGTCGGTGTGCACCTCGGGGAACTCGAAGTACAGCCTGTCCCGATCGATACTGAGAGCCATCTCGTTCCTCCCACTCGACCTGCCGTGTGTCGGCGAGCCTACGCCCGGCCGGGTGCGTCGGGGGGCTCCCGCGGCACCACGATCCCTCGCACTGTGGCGTAGAACACATCATGTGGTAGACCATGGGCATGTACCCCGGGAATTTCGTGTCCGCCACCCCCGACAAGCCGGCGATCGTGCGGCCCGCGACCGGAGAGTCGCTGACCTATCGGCAGCTCGACGAGAATTCGCTGCGATTCGCGAAGTACCTCCGCGACCTCGGCCTCGAGCGGGGCGACCACCTCGCGCTGATCTCCAACAACGACCTGCGGGTGATGGAGGTGTACTGGGCCGCGCTGCGCAGCGGCCTGTACATCACCGTCGTGAACCGGCATCTGACCGCCGCCGAGGCCGCCTACGTGGTGAACGACTGCGGTGCGAAGGTGCTCGTCGCCTCCGCAGAGGCCGCCCAGGCCGTCGATCTCGCTCCGGATGCGTACCCGGCCGTGACCCATCGCGTCGCGTTCGGTGGTGAGCTCCCCGGTTTCGACGACTACGCGCAGGCTCTCGCCCGGTTCGACACCACACCGCTCGACGATCAGCCCCGCGGCCAGGACATGCTCTATTCGTCCGGCACCACCGGGCGCCCCAAGGGCATCAAGCCGAAACTACCCGACGGACAGGTCCAGGACATCCCCGATCCCTACACGGCGGTGTTCACGCCGATGTACGGGTTCGACGCCGAGACCGTCTACCTGTGCCCGGCGCCGCTGTATCACGCTGCGCCGCTGCGTTTCTGCGGGACGATCCAGTCGAACGGCGGCACCGTCATCCTCATGGACCGGTTCGACGCCGAGGAGTCGCTGGCGCTGATCGACCGCTACCGGGTGACCGCGAGCCAGTGGGTGCCGACGATGTTCGTGCGGATGCTCAAACTCCCCGAGGACGTTCGCGCGAAGTACGACGTGTCCAGTATGAAGGTCGCGATCCATGCCGCGGCCCCGTGCCCGCCGGAGATCAAACGCGCCATGATCGAGTGGTGGGGCCCGGTGATCAACGAGTACTACGCGTCGACGGAGGGTTCCGGCGCCACGTTCATCGACTCCGCCCAGGCCCTCGCCCATCCCGGTTCGGTGGGTCACGACGGTGTCATGGGGCTCGTGCGCATCTGCGACGACGCGGGCGAGGAACTGCCCACCGGCGCGATCGGCACCGTGTGGTGGGAGCGCGACGAACGGCCGTTCGAGTACCACAACGATCCGCAGAAGACCGAGGAGGCAACGCATCCCGTGCATCCGACGTGGACGACGAGCGGCGACATCGGATATCTCGACGAGGAGCGGTTCCTGTATCTCACCGACCGGGCCGCGTTCACGATCATCTCGGGCGGCGTGAACATCTACCCGCAGGAATCGGAGAACGTGCTCACGTTGCATCCGAAGGTGTACGACGTCGCGGTGATCGGCGTGCCGAACGAGGAGATGGGCGAGGAGGTCAAAGCCGTGGTCCAGCTCGCCGACGGTATCGAACCGAGTCCGGAGGTCGAGCAGGAACTGCTCGACTACGTGCGTGAACGGGTCTCCCGGTTCAAGGCGCCGCGCAGCATCGACTTCTCCGACGATCTGCCGCGCACCCCGACCGGCAAGCTCGTCAAGCACAAGCTGCGGGCCCGCTACCTGACGCCGGCACCATGAGCGCGCCGGGCACACCCGATCTGGAAGCGCTGGCCCGGCTGCTGCCGGAGGGGGCACTCGTCACCGACCCCGGCATCCTCGCCGGGTACCGGCAGGACCGGGCCATGGACCCGGCGGCTTCGGTGCCGCTCGCGGTGGTGCGGGCACGCACCACCGCGGACGTGTCGGCCACCCTGAAATGGGCTGATACACATCGGGTTCCGGTGGTTCCGCGCGGGGCGGGCACGAGCCTGTCCGGTGGCGCAGGTGGCCTCGCCGGCGGGATCGTGCTCAGTACCGAGAAGATGCGCGGAATCACCGTCGACCCGGTGACCCGCACCGCCGTCGCCCAGCCGGGGTTGCTGAACGCGGAGGTCAAGCAGGCTGCGTCGGACCACGGGCTGTGGTATCCGCCGGACCCGTCGTCGTTCGAGATCTGCACGATCGGTGGCAATGCCGCCACCAACGCGGGCGGTCTGTGTTGCGTGAAATACGGCGTCACGACCGACTACGTGCTCGGACTCGAGGTGGTGCTCGCCGACGGCACCGTCGTGCGGCTCGGCGGCCCGCGCCTGAAGGACGTGGCCGGACTGTCGCTGACGAAACTGTTCGTCGGGAGCGAGGGCACGCTCGGGATCATCACCGAGGTGACCTTGCGGCTCCTGCCGCCGCAGCCGCCGGCATCGACGATGGTCGCGACGTTCTCGTCCGTGCAGGCCGCCGCCGATGCGGTCCTGACGATCACCGGGACGCTGCGCCCGGCGATGCTCGAGTTCATGGACCGCGCATCCATCAATGCCGTGGAGGACGCACTGCACATGGGACTGGACCGCACGACGCAGGCGATGCTCATCGCGCGGTCCGACGCGCCGGGCGCCGCTGCCGCCGAGGAGATCGCGACGATGGTGCGGGCGTGCCGCGATGCGGGTGCCGACGAGGTGTTCGACACCGACGATCCCGACGAGGGTGAGGCGTTCGCGGCGGCTCGGCGGATGGCGATTCCCGCCGTCGAACGCACCGGCAGTCTCCTGCTCGAGGACGTCGGTGTTCCGTTGCCGTCCCTTCCCGCACTGGTCGGGGGCATCGAGAAGATCGCCGAACGGAACGCGGTGACGGTCGCTGTCATCGCGCATGCCGGCGACGGGAACACCCACCCGCTGATCGTCTTCGACCCGGCCGACGGGGACATGGCGGCCCGCGCACACGTCGCCTTCGGCCAGATCATGGATCTGGCGATCGGTCTCGGCGGCACCATCACCGGCGAGCACGGGGTGGGCCGGCTGAAGAAGGCGTGGCTGCCCGACCAGGTCGGCCCCGACGTCATGGAACTCACGCGACGCGTCAAGGCCGCCCTGGACCCGAACACGATCCTCAATCCGGGCGTTCTGTTCTGACCTGCGATCGAGTACCGTGACGTCGTGCAAGAGGACCCCGACGAGTGACCGGACAGACGAGACCTGCCGCAGCCGGCCTTCCGCTGCGCGACACCCGGTATCGGGAACTGGAGACGTACCCGGAGTTCGGGGCGGTCACCGAGTGGCTGCGCGACTACGTGCAGTCCTCGGTGCCGAACCCGAAGATGGGTGAACGCGAGTACTGGGCGGTGGTGTGCCTGCCGTTCACCGCCGAGACCGACACCGCGCAACGCCTGTGCAGCGTCCACGTCGGCGCGTACGAGACGGCAAGCCTGTACGTCGAGACGACACCGGTGGGGCAGCGCCGGATCGGCGGATTCGTCACCGTCGACACCGATGTGCTCGAACGCGAGGCCGACGCCGACATCGCGACGCTCGAAGCGGACAATCCCGGTCTGCGCTTCCGTGTTCAGCAGACGAGAACGACCGTGTGGTGGACGGATTCGGCCGGCGTCCGAGAGCGTTTCGATGCACTGCCGTGGCGGCAGGCGGCACTGCACCTCGTCACCGAGGTGATGCGACAGGGCAAGTGCCTCGAAGCGTCGAACCACAGCGCGCAGCTCGCCGGATTCGCTCGGGCCGACTGATTTCCGATCTGCCGGCTCCGCCCGATCAGGTTTCGGTCGTCGTCGTTGCGCACTCGCGCGTCACCCGAATGTGGGAACCTCGGTCCCGGGAACGGTAGGCGATCCGTCCGAGCAGCGCCGACTGCCATGACACCGTCGCGGATCCGGAGCGTGTCCTCGCCGACGAACGCGTCGGCGAGGGTGAGCGTGGACCAACACCGCGCTGCGGTTGGACGATCCCCGCGCCGCGGAGACGGCACGGTCGATCGTCGATCGGATCGTGGGCGCCGAGCGCGCCTGACGGACCGCGCGGTTCGGGAGAAGCGACCCCGGGGACCTCAGGGCGTCACGGGCCCGGCTCCCCGCGCCCGGCGTGGCTCGAGCACCAGACCGAGCACGATCATGACGACCGCCAGCCCGAGGTGCAGCCAGTTGTCCGCCGTGTTCACGGGGACGAAGTTCGCCGCGCTGTCCAGGTCGATCAGCAGCCCGTAGAGCCACAGCACGGCGTAGATCACGCCGCCGACGACGAGGAACGCCCGGGCGGAGGCGACGGTACGGGCCATCGCGATCCCGGCCACGCCGAACAACAGGTGCACTATGTTGTGCAGGACCGATACGTTGAACACCCCCAGCAGCATCGCTTCGGAGTGATGACCGGCGAAGGTCATGGTGTCGTAGTCGACGGTGATACCGGGGATGAACCCCAGGACTCCGACGAGGAGGAACAGCGCACCCACCGCCAGGGCTGCGATCTGCACCGGAGTTCGCGTAGCGCTTCGTGTCGTGTGCTCGGCCATGGCCGTTCCCTTCTGTGGGACCCACCGACCTGTGGGTTCCGGACGCCTACCCCGGGGACGGACCGCACAAACATCGGACGTCCGGCCGGGCCGGACCGGGTGTACCTGCGCGGTTCCGTCGTCGCTGTCGGACCCCGGGTGCACCATGGACGGGTGACCGACGTCCTCGACCGCTTCTCCGCACCCACCCGCGAATGGTTCGCGGGTGCGTTCGCCGCGCCCACCCCGGCCCAGCTCGGCGCGTGGGAGGCGATCTCGTCGGGTCTGCACACGCTGGTCGTCGCACCGACGGGATCCGGCAAGACGCTCTCGGCGTTCCTGTGGTCGCTCGACCGGCTGGCGGCCGAGCCGCGCGACGCCGGCACCACCCGGGTCCTGTACGTCTCGCCGCTCAAGGCGCTGGCCGTCGACGTCGAACGGAACCTGCGTTCGCCGCTGGTCGGGATCACCCAGACCGCGAAACGGCTCGGCCTCGACCCTCCGGAGATCACCGTCGGGGTGCGCTCGGGCGACACCTCCCCTGCCGACCGGCGCAAGCTCGTCCAGAAGCCACCGGACATCCTCATCACCACACCCGAGTCGCTGTTCCTCATGCTCACCTCGGCCGCCCGCAGCACCCTCGCCGGCGTCGAAACCGTGATCGTCGACGAGGTGCACGCGGTCGCCGGAACCAAACGTGGTGCGCACCTCGCGGTTTCCCTCGAGCGCCTGGATCTGCTGCTTCCGCGACCGGCGCAGCGGATCGGTCTGTCCGCGACGGTCCGCCCGCACGAGGAGGTCGGCCGGTTCCTCACCGGCCCCGCCCCGATCCGGATCGTCGCACCGCCCGCATCCAAGACGTGGGACCTCTCGGTCCGCGTCCCCGTCGAGGACATGACCGAGCTGGGCGTCGCGGCACCGGATCCCGGTTCGACGGGCGAGGATTCGTTCTCCCCCACCCCGCAGGCCGGGTCGATCTGGCCGCACGTCGAAGAACAACTCGTCGATCTCATCACCGCGCACCGGTCGACGATCGTGTTCGCCAACTCCCGCCGCCTCGCCGAACGGCTGACGGCACGGCTCAACGAGATCCACGCCGAACGCACCGGCGTCACGGTCGACCGGGAACCACGACCACCCGCGCTGATCGGCGCTCCCACCGAGGTGAACTACGGCGCCGAACCGCTGCTGGCCCGCGCCCACCACGGATCGGTGAGCAAGGACCAGCGCGCCCTGATCGAGGACGATCTGAAATCGGGCCGGCTCGCGTGTGTCGTCGCGACGTCGAGCCTCGAACTCGGCATCGACATGGGCGCGGTCGACCTCGTGATCCAGGTGGAGGCACCACCGTCGGTGGCCAGCGGCCTGCAACGCGTCGGCCGGGCCGGCCACCAGGTCGGCGAGGTCTCGCGCGGCGTCCTGTTCCCCAAGCACCGCACCGACCTGATCCACTGCGCGGTCACCGTGGAACGGATGGTCGCGGGGCGGATCGAGGCGCTGCAGGTACCGGCGAACCCACTGGACGTGCTCGCGCAGCAGACCGTCGCGGCGGCAGCGCTCGAACCGATCGACGTCGACGACTGGTTCGACACGGTGCGCCGCACCGGATCGTTCGCGACCCTGCCGCGCTCGGCCTACGAATCCACCCTGGATCTGCTGGCCGGGCGGTACCCCTCGGACGAGTTCGCCGAGCTGCGGCCACGGCTGGTGTGGGACCGCACCGACGGCACCCTCACCGGGCGTCCCGGAGCGCAACGCCTCGCCGTCACCTCCGGTGGGACGATTCCCGACCGTGGACTGTTCACCGTCTACATGGTCGGCGAGAAGGCAACGCGGGTAGGCGAACTCGACGAGGAGATGGTGTACGAGTCGCGGGTGGGCGATGTCTTCGCGCTCGGTGCGACCAGCTGGCGGATCGAGGAAATCACGTTCGACCGCGTGCTGGTCTCCCCCGCCTACGGGCGGCCCGGCCGGTTGCCGTTCTGGCACGGAGACGGGCAGGGCAGACCCGCCGAGCTCGGCGCGGCCCTCGGCGCGTTCGTCCGCGAACTCGGCCACGCCTCGGCCGACGATGCCGAAACCCGCTGCAAGGAGAGCGGACTCGACGACAACGCCACGACGAACCTGATCCGGTTGCTGGACGAGCAGCGCACCGCGACCGGCCACCTGCCCACCGACCGCACCCTCGTGGTCGAACGTTTCCGTGACGAACTCGGAGACTGGCGGCTGGTCCTGCACTCTCCGTTCGGGTTACGGGTGCATGCCCCGTGGGCACTCGCGGTCGGTGCGCGCCTACAGGACCGGTTCGGGGTCGAATCGAACCCGACCGCCTCGGACGACGGCATCATCGTGCGGCTGCCGGACACCGAGGACGATCCGCCGGGCGCCGAGATCTTCGTGTTCGACCGTGACGAAATCGAGGACCTGGTCACCGAGCAGGTGGGCGGGTCGGCGCTGTTCGCGTCCCGCTTCCGCGAGTGCGCGGCCCGGGCGCTGCTCCTGCCGCGCCGCAACCCCGGCAAACGCGCCCCGCTGTGGCAGCAGCGGCAACGATCGGCACAGCTGCTGGACGTGGCGCGCCGCTATCCCTCGTTCCCGATCCTGCTCGAAACCGTCCGCGAATGTCTGCAGGACGTCTACGACCTTCCGGCGCTACGGGATCTGTTCGGCCGCATCGCCCGACGGCAGATCCGCCTGGTCGACGTCGAGACGGCCACCGCATCCCCGTTCGCGAGCTCGTTGCTGTTCGACTACGTCGGCGCCTTCCTCTACGAGGGCGACAGTCCCCTCGCCGAGCGCCGGGCTGCCGCACTGTCGCTGGACTCGTCGCTGCTGGCCGAACTCCTGGGCCGGGTCGAGCTTCGGGAGCTGCTCGACGCCGACGTCATCGCCACCGCCGAACAGGAACTCCAGCGCCTCTCACCGGAGCGGCGAGCCCGCGACGCCGAGGGTGTCGCGGACCTGTTGCGGCTGCTCGGACCGCTGACCGCCGCGGAACTGCGGGAGCGCGCCACCGCCGATCCGGCGGAGTGGGTCGCGGGCCTGACCGCGCAGCACCGGGTCCTGGAGGTGTCGTTCGCGGGCTCCCTGTGGTGGGCCGCGATCGAGGACGCGTCCCGGCTGCGGGATGCGCTCGGTGTGCCGCTGCCGATCGGCGTGCCGACGGCGTTCGTCGAACCGGTCGCCGATCCGCTCGGCGACCTCATCGGCCGGTACGCCCGCACACACGGACCGTTCACCACCGCCGAGGCCGCGGCCCGGTTCGGTCTCGGCGCCGCCGTCGTACAGGACGTCCTGCGTCGTCTCGCCGACGAGAAACGCGTCACGACAGGAGAATTCCGGCCCGGAGCGACCGGATCGGAGTGGTGCGACACCGAGGTGCTGCGCCGGCTGCGCCGCCGATCGCTCGCCGCCGCGCGGCACGAGGTGGAACCGGTCAGCACCGCAACCCTGGGCCGTTTCCTGCCGGCCTGGCACAACATCGGCGGCGGTCTGCGCGGGATCGACGGAGTCGTGGCGGTCGTCGACCAGCTCGCCGGGTTCCCGGTCCCCGCCAGCGCCCTCGAGCCGCTCGTGCTCGCCCCCCGGGTACGGGACTACTCTCCCGCGATGCTCGACGAACTCACCTCGACCGGCGAGGTGCTGTGGTCGGGTGCCGGCTCGATCTCGGGCAAGGACGGATGGGTGTGCCTGCACCCGGCCGACGCGGCCCCCACCACCCTCGCACCGCCCGTCGACATCGAACTCGGCGATACGCATCGGGCGATCCTGGACGCGTTGGCCGGGGGTGGCGGGTTCTTCTTCCGTCAGCTCGCCGATGCGTTGGTCGCGCAGGGAGCCGAGGTCACCGACGCGACCGCCGCGGCGGCACTGTGGGATCTGGTGTGGGCGGGGCACATCGGCGGCGACACCCTCGCCCCGCTCCGCGCCCTGATCGGCGACACCTCCCGCGCGACCCCCGCGCACCGCACCCCGCGCCGGGCACCGCGGTCGCGCATGTACCGGGGGCGTCCGGCCCTGCCGTCGCGGACCGGCCCACCGACGGTAGGCGGACGGTGGTCCCTGTTGCCCGAGCCCGAACCGCAGTCGACAGTTCGCGCCCACGCCACCGCCGAACTGCTGCTGGAACGGTACGGGGTGGTGACACGCGGAGTCGTCGCCGGTGAGTCCGTGCCCGGTGGGTTCGCGTTGATGTACAAGGTGCTCGCGCGTTTCGAGGAATCCGGGCGCTGCCGGCGCGGTTACTTCGTCGACTCGCTCGGCGGTGCACAGTTCTCGACACCCGACGTCGTGGATCGTTTGCGGTCCTACGGCGAATCCCTCGAAGGCCGGCACACCGAGACTCCGAGCGTGACGCTCGCGGCCTGCGATCCCGCGAACCCTTACGGCGCGGCGCTGCCGTGGCCCGCCCCGCGCGCCGACGACACGACACGGCACCGTCCGGGCCGGAAGGCCGGTGGCCTGGTGGCACTCGTCGACGGCAGGCTCGTGCTGTTCGTCGAGCGTGGCGGCCGCACCGTCCTGACGTTCGACGACGATCCCGGTGTCCTGCGGACGGCGTGCGCGTCACTCGCGGCCACCGTCAAGCGCGGAGGCGTCGACAAGATCGTGGTGGAGAAGGTCGACGGGCGGTCGATCCACGGTCACGACTTCGCGGCGCTGCTCGCCGAGGCCGGCTTCTCGGCCACCCCGCGCGGCTACCGGTTGCGGTCCTGACATGCCCGAGGGGGACACCGTGTTCCGGACCGCGGCACGACTGCACGCGGCGTTGTCGGGAAAGACATTGCTACGCTCTGATTTCCGCGTCCCACGCTACGCCACCGTGGACCTGTCCGGCGCACCCGTGACGGACACCGTCGCATGCGGCAAGCACATCCTGACCCGGTTGCCCGAGTACACGGTGCACACCCATCTCATGATGGACGGCGAATGGCACGTGTACGCCCGCGGTGCTCGCTGGCGCAAGCCCGGATTCCGTGCCCGGCTGGTCCTCGAGGCCGCCGACGTACAGGCGGTGGGTTTCGACCTCGGGATCGTCGAGGTGCTTCCCCGCGACCGCGAAGCCGACGCCGTCGGGCATCTGGGACCGGACCTGCTCGGGCCGCTGTGGGACCCGGCCGTGGCCGCCGCCAATCTCGCGCGCGATCCCGCACGGCCGATCGGGCTGGCCCTCCTCGATCAACGGATCCTCGCCGGTATCGGGAACGTGTACCGCAGCGAGCTGTGCTTTTTGCGGGGGGTCCATCCGGCGGCGCCCGTCGCGGACGCCGGCGACCCCGCCGGGTGGGTAGACCTGGCTCACCGCCTGCTCGTCGCGAACCGCGATCGCACGGTGCGCATCACCACCGGCGATCGTCGCCCCGGCCGGAATCTGTGGGTGTACGGGCGGGCCGGAAAGCCGTGCCGGCGCTGCGGAACCACCGTGGTGTCCGGCCACCTGGGGGCATCGACGGACCCGGAGCGGGTGTTCTATCGCTGCCCGGCCTGCCAGCCGGGGCGGTGATTCCGCGGCGCGGCGAACGGCCCGAGCTCAGGGATGCTCCGGGACTCAGTGATCGCGCAGTGCCTCGATGAGCTCGCCCTTGCGCTTCGACGAGTACCCGCTGAGCCCGATCTCCTTGGCCCGCTTCTTCAGTTCCGCGACGGTCCAGTCCTCGTACGAACCGGACTTGCCGCCCTTGCGGCCCACCGAGGACCGGCCCTTGGCCGCGGCCGCGTTCGAGATCCGCGCCGCCTTCTCCTTCGACGCTCCGTCGTCGCGCAGATCCTGGTACAGCTTCTCGTCCTTGATCGACGGGTTCGGCATCGCATTCTCCCTTCGTCGAGGGACGGATACCCACCCTCGATCGGGTCCATGCACGACCCGGCCGCGCGGCCGTCAGCGACCGGCGCTCTCGACCAGTTCGACGCAGTGCCGCACGAGCGTTTCGCGCGGCACGGCGATCGTGCCCTCGAGATAGCCCATGAACAGGCTCGTCAGCGCGCCGACCAGCCCCACCGCGACCATGTGCCGCTTGTCGGGGTCCTCGATGGCGAGCTGTTCGCGGACCAGCGTCACGAATCGGGGTGCGAGTTCGACACCGCTGGTGCCGATCGCCGGCTCGCGCAGCGGTGCCAGCAGCAGCACCCGGCCCATCGCGGGGTCGTCGACCATCAGCTCGACGAACACGCGCACGGCGGCGTCCGCGCGCTTGTTCGCGGGAGCTCCCTCGACCGCGGCGATCAGTGCGCTGCGGGCGCGGGCGCCCACCTCGTCGTAGACGGCGCGGACGAAGGTGTCCCGGTCGCCGAAGCTCTCGTAGAAGTACCGTTCGGTCAATCCGGCGGCGCGGCACACGGCGCGGACGTTGGAGGCCGACCGGTCGACCGCTCCGAGCAGCTGTATTCCTGCCATCAGCAAGGCTTCGCGTCGTACGCGCCGACGCTCCTCGAGGGCGGTCCCCGCCCAGCTTCGGCGCGTTGTCTCCACCGCTCATCCCGTCGTCGACCCCTGCGCCGTCGAATCCTACTCTGACAACATGCGTAGTCAGAACTCGGCGGTGCCCCCGGTGGCCACGCGCGACGTCCTCATTCTGTCGCGTCTCGACCGGCCGCCGTTCCTGAAACGGTGTCCGACACCGCTCTGGCGCATCCTGCGGCCGGCCTCGACCCGCGGATTCCTGTGGCTGACCGTCGGCCTCTACGACCCCGCCCGTGCGTGACCTGCTCGGCCTGTCGTGGTCGCGCCCGGAGCAACGTCTGCACCGGGTGATCGGCCGGGCCATCGGTCTCGGCACCCGGCTCGTGCCGTGGCGGCACCGCTACCGTCCTCGGGCCCGTGCCGGGTGGGACCGGGAGTCCGGACGTATCCGGAGCGGTGCGCCGATCGTGCACACCCCGGCCCGGAACCTGCCGCCGCTCGACCGCCGCGGCTCCCCGGTCCGCTACAGCCCCGAGGAGGTTGCGCGACACAGCCGGTGAAGCGGGCCGCGGCGTGTCACCCTGTTGTGCATGAAGGTCGACGCTCACGCCGTGCTGCACGGGCCCCTCTTTTCGCGGAGCCGGCCCCTCGACCGCAGCAATGCCGCCAGCCGAATCAGCGCCTATATCTACGGCAACATCCTGGTCCTGGCGGCACTCGTGCCGGTGGTGACCGAGCAGAAGTACGTCGGGATCGCGATCGTCCTCGGCACCACGCTGTCGACGTTCGTCGCGCACGTGTTCGCCGAGGCGGTCGGGCACAGCGTGCGAGAAGGTGCACAGCTGACCGCTGCCGAGCGCTGGGCGGAGGTGCGCAACTCGGTGCCGATCCTCAGCTCCGCGGTGATGCCGTGCGCGATCCTGGCCGTCGGGTGGATCGGCTGGCTCGAGCCGCGCACCGCCCAGTTGCTCGCCGAGGTCGCGGTGCTCGTGCGGATCGGCGGCATCGTCCTCGTCATCGGCCGGCTCAACGGCAAACGCCCCGGCAAGGGCTGGCTGACCAGCGCCGCGGTCATCACCCTGGTCGCCGTGACGGTCGTGTTCACCAAGGTCCTGCTGACCCACTGAGGCGTCCCCTCGCCGCACCGCGGACGAGGCGAAGGCGTTCCGGAAGGATCTGCTCACCGAGTTGTAAGCGCGCGGTCGTACGGCGTCGCCCGGACGGTCAGCCCCAGACGGGCACCGGTTCGAGGATCTCCGCGCGGGCCTCCGGTGCCGCCGCACGCAACGCGTCCGCGGACTCGTCGTCGGGACGGCTCTGCGACCGCACCTCCGCGTCGACCCGCGCCCGGTACGTGCTGATCTCCCGTTCCACCGTCACCGCGTCCCAGCCCAGGATCGGAGCGACGAGCCGCGCGACCTGCTCGGCGCAGTGCACCCCGCGGTGCGGGTACTCGATCGCGATCCGGGTGCGCCGCGCCAGCACGTCCTCGAGATGCAGGGCACCTTCCGCCGCGGCCGCGTAGACGACCTCGACCTGAAGGTATTGCGGTGCGTCGGTGAGCGGTTGCAGCAGTTCGGGTTTGCCCTCGGCGTACGCGAGCAGCTCTTCGACGAGCGCGCCGTACCGGTCGAGCAGATGCTTGATCCGATACGGGTGAACCCGGTACTGCTCGGCGAGGTGCATGGTCTGGTTCACGAGCGCGAAGTAGCCGTCCGCGCCCACCAGCGGCACCTTCTCGGTGATGGACGACGCGATGCGCGACGGAATGTCCTCGGCGGCCAGATCGACGGCATCCTCCGCCATCACCCGGTAGGTGGTGTACTTGCCCCCGGCGATCGCCACCAGCCCCGGCGACACCCGCGCGACGGCGTGCTCACGCGACAGTTTCGAGGTCTCGTCGCTCTCCCCCGCGAGCAGCGGGCGCAGACCCGCGTAGACACCGTCGATGTCCTCGTGGGTGAGCGGGGTGACGAGCACCTCGTTGACGTGGTCGAGGATGTAGTCGATGTCGGCCTTCGTCGCCGCGGGGTGCGCGAGGTCGAGATTCCAGTCGGTGTCCGTGGTGCCGATGATCCAGTGGTTGCCCCACGGGATGACGAACAGCACCGACTTCTCGGTGCGCAGGATGATCGCCGAATCGGCGACGATGCGGTCGCGCGGCACCACGATGTGCACGCCCTTCGACGCGCGTACCCGGAACCGGCCGCGCTGCCGGGACAGCGCCTGGATCTCGTCGGTCCACACGCCCGTCGCGTTGATCACCACGTGTGCCTTCACCTCGGTGACGGATCCGTCCTCGGAATCGCGTACCTGCACACCCGAGACCCGGTCCGCCTCGCGGAGGAAACCGACCACCTGCGTCGACGTCCGCACGACCGCGCCGTAGTGCGCCGCGGTCCGCGCCACCGTCATCGTGTGCCGCGCGTCGTCGACGACCGTGTCGAAGTACCGGATCCCGCCGATGAGCGACGACCGCTTGAGGCCCGGCGCCATGCGCAGCGCCCCCGACCGCGTCAGGTGCTTCTGGGCGGGTACGGACTTGGCGCCGCCCATCCGGTCGTAGAGGAAGATCCCAGCGGCCATGTAGGGCCGCTCCCACACGCGGTGTGTGAGCGGGAACAGGAACTCGAGCGGCTTGACCAGGTGCGGGGCGAGGGTCGTCAGCGACAGTTCCCGCTCGCGCAGCGCTTCCCGCACGAGACCGAATTCGAGCTGTTCGAGGTAGCGCAGCCCGCCGTGGAACATCTTCGACGACCGGCTCGAGGTGCCCGACGCGAAATCCCGGGCCTCGACGAGCGCGACCCGGAGCCCACGGGTCGCGGCGTCGAGCGCGGCCCCCGCCCCGACCACACCGCCGCCGATGACGACCACATCGAACTGTTCGGAGCCCAGCCGCTGCCATGCCTCGCGGCGCTGCTCGGGTCCGAGGATCTGCACTCCCGGTTGGTTGCTCACCACGCCACTCCCCGTGCCTCGTCGACGTATCCGGACCCAGGCTAGTAGTTTTCCCCCCGTACCGCTGACCCCGAGCGCAACCACCCACCCTTCGAGCGAGGACGCCGTGAACCAGTACATCGCCGCGATCGACCAGGGCACCACGTCCAGCCGTTGCATCGTCTTCGATCACGACGGCCGGATCGTTTCGGTCGCGCAGACCGAGCACGAACAGATCTTCCCGCGCTCGGGCTGGGTGGAACACGACCCGGAAGTGCTGTGGAGGAACACCCGCGAGGTCGCGGCGCTGGCGCTGGCGAAGGCCGATCTACCACGTGGTGCGGTCGCCGCGATCGGTATCACGAACCAGCGGGAGACGACCGTCGTGTGGGATCGCACCACCGGCAAACCGGTGTACAACGCGATCGTGTGGCAGGACACCCGGACCGACCACCTGATCGGCGACCTGGCCGGCGACGAGGGCGTGGGGCGCTACCGGGATGCGACGGGTCTTCCACTGTCGACGTACTTTTCGGGCCCGAAGGTGCGGTGGATCCTCGACAACGTCGACGGCGCCCGGGAGAAAGCCGAGGCCGGACAGCTCGCGTTCGGCACCGTGGACAGCTGGATCGTGTGGAATCTGACCGGGGGTCTCGGCAACGGTTCGCAGGAACCGGGCGTGCACGTCACCGACGTCACGAATGCCTCGCGCACGATGTTGATGAATCTCGCGACACTGCAGTGGGATCCGCAGATCTGCGCGGACTTCGGGATTCCGATGTCGATGCTGCCGCAGATCCGCAGTTCGTCCGAGGTGTACGGCTACGCGCGTGAACGCGGCCCGCTCGCCGGGGTTCCGGTCGCGGGCATCCTCGGCGACCAGCAGGCCGCGACCTTCGGGCAGGCGTGCCTGTCCCCCGGCGAGGCGAAGAACACCTACGGCACCGGAAACTTCCTGCTGCTCAACACCGGTACCACCCCGGTACACAGCGAACACGGCCTGCTCACGACCGTCTGCTACCGGATCGGCGACGCGCCGGCGGTGTACGCGCTCGAAGGCTCGGTCGCGGTGACCGGCTCCCTCGTGCAGTGGCTGCGCGACAACCTCGGAATCATCCGCAACGCGAGCGAAATCGAGGAACTCGCCGCGACCGTCCCGGACAACGGCGGCGCCTACTTCGTACCGGCGTTCTCCGGGCTGTTCGCGCCGCGCTGGCGTCCCGACGCCCGCGGAGTCATCGCGGGCCTGACCCGGTTCGTCAACAAGGGGCACTTGGCGCGGGCCGCCCTCGAGGCCACCGCATACCAGACCCGCGAGGTCATCGAGGCGATGCGCGCGGATTCCGGGGTCGACCTGAGCACGCTCAAGGTGGACGGCGGCATGGTCGCCAATCGCACCCTGATGCAGTTCCAGGCCGACATTCTCGGCGTGCCCGTGGTGCGTCCGGTGGTCGCGGAGACGACCGCGCTGGGCGCCGCCTACGCGGCCGGCCTCGCCGTCGGATTCTGGGAGGGTGAGGACGACATCCGGCGCAACTGGGCGATGGGTGACACCTGGGAACCCGCCCTCGACGAGACCGAACGCGAGCGGCTCTACGGCGAGTGGAACAAGGCCGTCGAGCGGACCTACGACTGGACCTGAGCCCGCGGGAGGGCGTCCCCGGCGGTCCGCACCGCCGCACCCAGCCGCCGGACGGCCTCGGCCAGCTCCTCCTCCGAGGAGGTCGCGAAACACAGCCGCGCGGAGTGCGAGTGGTCGCCGGCCACCGCGAACGCATCGCCCGGGACGAAGGCAACACCGAGTTCCACTGCGACGGGAAGCAATTCGGCGGCAGGGACCGGGGTCGGCAGCGTCGTCCAGGTGAACATGCCGCCGCGCACCGGCGAGTACGTGATGTCCGGTCCGAATTCGGCGGTCAGGGCGTCGGCCAGCGCGTGCGCGCGGGCGCCGTACGTGCCGCGCAGCGTCGTCAGGTGGGCGTCGAGCCAGTCGGTGTCGGCGAGAACATCGGCGGCGATCCGCTGGGTCAGCGACGATCCGCACAGGTCCGCACCCTGCTTGAGCAGTTCGACGGAAGCGCACACGTCGAGGTCGGCGAGCAGCCATCCGACGCGCAGTGCGGGAGCGATGATCTTCGATGCGCTCGAAAGCCGGATCACCCGGTCGGTGTGGGAGGCGATCGGCGCCGGCGGCGGCGTACCGAACCACAGGTCGCCGTAGGGGTCGTCCTCGACGACGCGGAACCCGTAGCGGTCGGCGAGGGCCGCGAGGTGCGCGCGCCGGGGCGCCGACAGCACCGCGCCGCGCGGGTTGTGGAAGGTGGCGACGGTGTGGACGAGCACCGGCCGCGCACCGCGCACGAGCAGCTCCTCGAGCGCGTCGGTGTCGAGACCGTCGTCGTCGACGGGGACGGAGGCGAGGGTGGCCTCGGCGGCGCGGAACACCTGCAACGCACCGGTGTACGCGGGTTCCTCCACGACGACGAGATCGCCCGGGTCGAGCAGCGCCTGCGCGATCAGGCTCAGTGCCTGCTGCGAGCCGTGCGTGACGACGACCCGGCGCGGATCGACCGCGCGGCCGAGGCGTGCGCTCTCACGGGCGGCGATCACCGAGCGCAGGTCGCCGAGACCGCAGGTCTCGGTGTACTGCGCGGTCGCGGGATCCGTGAGCGCGGATGTCGCGGCCTCGGCGAGCCGTGCGGTGGGCAGCAACTCGGCGGCGGGGAGCCCGCCGGCGAGACTGATGACCTCGGGCCGGGACGTCAGTTCGAGCAGATCTCGGATGGCGGAACTGGTCAGCCCGTCGAGACGGCGGGCTCGGATGCGTGTCATGGCGACTCCACGAGCGGAGGGATTGGGAGCGAACCAGCACCGAGCGTCCGGATCTGCGGGCGGAGAAGTGCCGTGACGAGCGGCCGTGGGTACGACCGGACCCGGAACGAGCCTACCCCACCGTGGCACCACTATGTGAAATTGCATCTCACATCATGAAATGCACCACTCGACGGCGGGTACCGTCCCCTACGCCCGGAAGTGCTCCGGGACGGGATGCAGCACACGCGTGCACATCCCGTCCTCCCCCACCTGCGCGGGATCGGTGAGGTAGTACTCGCGCACCGGACCTCCGGCGTCGACGCCGGCATCCGCCAGCCGCGCGAACAGCACGTGATAGGCCACCGGTAGCAGCGCGGTCGGCCCGGTGAAGTCCACGCCGGCGAAGACACCACCGGGCAGGACGGCGATGCACGAAACCGGCCCGTCGACAAGGTCCGGCCGCACGGGCATCTCGAGCCCCACCCCGAACCGGACCTCACCGTCGAGCGCGGCCGGATACCGGCCCACCACGGGAGCCGACTCGTCCAGCCCGAGCCGGCGCGCCTCGCCGAGCACCGCACCGATCAGCTCCGACGCCACCTCGTCGAGGGTGTCGGCGTCCGCGCAGCCCTCCCGCCACAGCACGGTGCGCTCGGGGATCCGGTGAACGGTGACGGGAAGGTCCGCGGTCACGGCCTTCCCGAGGGATCGGACGAGCGCGAGCGAGCGCGCCGCGCGGGCCGCTCGACGTTCGATTCGGGCTTCTTCCGCCGCGAGTACGTCGCCCTCCCGCTCCGGCTCGTTCAGGACCTCCCGGACAGCGGCGACCGACACGTCCGCGCGGCGCAGCAGACCGATACGCAACGCCGACGCCAGCTGGGCCGGGTCGTAGTAGCGGTACCCGGTGGCCGGATCCACGTGGGCCGGCACCAGCAGTTGCTCACGGTCGTAATGGCGCAGCGCCTTGACGGTCATCCGCGCCGCGCGCGCGAACTGCCCGATGCTCATCAGGCGCGCTGGATCGGTCATCGCACCCCGGCAGCGGACTCGTCGGCGCCCCCGCCCGCGACCGCGCCGCTCTCCGCGACGTGCTCGGCGTACGGGATCACGGTGATCACATCGACCAGGAGACCGTCGGGGTCGGTCGTCATGAAGTGCCGCTGGCCGAAGTCCTCGCTGCGGAGCGACAGGGCGACGGGCAGTCCCGCGGCGACGGCCCGGCCGTGCACGTCGTCGACATCGTCCACCTCGACCGAGACCAGGACACCCGCCGGTGGTGTCCGGAAACCGTCGGGGATGGTGTCGTGATCGCGCTGGACGATCCCCAACTGCACCGCCTCGGTGCGGCGCTGCTGCAGTTGCACGTACCAGCCGCCGTCGAACACCACGTCGAGCTCGAGCAGGCGCACGTAGAAGTCGCGGCTGCGGGCCACGTCGGCGGCCGGGATCACCGGAAAGATGCTGTTCGTCGTCATGCATCCACCGTCGGCTCTCCCCCGAGGGGAGAGTCAAGTCCCGGCCGGCCGCGCAGGTCCCGGCTCCGCGAAGCCATCAGTCCAGGTCGTCGTGCCGCATCAACTGGCGCGCCGCCTCGGTGATCGACCCGCTCAGCGACGGGTACACCGAGAAGGTCGCCGCGAGATCGTTGACCGACAGGTTGTTCTGCACGGCGATGGCGATCGGCAGGATCAGTTCCGACGCCGTCGACGCGACCACGACGCCACCGATGACCACGCCGGTCGCGGGACGGCAGAAGATCTTCACGAAACCGCGCTTGAGTCCCGCCATCTTCGCGCGGGGGTTGGTGTTCAGCGGCAGCATCACGGTGCGCGCCGGAATCTCCCCGTTGTCGATCGCGGCCTGGCTCACGCCGACCGCGGCGATCTCCGGGCGCGTGAACACTGCGGACGCAACCGTTTTGAGCTTGATGGGGCTCACACCCTCACCGAGCGCGTGGTACATCGCGATGCGGCCCTGCATGGCGGCGACCGACGCGAGCGGCAGCAGGCCGGTGCAGTCGCCCGCCGCGTACACGCCCGCGACCGCGGTCCGGGACACACGATCGACCGGCAGGTATCCGCCGCGATCGAGCTCGAGGCCGACCCGCTCGAGGCCGAGGCCGGACGTGTTGGGAACCGAGCCGACGGTCATCAGGGCGTGGCTGCCCTCGACGATCCGGCCGTCGGCGAGCAGCACGCGCACGCCGTCCTCGGTGCGTTCGACCACGTCCGCGCGGGCATGCTTGACGAGGGTGACACCGCGTTCGGCGAGCGCGTCCTCGAGCACGAGGGCGGCGTCCTCGTCCTCGTGCGGCAGCACGCGGTCGCGGCTCGACACGAGGGTGACCTGCACACCGACCTCGGTGTACGCGGAGACGAACTCGGCGCCGGTGACACCGGATCCGATGACGACCAGGTGCTCGGGCAGCTTGTCGAGGTCGTAGAGCTGCCGCCAGGTGAGGATGCGTTCGCCGTCCGGCACCGCGCCCGGCAGCACGCGGGGGCTCGCGCCGGTCGCGATGAGCACGACGTCCGCGTCGAGCACCTTCTCCTCGCCGGTGAACAGATTCGCGCGCACCTGATGGGCCGCCATACCGATCTCACGGTCGATGAGTTCGCCGCTGCCGGAGAAGATCGACACCCCGGCGGCTTCGAGCTTGGTGCGGATGTCGGCGGACTGGGCGCGGGCCAGCCCCTTGACGCGGGCGTGGACCTGCGGCAGCGACACGGCGGCGCGCTCGAGCTCGACCCCGAGGTCCGCGGCGCGGCGCATGTCGGTGCGCACGCCGGTCGACGCGATGAAGGTCTTCGACGGCACGCAGTCGAACAGCACGCAGGCGCCGCCGATCCCGTCCGAATCGATCAGTGACACCGTCGCGCCGTACTGGGCCGCCACCAGCGCAGCCTCGTAGCCCGCAGGCCCACCGCCGATGATCACGATCCGGGTCATTTTTCTCCTCTGTATCGATTCCGAGATGGTCCTCGGGCCGGTTTCCGGGCGTGCAGGGTCACCGCGCGCCCGCGACAACGCTATGCCACCGGGGGTGGGCGGCGCATACGGACACACGATGCCGACGACGAGCGCCCCGAATCCTGCGTCGGGCGGTCACCGATTAGCCTTAGGCACGTGCCGATCTACGCCGCCTACGGGTCCAACATGCATCCGGAGCAGATGCTGCAGCGCTGCCCGCACTCGCCGATGGCCGGTACCGGGTGGTTGCACGGCTGGCGCTTGACGTTCAGCGGCGCCGACCTCGGCTGGGAGGGCGCCCTCGCGACCGTCGTCGAGGACGAGGACGCGAAGGTCTTCGTCGTGCTCTACGACGTCCCGGACGAGGACGAGCGCAGTCTCGACCGGTGGGAGGGCTCCGAACTCGGTTTCCACCGCAAGATCCGGTTGCGGGTGGACACCGCGGACGGGCCGGTTCTCGCGTGGCTGTACGTCGTCGACGCGTACGAGGGCGGCCTGCCGTCCGCGCGGTACCTCGGCGTGATGGCCGATGCCGCGGAGATCGCGGGCGCGCCGTCGGACTACGTGATGGACCTGCGCACCCGCAACAGCCGCAACGTCGGGCCGGGACGGCCCGACGCGTTCTGATTCAGCCGGCGCCGAGGACCAGGTTCGTCATCACGCGCACACCGACCGGCAGCGCTCGCTCGTCGAGATCGAAGGTGGGCTGGTGGATGTCGAGTTCCGGTCCGGTCCCGAATCCCACACCGAGCCGGCCCATCGCGCCCGGGACCTGTTCGAGGTACCACGAGAAGTCTTCTCCACCACCGGATTGCGGGGTGTCGGACAAGGCGTCGGGGTCGGTCGCACGAATCGCGGCCTCGAACATACGGGCCGAGATCTCGTCGTTGACGACCGGTGGAACGCCCCGGCGGTACTCCAGTTCGTAACTCACCCCGGTGGGGGCGAGCAGACCGTGCACGACCTCACGCACCATGGGTTCGAGCAGCGCCCACGTGTCGTGGTCGCCGGTGCGCACGGTCCCCGCGAGCATGCCGGTGCGCGGAATCGCGTTCGGTGCCTTGCCCGCGCTGACCGCTCCCCACACCATGACGGTGCCGGTCCGGGGGTCGATGCGGCGGCTGAGCATGCCCGGCAGTCCCGTGATGACAGTGCCGAGTCCGTACACGAGATCGCCGGTCAGGTGCGGACGCGAGGTGTGACCACCCGGCGAATCCAGTACCAACTCGACGGTGTCGGCGGCCGAGGTGATCGCGCCGACCCGCATCCCGACTTTCCCCGCTTCCAGACGCGGATCGCAGTGCAGCGCGAAGATCCGGGACACCCCGTCGAGACCGCCGGCGGCGACGACGTCGAGCGCGCCGCCCGGCATGACCTCCTCGGCGGGCTGGAACACCAGCCGGACACCGACGGGCAGCTCCGGCACCTCGTTCAGGGCGAGCCCGGTACCGAGCAGCACCGTGGTGTGCGCGTCGTGACCGCACGCGTGCGACACGCCGGGAACCGTGGACGCGAACGGCAGCCCGGTCAGTTCCTGCATCGGCAGGGCGTCCATGTCGGCGCGCAACGCGATGCGCGGTCCGGTGGCAGGACCGAGATCACAGATCAGGCCGGTGCCGCGCGGCAACACCTTCGGCCGCAGACCCGCCGCGGACAGGTGGTCGGCGACGAACTCGGTCGTCGCGTACTCCTGCCGGGCCAGTTCCGGGTTCGCGTGGATGTGGCGACGCCAGGCGGTGAGGTCCTCGGTGTGGTCACCGAGCCACTTCTCGACGTACCGGTTCATCGGCGCGCGACCCCCTCGAGGAGACGATCACGCTGCCCGGGATCGGTCGCGGCACGGACCGCGGTCGCGGCGAGTGCGCGGGCCCCGTCGAGCACCGCCCGATCCGCGGACTCGGTGATACACGCGGCCGCGAAGGCAGCCTGATGCGTGACCGCACCACCCGAATCGAGCCCGATGACCGGGTGGATACCCGGCACCACATTCGTCACGTTTCCCATGTCGGTGCTGCCCAGCGGGCGCGATCCTTCCTCTTCGACGGGCAGCGGTGCCCGTCCCATGCCGATGATCACCTCACGATATGCCTGCACGAGCCACGGGTCGGGAGTGAGTTCGGTGTAGGTCGGGGACACCGTCCGGGTCCGGTGGGTGCAACCGGCGGCGAGCGCCCCGGCCGTGAAGCAGTTCCCCGCGCGTTCGGACAGGTCGGCGAGCGAATCCGCGGACGTCGCCCGCAGGTAGTACAGCAGCTCGGTGTGCGCGGGCACGATGTTCGGGGCGGTGCCGCCGTCGCTGACGATGCCGTGGATCTGCTGGCCGGGCAGCAGGTGCTGACGCAGCAGTCCGATCGCGACCTGCGCGACGGTTGCGGCGTCGGCGGCGTTGCGTCCGTACTCGGGTGCCGCCGAGGCGTGCGCCTCGCGGCCTTCGTAGGTGACGGCGATGTCCGCCAGTGCGAGCGAGGTCGCCCCGGTGATGTCGAAGGGTCCGGGATGCACCATCATCGCGGCCGCGACGTCGTCGAACACGCCGTGTTCGAGCATGACCACCTTGCCGCCCCCGGTCTCCTCGGCGGGGGTTCCGATGACCCGCACGGTGATTCCCAGTTCGTCGGCGATCGCCGCGAGCCCGAGGCCCGCACCGGCGGCCGAGGCGGCGATGATGTTGTGCCCGCAGGCGTGGCCGATACCCGGGAGCGCGTCGTACTCCGCGCAGATCCCGACGACGAGATCGCCGCTGCCGAAGCGGGCGTCGAATGCGGTGGGCAGGCCCGCGATTCCGGTGCGGACCTCGAATCCGGCGCCGCGCAGGACCTCGACGACCTTCGCGGCGCTGCGGTGCTCGTCGAACGCGAGTTCCGGTTCGGCGTGGATCGAATGCGACAGGGCGATCAACTCGTCGGACGCAGCTTCGATCGCCCTGTCCGCTTCGGTCGTCACATCGACCAGTCTGTCATGCCCGTCCGGGCGCCAGTGCCGTCACCACCGGGCACGCGGACGTTCAGCCGAAGCGGAAGTTCGACTCGTCCGTCCTGGTCTGCAGCGCGGCGACGAGCGGCTCGTGCAGGCCACGCTTGACGACCCCGAGGTTCGCACCGCGCGTGGACGTCAGGGCCGCGGCCCGTTCCACGGCCGCAGCCAGGGCCGCGTCCCCGTCGACGGCCTGGGCGACGATCCCGGCGGCGAGCGCGTCGGAGCCGCCGTAGCGGCGGCTCGTGGTGACCGCCTCGACCGCGGTGCCGGGAGTCAGGCGGGTGCGCAGCAACGCCGACATGCCGACCGTGAACGGCATGCCGAGCTGCACCTCGGGCAGGCACCAGAAGCCGCGGTCGGCGCGCATCACGGCGAAGTCGTGGGTGAGCGCGAGCATCGCCCCGGCGCCGAACGCGTGGCCCTGGACTGCGGCGACGGTCGCGGCCGGGAAGGTCAGCATCCGCACGTACAGCGCGTGCACGGAGTCGAGGTAGCCGGGCAGATCGCCGAGGTTCGCGAAGATCCAGTCGGTGTCGAGGCCGTTGCTCCAGAACTTGCCGGTCGCGGCGGTCACGAGCGCGGCGGGGCCCTCGTGCGCCTCGACCTCGTCGAGCAGCGTGTCGATCTCGGCGAGCCGGTCCGGATGGAAGCGGTTCTCGTCGACCTCCCGGTCCCGGTTGCCGAGGTACAGGACGAAGACGTCGCCGTCGCGTTCGAGGTAAGGCATGGGCATGAGAATAAACCCTCTTGCTACTCATGAGTAACAAGAGGGTTGGCGTTAGGGTCTTGCGCCATGGGAGCACCCGACGCGATCCTCGATCCCCCCGCCGAAGCCGGACGTGCCGCCGCCGTCCTCGCCGAGAAGACCGGAGTGGCCGCGCACCCGGTCGCCGTGGTGCTCGGCTCGGGGTGGCGCGCCGCCGTCGAACGGTTCGGTCCGACGGTCGCGGACGTGTCCATGAACGACCTGCCCGGCTTCACACCGCCGACCGCGGCCGGCCATCCAGGAACCGTGCATTCGGTGACCGTCGGGCAGACCCCGGTGCTGTTGCTGGCCGGACGCATCCACGCCTACGAGGGACACGACCTGAGCCGCGTCGTGCACCCGGTGCGGACCGCGGTCGCGGCCGGCGCCCGCACCGTCATCCTGACCAACGCCGCCGGCGGCATCGACCCGGCACTGAAGGTCGGCGATCCCGTCCTCGTCTCCGACCACCTCAATCTCACCGGCCGCTCACCGCTGGTCGGCGCCCAGTTCGTCGACCTCGTCGACGCCTACTCAGCCGACCTGCGCGCCCTGGCGCGCGAAATCGACCCCTCGCTCGCCGAGGGTGTGTACGCAGGCCTGCCCGGCCCGCACTACGAGACGCCCGCCGAGATCCGGATGCTGCGCACCCTCGGCGCAGACCTCGTGGGCATGTCCACGGTGCACGAGACGATCGCCGCACGCGCCGCCGGTGCCCGGGTGCTCGGCATCTCCCTGGTGACCAACGCCGCGGCGGGTGTCACCGGAGAACACCTCGACCACGCCGAAGTCCTCGCCGCCGGTCAGGCCGCGGCCCGCCGCATGGGCGATCTGCTGCGCGAACTGGCGGGCCGGCTGTGAACCTGCACTTCGGCACCGCGGGACTGCGGGGGCCGGTCGGCGACGGCCCGGACTGCATGAACGTTCCGGTCGTCGAGCGCACGACGGCCGGGCTCGCGGCCTGGCTGCACGCGCAGGGGCACGGCGGCGGCACCGTCGTCGTCGGACGCGACGCGCGCACCGGCTCCGCCGAGTTCTTCACCGCAGCGACGGAAGTGCTCGCCGCGGCGGGATTCGACGTGGTCGCGCTCCCCCGGCCGCTGCCGACACCCGTCACCGCGTTCGCGGTGCGCGCGCTCGACGCCGTCGCCGGGGTGCAGATCACCGCGTCGCACAATCCCGCCGCCGACAACGGCTACAAGGTGTACGTCACCGGCGGCGCCCAGCTGGTCTCCCCCGCCGACCGCGAGATCGAGGCCGCGATCGACGCGGTCGGCGACACCGTCGCGCGCACACCCGTCGTGCCCGCGGGCGGCGACCTCGTCGAACGCTACCTCGAACGGGTCGCGACGCTGCCGCGGTCGCCGTACCGGAACGTGCGGATCGCCCTCACCGCGCTGCACGGCGTCGGCGGGGAGACCGCGGTCGCGGCACTGCGGGCCGCCGGATTCACCGACGTGCACGTCGCCGCCGCCCAGTTCGCGCCCGACCCGGCGTTCCCGACCGTGGCGTTCCCCAACCCCGAGGAACCAGGCGCCACCGACGCGCTGCTGGCACTCGCCGCCGACGTCGGCGCGGACATCGCGCTCGCGCTCGACCCGGACGCCGACCGCTGCGCAGTGGGGGTGCCGACCCCGGACGGCTGGCGGATGCTGCGCGGCGACGAGACCGGTGTGCTGCTCGGCGATCACCTCCTCACCGGAGCACCCGCGGCGTCACTGGTGGCGACCACGATCGTCTCCTCGACGCTGCTGGCGAAGGTCGCGGCCGCGCGCGACGCCCGGTTCGTGCAGACCCTCACCGGTTTCAAGTGGCTGGCCCGCGCCGGCGAGGGCCTGGTCTACGCGTACGAGGAGGCGATCGGTCACTGCGTCGACCCCGAGGCAGTGCGGGACAAGGACGGGATCGCGACCGCGGTCGTCGTCGCCGACCTCATGGCGGAGCTGAAGACGCGCGGTCGCACGTTGCTCGACGCGCTCGACGACCTGTACGACGAATTCGGTGTGCATCTGACCGATCAGGTTTCGATCCGCGTCGACGACCTCCCGCGGATCGACCGGATCATGGACGCACTGCGGGCCTCACCGCCGGGCGAACTCGCCGGCGAGGCGGTTTCCGTGACCGATCTCGCCCGGGTGGAGACACGACTGCGGACCGACGCGCTCGTGTTCGAGGGCGCGACGGTCCGCGTCGTCGTCCGGCCGTCCGGTACCGAACCCAAACTCAAGTGCTACCTGCAGGCGGTCGCGGAGGACGGCCGTCACGACAGCGCCGCCGGAACCCTGGCGGCGCTGCGTGGGTGGGCACGCGAACTCGGCGACCGATAACCGCGTCAGACCCGTTGCGGCACACCGTAGGTGACAACGGTGTCACCCTTCGCGGTGGTTGCCTTCGCGAACGGGCGGACGGTGACCGGGCCGATCGCCCCGGACACGGCACCGTGCACACCGGCGATGCGCACGGTGACGCCGCTGCCGTCGAAGGCCAGATCCTCGACGATCGGCACCTCGGTGATGCCGCCGGGTTCGAGCTCGATCTCGAACTCGTTCTCGGGGATGATCCGGCCGCCGAGCCTGGTCTCGCTGCCCAGGCCGACGCCCAGGTTCGCGCCCAGACCGAGCTCGCCGCCGCCACTGCCGTCGAGCGGGATACCGAGGTCGGCGCCGAGATCGACGCCCAGGTCGACGCCGTTGCCGACCTCCCAATCCAGGCTCGGGGTGAAGATGTGCACGATCGCGCCGGGCAGCGCGATCGGGTAGCCGATCTGATAGCCGAACGTGAGCCTGGTACCGGTGAACGCGTCCGCTCCCGGGCCGGTGATCCTGACAGCTGCGACACCGTCATTGAAGAACTCGACGCTCAACGGCGAGCTGTCGAGGGGCGGGACCGACTGGATCGACGTGTCGGCCTGCAGCACTTCGATCGTTGCGCCGCCGTCGAGCGGCATCGACCGGGCGTTGTCGACCGCGGCCCCGGCAGCGCCGGGGTTGACCATCGCCACCCATGCGGCGACCGCGACACTCAGTGCGGCTGCTCGGACGAATCGACGGGATTTCACTACGGAGTTGCGGACCATCGGGTTCCCCCATTTCGCGGACCGAGAACAGTCGGGAGTGATCATGATTCAGCCAACAGCGTAATGAGCCGCAGGCGATTTCGTGACCGAGATCATGAAGTCTCGGTAACGGATCGGCGTCGGCCCGGCGTCACTCCAGTCCCATGTGCACCATAAACCCCAAATCAGACATCGGTGTCACGATTCGGCTGTACGGCCGCGAACCGAGCGGACGAGCGTGGCTAGCGCGGCCCGTACTGACGGTCGCCGGCGTCGCCGAGGCCCGGGACGATGTACTTGTTCGCGTCCAGACCCTCGTCGATCGTCGCGGTCACCAGCCGCACCGGATGCCCGCAGGACGCGAGCGCCTCGACACCCTGCGGCGCCGCCACCACACACACCGCGGTGATGTCGGTCGCGCCCCGGGACGCAAGGATCTCGATCGTGTGCACCATCGAACCACCGGTCGCCAGCATCGGATCCAGCACGAACACCGGCAGTCCGGACAGATCGTCGGGCAGCGACTCGAGATAGGGCACCGGCTGGAACGTCTTCTCGTCGCGGGCGAGGCCGACGAAACCGACCCGCGCCTGCGGGATCAGCGCGTGTGCCTGATCGACCATGCCCAGCCCGGCGCGCAATACCGGGACCAGCAGCGGCGGCTGCTGCAACCGCACCCCGGTGGTCGTCGCGACCGGTGTACGCACCTCGAACTCCTCGATCGGAGCATCCCGGACCGCCTCGTAGACCAGCATCTGGGTGAGTCGGCTCAGGGCGTGCCTGAAGGCGGCATTGTCGCTGCGCTCATCGCGCAGGATCGTGAGCAGGGAAGCGGCGAGCGGGTGGTCGACGACGAGCGAATCCATGTCCGAAAGGATAGAACGGTGGAACCGGCCGGCCGTCGCATGCGTCGAACCCTCCAGAGCAATCGATCCGGTATCCGAGGGGGGACGTGGGCGTGACAGGCGAATTTCTGCAGGGCGGCGTGCAGGTACGACCGGAGACCATCGCAGCATTCGGCTGCACGGCGGGCGACATGGCCGAACGGATGCGCGGCGCGGTCGACGAGATCCACGGCGGCGCGCCCGGGCAGCTGGACGCCGGGCTCGGCCCGATCGGCGCGGGATTCGTCGCGGCGCTGGTCACGGCGCACGGCGCCCACGAACAGCACGTGTCCCGGCTGGTGACCGCGCTCGACGGAATGGCAGCGGTCGCCGCGGCCACCGCGGCCGGCTACGACGCCCACGCCTCCGAGTGGTCCACCCGTCTGCGCGACGCCGGAGCGACGCGATGACGATCGGCGCCGACCTGCTCGCCGCTCCCCTGACGGATCTGCTGACCGCGTTCGGTACCGGCACCGTGCCGCCGATCGATCCGGCAGCGGCGTTGCGGGCCGGAACGGTGATCGCCGAGGAGGTCCATGCCGCCGGCCGCACCGCGCTCACCGAATTGATGTGGGACTGGACGGGGACCGCGGCGGACACCGCGGTGAGCAGCGCCGAACGAGTGCTCGCCGACACCCTGGTCTCCGCCGATCGCGGCCTCGAGATCGCCGCGATCGCGGTCGAGGGCACCGCGACGGTGCTCGGCGGCGCGGCCGAACTCGCGCGCATCGTCGACTCGTTCCGCTCGGTCGCCCGGAGTCTCGAGCCCGCCCTGGCGCTGCCCCAGGGCCAGCTCATGATGTTCGGTGCCGCGATCGAGCATCTTTCGGCGGGCCTCGAGGTGCTCGCCCGGGTGACGTCCGACCTCGCCGGGCACACCGACCGGCTCGCGGCACTGGTGCCGGAGGGTCCGACCGTGCCCGGCGAGACCGGCCCGGTGACCGCCGAACCCGGTTCCGGCGTCGACCGGATGCTGTACGGCGACGCGGACATCGCGCCCGATCCCGCGTCCGACCGTTCGGTGACCCTGCCCGACGGCAGCGTCGCGACCGCCCCCAACGCCACGGCCGCCGCGGCGGTGCGTCATGCGCTGTCCCAGCAGGGCACCCCGTACGTGTGGGGCGGCACCACGCCCGGACAGGGACTCGACTGCAGCGGACTGACCCAGTGGGCGTACGGCCAGGCCGGCGTCGAGCTTCCCCGGCTGGCCCAGCAGCAGGACGTGGGGACGCCGGTCGCCCCGGATTCGGTCCTGCCCGGCGACCTGGCCGTCTGGGACGGACACGTCGCGATGGTGGTCGGCAACGGCATGATGGTCGAAGCCGGCGATCCGGTCGCCGTCACCCCGATCCGCACCGCCAACAGCGGCATGGCGTTCGAAGGGTTCTACCGGCCCACCGGATGAGCGGGAACCGACCGGCGGCACGCTGCGTCCAACCGGATATGAACATCACGACAGCGACCGCCCGCAACGCGGCGGGCACCGTCTCGGTGCGTACGACGGATCAGGGGGTGCCGGTCGATCTGCACATCGACCCTCGCGAACTGCGCCACGGGGCAGGGAATCTGGCCGGGCAGATCCTCGCGCTCAGCCGCCGCGCCGCCCTCGAGGCCGCGGCGTTGCGCCGCAGCGAGCTCGCCGCCCAGGGCATGCCGGAGGCATTGCTGGACCGGATGGGCCTGCCCACCCCGGACGACCTGGCGCGCACCCAGCAGGCCGACGACGAACAGCGGCAACCCACGTCCTGGCTGAGGCCGGTGTGAGCGCGCACCGGGTCGACGAGGTCGTCGAACGGGCGCGGGAAAGGCTGGGCATGCTCGAGGATGTGATGGTCGGGCTCGGCGACGTGAGCGCGGAAGCGACGAGCGCGGACGGCCGGGTACGGGTCCACGTCGACGGCGGCGGCGCAATGATCGCGTTGCATCTGGCGGAGTCGACGTGCCGGCTCGACGCCGCCGAGGTGTCCGCGACGATCCTCGCCACCGCCCACGAGGCGGCACGGACTGCGGCCGCGAAACGCGATCGCCTGCTTTCGGAACTTCGCGACTCGTTCCGGTGACGGCGGTCCCGGCGGCACCCGGCTATGTCTTTGGGCGCGAGATGGCTAGGCTTCCCGCCATGGCTGGAGACATCGTCCCGATCGAGCTCGGTCTCACCGACGACAACCTCGTCACCCTGTGGGCGCCACGCTGGCGCGAGGGTGACGACGAGTGGGAGGCGTTCCTCGGCCACGGCGACCATCTGTACGGGTTCCCCGGCGTCGCGGAACTGGTCGCGTTCGTCCGCTCCGACGCCGACAACGACCTGGTCGAGCATCCGGCCTGGCCGGTCGTCGCGAAGCTCTCGGCCGTCGAGTTCGAGCCCGACGACGCCTACCGCTTCGACATCGTCGGGGTGCCCGAGCTGGTCGCCGAGGACGCCGATCCGGAAATCGTCTCGCAGCTCCAGGACACCTTCGACATCGTCGGCAGCCTCGGCGAGGTGTGCGAGCTCGAAGCGGTGACGAAGTTCTTCGACCGGCCCGAGGTCGCGACGCTCCTGCAGCACGGCGCCGTCGCGTTCCAGGGCGACGAGGGTGACGACCTGTGGAACCGGATCGGCACCGCGGTCGCCGAGGACTGGGACACGGTCATCGACGCGCTCGATGCGATCGTCGCGACTCCCGACGTCGATACCGCGGTCGTCGCGGAGATCGAGTCCGAACTGGTGGCCGCCGAGGAGAACGTCGTCGAGGCCGACGACACGGTCGAGGGCGAGGACGACGACTACGAGTTCGACGACGAGGACGGCGACGAGGACGACCTCGCCGACGATTTCTGGGCCCAGGTCGGCATCGATCCGATCAAGATCATCACGAGCGACGGCACCTGGTTCACGTTGCGGTGCTACGTCGGCGAGGACGAGGACGCGCTGTTCCTCGGCAGCGACGGCCTGATCACGGCGTTCGGTTCCGAGCGTGCGCTGGCGCGCTACCTGGCCGATCGCCACGACCACGATCTGGCGACGCTGAGCACCTACGACGACATCCGGCACGCGGCCACCGACGGTTCGCTCGAGGTCGAGGTGAGCGACGACAACGTGTACGTGCTCACCGGTATCGCCGACGACATCGCCGAGGGAATCGACGCGGTGGACCCGGATCAGCTGGACCTCGCGGTCGAGTTGTTCACCGACGCCGCCAACTACGCCGGCGACGACTCCACCGATGCCGCCCTCGCCGGTTCCACGGAACTGGGCTGGTTCGTCAACTACGTGCTCGAACCCGACACGAGCCGTCTGGCACCGAGTGCGCCCTTCGACGCCGAGGTCGCGGCGTGGCGCGAACTCGAGCGCGAGTTCGAGGCCAGGCTCCGCAAGCAGTAGGCGTGCGGCTCCGCCGCCGGTGTGCCTTTGTGGCGGCTCCGACCGCCACACGGACACACCGGGCGCTACGCGCCTATCAGCACCGCGTAGCCGGGCTTGATGACGTCGTCGATCAGCTCGAGCCGACGGTCGAACGGGAGGAACGCCGATTTCATGGCGTTGATGGTGAACCGTTCGAGATCCACCCAGCCGTACCCGAACGTCTCGACCAGGCGCAGCATCTCCTTCGTCATCGTGGTGTCGCTCATCAGCCGGTTGTCGGTGTTGACGGTGACCCGGAACCGCAGCCGGGCGAGCAGGTCGAACGGATGGTCCTCGAGCGTCGCGACCGCTCCGGTCTGCACGTTCGAGCTGGGGCACAATTCCAGTGGAATCCTCTTGTCCCGCACGTAGTTCGCGAGCAAGCCGAGCGTCGCGTCGCCGTCGCCGGCGACGGTGATGTCGTCGACGATCCGCACCCCGTGGCCGAGCCGGTCGGTGCCGCAGAACGCGACGGCCTCGTGGATGGACGGCAGCCCGAACGCCTCACCGGCGTGAATGGTGAAGTGCGCGTTGGAAGCCCGCATGTATTCGAACGCGTCGAGGTGACGGCTCGGCGGGTATCCGGCTTCGGCGCCGGCGATGTCGAATCCGGCGACCCCCCGGTCGCGGAACCGTACGGCGAGTTCCGCGATCTCCCGTGACCGCGCGGCGTGACGCATCGCGGTGAGCAGGCACCCCACCTGGATCCGGCCACCGGCCGCCGCGACGGCGGATTCACCGGACCGGAACCCCTCGAGGACGTGTTCGACGACCTCGTCGAGCGTGAGTCCCCGCTCGAGGTGCTGTTCCGGCGCGAAGCGCACCTCCGCGTAGACGACGCTGTCGTCGGCGAGATCGAGGACGCATTCCCGGGCGACGCGTTCGAGCCCCTCGGCGGTCTGCATGACCGCGACGGTGTGCTCGAACGTCTCGAGGTAGCGCTCGAGCGATCCGCTGTCCGCCGACTTCCGGAACCAGCGGGCCAGGCCGGCCTCGGAGTCCTCCGGGAGGGTGTGACCGCACTGGTCGGCGAGGTCGAGGACCGTCGCCGGACGCAGGCCACCGTCGAGGTGGTCGTGGAGCAGAACCTTCGGCGCGGTGCGTACCTGCGGGGCAGTCAGCTCGTTCATGCCCCGACGGTAGTCGGCTACTCCGAGATCCGCTCCACGATGAGAGGGCGCCCCGCCGGCGCCTCGGCGGACACCCGCACTCCGCCCTCCAGCACGGTCAGCGCCGGGGCGATCTTCTCCGGGGTGTCGGTGTGGAGGGTCGCCAGGATCTGTCCGGCGCACACCCGGTCGCCCGGCTTGGCATGCAGTTCCACACCGGCCCCGGCCTGCACCGCCTGTCCCTGGCGTTCCCGCCCTGCCCCGAGGCGCCACGCCGCGACCCCGACCGCCATGGCGTCGAGCTCGGCGAGGATCCCATCCTCTTCGGCGCGCACGGTTTCGGTGTACAGGGCGGTGGGCAGCGCCGCATCCGGGTCACCGCCCTGCGCGGCGATCATCGCGCGCCACCGGTCCATCGCCGAGCCGTCGTTCAGCCGGTCCGCCGGGTCGACGCCGTCGATGCCCGCGGCGGCGAGCATCTCCCGTGCCAGCGCGAGGGTCAGTTCCACCACGTCCGACGGTCCGCCGCCGGCGAGAACCTCGACCGCCTCGCGGACTTCGAGCGCGTTGCCCGCGGTCAGCCCGAGCGGGGTGTCCATGCGCGTGATCAGTGCGACGGTGGGCATACCCTCGTCGGCACCGAGCTCGACCATGGTGCGGGCCAGCTCGCGGGCGTCGCCCAGTTCTGTCATGTAGGCGCCGGATCCGACCTTGACGTCGAGGACGAGCGCGCCCGCCCCTTCCGCGATCTTCTTGCTCATGATCGAACTGGCGATGAGCGGGATCGATTCGACGGTGCCGGTGACGTCGCGGAGTGCGTACAGCTTGCGGTCGGCGGGTGCGAGGTCCTCGGTCGGTGCGCACACGACCGCACCGATCGCCGGATCGGTGAGGATCTCGGCCATCTCGACGGTGTCGAGGTCCGCGCGCCAACCCGGGATCGCCTCGAGCTTGTCGAGGGTGCCGCCGGCGTATCCGAGGCCGCGGCCGGACAGCTGCGGCACCGCCGCCCCGCAGGCGGCGACGAGCGGTGCGAGCGGCAGCGTGATCTTGTCTCCGACACCGCCGGTGGAGTGCTTGTCGACGGTGGGCAGGCCGAGCCCGGTGAAGTCGAGCCGCCTGCCGGAGTCGATCATCGCGGTGGTCCAGCGGGCGGTCTCGGCACGGGTCATCCCGCGGAACCAGACGGCCATCGCGAGCGCGGCCATCTGTTCGTCGGCGACGATGTCGTGCGTGAACGCCCTGACGACCCAGTCGATCTCGGCTCCGGTGAGTTCCAGGCCGTCGCGCTTGTGCCGGATCACGGAGACAATGTCAGGCACGGTCGTCTCCTGTCGGGTGCACGGCCGCCAGGTCGTCGGGCCCGAAGGCGTCGGGCAGCAGCTCCGACATCGGCCGCGGGCCCCGGGCCGTGTCGACGAGCAGGCCAGGTCCGCCGTGCTCGATGAGGAGCTGACGGCAGCGGCCGCAGGGCATCAGAACGGCGCCGCGGGCGTCGCAGACGGCGACCGCCCGCAACCGTCCGCCACCACCGGAAATGAAGTTACCGACGAGTACACATTCGGCACAAAGTCCCACCCCATGTGAGACATTTTCCACATTGCACCCGCTCACGATCACACCTTCCGCGGTGAGAGCAGCCGCCCCGACCGGGAATCGCGAGTAGGGCGCGTACGCATGCCCCATCGCTTCATGTGCTTTGGCGCGCAACGTTTTCCACTCGACGTCCACCATGGTTCCCCATCCTGTCACGGTGGCGAAGGCAACGTTCCACGGCCCCCACCGCGCCAGATCACAGTTGGAAAGGCAAACCTAACTTGGCTTTTGGGGCCGGTACGAATCGCGATGGAGATTAGTTCCCAGGTTTCCGATGGGTTTAGAGTCTGAACAAGTCGGTTCAGGTTCTCGTCGGGCCCGTGCTGCGGAATCCCCCACAGGCTAGAGCGGCTCGACGCGTCCACCATTGACGTTGGAGGCACAGCACTCGATGAGCAGCACGACTGAAGCCGCCCCCGCACCGGCGGGGCGCACACGGTCGCTTTACCGGGGAGACCCCGGAATGTGGTCCTGGGTTCTGCACCGGATCACAGGCGTGGCGACGTTCTTCTTCCTTTTCGTCCACGTTCTGGACACGGCACTCGTCCGGGTCAACCCCGAGACCTACGACAGTGTCATCGAAACCTACAAGACCCCGCTCGTCGGCCTGATGGAGCTGGCGCTGGTGGCGATGGTTCTGTACCACGCACTCAACGGTCTGCGCGTCATGCTCGTCGACTTCTGGTCCAAGGGACCGAAGTACCAGCGCGTGATGCTCTGGACGATCCTCGCGATCTGGTTCGTGGTGATGATCCCCGCGGCCGGACGCATCTTCTACAACATGTTTGCGGGGCACTGACATGAGTGAAGCGAAGACTCTCGCCACGGCGTACGACCGCCCGGCCGGCCTCGACAACCCGCGTTCGCCGCGCCGTCAGGCCAAGAACAACTTCGAGCTCTACGCCTGGCTGTTCATGCGTCTGTCCGGCCTCGCGCTGATCATCCTCGTGCTCGGCCACCTGTTCATCATGCTGATGCTCGACGACGGTGTGCACCGCATCAACTTCGCGTTCGTCGCCGGTCGCTGGTCCAGCCCGTTCTGGCAGGTCTGGGACCTGTCGATGCTGTGGCTCGCGCAGCTGCACGGCGGTAACGGTCTGCGCACCGTGATCGCCGACTACTCGCGCAAGGACTCGACCCGTTTCTGGCTCAACACGATCCTCGCAGTGTCGATGATCCTCATCATGGGCCTGGGCACCTACGTGATCTTCACTTTCGACCCCAACATCGTTGCGAGCTAGGGGAGCCAACACTTCATGCAGGAACATCGTTACGACGTGGTCATCGTCGGGGCCGGCGGTGCCGGTATGCGCGCGGCCATCGAGGCCGGCCCCCGGGCCCGCACCGCGGTTCTGACCAAGCTCTACCCGACCCGCAGCCACACCGGTGCCGCGCAGGGCGGCATGTGTGCCGCGCTGGCGAACGTCGAAGAAGACAACTGGGAATGGCACACCTTCGACACCGTCAAGGGCGGCGACTACCTCGCCGACCAGGACGCCGTCGAGATCATGGCCAAGGAAGCCATCGACGCGGTGCTCGACCTGGAGAAGATGGGTCTTCCCTTCAACCGCACCCCCGAAGGCAAGATCGACCAGCGCCGCTTCGGTGGTCACACCCGTGACCACGGCAAGGCCCCGGTCCGCCGTGCGTGTTACGCCGCCGACCGCACCGGTCACATGATCCTGCAGACGCTGTACCAGAACTGCGTCAAGCACGACGTCGAGTTCTTCAACGAGTTCTACGCGCTGGACATCGCGCTGACCGAGACCGAGGACGGTCCCGTCGCCACCGGTGTCATCGCCTACGAGCTCGCCACCGGCGAGATCCACGTCTTCCACGCGAAGTCGATCGTGTTCGCCACCGGCGGTTCGGGCCGCATGTACAAGACGACGTCCAACGCCCACACCCTCACCGGTGACGGCCTGGGCATCATCTTCCGCAAGGGCCTGCCGCTCGAGGACATGGAGTTCCACCAGTTCCATCCGACGGGACTCGCTGGCCTGGGCATCCTCATCTCCGAGGCGGTCCGCGGCGAGGGCGGCATCCTCCGCAACGCCGACGGCGAGCGGTTCATGGAGCGCTACGCCCCCACCATCAAGGACCTCGCGCCGCGCGACATCGTCGCCCGGTCGATGGTGCTCGAGGTGCTCGAGGGTCGCGGCGCCGGTCCGAACAAGGACTACGTCTACATCGACGTCACGCACCTCGGTGAGGACGTCCTCGAGGAGAAGCTCCCGGACATCACCGAGTTCGCCCGCACCTACCTCGGCGTCGACCCGGTCACCGAGCTCGTCCCGGTGTACCCGACCTGCCACTACGTGATGGGTGGTATCCCCACCAACGTCCAGGGCGAGGTCCTGCGCAACAACGACGAGATCGTCAAGGGTCTGTACGCCGCCGGCGAGTGCGCCTGCGTGTCCGTGCACGGCGCCAACCGTCTCGGCACGAACTCGCTGCTCGACATCAACGTGTTCGGCCGGCGCGCCGGCATCGCGGCCGCCGAGTACGCGAACAGCACCGAGCACGTCGACCTGCCGGAGAACCCCGCGACCTACGTCGACGAGTGGCTCGACCGCATCCTGCATGCGGGCGGCAAGGAGCGCGTCGCCGACATCCGTCGCGACCTGCAGCAGTCGATGGACAACAACGCGTCGGTGTTCCGCACCGAGGAGACCCTCACCAAGGCCCTCGAGGACATCCACGAGCTGAAGAAGCGCTACAAGAACATCACCGTCCACGACAAGGGCAAGCGCTACAACAGCGACCTCCTCGAGGCCGTCGAACTCGGCTTCCTCCTCGAAATGGCGGAGGTCACCGTCGTCGGTGCGCTCAACCGGAAGGAATCGCGCGGCGGCCACGCCCGCGAGGACTACCCGAACCGCGACGATGCAAACTACATGCAGCACACCATGGCGTACAAGGTGGGCCAGGATCTGATCTCCGAAATCCGCCTGGATTACAAGCCGGTGGTCCAGACCCGGTACGAGCCGATGGAGCGGAAGTACTGATGACAACTCTCGAGAAGAACGACGCCGTCGCCGCGGATCTGCCTCCCGTGCCCGAGGGTGCCGTCATGGTCACCCTCAAGATCGCCCGGTTCAACCCGGAGGACGGCAAGGGACAGCACTGGGATTCGTTCCAGGTGCCGGCGCTCCCCAGCGACCGCATGCTCAACCTGCTGCTGTACGTGAAGGGCTACCTCGACGGAACCCTCACGTTCCGCCGCAGCTGCGCGCACGGCGTCTGCGGCTCCGACGCGATGCGGATCAACGGCGTCAACCGGCTGGCCTGCAAGATCCTCATGAAGGACATGCTGCCCAAGGACGGCAAGCCGGTGACCATCACCGTCGAGCCGATCAAGGGCCTGCCCGTCGAGAAGGACCTCGTCGTCGACATGGAGCCGTTCTTCGACGCGTTCCGTGCCGTCAAACCGTTCCTCATCACGTCGGGCAACGAGCCGACCCGCGAGCGCATCCAGTCGCAGGCCGACCGGCACCGCTTCGACGACACCACCAAGTGCATCCTGTGCGCGTGCTGCACCACGTCGTGCCCGGTGTACTGGAGCGACGGGTCGTACTTCGGCCCCGCCGCGATCGTCAACGCGCACCGGTTCATCTTCGATTCGCGTGACGAGGGTGCCGCTGAGCGTCTCGACATCCTCAACGACAAGGACGGCGTGTGGCGCTGCCGCACGACCTTCAACTGCACCGACGCGTGCCCCCGCGGCATCCAGGTGACGAAGGCGATCCAGGAGGTCAAGCGCGCGCTGCTGTTCGCTCGCTGACCCACCGCCCGAAAAACGCGGGTCCGGCCACGGCCGGACCCGCGTTTTCGTCTCTCCGGACCTGAGGCGTCAGTAGCGCGCTGCCCGCGGGCGCCGCCACGCTGCCGTCGGTCGCCGACATGATGATGCTGCATCCGCGTGCCCTGCAGCGACGCCTCGCCGAGGCGGGGAGAACCTTCGAAGTCATGGTCGACGACATCCGCCGGGAGCTGGCGACAACCCTGCTCGCCCAGCCGGACGTGCCACTGTCCGCGGTGGCACAGCAGCTCGGCTACTCCGAGCAGAGTGCACTCACCCGGAGCTGCAGACGCTGGTTCGGCACGACCCCGCGGAAGAAGCGTCTGGAACTCGGCCCGGCCTGACGTGCCGATCGGCGTCAGCGGCGCACGGTCAACCCGGCACCACCACGCCGCGTCCCAGAATCGTCCCCTCCCGCAACCGCCGGTACGCCTCGGGGGCGTCGTCGAGGGTGAACGTCTCGGTATGGATGTCGAGCCTGCCGGCGCGAGCGAGGGCGATCACCTCCATCAGCTCGGTGCGGGACCCCCAGTACGGGGTCACGACGGAGGCGCCGAACGGAACGAGGAAGAACCCGACCTTCGCGTGGGCACCGGCGTGGATCCCGACGATCGCGATGTGCCCGTCGATCGCGACGACCTCCTGGGCCATGTCGATGGTCGACTGCGCGCCGACGAAGTCGAACACCGCGGTGGCGCCCTGTCCACCGGTCAGTTCGCGGATCGCGGCGGCCGCACTCGCGTCGGACCGGATCGCCACATCGGCGCCGACCGTGCGGGCCAGCTCGAGCCGGTCGTCGTCGAGGTCCACCGCGACGATCCGTGCCGCGCCGATCGCGCGCAGGATCTGGATGCCCACGTGCCCGAGACCGCCCACCCCCACGACGACCGCGGTGGATCCGGGTCCGAGCAGGGGCAATACCCGGTTGATCGCGTGGTAGGGAGTCAGGCCGGCATCGGTGAGCGGGGCCGCGGCGACCGGGTCGAGGTCACCGATGGGTACGAGGTGGCGGGTAGAGTCGACGATCATGTATTCGGCCATGGATCCGGGGGAACCGAGGCCCGGCGGGGTGATCCCGAGGTCGGCGGCGCGAATGCAGTAGTTCTCGCGGCCCCGGGCGCAGGCATGACAGTCGCCGCAGCCCCACGGCCCGTACACGGCGACCGCGTCGCCGACCGCAAAGCCTCCGACACCGGCACCGAGTTCAGCGACGGTACCGACTCCCTCGTGGCCGAGTGTCAGCGGCAGCCCGTATCCGTACCCGTCCGCGGGCAGATCCATCACGAAGATGTCGGAGTGGCACAGGCCCGCGGCGGTGACCTTCAGCAGAATCTCCCCCGGCCCCGGGGACGGTTTCGGAATTTCGACAACGACCGGCTCCGCACCGATCTCGGTGTACTGGACGGCTTTCATGAATCGACAGTACGACCGATCCGCCACCGCGTCAGCCGATGTCACCGAATCGATCGGATCCGTTCACCGAAACTCGGTCCACCGTCGGTGAACTACGGCCATCGTCGATGCGACGTACGGAGTCCCCGTGTCCGACAATCCGTCTCGATCGGCCCGAGCTCGCATCGTCGCCGCGGTCGCATTCCTGTTCGCCGCAGTCACGACCGCCGTGTTCCCTCCGGCGGCGACAGCCGACACTTCCCTGTGCGCGTGGCGGTTCATGTCGACTTCGGCACCGTGGACACGTTGCGCGACAACCGGATCGAACCCGACCCGGGCAGCGGCAACCGTTCACGGACGCGTCGGCGCGCGCCCTCCCCGACGCTCGACGACAGTGGCACGCGACGCTCGTCACGGGTCCGGCCGACCACGCGCGCAACGAGATTCGAGCTCTTCTGCCACGGTGATGGGCCCCTGTCATCCGACCGCGGTGTACTGCGCCGCGACGACCTTCGCCGCCGGAGGCTACGAGGCGTGCCTGGACGAGACGGCGGGCTGACCCCGGCCGGTCATTTGCGGGTGCGCCGGCGTGACCCGATCAGCGCGCCGCCGAGAAGACCGGCACCGACCAGCGCGATACTCCCCCGCACCCCCGGCCCCGGATGGACCTCCAGTCTGGGAGTGATCGTCGCCGGTTCCGGCGCCGGAACGTGCGCCCGGGCCAGGTTCTCCTTCTTCGACGCCGCCCACGCTGTGCACAACAGCAGCAGCTTCGCCGTCAGGTTGGAGAAGATGAGCAGACCGAGGATCGGTCCGAAGGCGACACCGGCGGGCCCGTTGAGAACGATCTCGAGATAGATCGATCCGGCCTGCTTGAGCACCTCGAATCCGATCGCGCCGATCAGTCCGGCCTGCGCGGCGCTGCGGAAGGTGACCGGCTCGCGGGGTAGCCGCGCGATCACCCACGTGAACACCGCCCAGGTCGCGCACAGGGCGATGACGAGGGCGGCGATCCGCAACGCGACGCCGATCCCGACGAGGTTCTCCATGTTCAGCAGCTCGACGAGCCTCGCCATGATCGGGCCGCGGCTGAGTGCCGACAACCCGAGCGAGACGAGCATGGCGAGGCCGAGCCCCAGCAGTGCCGCGGCGTCCCGCAGTTTGGAGACCACGAAGTTGCCCTTGTCGCGCGGGTGGTCCCACATCGCGGTGAGCCCGTCGCGCAGGTTGGCCATCCAGCCGAGCCCCGCATACGACGCGGTGAGCAATCCGATCAGGCCGACGGCGCCGCGCGAGTTGATCGCCGACGCGATCAGGTCCTGCACGGTGTCGCCGAGTTGCCCCGGGATGTTCTCGGCGATGACGTTCTGGATCTGCTCGATCGTGTCGGGCCGGCCGGCGAGCACGAAACCGGCGATCGAGAACGCCAGCATGAGGATC
Source organism: Rhodococcus phenolicus (assembly GCF_001646785.1). Classification (GTDB taxonomy): domain Bacteria; phylum Actinomycetota; class Actinomycetes; order Mycobacteriales; family Mycobacteriaceae; genus Rhodococcus; species Rhodococcus phenolicus. The sequence continues at coordinate 106,334 of NZ_LRRH01000001.1, forward strand.
GGTACGAGAGCCAGCACCGTGAAGTACGTGATGCCGGCGGCGTAGTAGTCGCCCTTGTGCTCCTGATAGCGCAGACCGGTCCGGACCGTGTGATCGAACCAGGGATGGGCGGCACGTTGCCGATCGAGGAAATTCGGCTTCTTCTCGTCGCTCGCGCCGGCCATCCGTGACGCTCCTTCTGCGGTCTACTTCCTGGGCAGGAATCCCACCTTGTCATAGACCTGGGCGAGTGTCCGGGAGGCGACGTCGCGCGCCCGGTCTGCGCCGTTCGACAGGATCCGGAGCAGTTCGGATTCGTCGGAGAGGTACTCGTCGACCTTCGCCCGCAGCGGCGTGACGAATTCGGTGAGCACCTCGGCGGTGTCGTTCTTGAGATCGCCGTAGCCCTTGCCCTCGTACCCCGCCACGAGCTCGTCGATGCCCCGGCCCGACAGCGCCGACTGGATGGTGAGCAGATTGCTCACGCCCGGCTTGGCGTCGCGATCGAAGCGGATTTCCCGTTCGTTGTCGGTGACGGCCGACTTGATCTTCTTGGCGGAGACCTTCGGGTCGTCGAGCAGGTTGATCAGTCCCGCTGCGGTCTCGGCGGACTTGCTCATCTTCGACGTCGGATCCTGCAGGTCGTAGATCTTCGCGGTGCCCTTGACGATGTGCGGCTCGGGTACGACAAAGGTCTTGCCGTAACGCTTGTTGAAACGCTGCGCGAGATCGCGGGTGAGCTCGAGGTGCTGCCGCTGGTCCTCGCCGACCGGGACCTGCTGGGCGCGGTAGAGCAGGATGTCGGCTGCCATCAGCATCGGATAGGTGAACAGCCCGACGCCGGCGTGCTCGGTGCCCTGCTTCGCGGACTTGTCCTTGAACTGCGTCATGCGACTGGCCTCGCCGAAGCCGGTCATGCAGGTCAGCACCCACGACAGTTCGACGTGCTCGGGCACCTGGCTCTGCACGAACAGCACCGACCTGTCCGGGTCGATACCGACCGCGAGCAGCTGCGCGGCGGAGACCAGCACCCGCTTGCGCAGTTCCTTCGGGTTCTGCGGCACGGTGATCGCGTGCAGGTCCGGGATGAAGTAATAGGCGTCGAACTCGTCCTGCATCGGCACCCACTGCTGCAGCGCACCGAGGAAGTTCCCGAGGTGGAAGGAGTCCGAGGTGGGCTGAATGCCGGACAGCACCCGAGGCCGGGCGGTCGGCGCGGTGGCGTTCTGATCTGCAGTGCTCGACATGCTCTCGATACTTTCACGCACCGGGTTCGGCGCTGCGACCGAGGTCGCCGTGCCCGGCTACCGCGAATCGCTCCACGAGGGCCGCACTGTGCTGCGCCGGAACCTGCAGGATCACCCGCAGCGGTATCTGTCCGAGTACCGTGACGAACCACGCGAGCTGATCCGGCTCGCCGGTGAGCAGTTCGTGCGCGTCGAAGACGAGCACCGAGGGGTCGTCGGCTTCCCGGACCTCGGAGAGGCACTCGTCGAATGCATCCTTGTTCGCACCGAAGTAGTAGGGAAACTGCAGGGCCGCGGCGAACTCGTCGAACACCCCGTCCAGGGTCGTCATCCGCCGGCCGCGCACGTGCACGACGACGTGCCCCTCCTCGTGCAGCCGTTCCTCGAGGTCGGCGGCCGCGGCACGGGTGGTCTCCAGCAGTGTCAGATCCGCTCGCATCAGCACATCCTCGTGAACGACTCGTAGTGGTCGGCGGTGTACCACGCCGATCCGTCCGCACCGGTGACGATGCGTTCGGCGTCGCGGCTGCGGCCCGGCTTCTTCGGATTGACGTCCCACTCCCGGTAGGCAGCGGGTTGCCCGTCGTCGCCGACAGCAGGCAGTTCGCCTTCGTAGTTGCCGAACCGCCGCCCGCCCTGGGTTCCCGGGGCATCGTCCGGAGGCCAGTCGCCCGCGTCGATGAGTTCGAGCGTGTCCCAGACGTGGTCCGGTATCGGCCCGGTCGGGTCGCAGGTGACGGTGTCGTCCGCGGCGGGCGATGTGCTCGCCGGAGCCGACAGCAGCGGCGCGACGGTCGTACCGGTGTCCGTGCCGGTTCCGCCACACGCCGCGACGATCATCGCGACGACCGCGGCCAGCAGCGCGAACAGGGCGGTGCGGGCGGTCCGGCTCACGGGAATTCGACCGTCACCGGCGCGTGATCGGACCAGCGTTCGGCGTACGTGGCGGCCCGCTCCACGCGGGCCGTGGTCACCAGTTCGGCGAGCGCCGGGGTCACCAGGTGGTAGTCGATACGCCAGCCGGCGTCGGTGTCGAAGGCCTTGCCGCGGTACGACCACCACGAGTACGGACCGGCTGTGTCGCCGTGGTGCTCACGCACGACGTCGCGCCACTGGCCGGTCGCGAGCAGATCGCCCACCCATTCGCGTTCGTGCGGCAGGAAGCCGGACTTGCGGACGTTGCCCTTCCAGTTCTTGATGTCCCGTTCGGTGTGCGCGATGTTCCAGTCACCGCACACGAGCATGTGCCGGTCCGCCGCGACGACTTCGGCCGCGCGCTCCCCCAGGTACGCGGCGAGCGACTTCATGAATCGCTCCTTCTCGTCCTGCTTCGGGGTTTCCGCCTCGCCGGTGGGCAGGTAGAGGCTGCCGACCGTCAGGTCACCGAAGTCCGCTTCGAGGTAGCGGCCGGTGTCGGCGAAGCTCTCGTCGCCGAAGCCGACGCGGACCGCATCCGCCGGGACGCGGGACAGGATCGCGACACCGGCACGGCCCTTCGCGGAGGATTCCGCGCCGACGACCTGCCAGCCCGCGGCGAGAGCGGGCGCGATCGCCGCGTGGAACTGCTTCTCGGTCGCACGGACCTCCTGCAGGCACACGATGTCGGCGGCCGACCCCTCGAGCCAGTGGAGCAGGCCCTTGGTGGCCGCGGCGCGCACGCCGTTGACGTTGACGGTGGTGATGATGCGAGGCACGGCGGTCACCGTATCCGACGCAGCCGACGGATACGGTTCGACGGGACGGTGTCGAGGCGAACGGACACGGCGAGGACCGCGACCCCGGCGAGCGCGAGCACGGCACCGACCGCCGCGGGCGCCGTGTAGCCGAACCCGGCGGCGATGACGAGACCGCCGAGCCACGCGCCGAGCGCGTTCGCGGCGTTGAGCGCGGCATGGTTCAGCGACGCGGCGAGGGACTGCGCCTCGGCGGCGACGTCCATGAGCCGGGTCTGCAGGCCGGGTATCAGCGCGGCGTTGGTCGCGCCGATGAGGAACAGCAGGACGAACGCGGTGACCGGGTGACGGGCACCGGCGACGAACAGGCCGAGCAGCACGGCGTAGACGATCATGCCGCCGATCAGGCCGGGGATCAGCGCCCGGTCGGCGATGCGGCCGCCGGCGAGACTTCCCACGACCATGCCTGCGCCGTAGACGGCCAGTCCGATCGGAACCACCGAGCGGGCGACGCCGGTGATGTCGGTGAGGGTCGTCGCGAGATAGGTGTAGACGGCGAAGCACCCGGCGAATCCGACGGTCGCGACGGTCAGTGTCAGCCACACCTGTCGCCGCCGCAGCGCCCCGAGTTCGGTGATCGGGTTGGTGACGGGCATCGACACCGCCGGCACCCACGCGACGATGGCCGCGACGGTCGCGGCGCCGATGACCACCACGAGCCCGAATGCGGTCCGCCAGCCGAGGGATTGCCCGAGCCACGACGCGGCGGGCACACCGACGACGTTGGCGACCGACAGGCCGAGCATCACCTGCGCGACGGCGCGAGCGCGGCGCTGCGGGCCTGCGAGATGCGCGGCGACCAGGGCGGCGACCCCGAAGTAGGCGCCGTGCGGCAGGCCTGCGAGGAACCGGGCCGCCACGAGCAGCCCGTAGCCGGAGGCCACGACCGACGCGGCGTTACCGAGCGTGAAGACCGCCATGAGGGCGGCGAGCAGTGTCTTGCGGGGAACCCTCGCGGCGAGGACGGCGAACAGCGGAGCTCCGACGACGACGCCCAGCGCGTACGCCGAGATCGTGTGGCCGGCGGTGGGTTCGGTGATGGCGAGGTCGGCGGCGATCTCGGGAAGCAGTCCCATCGCGACGTATTCGGTGGTGCCGATTCCGAAGCCGCCCAGGGCCAGCGCGAAGACCGCGAGGGCGCGGTTGCGGACGGTTCCGGACCCGGTGGGCGGGTGCGCGAGGTCGGTGAGGGTCACGGGAGTCCATTGTCTGCCCGCGGCCGGTCGTTCTCCGCGCGAGGAGGCGTGAGTTCACTCACTGGGCCGGACAGGCAGACGAGAAACGGGACGCCTCCGCGTGTGGAGGCGTCCCGTTTCATCGGGTGGAGCTGTGCGTCAGGCGCGAGCCTTCTGCAGGTTCTCGTCGAGCGTGCCGAGGAACTCCTCGGTCGTCTGCCATCCCTGCTCGGGTCCGACGAGCAGAGCGAGGTCCTTGGTCATCTGGCCGGCTTCGACGGTCTTGATGACGACGTCCTCGAGCTGCTGCGCGAACTCGATCACCTCGGGGGTGTTGTCGAGCTTGCCGCGGTGCTCGAGGCCACGGGTCCAGGCGAAGATCGACGCGATCGGGTTGGTCGACGTCGGCTTGCCCTGCTGGTGCTGACGGTAGTGGCGGGTGACGGTGCCGTGCGCCGCCTCGGCCTCGACCGTGCGGCCGTCCGGGGTCATGAGCACGGAGGTCATCAGGCCCAGCGAACCGTAGCCCTGCGCGACGGTGTCGGACTGGACGTCGCCGTCGTAGTTCTTGCAGGCCCACACGTAGCCGCCCTCCCACTTGAGGGAGGAGGCGACCATGTCGTCGATGAGGCGGTGCTCGTAGGTCAGGCCCGCGGCGTCGAATTCCGCCTTGAACTCTTCCTCGTAGATCCGCTGGAACTCGTCCTTGAACATGCCGTCGTAGGCCTTCAGGATCGTGTTCTTGGTCGACAGGTAGACCGGGTAATTCTGCTGCAGGCCGTAGGCCAGCGAGGCGCGCGCGAAGTCCTGGATGGACTTCTTGTAGTTGTACATCCCCATGACGACGCCGCCGTCCTCGGGGATCTTGCACACCTCGTGCTGGATCGGCTCGCTGCCGTCCTCCGGGGTGTAGGTGATGGTGACGGTGCCGGCGCCGGGGACCTTGAAGTCGGTGGCGCGGTACTGGTCGCCGAATGCGTGACGGCCGACGATCACCGGCTTGGTCCAGCCCGGGACCAGGCGGGGAACGTTCGAGATGATGATCGGCGCGCGGAAGATGGTGCCGCCGAGGATGTTACGGATGGTGCCGTTGGGCGACCGCCACATCTTCTTGAGGCCGAATTCCTCGACGCGCGCCTCGTCCGGGGTGATGGTCGCGCACTTGACGCCGACGCCGTGCTTCTTGATGGCGTTCGCCGCGTCGATCGTGACCTGATCGTCGGTGGAGTCGCGGTACTCGATCCCGAGGTCGTAGTACTCGAGATCGACATCCAGGTAAGGGTGGATCAGCTTGTCTTTGATGAACTGCCAGATGATGCGGGTCATCTCGTCGCCGTCGAGTTCGACGACCTTGCCTTCAACCTTGATCTTGGACATGTGCGCTTCGTGTCCTCCTAGGACGTTTCCTCGGCCCGATTCGACCGCACTTTGTGAGTACGGTCTCACACTGCTCAGGGATCTGAGCATGGACGTGTTCACACGCGGGGAACACGTGCCAAACAAGACAAGCGTACTGCTATTCCACCGGAGCGCAAAGCGCCGGTTCACTACCGACCGGTAACTTTGTGCTGGTCAGCGGACGGCTCGGCCCCGCTTCCGGCGCCGCGGAACGAGCCGCTAAACTGCCGTTCAGGTCATGAGTGCCAGCATCGAGCCCCGGCTTGCTGGCCGGCAACCCTCCGGCCAGGGTGGGGTGCTCCGGGTGAAGACCGGGCTGATCGGCGCAGAGGCCGGACAGCAAGCCTGCACAGGGAGGTAGTCACCATGAGAGTTGTGATCATGAGCTGTCGCGCATAGATCCGACCCAGCCCTCACCTCCCCCGGCCAGAAGGACGAGATGACCACCACCGCCAGCCCCACCGTCGTCGAAGTGGCAGCGTCTTGACGGCGGGCACCGACCGGCGACCCGTCGAACTACCGCCCGAGGACGGCAGACTCGGTCTCGTCGACATCGGCGCGCTGACGCTGGAGAACGGCGAGAACCTCCCGAACGTCACCCTCGCGGTGCAGCGCTGGGGCGCGCTCTCCCCCGCCCGCGACAACGTCGTGCTCGTCGAGCACGCGCTCACCGGCGATTCGCACATCACCGGACCGGCCGGACCGGACCATCCCTCGCCCGGATGGTGGACCGGCATGGTCGGGCCGGGCGCCCCCATCGACACCGACCGCTGGTGCGTCGTGGCCACCAACGTGCTGGGCGGCTGCCGAGGCAGCACCGGCCCCGGCAGCACGGCGCCCGACGGCAAGCCGTGGGGGTCGCGGTTCCCGCAGATCACCATCCGCGATCAGGTCGCCGCCGAGGCGGCCCTGCTCGACGCGCTCGGCATCGAGACCCTCGCGGCCGTCACCGGCGGATCCATGGGCGGCATGCGCACGCTCGAGTGGATCGTCACGCATCCCGAGCGGGTCCGCGCATCGCTGATCCTCGCGGTCGGTGCCCGCGCCACCGCCGACCAGATCGGCACCCAGACCACCCAGATCGCGGTCATCACCGGCGACCCCGACTGGCAGGGCGGCGACTACCACGGCACCGGGCGCCGTCCCGATGCCGGGCTGGGCATCGCACGCCGCATCGCACACCTGACCTACCGCACCGAGGAAGAACTCGACTCCCGCTACGCGAATTCCGCTCAGGCCGACGAGGACCCCTGGCGCGGCGGCCGGTACGCCGTGCAGAGTTACCTCGACCATCAGGCCGGCAAGCTGGTGTCGCGGTTCGACGCGGGCACCTACGTGATTCTCTCCGAGGCCATGAACCGCCACGACGTGGGACGCGGACGCGGCGGGGTATCCGCCGCACTCGCCGCGTCGCCCGTTCCGGCGATCGTCGCGGGCGTCAGCTCCGATCGGTTGTACCCGCTGCGGTTGCAGCAGGAGATCGCCGACGGGCTGCCCAACTGCGACGGTCTGCGGGTCCTCGAATCACGGGACGGGCACGACGGATTCCTCACCGAGGCCGACGCGGTCGCGAAGCTCCTGGTCGAGCTGATGGATCTGGCCGACCGCGACTGACCGGTCGCGGTCAGCCGGTGCCGAGCGGGTCGATCGAGACCGCCAGCGCGACGATCGCCCCTCCCACCAGAAGCAGCGCCGCAACATCGAATCCTTTGCTGCGCACGGCCAGCACCCCGACCTGCTCGGGGGCCAGCGCCCACCGCAGAACACCCGCGAGAATCACGGCGCCACCGAACACGAACGCGCCACGACGCCATCGGTCCGCGAGCACCAGCACGACCGCGGCGGCGATGACCACTGTCACCGCCACCAGCGGCAGGTTCCGGCGGGCGAACCGCATCCAACGGTCCATCCGAGTCGCCTGTGTCCGGATCAGAGGCCGGCCAGTTGCTCGGCCCGCTCCACCACGTTCGTGAGCAGGAAGGCACGGGTCAGCGGGCCGACGCCGCCGGGGTTCGGCGAAACGAATCCGGCGACCTCGCGCACGTCGTCGGCGACGTCGCCGCGCAGCCCGTCCGCGGTGCGCGAAACACCCACGTCGAGCACCGCCGCGCCCGGCTTGACCATGTCCGCGGTGATCAGACCCGGCACGCCCGCGGCCGCCACGACGATGTCGGCGCGCTCGATCTCGGCCTTCAGATCCTTCGTGCCGGTGTGGCACAGCGTCACGGTCGCGTTCTCGCTGCGTCGCGTCAGCAGCAGACCGATGGGACGGCCGACGGTGACACCACGGCCGACGACGACCACGTGCGCACCGGCGATGGGAACCTCGTAGCGGCGCAGCAGGTGGACGATGCCGCGCGGGGTGCAAGGCAGTGGGGCCTCCTTGCCGAGCACGAGCCGGCCCAGGTTCACCGGGTGCAGTCCGTCGGCGTCCTTGTCCGGGTCGATGCGCTCGAGCGCGGCGTTCTCGTCGAGATGCTTGGGGAGGGGAAGCTGCACGATGTAGCCGGTGCATGCGGGATCGGCGTTGAGCTCGTCGATGGCGGCGTCGAGCTGTTCCTGGGTGATGTCGGCGGGCAGATCCTTGCGGATCGAGGTGATGCCGACCTTCGCGCAGTCGTTGTGCTTGCCGCGCACGTACGCGGCCGATCCGGGATCGTCGCCGACGAGGACGGTGCCGAGGCCGGGCGTGATGCCCTTCGCCTTCAGCGCGGCCACGCGGGCCGTCAGGTCCTCGAAAATCTCGTCGCGGGTTGCCTTGCCGTCCAGGATCGTCGCAGTCACGACAGCCATTGTCGCAGGTCCGTGTCCCGGTCTTTCAACGGCGGTCGGGCTCGTCGACCTCGAGGCGGTGAGCGCGGGCATAGTCGGTCGCCTGCGACCGCTCGATCCGGGTGTGGTCGAGTTCCGCACTGCGCCACAATGCGGGACCGATGTGGGCACCGCGCAGGTCCGCGCCGTCCAACCGCACCCCGACGGGCCGCGCGCCCAGCAGGTCCACCGACCGCAGCACCGCGTAACGCATGTCCGCCCGGGTCAGGTCGGCATCCCGGAAGATGCAGGTACCCAGATCCAGGCCGCGCAGGTCGGCGCTGCGCAGCGACGCGCGGGTGAAGTCGACGTCGTCGAGCACGAGGTGGTGCATCGGGCACTGCGTGAACGACGAACCCACCAGCGAACAGCGCCGGAAGGTGCTGTCCGACAGGTCCGTCCGGGTGAATGTGCACGATCGGTAGGTGCTGCGAAGGTGACTGCTGCCCCTGAGGTCGGCGTCGGTGAAGTCGCAGTCGACGAAGACCGCGTCCTCGATGATCGAGCCGCGCAGATCCGCGTCGCGGAAACTCCGTCCCGTGACGCGGGCTCCTCTCCACAGGACCTCGGTGTTGTCGCTGCCCATATCTTTCATCGTCCACGCCGCACCGGTTCCGGCAAGCCGCCGACCGAGCGGTCAGCTGCGACCTGCGAGTTCTTTCGCCAGCGGAGTCGGAAACCTCGCCATGATCCGCACGCCCGCCACCCACGCACCGAGGCGATCCGCTTCCTTCTCGAGCGCCGCGGTCCCCTCCGCTCCGATGTCCTCGAGCAGATGCAGTGACACCGCACCGGAGTCGTCCTGCCACCACGTGCCGACGATCCGGCCGTCCCACCACGCGGTTGGGCCCGCATTGCCCACGGAGTCGAACAGTTGCTTCCGGTACGGGCCGAGGTACCAGTCGCGTTCGGACCACCCCATCGTCGTGGGATCCAACGTCGGCAGCAGGGCGCCCCACGGTTCGACGGGTGCCGTCGGCTCGAGATCGTCGGGCAGCAGATAGCCGGTGCGGCCGCCGAGATCGACCTCGACCGCCTTCAGTTCCGCCAGCGCCGCGCGCACGGCCGTCAGGGTCGACCCGAGCCACCACTTGATGTCGGCCTCCGTCCCGGGACCGAAGGCACGCAACCACATTTCGACGAGCGCGCGCAGCCCGGTCGCCTCGTCGCAGGGATCGATTCCGGCACCGAGCCACGACTCCGTCGCCGCCCAGTTGTGCCGCGACACCCTCCACGAGCCGTTGTTCGACGCCCGCACCACCTTGCCCGACGCCGACAGCACGGTCAGCACCCGTGGACCGAACGAAACCTTTCCGCCCCACGACTTTCCGACACCGTAGTCCATGGCGCCCCCGAGCAGCGGGATCTCGGCGCGCAGTTCCGTGGACGTCGCTTCCCGCCCGTCGGACAGCGCGTCGAGAACCAGGCCGCTCACCTCGTCGAGCCAGCGGTCGCCGTCCCGGTGCAGTCCGGACGCCTCGGCGTCCTTGACCAGCCTGCGCCGCTCTGCCGCGGCCACCCGATTGCTCGCGCCGGCCTGCGCGAACGGCACGACGTGTCGCGGGAAGACGAAAATGGTCCGCCGCATCGACAGGTGCTTGACCAGCGAACGGTCGGTGTAGAGCGCCTCGTCCAGGTCCGCGACGGCGAAATCGGCAACGCGCGCCCACGCCGAGAGATACACCGTCGCCGCGTCCGTCCCGTGGAGGCACACCATGCTCGTCGCCGCGTCCACCGCGTCCACGGCACGACGACTCGGGCACAGGCGGTGCCTGCGAGCCAGTCGCGCCCTGCGTTCGTCCACTCCGACCGTGCGCACCGTCATGCCGGTCACTGTAGATGCGGCCACCGACACCCGTTGGTAGCGTCGAACGGTGAACTGGACCGAGATCCACAATCCCGACGAGTTGACCGCCCTGTTCGGCACGCCGACGTTCCGGGCGGCGAACAAGGTCCGGGCGCGGCTACATCCGCTCGACGTCGATTGGCTTGCCGCGTCGCCGTTCTGCCTGGTGGGCACATCCGACGAGACGGGCCGCTGTGACGTCCCCCCAAGGCGACCCGCCCGGACGGCTCGTGCACGTCCTCGACGACACCACCATCGCGTTGGCCGAACGCCCCGGCAACAAACGCGTGGACGGCTACCGCAACATTCTCCGGAATCCGTTCGTGGGCTTGAACTTCTTCGTGCCCGGCCGCGGCGACACGCTCCGGATCAACGGCCGCGCCCGGCTGGTGACGGAGGCACCGTTCTTCGACGAGCTGCGTGTCGCCGACCATCGCCCGATCCTCTGTCTGGTCGTCGAGATCGAGGAGATCTTCCACCACTGCGCAAAGGCGTTCATGCGGTCGAAACTGTGGGATCCGGACACGTGGAATCCTACCGCTCTGCCGTCGGTCGCGGCGCTGGCGAAGGCGACCGTCCCCGACGCACCCGAGACTCTCGAGGAACTCGAACGGTACTACGGCCCGTCCTACGCGCAGCAGCTGTACCGCCCGCAGCAGCCCCGGTGACGCATGCCGCGTGAGACGGTGCCGACGGCCCTCCGTCGGTGCTCCGCTCCGGCTCTGGCAAGCTGGTCCGGGTGTTCCGAGTGATGTTCCACGAGCCCCGCATACCTCCCAACACCGGCAACGCGATCCGTATGGTCGCCGGTACCGGCTGCGAGTTGCACCTGGTGGAACCGCTCGGATTCGACCTGTCGGAACCGAAACTGCGGCGGGCGGGGCTGGACTATCACGACCTTGCTTCGGTGACGGTGCACGCCGGTCTCCGGGAAGCCTGGGACGCACTGCAACCGGAACGGGTGTACGCGTTCACCGCGCACGGCGACGTGTCGTACGCGTCGATCGACTACCGCCCGGGGGACGTGTTGCTGTTCGGTCCGGAACCGACGGGCCTGTCCGACGAGGTGCTCGCGGATCCGCACGTCACCGCGCGGGTGCGCATTCCGATGATCCCGGGCCGCCGGTCGCTGAACCTGTCGAACGCGGCGGCCGTCGTCACCTACGAGGCTTGGCGCCAGCACGGATTCGCCGGCGGCGTCTGACGCTCGCTCCTGCGGGGGACGGCCGCGCGTGGCCGGTTCGCGCGGTTGTCTCCCGGATCGGCGGGTGTTCAGCTCGCGACGACGGTCGCGAGGTACGGGTCCACAACGTCACCCAGGTTCTCCCACGGCACGGTGATCGTGACGAGTCCGATGGCGTGCGGACCGACCTGGTAGTCGTCGAAGTGGATCTCCATCCCGTCGGGCGTCGGCAGCCAGTTCGCGTAGTTCGCCTCCTGCGGGGCGATCCCTTCGGGATAGAACTCCGGGCCGGCCACTGTGCCGGGGAGAAGCCGGGCCGCCTGCTCCGACAACCGGTTCAGCCCGGCCTGCAGATCGGGGAACAGGTCCTGCAACGTGATCGGGGCGGCGGTGTCGGTGTTCACCACCACCGTGGCGACCAGCGGAGTCGGGTGGGCTCCCGGCGGATTCGCGTTGTAGGAGGTGACGAGGAGCCCCGCGACGACGTGATCCCCGATCCGGGTCACCTCGTGTTGCTGCGTCGAGAGCGTGTAGCTCGCATCGCCGGGGTGACGGATCTGATCGTCCAGCGCCGCCCGCATCGACTCGTTGAACTCGGTGACGACGGCCGGGTCCCCGCCGCTGATCTGCGGGATCATCACCTCGTAGTCGACCGGGCCGGTCGAGCCCGACACCAGGATCTCCTCCGCCCGGTACGGCGCGGACTCCCCGGCTGCCCCCGTGGACGGAGCCGGACGCGTCGGCGGAGAATCGGAGGTGTCCGCGTCGGGAGTATCGGTTTGCGCTGCAGCAGTGGGTGATTCGGCGACGGGCGTACCGGTTTCCCCTCCCCCGCCACACGCCGCCAGCAGCACGGTAGCGGTCGCGCATGCGCCGGCCGCGAGAATTCGTTTCCGTCGGCTACTCATCGTCCACCTCTGCCATCGTGTTCTCATCGGGGGTTTCCGACGGATCGTCGGGGGTTACGGGCCGACGGCGTCCGATGCGGGCGAGCAGCCGGACGATCAGGTAGACGACGCCCGCACCGACGAGGAGGAACACGATCCACGGGAGGGCGACCCCGAGCGCGACGATCGAATCACCGACCGCGGAACGCAGGTGGTCCCAGCCCGCGACCACCCCGTCCCAGAAACTGTCGCGATCGTCGGGACGGCGCGGTTCGGCGCTGATGTCGACGATGAGGGTGGACAGGTCGATCTGGTCCGACAGGTACCGCTGCTGCGCGGTGAGGCTGTCCAGCTCGGCCTGACGGTCCGCCAGCGCGTTCTCCGCTTCGATGAGATCGGCAGTGTTCGCGGCGGACGCCATCAGTGCCCGCAGCCGGTCCACCGACGCCTGCAGGGCGGAGATCCGGGCCTCGAGGTCGGTGTACTGCAGGGTGACGTCGTCGCGGGTGGTGGTCAGGCTGGTCACCTCACCGAGTCCGCGGAGCTCGTCGACGGTGCCCTCGAGCCGGTCCGCCGGCACCCGCACCGTGAGCACGCTGCTGATCTCCGGTTGTTCGGTGACGGAGTCGACGCGCCCGCCCGAGTCCTCGACGATCGTCACGACCTGCCGTCCGGCGGCGACGGGATCGGCGGCGGTGAGCATCAGTTGTCCGGTGACGATCTCCTTGCGTTCGGTGACCTGCGTGTCGGACGGCGCGGATTCGCGGGTGCCGTCGGCGAGGGACGGCGAGGCCGGAACGGACCCGGCCGGACCGCCCCCGGAATCGGTGTCTGTTCCACCGCAACCGGTGACGAGCAGAGCCATCGCCGTGACCAGGACCACCAGCAGCCGTCGCATGGCGGCGATCCTAACGAAAGTCGCGGGACTTCCCCGCCATTCGCAGATCCATCCGCTGCAGCCGGTCCGCGACGACGGTGACCGCGCCCTCCGCGTTCTGTACCCGTCCGCGCACCAGCAGCGCCGGGGCGGTGTGCGCGAGGGTGCGGTACTTCGCCCACAGGCCCACCGAGCACACCACGTTCACCATGCCCGTCTCGTCCTCGAGGTTGAGGAACGTGACGCCCGCGGCGGTCGCAGGCCGCTGCCGGTGGGTGACGGCACCCCCGACGAGCACCCGCTGTCCGTCGGGCACCTGCAACAGCCGTCCGGCGGGCACGACGCCGAGCGCGTCGAGTTGCGGGCGCAGGAACTGGGTGGGGTAACTGTCCGGCGACACTCCCGTGGCCCACACGTCCGCCGCGGCGAGTTCGACGTCGCTCATGCCGGGCAGCGCGGGGGCCTGCGTGGACGCCCCGATGCCGGGAAGCCGTCCGGGGCGTTGCGCTGCCGCCGCACCCGCTGCCCACAGTGCTTCGCGACGGGTGATGCCGAAACCGGCGAGCGCTCCCCCGGTGGCGAGCGATTCGGCCTGCGCGGTGCTCAATTCGATTCGCTCGGTCAGGTCCGGGAACGAGGTGTAGGGGCCGTGCGCGTCGCGTTCGGTGACGATCCGCTCGGCCAGTGCGTCGCCGATGTGCCGGACCGCGCCGAGGCCGAGCCGTACCTCCCGGCCCCGGTTCTCGGTGGTGGCGTGCGCGAGGCTCGCGTTGACGTCCGGGCCGTGCACGGGCACCCCGTGCCGGCGGGCATCGGCGACGAGGGACTGCGGAGAGTAGAACCCCATCGGCTGAGCGCGCAGCAGGCCGGCGCAGAACGCCGCCGGATGATGCAGTTTGAACCAGGCGGAATAGAACACCAGCGACGCGAAACTCTGCGAATGACTTTCCGGAAAACCGAAATTCGCGAAAGCATACAACTTCTCGTAGATGCGGTCGGCGACGTCGCCGGTGATGCCGTGCCGCTCGCGCATGCCCTCGTAGAGCCGGCCGCGCAACCGTTCCATCTTCTCCGTCGACCGTTTCGCGCCCATCGCTCGGCGCAGCTGGTCGGCTTCGGCGGCGGTGAACCCGGCAGCGTCGACGGCCATCTGCATCAGCTGTTCCTGGAACAACGGCACCCCGAGGGTCCGTTTCAGCGACTTCTCGAGGCACGGATGGTCGTAGGTGACGGGTTCGAGGTCGTTCCGGCGCCGGATGTAGGGGTGAACGGACCCGCCCTGGATCGGCCCGGGCCGGATCAGCGCGACCTCGACCACCAGGTCGTAGAACTTCCGCGGTTTCAGCCGCGGAAGCGTCGCCATCTGTGCCCGCGACTCCACCTGGAACACTCCCACCGAGTCCGCGCGGCACAACATGTCGTAGACGCCGCGCTCGGTGAGATCGAGCTGCGCGAGATCGACGGTGACGCCTTCGTTCTCGGCGACCAGATCGATCATGTAGTGCAGCGCGGAGAGCATGCCGAGACCGAGCAGGTCGAACTTGACGAGTCCGGCTGCGGCGCAGTCGTCCTTGTCCCACTGCAGCACGCTGCGACCGGGCATCCGGGCCCACTCGACCGGGCACACGTCGGCGATGGGCCGGTCGCAGATGACCATGCCACCGGAGTGGATGCCCAGGTGCCGCGGCAGTCCTTCGATCTGCGCGGCGAGTTCGAGCACCGGGCGCGGGATGTCGGTGTCGGTCTCTGCGGCGACGCCGTGCCAGCGGCTGACCTGCCGGCTCCACGCGTCCTGCTGGCCCTGCGAGTGACCGAGCGCGCGGGCCATGTCGCGGACGGCGGATTTGCCGCGGTAAGTGATGACGTTGGCGACCTGCGCGGCGTATTCGCGCCCGTATTTGCTGTAGACGTGCTGGATGGCCTCTTCGCGGCGGTCGGATTCGATGTCGATGTCGATGTCCGGGGGGCCGTCACGTTCCGGGGACAGGAACCGCTCGAAGAGCAGTTCGTTGCGGACCGGATCGACGTTGGTGATGCCGATGGCGTGACACACGGCCGAGTTCGCCGCCGAACCTCTTCCCTGGCACAGGATGTCGTTGTTCTTGCAGAACGTGACGATGTCGTGCACGACGAGGAAGTAGCCGGGGAAATCGAGCCGGCCGATGATGTCGAGTTCGTGTTCGAGCTGGCGGTACGCGGCCGGATTGCGTTCCGGCGGGCCGTAGCGGCGGTGCGCGCCGTCGAAGGTGAGCCGGCGCAGCCAGCTGAGTTCGGTGTGACCGGCGGGCACGTCGAACGGCGGTAGGTTCGGCGCGATGAGCCGCAGGTCGAAGGCGCATTCGCGGCCGAGTTCCGCGGCGTGGCGCACGGCGCCGGGGTGGGCGGCGAACAGGGCTGCCATCTCGGCGCCGGAACGCAGGTGCCCGCCGCCGGTCGGGGCGAGCCGGCCGGCGGCGTCGTCGAGGCTCTGCCGATCGTGGATCGCGGCCATCGCCATCGCGAGCCGCCTGCGGGACGGGTCCGCGAAGTGCGCGGCGGTACTCGCGATGCACGACAGCCCGTGTGCGGCGGCGAGTGCGGCCAGTGCGGCATTGCGCTCGTCGTCGTCGGGCAGGCCGTGGCAGGTCAGTTCGACTGTGACGCGGCCGGCGCCGAACCGGTCGATCAGATCGCGCAGGGCGACCGCGGCCGCGTCGGGACCGCCGGCCTCGAGGGCCCGCCGGACGTGCCCGCGACGACAACCGGTCAGGATCTGCCAGTGGTCGCCGGCCGCGTCGGCAAGCGCATCGAGGTCGTAGCGGGGGGCGCCTTTGGTACCGCCGGCGAGGTGCGCGGCGGCGATCTGCCGGGACAGCCGCCGGTAACCTTCCTGCCCGCGGGCCAGGACCAGCAGGTGCGCGTCGTCGAGGGTGAGCTCGGCACCGAAGACGGTGGGCACCTTCAGTTCCCGTGCGGCCTCCGCGAACCGGACGACTCCGTACATGCCGTCGTGGTCGGTGAGTGCGAGTGCTTCGAGGCCGAGCCGCGCGGCTTCCTCGACGAGTTCCTCAGGCGTGGAGGCGCCGTCGAGGAAGCTGAACGCCGAATGGGTGTGCAGTTCGGCGTACGGCACGACCGGCCCGTCCGGCCGTCGCACCCGCGCCTCGTACTCCGGGCGGGTGCGCGACCAGGCCGGGCTGTCGCCGCCGTTGCCGGGGAACTCCGGCTCGCGGCGGGGACGGCCGGACAGGACGCGTTCCAGTTCGGCCCAGGTGGGCGGGCCGTTACTCCACCCCATGCACCCACACCCCGAACTCGAACACGCGTTCGATCATAGCGGATTCTCGTGCGCCGGACTCACCGGCAGGGTCCCGGAGTTCCCGATCCGGCGGGGGTGGCGAGAACGACTTCGATCGCTCGCCACGCACGGTCATGCATCTGCGAGGCAGTAGGCAGCGGTTGCCATCGCAGCGAACCCGAGAAAACCGTCGTCGTCTCCGGAGGCCCTGAGCAGGGTGAGGCCACGGCCGTTGTCGTGGCGATAGGCGTAGGTGACGTAGCCGAGCAACTGCCCGCCGTGTCCCCACAACTGTCCGCCACACGGGAGATCGAACCGTTCGAGCCCGAGACCGTAGTGGAATCCCATCCCCATCGGGACGGTCGTGCGCATCTCGGCGAGAGTCGGCGCGGTGAGCAGGCGGCCGCCCAGCAGCGCATCGAGAAATGTCGCCAGGTCGTCACTGGTCGAGATCATTTCGCCGGCAGCCCAGTCGAGGGTCTCGTTCTGCTCCGTGACGTCCACCCGGCGACCGTCGTCGAGTTCGACCACGGCGCGGATCGCGGGTTCCGGGAGGCTGGCGTCGGAGCCGGGCACGGAGGTGCCGGTCAAGGCGAGCGGTTGCAGGATGCGTCGTTCGATCTCGGTCCCGTAGGGCCGGCCGGTGACCGCCTCGATCAGGAGGCCCGCGACGATGTAGTTGGTGTTGGAATACCGGAACCTCTCGCCCGGAGAGAAGTCCGGCGGGCGGGTGAACGCCTGTTGCAGCAGTTCGTCGGGTGTGTAGTCGCGGAACCTGTCGTCACCGCGCCAGCGGTTGGTCGACCAGCCTTCCGCCTTCATGTAATCCGGGATCCCGCTCGTGTGCTGGAGGACCTGACGAACGGTGATCCCCTCTCCTCCTCGAACTGCACCGGGCAGGTACGTCTCGACAGGGGAATCGAGTTCCAGCCGGTCTTCGTCGACCAGCTGCAGCACCACCGTGGCGACGAGTGTCTTGGTGACGCTGCCGATCCGGAAGTGCTCGGATCCGGTGACGGGATTTCCGGATCCCGGCTCGCGTACACCCGCGGTCCATGTCGTCCCGTCCACGGTGAGCACGGTCGCCGAGGTCCCCGAAGGGACACCGACGAGCAGGGAAATCGTCTGGTCACGGGCCGAGGCCAGGGCTGTCGCACCGATCGCCCCGAGCGTCAGGGTTGTCACCAGCGCTGCGATTGCGAGCCGTCGGGCGGATTCGATCATCGAAGTCACGTGAACAACGCTAGGAACTTGTCGCGCTGTTCCCACTGCGGACAGCCGCCGTATTCGTGGCGGATTCCGGCCCGACCGGCACTGCGGTTTTCCCCAGGCGTGCACGCACGGCCCGACGGGCAGGCAGACACTGCATCACCGGCCTGCGTCAGTGCTGCCCGGGAGATCCGTTCGTGCAGCAATCCTCCCGCCGACGTCGGAACCACCGATCCTGCTGGTGCTTTCGAGATACAGCAGGACCGCACGCACCCGCCTGCTTCGGTCCGCGTCCCGGGGCAGATCGAGTTTGGTGAAGATCGAGTTGACGTGCTTTTCCACGGCGCTGACCGACATGTGGAGCCGGTCGGCGATACCCGTGTTCGTCAACCCCTGGGCGAGCGTTTCGAGCACCTCACGTTCGCGTGCGGTGAGTCCGGCGATCGGATCGGATCGTCGCGCCCTGGTGAACAGCTGCCGGACGACTTCGGGGTCGAACGCGGTGCCACCCGCAGCGACTCGCTCGAGGTCGGTGAGAAACGCCCCGACGTCCGAGACGCGGTCCTTGAGCAGATACCCGACCCCGCCCAATCCGCTCGTCAGCAGGGTCGTCGCGTTGCGATGCTCGACGTACTGGGACAGAACGAGCACGGCGAGATCGGGATGTTCCGCCTTCAGCCGATGGGCGGCGTCGATGCCCTCCGTCGAGAAGGTCGGCGGCATCCGCACATCAAGCAGAACGAGATCGGGGACCTCACGCGACACGGCGTGATGCAGTTCGACAGCGTTGCCCACGGAGGCCACCACGTCGTGACCCTCGTCGGCGAGCAACCGGGACAGGCCCTCCCGGAGAAGGGCCGAGTCCTCGGCGATCACGATGCGCACGGAATCCTCGCTTCCACGACGGTCGGCCCTCCCGCAGGACTGTGGACCGACAGTGTGCCGTCGAGAGCGGCGACACGGCGCTGCAGACCGGTCAGGCCCGAGCCGGACGGATCGGCACCTCCGGACCCGTCGTCGATCACCGTGAGGGTGACCGCGCACCCACCGGCAGTGGCGGTCACGGCGACCCGTTCGGCACCGGAGTGTTTGGTCGCGTTCGTGACGGCTTCGGCAGCAACGTAGTACACCGCGGCCGCGACATCGTGAGGTGGTTCCGAGGTGATCCGCAGATCCAGGTCGACAGGCAGGAACGTGTGCGCCGACAACCCTTCCAGAGCTGCGACGAGTCCGTGTTCGTCGAGCACCGCCGGATAGATCCGCCACGCCACGTCGCGTAGTTCTGCAAGCAGTGCCTGCGCCTGGGCGACCGCGTGGTCGAGGTCGGCCACCAGGTCGTCGTCACCGCGCTCGGCCTTGCGGCGCGTCCGGCCGATGGCGAGGGCCAGCGCCACGACTCGTTGCTGCACGTCGTCGTGGAGGGCACGTTCGATTCGGCGTCGCTCGTCGTCGATCGCGGCGACGACGTCCGCGCGGGTGCGCTGGAGTTCACGCAGCCGGTTCTGGGCTGTGTCGCCGTCGAGGGTGCGGAGTGCCAGCCGAACGTCCCACTGCCCCACGATCATCGCCAGTCGCACCGCGAGGTAGACCGCGATCGCGGCGACGACGAGTGCCACGATTCCGTCAGCCGGCGGGATGCGGCCGCCGAGCAGCAGGACGATGCTCCAGGCCGCGTACCCGGAGCCGGCAGCCAGGACCACGACGACGGCGATGCCGGCCGGAAGGCCGTAGACCAGACGGCCGAGCAGGTACCCCGCCGGGTCGCGATCCGGAAGGTCGCGGACGGCCTCGGCCCCGTACCAGTGAGCCAGGCGCCCACGCTCCCTCGCCACTGCTCGGCACAGCAATTCCTGCCTTCCCCCCGCCAGCGCCGCAACACCCGGCACGGCGGCGGCCGTGCCGAGCACACTCCCGGCGACGGCACGACAGGAATCCTCGAGCGGACGTCGGAGATGTCGAATCACGGTCACGATCCGACCCTACGGGCACGAAGCGAGCGGATGCGACGGACCACGAACACCGCGACCGCCCCGGCCACGGCGGCGATCACCGCTTTCTGGAGCACGTCCGCGTACGGTTCGACAACTCCCCAGTTCTCGCCCAGCGCGTACCCGGCGAGCACGAACGCCGAGTTCCACAGTGCACTGCCCGCCGCGGTCAGTAGCAGGAAGCGCCCCAGAGGCATCGCCTCCACCCCGGCAGGAACCGACACCAGGCTGCGCACGAGCGGGACCATCCTGCCGAGGAACACCGCCTTCGTCCCGTGGCGGGCAAACCATTCCTCACTGCGTTCGAGGTCGGTCGTACTCACCAGAGGCAGTATCGCAACCAGTGCGTACGTCCGCCGGCGCCCGACTGCGCGTCCGGCGAGACAGAGCAGCAACGCACCGATGACGGAGCCGATGGTTGTCCAGGCGACGGCCGCGACGAGGGAGATCTCGCCGCGGGAAGCCGTGAATCCGGCGAGCGGCAGGATCACCTCGCTGGGTATCGGCGGGAACAGATTCTCGGCGGCCACCGCGAGGCCCGCTCCCGGAGCTCCGAGCCGTTCCATGAGGTCGACCGCGAGGCCCGCGAGACCGCCGAGATCACCGGTATCGTTCTGCGCCAGGGCACGTTGGAGATTCATGCTTCGAAGGCTAGGAACGGATACCGTCTCGTTCCCTGCAGTTTTCCGCCGAATTCCCACACCCGGGGATGCGGATTTCCGCACCCCTGCCACGACAGCCGCCACTGCCCGAACACCGAACCCGGAGCGGCCGCCTCGCCGACAGATGGCGAACGGGCGGGGATCAGCGACGGAACAGCGACCGCAAAGCCGGGCGCCGCTCCTGGACCGGCGAGGCGTCCTGGCTGCACGTGCAGCGATCTGCGGCGGGCACGGTGCGCATGACCGCGTCGACATGCTGTCCGCAGCCTCCCCAGCCGGTCTTGCCGCAACGGGTGCAGGTGACGGGGTAACACATGGGATCCTCCTCGGATCGAAAGGGTGTCGGAATCGGGTGACGCGGGGCCGGGTGGCCCCGTGCCGTCGGGTGATCAGGCCGGGACGTGGGCCTCGGCCCAGGCGTTGTAGCCACCGAGCAGGTCCGAGACGTCGTCGAATCCCTGGGCGCGCAACAGCGAGGCCGCCACACTCGAACGCCATCCGCCTGCACAGTGCACCACGATCGGCTTGTCGTCCGGCACCTGATCCAGTCGGGTTCGCAGCTGCGCCAACGGAATCGGGATCGATCCCGGAATGGTGCCGAGTTCGCGCTCGCCGGGATTGCGGATGTCGACGAGGCGCACCGCGCCGGCGGCGAGCAATCGGTCGAGTTGCTCGACGGTGGTGCGCGGCGCGGCCTCGACCAGTTCGGCCAGTTCCGCGGGGAACACCCCGTCCCGGTCGACGGCGAGATAGCCTGCCGCGCCGTCCGATCCGATCCGGGCCAGGCGCACCGCCGCGTCCTGTTCCTCACCGGGGTAGGTGATCAACACGATCTTCTCACCGACGTCGGCGACCATACCGCCGGTCTCGGCGAAACGGCCGTCGAACCCGACGTTGACCGAACCGCGCAGGTGCCCGGCGGCGAAGTCGTCGACGCTGCGCGCGTCGAGCACGAGGGTGCCGGCGGCGAGTTCGGCCTTCACCTGCGCGGGCGTCGATTCCGGAATGGTGCGGTCCTGCGCGAGCAGCGGATGGATCCGCTTGTTCATCGCAGCGTCGACCGAGAAGTACGACGGAGCGACCGGCTGACCCTCGGTGACGAGGGCGACGAAGGCATCCTCCGTCATCGGCTGCACCGACGGGTTCGTGGCCCGCTGTTCGCCGATCGTGGAGGTCAGTTCCGCCGACAGGTTCTTTCCACACGACGAGCCTGCGCCGTGTGCGGGCATCACCGTGACCCGGTCGGGAAGAGTCAGGAGCTTCTCGTGCACGGTGCGGTACATGGCCCGGGCCAGATCCGCCGTGGATCCGTCGCCGAGGTTGACCAGATCCGGGCGGCCCACGTCCCCGATGAACAGCGAATCGCCGGTCAGCACCGCGGTCGGGACGGCGTCGTGCCGCTCACGCACCAGCACCGAGATCGACTCCCAGGTGTGCCCCGGTGTGGCCAGGATCTCGAGCTCGACCTCGCCGAGCGACAATCGCTCGCCGTCGCGCAGCCGGCGGATCGGGTAGTCGGTCTCGGCGGCCTCCCCGAACCCGATCCAGGCGCCGGTGGCCGCGACCAGTTCGAGGTGACCGGACACGAAATCGGCGTGGAAGTGCGTGTTGATCACCCCTTCGATGGTCAGCCCGTATTTTGTTGCGTCGTCCAGATATTCGGCGATGTCGCGACGCGGATCGACGACGACTGCCCGGCCGGTGCTCTCGTCACCGATCAGGTACGACGCGTGCGAAAGGCATTCGATGTAGTACTGCTCGAGAATCATGGGCTCCTCCGTAACTGGTGCCGGATGGGCTCCCGGCGATCTTCCGGGGGGATGTGGACAGGTTGACATATACCCCCTAGGGTATGTCAAGTACCCCCGGGGGTATTCCCCTGGCGGAGGTACGTCTTGCCGCACGGCGCCTGCCGTCACCCGAATCGAAAGGCCCACATGAACGAGTCCACCGCTGCCACCGTCGATGCCATCGCCCTGCGTGAGCTCATCGACTCCGGCAAGAACGTGCGTATCGTCGACGTCCGGACGCCGGGCGAATTCGAGTCCGTCCACGTTCCCGGGGCCTACAACGTGCCCCTCGACCTGCTGCGCGAGCACCGCGACGAATTTCTCGCCCACTTCGACGAGAACATCGTGCTCGTGTGCCGCTCCGGGCAGCGCGCCGCGCAAGCCGAGGAGACCCTACGCGCCGCAGGACTGTTCAACGTCCGCATCCTCGACGGCGGAATGCTCGACTGGGAAGCCGCCGGCCTCCCCGTGACGCGCGGCATCCGGCGCTGGGACCTCGAACGGCAGGTCCGCCTCGTTGCCGGCTCGGTCGTGCTGGGCTCGGTCCTGGCCAGCGTCGCCGTGCCCCGGCTGAAATGGCTCGCGGCCGGCATCGGCGGTGGACTCGCCTTCGCCGCGGTGTCGAACACCTGCGCGATGGGCGCCGCGTTGTCGAAACTGCCCTACAACCGCGGCGCCTCGTGCGACGCGGGCACCATCGTCGCGCGGCTGACCGAATCGACGAACGTCGCGGACGGGCACCGGCCGTGAGCGCACCGGCACCGGGAGGCCCGAGATGACGTGGGTGCTCGCACTCGGCTTCGGCGCCGTGATCGGCGTGCTGCTGGGACTGCTCGGCGGAGGTGGATCGATCCTTGCGGTCCCCGCGCTGGTCTTCGGCCTGGGACTGGGTATCGAGCAGGCGATTCCGATCTCGCTCATCGTCGTCGGTGTGGCCTCTGCGGTGGGCGCACTACCGAAAGTGCGGGCCCATCAGGTGCAGTGGCGGCTGGCAGCGGTCTTCGCTGCCACCGGCATCCCGGCCACCTTCGCCGGCAGCGCCGTGGGGAGGCTGCTGCCCGAGCAGGCGCTGCTGACCGGGTTCGCGGTGGTGATGGTCGTCGCCGGAGTGCGCATGCTCGCCGACCGCGGCGACACCGGAACCGCCTGTTCGACGCAGGGATCCGGGATCGACTGGCGCAGGTGCGCGTCCCGCGCCGTTCCGGCAGGCTTGGTGGTGGGTTTCCTCACCGGATTGTTCGGTGTCGGCGGCGGATTTCTCATCATTCCGGCCTTGGTACTCATGCTCGGCGTCGAGATGCCCGTCGCGGTGGGCACCTCGCTGGTGATCATCGTCGCCAATTCCGCGGCCGGGCTGGTCTCGCATCTGAGCAGCACGAACATCGACTGGACGATCACCGCCGCGTTCGCCGGCACCGCGATCGCCGGGTCGCTGATCGCCGGGCATCTGGGAACCCGGTCGGACACCGGCCGGCTCCAACGCTGGTTCGCGTATCTGGTTTTCGCTGTGGCTGCCTACGTACTCGTCGACGTCGTCGCGTTGCGCTGAGCCCCGCCACGATACCCCCGGGGGTACACTGGGCTCCGGGTCTAGGAAAGGACACTCCGATGGTCGGCGACGAAGACAGCATCGCTCTGGTACTCAACCGGCTCCGCCGCGCGCAGGGTCAGCTCGCGGGAGTCATCTCGATGATCGAGCAGGGCCGCGACTGCAAGGACGTCGTCACCCAACTCGCCGCCGTGTCGCGCGCGCTGGACCGCGCGGGATTCAAGATCGTCGCGACCGGCTTGCGGGAGTGCCTGACCGATGCGGACCGGGAAGGCAAGGAGCCGATGACCGAGGCCGAGCTCGAGAAGCTCTTCCTCGCCCTCGCCTGAGCCACCATTTCCGAGAGAAGGACAGGAGACCGATGACACTCGCATTGTCGACGACGCTGCACACCTCGTTCCCCGAGGCTGTCGAACGCACGCGCACAGCCTTGGCCGAGCAGGGTTTCGGCGTACTCACCGAGATCGACATGAAGGCCACCCTGAAGGCGAAACTCGGTGAGGACATGGAGGACTACCTGATCCTCGGCGCCTGCAATCCGCCGCTGGCACATCGCGCGGTGACCGTCGACCGTCGGATCGGGCTGCTGCTGCCGTGCAACGTCGTGGTCCGAACCGACCCCGCCGAGCCGGGCACGGTGCTGGTCGATGCGATGAACCCCCAGATGATGGTCCAGGTCGCCGACCACCCGGGACTCGCCGAGGTCGCCGACGACGCCACCGCCGCGTTGCAGGCCGCCATCGACTCGCTGGCCGCCGAGACCGCGAACTGACGGACCGCACGGCGTCCCGGCCGCGCGGAACCCCACGAGCGATGCCCGGCAGGGAGCGAAACGTCCGCGCCGATCAGGCGGTGCGGGCGTCGTAGCTCTCGCGGTGTGCGAGCACCTCGGTCATCTCCACATCGTGACCGAGGTCGGCGCAACCCGCGACGAGCGAGGCGGCCGGCCGGCGGGAGACGACGCCGGGGTCGGTCGCGCTCGCCCGGCTGCTGCACCGCTCACCGAACATCCTGCTCATCCCGGGCACCTCGTCGACGGCACACCTGCGCGAGAACCTCACCGGCGCAGATCTTTCAATGTCTCCCGACGAGTGCCTCGATCCACCGGCGGACGGGAACCCGCAGCGACTCGGCCGGCGACGTGCCGGGATCGAACACACGCGCACCGATCGCGACGTCGAACACGAGCCCTTCGAGGAGACCGACGAGGTCTCCGGCGGCTCCGGTGGCGTCGGCAGCGCCCAGGGCGTCCATCAGCGCCGACGCGGCCGGGCGGGAGAACAGGCACGATGCCAGGTCCGCGCGCAGTTCGTCGTCGCCGAACACATCGGCCATGAGCGCATACCGGGCCAGGACGTCCCTGCGCCGCTCCCCCAGCAGCATTTCCAGTTCGGCGGCGATCACACCTGCCGCCTCGTCGATCGAACTCGGCGGAGCGCTCGGAACCACGGCGTGGAACCGTTCGCGTGATCGCGCGGTGAGGTGCGCGACCGCGGCGGAGACCAGCGCACGGCGGGTCCGGTAGTAGTAGGACGTCGAGCCGCGTGCGAGGCCGAGTCGCGCGTCGATCGCCTGGTGGGTGAGCGCGTGGTTGCCACCCTCGGCCGCGAGCTCCAGCGCTGCCTCGCAGATGAGGTCACGACGTGAGCGACGGTGAGCCATGTCTCCATCCTTCCAGAACTCTACGATGCTAGAGTTCCGGCATGCGCTGGAGACTCCGAGCTTCACGACCGCAGCCCGCCCTCCCGAGTGGTGTCGACGTATTCGATACGGCGGCAACAGAACTGGGATTCACACTCGACACCGCGCAACGAGACGCCTGCGCCGCCCTCGCGACCGACCGCGACCTGTATCTGTGGGGTCCGGTCGGCAGGGGGAAGAGCTGGCTCGTCTCGACGTACTTTGCCGCGCTGCCGACCGATCGTAAGTTGCGGGTCCACTTCCACGAGTTCTTCCGCGACCTGCACCTCGCGGTCCGGCGTCACCGCAACGACCTCGCGGCCGCCCTGCACGATCTGCTCGGCGGCCTCGACGTCGTGTGCTTCGACGAGTTCCACGTGCACGATCCGGCGGACGGAAAATTCATCGCCCGCCTTCTGCCCGCGCTGCTCGAACGGGACATCCGGGTCGTGCTGACGTCGAACTACCCGCCGCACGCCCTGTTGCCGAATCCACTGTTCCACGACGACTTCGTGCCCACCATCGAGCTGATCGAAAGGTCGCTGCGGGTCATCACGGTCGACGGCCCCGTGGACTACCGCACGACCTCCGGTCACGAGGCCGGGTTCGCCGCGGGCTGGTGGATCCCCCCCGACCGCATCGACCACCTGGGTCTGCAGGTACCGGCACCGGACGAACATCGGACGCTCTCCCCTGCCGGCCATCCCGTCCACGCCGACCGAGCGCTCGACGGATGCCTGTGGATCGATTTCGCCGATCTGTGCGAGAAGACCACCGCGCCGGTCGACTACCTCGCGCTCGCCGAGGTCTTCCCGCGGTGGACGATCGGCAATATCCCGGACCTCCGCTCCGCGGGCCGTGAACCGGCGCAACGCTTCGCGAACGTCGTCGACGTTCTCTACGACCGGGACGTCACCACCGTCTTCCTCGCGACCACCCCGCTCGACGCCCTGACCCGCGGCACCCGCCTGCCCGTCGACATCGACCGGATCCTGAGCCGACTCGGCCAGCTCCGCCGGATCGAGCATCAGCCGGGCACGGTGCGCGTGTAACCATCAGTGGGCACAACGGTTCAACCAGAGGAGAGTCATGCGTTTGCGCGATACACCCACGGTCGAGGTCACCCGGCGTCTGGCCTGCAGCCCGGAACGTGCCTGGGAGCTGGTCACCGACATCGAGCTGCCCACCCGCGCCGAGGGCGAACTGCAACGGGCCGAGTGGCTCGACGGCGCCGCCGGTGTCGCCGTCGGCGCCCGATTCCGCGGGCACAACGCCAGTACCCAGATGGGTGAATGGCACACCGAACCCGAGGTCGTGGAGGTCGAGGACGGCCGCCGCTGGGTGTGGCGGGTCGGTCCGGCCGACGCGCCGATCGCCCTGTGGGGATTCGAAGTGGACACCGATCGCGAGGGCGTCGTCGTCCGGCAGTGGGCCAAGATGTGCGACGGACGATCACCGTTGTCCGAATTCATCGCTCAGCATCCCGACAAGGAGGGCCGGATCGTCGAACACCGGCTTTCCGTGTGGCACACAGCGATGACGGCGAACCTGGCGACCATCGAGGAGTTCGCCGCCGATCCCGCCTGACACCACGCGGAGGCTGCGAACTCCGACAAATGCCCGATTACGGTAGGGTCGATGACGATCCGATGAAACGGCGGCGGGTGGACATCTTCTACATTGCATGTCTCGCAATGGGTCTGGTGGGGATCGTGGGAACCCTCGTCGTCGGCGAGTTCGATTCGGAACTCGGCGACACCGGCGACGGTGACGGGCTCCGTTCCTGAACCTGACCACCGTCGCCACGGCACTCCTCGGGACAGGCGGCCTGCACCCGCGGTGATCATGGTCTTCCTGGCCCGAGGAGTCCTGCTGCCGTATCTGATGCGGCAGCAGGGCAACTCGCACACCGGACGCCTCTCGTACATCGGACTGACCGGCGTCGTCACCCTGTCGATCGAGCCCGGCGGCTGAGGTCAGATCGCGTTCACCGACACCGAGAGCAACCGGTCCGGCCCCGTGCCGTCACCGCGGAAACGACCGCCCTGCCCGCGGATTCCCGCGTCTACATCGGTGACGTCGAGGCTGGAAGCGACCTGGCCCGCATCGGCATGGAAGTCGACGTTCTCGAGATCGTCGGGATCAGCGACAACAACGGCTATCTCGAATCCCTCGGTCAGCGCCGGATCGCCGGGGTCAAGCGTGAGGCCGCGGTCGGTACCGCGAACGCCGAACGCGACGCCCAGGTCCAGTCCGCGAAGGCCCGGCAGGAAGGCGCGGTCGCGCAGGTCGAGGCCCGCATCGAGGTCGAGAAGCGGCGCGCCGAACATACGAAGGCTGCACTCGAAGCCGACGTCATCGCGCCCGCGAAGCGGAACGTCAGGCCGCGGTCGCCCGCGCCGAAGGCGAGAAGCAGGCGACGATTCTGCGCGCGGACGCTTCGGCGGAGGCCGCCCGCCGGTCCGGCGCCGCCGCCGCGGTCCGCACCGAGCAGCATGCCGAAGCCGACGGCATCAAGGCCCTGGTCGAGGCGACGGCAGCTGCCGCGAAGCCGGTCGGCGAGATCGACCGTATCTCGATCGTGGGGGGCGCCGACGGCTTGTCCGGCTCGGTGGGGTCGATCCTCGGGATCAGCCCGTCGACCATCGCTGGAGTGATCGAGACGCTCGAGGCCTCCGGTGTCGACATCAGCGGCATGCTCAATTCCGTCGGGCACCGGCCCACCGGGGCCGCAACCGCCGCACCGACCGCGAAGATCGACGCCGTGCACAACGGCACAGGATAGGCCCGGGGCGTCTTCCGGGCGGCTCCGGATGCCCGAAAGACGTACGGGCAGACCACTGCACCGGCGTACGCTGTGCCCACCGGTGCGTCGCGTCTCGACCATCCGGCGGCCCGCCCGGGCCGAGGACCCGTCCGTGCCCGGACACGATGGCTCCGACAGGAGGCCGTGGATGCTGGATGTGGTGATTCCCCCGAGTCAACGCCGCGACCTCGGCGAACTCGAGGACCGCCTGGATCTGTCCGTCGGTGATCCCGCAGCGAAGCGCTCGGCATTCTGGGTGATGCTGACCCTGTCCGCGGTGATCGCGGTGGCGGGGGTGGTGAGCGACTCGACCGCCACCGTCATCGGAGCGATGATCGTCGCGCCCCTGTCCACGCCGATACTCGGTGTGGGACTGGGCATCACCGTCGGCCGTGGATCCCTGATCGTCCGTAGCCTGCTCTACATCGCCGCCGGGATCGTGCTGGTCGTTGTCCTCGGCGTCGCATTCGCGCAGTTGCTTCCGAATCCCGGTTCCGTACTGAGCAACTCGCAGGTACTGGGACGGACCTCACCGACCCTGATGGACCTCACCGCGGCGCTCGCCACCGGCCTCGTCGGCGCGGTCGCCGTCGCCCGCCGCGACGTCGGCGACGTCCTTCCGGGCGTGGCCATCGCCATCTCGCTCGTTCCCCCGCTCGCCGTGGTCGGCGTGTGCCTGGGTTCGGGAGCCGGTTCCCTGGCGGCGGGAGCGTTCGTCCTGTTCGCCTCCAACGTGGTCGCGATGATCATCACCGCGACGGTCGTCCTCGTCACCGCCGGCTACTCCCGCGTGAACGGTGCCGCCGGGACACGGTGGCGGCGGGCCTACGCGATATTGGCGGTCGCGCTGATCGTCGTGGCCGTGCCGATGGTCGTCAACTCCCTCGCCTCGCTGTGGTCACGGCAGGTATCGGGGGCGGCACAGCAATGGCTGGGGTCGACACCCGGCGCCGAGGTCACCGACGTGGCGTGGCAGGGCGACACCGTCACCGTCTCCGTACTGGGCCCCGCGGAACTGCCTCCGCTCGACGAACTGGAGGATTCCGTCGACGCGCTGCTCCCCTGGGACCCCGAACTGCAGGTCGTGCACACCGTCGGATCCCGGGTCGAGCCCGGGTGACTCGGAATGTCCCCGGCACGAGGGATCTCAGCGGCCGGGCCGCCCGGGGCGCGTCGCGGTGGCCGCCACGCCCGACAGCAACGAGTAGATCGCGATTCCGACGACGAGGTGGATCGTCCCGCTCCCGATCTTCGCCGCGAGCGTCGCGCTGACGGTGAACGGCCACAGTGCCGCCGTGATCGTGGCGAGTATGCAGATCCAGCCGAAGAAGGTGGTTGCCCTCGGTGTCGTCAGGATGAGCAGGTGAAGCAGCGCCGTCGCGATGAGGGCCGCAACGATCGCATGCCCGACGATCGTGGTGACCTGTGAGTTTCCCAACTGCAGCGCGGATGTGATCACCGGGATCCCCAGTACGTCGCGCACCAGCAGCAATCCGACGGCCGCCGTCAGACCGGCGACCAGGGCGGTGGCGGCGCCACCCGCCCACAAGCGTTTCGCATCGACCGTCGGCTCGGCGGAACGGTCGGCTCGATATGCATCCAACGAGTGCTCCCCTCCGGGCTGCGGACCGGTCTGCCGCCAACGTAACCGAGCGGCGCCCGGCGAAACCTCATCCCCCGCGGGTGAGATCACCGCCGCGCATGGGGCGTCAGCGACGGCGTGCCACGACATGAACCTCGGGAAAGCGATGGAATCCGGGGCCGGGGCGGCTGATCGTCCGCCACATCTCGTCGAATCCGGCGGTTGCGAGCGCCCCGGCGAGCCGGTCCGGATGCCACCGCCATGCCCGTGCGACGGCGTGATCGAACTCGGCGACCTCCCCCGCCTCGTCGGTGGCCTGGGCGGCGACCGCGAGCACCGCACCCGGAACCGTCCTGGCCGCCCAGCCGGCGAGCACATCGGGAATGTCGGTGGGCGGCACGTGGATCAGGCTGTACCGGGCGATGATCGCGGCGATGCCGCGTCCACCGAGATCGGTGGCCTCCAGAAACGCGTCGTCGTGGTCGAAACGGAGACCGGGATACGTGCTCCGTGCGATCGCGAGCATCTCCCGGCTCGGATCGACACCGATCACGTCCAGTCCTCGATGCGCGAGGTCCGCGGTGACGTGCCCGATACCGCACCCGACATCGACGACGACGCCACCGACGGCACTGTCGAGCACGAGCTCCGCGAACGCCGCGACGACGTGACGTTCGAGCGGCGTCGTCGACGACGCGGGAAACATGTCGGCGTAGAGGTCTGCGAGCGCGTCGTATCCGGGCTGATGCACCACCGCATCGTCCCAGAAACGGCCGGGACATGAAAAAGGAGAGGATCTGCTCCTCTCCACTTTCAAGATATAGCGCACCCGGGGCCTTGCGGCAAGACCCCGGTCATGCCGCACAATCGCTGGCCGTGGTCGAAACCCCTGATCGCAGAGGCGAGGAAAGCGAGGCGCACATGCCGATTCGAGGGTACGAAGAGGAACTGGAGTCCGAGCGCGGCTACGTGGCCGGACTGTATGCACAACTCGACACCGAGCGGACGGACGCGAGGACCCGGTACACCGAAGCTCTGCGCGATCGGGGAAACACGCTGGTGGATCGGGACGTCGCGGTCCACACCCTGGCCCGGGAGGTGCGGCGCCTGAACGTCGCCGAAGGAGGGCTGTGCTTCGGGCGGCTCGACGCCGTGACGGGTGAGCGTTCGTACATCGGCCGGATCGGCCTGTTCGACCAGGACAACGGGTACGAACCGCTGCTGCTCGACTGGCGTGCCCCGGCCGCGCGGCCGTTCTATGTCGCGACCGGCGCCAGGCCGGAGGGCATGCGACGGCGCCGTCAATTCTTCTCACGCGGGCGGGAGGTCGTCGAGTTCACCGACGAGATCCTCGGCAGGCCCGGTGGGCACGAACGCGGCAGCCGGGGCGATTCGGCGCTTCTCGCAGCGGTGAACGCGCCGCGCGGACGGGGCATGCGCGACATCGTGGCGACCATCCAGTCCGAACAGGACGAGATCATCCGTCTCGACCATCCGGGTGTGCTGGTCATCGAGGGTGGCCCCGGCACCGGTAAGACGGTGGTGGCGTTGCACCGCGTCGCGTACCTTCTCTACACGCAGCGGGAACGGATGCAGCGGCACGGGGTGCTCGTCGTCGGACCGAACCCCGCGTTCCTGGACCACATCGGTCACGTCCTGCCGTCGCTGGGCGAGACGAATGTGGTCTTCGCGACCGCAGGCGACCTCGTTCCGGGCCTGCGCGTCACGGCGGAGGACACCACCGAGGTCGCGCAGCTCAAGGGTTCGGTGCGAATCCTGGATGTGCTGGCCGCCGCGGTGGCGGACCGTCAACGGCTGCCCCGGGAACCGGTGGTCGTCGAGCTGACGGACGTCACGATGCGGCTCGACGCCGAGGTTGCGCAGTGGGCCCGCGAGGAGGCCCGCGCGAGCGGCCGGCCGCACAACGAGGCGCGAGCCGTGTTCACCGAGATCGTCACGTGGGCACTGACCGAACGGGCGATCGCGCGGATCGGGCGCGGCTGGCTGTCCCGCGACGACCGCCGAGCGTGGGAGGACTTGCGAGAGGACCTGCGCGGCGAACTCGCCGGCAACGATGCCTTCACCCGGGCACTCGACGATCTGTGGCCCGTACTGACACCGGAAAGCCTGCTGTCCGAACTGTTCTCGTCGCCCGTCCGGATGGAGGCGGCAGGCGGCGACGACGCGCTGCTGCGTGAGCGCGGCGACGCGTGGACCGTGTCGGACATACCACTGCTCGACGAACTCGTCGACCTGCTCGGCACGACCGGCCCGGACGATCGGTCGGCGACCGGGGATGCTCGGGAAACTGCCTATGCCGCAGGTGTTCTCGACCTTCTGACGAACCGCGAGGACCACATGGACGACGAGGACCACCTGTTCGCGACCGACTTGCTGTACGCCGAGGACCTGGCGGACCGCTTCGTCGAACGCGACACGCGCGACCTCGCCGAACGCGCCGCCGCGGATCGGGACTGGACATACGGGCACATCGTGGTCGACGAGGCGCAGGAACTGTCCGAGATGGACTGGCGGGTGCTGATGCGACGCTGCCCGAGCCGATCGTTCACGGTGGTGGGTGACCTCGCGCAGCGTCGATCACCTGCGGGTACGTCCTCGTGGGGTGCGATCTTCGAACCGTACGTCCCCGGGCGCTGGGCGTACCGGTCGCTGTCGGTGAACTACCGCACCCCGGCGGAGATCATGGCGGTCGCGGCCGCAGTGCTCGCCGACTTCGCACCCGGGACGGTCCCGCCGGAATCGGTGCGCTCGTGCGGGGTCGCGCCGTGGGCGCGTCGCGTGACCGGCGGTGAACTCGCCACGGCAGTCCGGGAATTCGTCCGTGACGAATCCGGCCGCGAGGGCACCAGCGTCGTGATCGGCCCACCGGGCGTGCCGGGCGCGGTCGCGCCGTCGGAGACGAAGGGGCTCGAGTTCGACGCGGTACTGGTGGTCGAGCCGGAGCGGATTCTCGCCGACGGTCCGCGGGGAGCGGCCGACCTGTACGTCGCGCTCACCCGTGCCACACAGCGCCTCGGTGTGCTGTACCGCGGCACGTTGCCGACGGCGCTGGCAGGACTCACCGCGGCGTAGGCTGAACCGACACGACCCCGGGAGCGCCCATGTCCGCCGCCGTATGGATTGCCCTCACCGTCCTGATCGCCGTGCTCGCCGATCGTGCCGGGTTGTACGCCGAGCGGCGCGGCTGGATCTACTGGCGTAAACGAAAGCCGGAGGGCGGCGGCGAGTTCGGCGAGTTCGGCGAGTTCGAGACACTGCTCTCGCCGTCGTTTCGGCACATCGTCGAGGAACAGCAGCGGCAGCGAACGTCGCGGCACGAACAGGGCACCGGGGCGGATCCCCTCGGGGTCGATCTCGACGCCGGAACCGTGCGGTGGGACCGCACGGACTGGTGGTGAGCCGATCCCCGAACGCGCGGACAACCTTCAGGGGCGGAGCGGTCGCAGATCGGCACCGTGGGTGTCGCCGAGATGTGACGCCAACGCCTCCCCGAAGCCTCGGTGATCGTCGCGCAGCAGCTGGATCAGCGTCCGGTGTTCGGCGATGATCTCGGCGCTGCGCGAGAGCAGGGTGCCTCCGTGGCTGTACAGCAGGAATCGGTGACGATCGGCGAGCCGGTCGTACATCTCGAGAATGACGGCGTTGCCGCTGACCTCGACGAAGGATCGGTGGAATGCGATCGTCAGTTCGATGAAGCGATCGAGGTCGGCGGCGGCCAATGCCCCCTGCTGCGCGGCGATCCCCGCGTCGAGGCGGTCGGCGAGTGTGTCGCGGGCGGCGCGGGGAGCACGGGCGATCGAGGTCGCTTCGAGCACCAGACGCGCATCTGCGAGGTCCGAGATGTCCTTTTCGGTGAGTCCCCGCACGAGCGCTCCACGCTTGGGATAGATGGTGATCCATCCTTCCTCCTGGAGACGCACCAGAGCCGCGCGGATCGGAGTACGACTGACTCCGAGTCCGGCGGCGAGACCGGCCTCACCCAGCATGGTTCCCGGAGCGTGGACCCCGTTGAGGATGTCCCCACGGATGGCCGCGTAGGCGCGGTCGGCAGCACTCTCGGCAGACGTCATGGACCTATTCTGCGGCCAGGGACGAAGAGCGCCGGGCATCGGCTCCTCACAGCCGTCACCTCGGGTCGCGATGAGGAAGGTGCCCCGCAGGCCACCGGGCAGGCCACCGGGCGGGGATGCCCGGGTGCCCCATGGCGCGATGGACGGCCACGACGAGCGCTGCCGCCGCGAGCAACGTCAGCGGAACAGCGACCCCGCCCCGGGGCCCGAGGAACGTCAGGAGCACCGGCAGGCCGAAACCGAGATAGGCAAAGACGTAGAACACCCCGGTGAGCGCACCACGTGCGCGCGGAGGCGCCATCGTCTCCACATCGATGAGCCCGTCGCGCAGGCACAACCCGTACGCGACGCCGAGAACGACTGCGATCCCGATGGATCCGAGGGGCGAGTGACTCAGGCCGGTCACGGCGGTCACACCGAATCCGGCCGCCGCGAGAATCGCTCCCATCACACCCGCGCGAGGACCCCAGCCGAATCGACGGCCCGCGAACTGGGCCAGCACTCCGGAACCCAGCGCGACGACCGCCGCGACACCGGCCGACAACGGACCTCGGTACCGCTCGTCGAGGTTCTGGGTCAGGACCACGAGCGGAAGCGTGACCGACGCGAACACCCACAAGGCCATCGGCAGTGAGAACAGAAGAGCGATACCGGTTCCGACGGGTCCGCTCGCCGAACCGGGAGGAGCGGACTGCGGTGGAATGGCCGACGGAGTCGACGACGCGGTCAGCGCGATCACCACGAGCGTCACCGAGACGACTCCGGTCGCCGCGAACGGAACGGTCAGAGGGCTGGCGACGAAGGTGGCGAGCAGGCCGGAAATCAATGGCCCGAGCGCGAACCCACTCGACAACGCGACACCCGCGAGGACCGCACCCGCCTTGCCTCCCAGATCTGCGGCCCACGCGGTGCCCGCGCCGATGGCGAGGCCGGCTCCCATGCCCACGACGAGTCGCCCGGCGTAGACGCCGTGTTCCTGGTGCCATCCGAGCATGAGGAGATTGCCGAGGCCCGCTACCGCCGCACCCGGGAGAACCACCGGTCGACGCCCGATCCGATCGGAGAGGCCGCCTCCGAAGAGCAGGCCGGGAAGCAGGCCCACCGCGTAGATCCCGAACGCGCCGTTCAGGACGGTCGGCGACAGCGTCTCCCGGTCGTGGAGAACCGGAATCATCGCGGCGAAGTGGTTCGCCCCCCACCCCGTGGCAAACAGCAGAACCAGCACCCCGGTCAGGCCGGCCCGGTTCACCCGGGTCGGATTCACGGTCGACGTCACGAACCACTCCTCTCGCGTTTCGGCTCATCACCGCCGGACCCGGCCGGACGGAGGCAGGCGAGTGCCTAGGATACATTAAGTATCCAAGTCTGGAAGGGAGTGGTTTTCACCGGCTCGCAAGCCCCGAGCGCACTCGGCGCGCGACGCCGGGCGGCACCCCCGTGGCATCTTGTATCCAACATGTATCCTGCAGGCGGCGATCAGGTGGTGCGGCCTGTCGGAGCAGCACCGGGTCGTTCAGCCTCCCCTGCCGACGTCCTCACGTGCGGCCGGCGACTCCCCCGATCGCCGACGCCCGCCCAGGTACCGAACCGAAAGGAAACCCGGTCCGATGACGCCCCAGTCACGAACACTGGCCAAACTGGTTACCGCACAATTGTTCTCCGGAGCCGGGATCGCGTCGGGCTACGCCGTCGGAGGGTTGCTGGCCGAGCAGATCACCGGAAGCACTGCCACGGCGGGTTTCGCGCAGATGAGTGTGATCCTCGGGGCCGGTCTCGTGGCCTACCCGCTGGCCGCGCTGGCTGCCCGAACCGGACGGCGCAGGGCGCTGACCCTCGGATTCGGGGTCGGCGCGATCGGGGCGTGTGTGGTGTCGGCGGCCGTGGCAGTGCAGTTCCTGCCACTGTTCATGGTGGGAATGATGCTGTGCGGATCGTCCACCGCCGCAGGCCTGCAGACACGCTACGCCGCCGCCGACGGTGCAGGCCGAGACGCGACGGGTCGTGCGTTGTCCGTGGTGGTGGGTGCAACCACACTCGGATCCGTTCTAGGCCCCAACTTCACCGAGCCCGGTGCGCGTCTGGGCGAGATGCTCGGGATGGACCCCCTCGCCGGCCCTTTCGTGATCTCGATGACCGCCTTCGCCGTCGCGGCGATCACCGCATCGACCCTTCCGAGCAGAACCGGGCGCGGCACGGGACAGCGGAACCGGGCGCTCACACACGAGGACACGCACGATGGCGCAGCCCCGGCGAGTACTACTGCCGCGTCGACCATCGGACTGAGAGCCACGCTGCGGTACGTGGCCGCACACCCGGTTCCGCGGTTCGCCTTCGTCACCGTGATCGCCGGCCAGATGATGATGACGAACGTCATGGTGATGACCCCGGTGCACATGCACCACCAGGAATTCGACCTCGGTGCCATCGGCATCGTGGTGAGCATCCACATCGCCGGGATGTACGCCCTGTCGCCGATATTCGGCTGGATGACGGACCGCTGGGGCCCCGGAACGGTAATCGTCTCCGGCGCCGTCGTGTTCGCCGCAGCCATCACCCTCGGCGTGATCGACGCAGTGGCGCAGAGACCATCGATGGTGCTGTTGAGCATTGCGTTGTTGCTCCTCGGCGTGGGGTGGTCGATGTTCCTCATCGGCGGCTCCGCACTACTGACCTCGTCGGTACCGGAGGAGGCGAGAATCCCGCTGCAGGGCGCGTCGGACGCGGCCATGAACCTGGGTGGGGCGCTGATGGCAGCGAGCGCAGGCGCGGTACTGGCCATGGGCGGCTTCTTGTGGATCAACCTCACGGCCACCGTCGTCCTGTTCGCCACGTTGCTCTGCTCGGTCGAGGCAGTGCCGTCGATGAGGTGGCCCGGCAGGCCCGCACCCATCCCCGACGACACCCGCGACCCCGAACGAGTGCAGGTCCGGTGAAGTGACCGAGCAGAGACACGATGCGCAATCCGAGACCACTGTCCGAACCGCTTCGCGCACTGCTCCGGATGCGATCCGGCCGGGGGCGACGGAGCGGTGGACCGCCGGGGTCAGTACCCGGCGCCGGGATCGACGACCGCGATCAACTGCTCCCCCGCGATGAAACGAGCGACGTTCTCGCGGACCGTCGGCGCCAGCGTCGCGTTCAGCCCCGTCCGCGTGTTCGCGATGTGCGGGGTGATCACGACGTTGCCGAACGTCCACAACGGATGGTCGTCGGGCAGCGGCTCGGGATCGGTGACGTCGAGGACGGCACCGGCGATCCGTCCGTCGCGCAGTGCCTCGACGAGTGCATCCGAGTCGACCAGGTTGCCGCGCGCGACGTTGACGAGCCACGCGGTGTCGGGCATCGCGTCGAGCACGTCGGCGTCGACGAGCCGGTCCGTGTCCGCGGTCGAGGGGGCCGCGACCACGAAGTGATCGGCCATCGTCCACACCTCGGCGGTGCGGCTCGCGGGCAACGTCACCGAGGCGCCCTCAACCGGACGGCCGGAGTAGTTCACGGCGACGACGTCGACACCGAGCGCACGCAACCGCGGGATCATCGCGCGACCGATACCGCCGCACCCGACGATCGCGACGGTCGACCCGTGCAGCAAGCGCACGCGGGGATCCAGCACCGGCTTCTGCCACCGCTGCTCCGGCCGTGCGGCAGCCGCGATCGAACCGTGGAACTGTCGCAGTCCGACAAGCAGCGCCCCGACAGCGTACTCGGCGACGTTGTCGGCGTACACCCCGGACGCGTTGGTCCACACCCGGTCGTTGTCGATGATCCCGGCGCGGAAGTACGGTTCGATGCCTGCGAAGGCGAGCTGGACCCAGCGCACACCGGCCGGCAGCGCCGGAAAATCATCGACGTCACCGTGCCAGACGAGCGCCTCCGCCTCGTCGAGCGGGACGAGTGTGCCGCCGCCGTCGACGATCGCGGCGGCGAGATGGGGGTCGTGACCGGGTCCGAGATGAACACGCATGGACCGACCCTATCGACCCCCGGGAATATCGGCGCGGGACGTCGCGTTGACCCGTTCGGATCGGCACACCTCGTATCCCCCGGGCTCAAATTATCTGCCTTCGCGGACTACCGTCCGGCTGGAGCCGCGTTGCGCCTTTCGCCGTGAGGCGATCGGGTGTGCCGGTCCTTTCACGTCTCCTCCCGGGACCGGTTCCGAGCGCTTCCACCGCGGCGAGGACGGTTCTGTGCCGCCTATTACAGTCGCTGGGGCACGACACCCGCCGGGTGCCGGCACCTCGACCGAATGGAGCGCGCATGAACCGCTGGGCCACGACCGTGGTCACCCGGCGATGGTGGGTCCTCGGGCTCGCCGTCCTGATCGTGGCCGTGGCAGGAGCCTGGGGCACCGGCGTG
Organism: Rhodococcus phenolicus; assembly: GCF_001646785.1. Classification (GTDB taxonomy): domain Bacteria; phylum Actinomycetota; class Actinomycetes; order Mycobacteriales; family Mycobacteriaceae; genus Rhodococcus; species Rhodococcus phenolicus. The sequence goes on from NZ_LRRH01000001.1 coordinate 144,463, forward strand.
TTCGGAAGCTTGTCGTCGGCCGGGTTCTACGACCCCGGCAGCGAGTCGTACAAGGTCGCGGAGATCGTCGAGGAGAACTTCGGTCCGCAGACCGCCGATATCGTCGCGATGTACACGGCCCCCGAGGGACGGACCGTCGAGGACATCGAACCCGAGGTCACAGCGGTGCTGGACCGTTTCGCCGCCGAGGTGCCGACCCACGCGATCAACACCTACTGGTCGACGGGACCCCCCGCGAATCAGCTGTTGTTGTCGAAGGACGGGCGCAGCGTCGCCGCGTCCATCACCCTGTCCCCCGACGCGGGTGTCTCCGTCGGCACGTTCGATTCGCTGCTGCCGAAACTCGAGGTTCCCGGCGTCGAGTCGCAGTTCGCCGGGAATTCGGTGGTGGCCGTGGCCTTCACCTCGACGCTCGAGCACGACCTGTTGCGCGCCGAAGCCATCGCCATCCCGATCACCCTCGTACTGCTCGTGATCATCTTCGGTGGCCTCACCGCGGCCGCCGTTCCCGTGTTCGTCGGGGTGCTCGCCGTGCTCAGCGCGCTCGCGACGCTCCGCCTGCTCACGATGATCACCGACGTGAGTTCGTTCGCCCTGAACGTGACGTCCCTGATCGGCCTCGGTCTGGCGATCGACTACGGCCTGTTCATCGTCAGCCGATTCCGCGAGGAACTCGAGGGCGGCGCCGACACCGCGGCGGCCACCCGCCGTACCGTCCTCACCGCGGGCCGGACCGTCATGTTCTCCGGGCTGCTGCTGATCTGCGCGTTCGCAGGCATGCTCGTGTTCCCGCAGGCGGTGCTGCGATCCCTCGGACTCGGCGCGATCGCCGCCGTGCTGAGTGCGGCACTGCTCGCGCTGACCGCGATCCCGGCCCTGCTCGCGATCCTCGGTCCGCGTATCAATTCGCTGACGTGGAACAAGAACGCCGCACACCGCGGCGAAGCCCGGGCCCGCCGCTTCTGGGGTTCGGTGGTCGTCGCCGTGATGCGCAGGCCCGCGGTCGTCGCCGTCACGATCGTCGCGGGACTGCTCGTACTCGCCTTCCCGGTGCTGCGGGCCTCCTTCGGGGAGGTCGAGTACACGGCGCTTCCAGAGAACGCGCCGGCGCGGGTGGCGACGCAGACACTGCTCGACGACTTCCCGTCCACCGGCAACGGCGCCACGCTCGTGCTGCGGGGCAGCGGCGGTGCCCCGCCGTCCACTGCCGCGGTCGGCGAGGTGTCCCGCGAGGCGGCCCGGGTCGACGGCATCGCCCAGGCGTTGACAGTCGCGTCGAATGCCGACGTGACGGTCGTGCAGGCCCTGTACGCACAGGGTGTGGACGGCACCGCCCGGGCCGGGGAGATCGTCCACGAGCTGCGCGCCGTCGACGCGCCGGTCGGCACGGAACTGCTCGTCGGCGGTGGCCGCGCGATGGTGGACGACGGCAACGCCGCCATCAGCCGGTGGCTGCCGGCGATGATCGCGATCATGGTGGTCTCGACGCTGGTGCTGCTGTTCCTGGCATTCGGGTCGGTGGTGCTGCCGCTCAAGGCCGTCGCGATGGCAGCGTTGAGTCTCGCCGCGACGTTCGGTGTGCTGACCTGGGTGTTCCAGCTCGGTCACGGCGCGGAACTGCTGGGGGTGACCGCGAGTCCGCTGGAACCGTCGTTCGTGGTCCTGATCCTGGCGGTGGTGTTCGGTCTGTCCACCGATTACGAGGTGTTCCTCATGTCGCGGATGGTCGAGGCCCGCGCCGCCGGGGCGACCACCGAGGAAGCGGTGAAGTTCGGTACCGAACGCACGGGCCGGGTCGTCACCGCGGCGGCGCTGCTGCTGATCGTGGTGACCGGAGCCTTCACCATCTCCGGGTTGTCGATCATGCGGTTCCTCGGCGTCGGCATGATCCTCGCGCTGATCATCGACGCAACGGTGGTGCGGATGCTGCTGGTGCCGTCGCTCGTGAAACTGATGGGCGACGCCAACTGGTGGGCCCCGGCATGGATGAAGCGGGTGCACGAGAAGGTCGGCATCGGGCACTAGCCTCGGTACCGCGGGAGGGGCCGTCACCGGCGCCTATCATCGGCACGCCCCCTTCCCCTCGACCGGGAGATCTTCTTGGACACGCCCCCCGCTCCCCGTTCCCCGCATCGCATCCGGCGGATGGGTGGTCGTGATCCCGGCGAGTCGTTCCGCGTCGCCAGCCCGCTCGAGTTGCTGCTCGACCTGACGTTCGTCATCGCGTTCGGTGTCGCCGGAAACCAGGTGGCGCACCTGATCGCCGAGGGGCACCTGAGCTCCGGCATCCTCGCGTTCGGGTTCGCGATGTGGGCGGTGTGCTGGGCGTGGGTGAACTTCGCCTGGTTCGCTTCCGCGTTCGACACCGACGACTGGTTGTACCGCATCGCGACGATGCTGCAGATGCTCGGTGTGCTCATCCTGGCACTGGGCCTGCCGACGATGTTCGCGTCGGTCGACGGCGGCGACTATCTGGACAACCGCGTCGTGGTGCTCGGATACGTCGTGATGCGCGTGGCGCTGGTCGGCCAGTGGCTGCGTGTGGCGAAGCAGAACGAGGCGCTGCGCCGCACGGCGCTGACCTACGCGGGGTTCGTGTCGGTCGCGCAGCTCGGCTGGATCGTGCTGATCTTCGTCGACGTCCCGGTGTGGGAGACGTTCCTGCTGACGATCCCGCTGATCTTCCTCGAACTGCTCGGTCCCGTTCTCGGTGAACGCACCACACGGACGCCCTGGCACCCGCATCACATCGCCGAGCGGTACAGCCTGCTCACGATCATCGCGCTCGGCGAGGTGATCGTCGGGACGGTCGCCTCGCTCGGCGCGGTCGTCGATCTGCAGGGCTGGGATGTGACGGCCGCGGTGACCGGACTGGCCGGGGTCGGCCTCACGTTCGGCCTGTGGTGGGTGTACTTCCAGTACCCGTTCGGCGACGCCCTGCACCATCACAGGTCGCGGTCGTTCGGCTGGGGATACGGGCACATCCTGGTGTTCGCGGCGCTGGCCGCCGTCGGTGCGGGACTGCACGTGGCCGCGTACCACCTCGAACGGGAGTCGCACGTGTCGACGATGACGGTGCTCGCGACCGTCGCGATCCCCGTCGCGGTATACCTGGTGACCCTGACCGCCCTGTACAGCCGGCTCGTCGGTGTCGACCGCGGAATTCTCGGGACGACCGCCGCGGCGCTCGCGGTTCTCGGCGTGGCTGTCGGGGCGGGCGCGCTGGGGGTTCCGGTGCCGATCTGCCTGCTGATCGTCGCGGCGGCACCGGTGGTGATCGTCGTGGCGGACGAGACCGTGCTGTGGAAGCGGCGCGAGGCGGCGCTGGCCCGTCTGCGCGCGTCCTGATCGGCCGTGATCAGCAGCCGGTCAGCATCCGGTAGCCGCGCTCGTGCAGGCGGCGGTGCTCCGTCCACCGGCTCGCGGTCCAGCCGGGTTCGGTGTGAGCGGCGATGATCGCCGCGGTGGTCGAGGCGTGTAGATCGAATTCGAGGTCGCGGCGCAACTCGGCCAGCTCACGAGCGTCGCCGGCAGCGCGGATCCGGTCGATCGTTCCGGCGACCCGGCCGTCCGCATGGGCGAGGATCCGGCGGTGGGCCCGCGGCAGCACACCCCACATGACCACCAGCGCGACGACCACGCCGATGACGGTTTCGACGAGGCGTTCCAGTGACAACGTGACGAGATTCCCCGGGGTGCCGAGCGCACCGAGGAGCAGCGCGAGCGGAGTGATGAACACCATCGCGAGCCCGTAGTTGCGGACCAGATACGCCTCGATGCCCGCCATCATCGCGGCGAGCACGAGGACGAAGGCGGCGCCGCGCACATCGAACATCGACAGCGCCGCGAGCAGTGCGAGCCCGAGGACGGTACCGACGAACCGGTGCACCGCCCGATAGGTGCCGAGGATCCGGTCCGGGCCCTGGTGCAGGATCATCGCCGCGGTGATGACCGCCCAGTCCGGCCGGCCCAGGCCTGCCGCGACCGCGATTCCCCCGGCCACGGGGCCGGCAACGAGCAACCGCACCACGACCGCCACGGACCGGCCGCCGGGGTGCGCGGCACGCGCCAGGCGGTGACGCGCCGACGGCCGGCGCAGCGGGACCTGGGGACGGAAGTCGTCCTCGGGGTCGGCCTCGTGGTGATCGACGCCGTGCAGCACGGTCGCGCATCGTGCGTGCGCGGCCAGGAGGGCCCGGAACAACGGATGCTGCGAGCCGACGAGCCCGGCGTCGTGCAGGCACTGCCACGCCGCATGCAGATCGTGCACCGCAGCGCGGCGGTGCGCCGGCGTGTTCTCCTCCTCCACGGCCTCGACCGCGGCCACCGCGGCGGCCACCGCCGTCCGCTCGGGAGTGCGCGGACGGACGAGGACGCCGGACATCGCCACCACCAGCGCGGTGCCGGCACCGACAGCCGCCCACCCCACGATCGCGGCGGCGGACACCCCGATCATGGGCAGCGACGACGCGATCTCCAGGGTCAGCAGCATCAGGAACGCGCCGGGCGCACCGAGTCGCAACGCATCGACGACGAAGGCGCACGCCGCGACCGTCACCGTCATGGTGAGCACCACGAGCATCGGCCACCATGCCGATCCGCCGGCGGCGACGGCCCGGTGCACCACCGCGCCGATCGCGGCGCCGAGCCCGGCCAACGCGACGAGTACGCATCCGACGATCGCCACCGCCCGCCACCGCACCCGGTAGGGCCGGGACTCGCCGTAGACGACGGCGAACGCCCCGATGGTCGCGATCGCGGACGCCGGTCCGGCTCCGGCGGCGACACCGGCCAGCCCGGGAATCGCCACCGTCGCGGCCGCACGCGCGACCCCGGGCCACTTCCGTACCGAGTGGGGTACTGCGACCATCGCGGGCCACGGCGCCGCGGGGGCGGGAATCGGCAGGTCGGCAGCACCGGTCGGACGGCGGTTCTCGGTACGGGACACGACGGTTCAGGTTAGGAGCCACACGGTCCCGGCCTCGAATCCACGACGCCGGATGAGGCGCACGTCACGCGTTACAGAGCGGTGACCTTGGACGCGATCACCGGGCGCACCGGCTTCGGAGCGGCCCCGCAACTCGCCGGCCGGGGCGGCAGCTCGTGTTCCTCGACATCGACGCGCCAGGTACGGCCGTCGCGGTGACGCACGATCGGTGCGGCGGCCTCGTCGACGGTGACCGTGTCGATACCGGGGGCCACCTCGCTACCCGCGGCGTCGAGTTCGCGCACCGCGATCTCTGCGACCTGACCGGCCGCGGTCCACGTGCTGCGTCCCCGCAACCCCGGGAGGTACACCTCGCCGGCGACCGCGGCACGGACGGCGTCGGCGCTGTGCGCGGCGTCGAGGCGTCCGTAGGTGTAGCCGGTGGGAAGCAGGATCATCGACGGCGCGAAGCGGTGCCCGCCGGTGTGCGAGCACTCCCACACCGTGTCGCCGAACTGCTCCGCGAGCGCGGCCGCGATCGGACGCCCCTGCACCGCGCAGCACTGGTCGCGCTTGCCGTGCGCGCACACCAGCACGATCGGGTCGGTCACCGCGGAACCGAGACCGGGCGCCGGTCCGGCGACCACCCGCGGCACGACGTCGAGCAGTTCGGCGGGTTCGGTGATCTCGAGGCGTTCACACCACGTGCCGCCGGGTTCGGTGCGGGCGATCAGTACCGTGCGGGCCGGGCGCTCCACGTCGCGGCCGGGACGACGGATGAACAGGACCCGCACTCCCGCCCTGTCCGCGCGGACGGACAGTTCCGCGGCGAGCTCGGTTCCCAGCGCGGTGCCGTCGAGGACGTCCCGGCCCCACCCGGAGGGAACCTCGAGACACACGTACCCGGGTGCCGCGGCGGCGGTGCCGGGCAGCGGTTCCTCGGGGACGGACAGCGCGGAGCAGATCGGGGCGGCGATGGTCACCCGGCCATTGTCGCCGGTGCGGTCACTCGTGGAAACGGCGGCCCTCGGCGAGTTGCCGGACGAACTTCTCGATCCGGCGCGCCCGGGTCTCGGGGCGCTTGGCGTCCTGCAGGCGGTAGACGATCGCGTAGCGGTTGCGGCCGTCGAGGGTCTCGTAGAAGGCCTGCGCGTCGGCGTTCTGCGCGAGCGCGTCCAGGAAGTCCTGCGGGACCTGCGCGGTGGCCTGGCCGGCGTAGGCGCGGTCCCAGCGTCCGTCGGCGCGGGCCCGCTCGACCTCCGCCAGCCCCGCAGGCTCCAGTCTGCCGTCCGCCTCGAGTTGTTCGGCGAGTTGCCGGTTGCGTTGCGACCACGGGCTGCGTGCCCGCCGCGGGGTGATGCGCTGCAGCGAGAAATCGTCGTCGAGGCTGCGGGCCTGACTGTCGATCCAGCCGTAGCGCAACAGTTCTGTGACGAGTTCGTCGCGGGTCACCGAGGTCTTCGACGACGCTTTCTTGGCGAGCGCGACCCAGATCCCGTCCGAGTCGGAGTGATGGGCGCGCAGCCAGGCGTCGAGCGCGTCGCGGTCCGGGAAGTGCTCGACGGGCAGTTCCGGGGCAGGCACGGGATCAGCCCTTCTCGCCGCGCAGGCGCCGCAGCCCGGCGCCGGTCCACACCCGCAGGAATCCCTGGGACAGATAGGCGAAGCAGCCGAGCGCCAGCACCCATTTGGTGACGCTGATCGTCGATGCGGCGCGGACCGTGGTGTCGTCGATGCGGTCGCGGTGGTCGAGCAGGTACAGCCCCGCGATGTTCTCGACGTAGTCGCCCGCCGCCGCGATCGCCGGTGCCACCGCGAGGGTCCGGCGGGTGCCCGGCGACAGCGGGCGACGGTCGGCGAGGGCTCGCGCACCGGCGCGCAATGCGACCGCAAAAGTCAAGGGGTGCACCATGTCCCAGTAGTAGTGCCGGCGGTAGCGTCGGAGGTCCTCGGGTTCGAGGTTGTCGAGGATCTTCCGGTACTTCGCCGCCGAGAACGTGGTCTGGATCGTGCCCACGGTCGGGGCGGTGGCCCCGAGGACGCGGGCGATGTTGACCTGGGAAACCACGAACACCACGGCCGAGCCGAGGAGCCGACGATCCGATCCGGTGAGAGCCATGCGCACGATGCTAGTGCCCACCACGACGTGCCGGGCCGCGTGCCGGATTCGCGGGCGACGTCCCGGCTCTCCGGTGAGTTGCGGGCGGTTCTGCCTCACCGGTGTTCGGCCGGTGGGGCAGAACCGCTCCTCGCATCGTGGGATGCCGGTCAGCCGGCCAGGAAGGACAGCAACGCCGCGTTGACCTCGTCCGCGTGGGTCCACAGCAGACCGTGCGGTGCGCCCTCGATCTCGACGTACTCGGCCGCGGGCAGCCGCCGTGCGAAGGCGCGGCCGGTGGCGTCGATCGGCAGGATGTTGTCCGCGGTGCCGTGCACGATCAAGGCAGGCACGTCGATCTTCGGGATGTCGTCGCGGAAGTCGGTGAACCATGTCAGCGGCGCGGCGGCCGCCGCGTACGCCCCGGATCCGGCCGCGACGTTCCAGCTGTTGCGGAGCGCTTCCTCGCTCAGCCGGGTGCCGAGGTTCTCGTCGGTGTTGTAGAAACCGGCGTAGAACTCGGTGAAATACGCGTACCGGTCCTTCTCGACCTTGGCGACGATGCCGTCGAAGAACTCGCGCGGGGCCGCACCGTCCGGGTTGTCATCGGTTTGCAGCAGGTACGGCTCGAGCGACGCGAGGAAGGCGGCCTTGGCCACCCGCGCGGATCCGTACCGGCCGATGTAGCGAGCGACCTCGCCGGTGCCCATCGAGAATCCCACCAGCACGACCTCGTTCAGGTCGAGGGTTTCCAGGACGACGTTCAGGTCGGCGGCGAAGGTGTCGTAGTCGTAGCCGACGGTCGGCTGGCTGGACCGTCCGAAGCCGCGGCGGTCGTAGGTGACGACGCGGTAGCCGGCGGCGAGCAGGGCAGCGCTCTGCTTCTCCCAGGAGTGCCCGTCGAGGGGGTAGCCGTGGATCAGGACGACCGGCTGCCCGGTGCCGTGGTCCTCGTAGTAGAGGTCGATGTCGGTGGTGTTTTCGGATCCCACGGTGATGTACGGCATGAGTTCGCCTTTCCAGGACGCGAAGTGAGCGGGCCATTCGGCCCCGACGGAGAATACTCATTCTCCACCGGTGGTTGCTAGAGTAGAGAATCTTCATTCTCCGCGCAAGGAGCACCGATGAAAGACATTGCCGAGTCCCGTGTCCGGATCGTCGAGGCCGCCGATCGGCTCTTCTACGGGCAGGGCATCCAGTCCGTCACCATGGAACAGGTCCGCGCCGAAGCCGATGTCTCCCTCAAGCGCCTCTACACCACGTTTCCGTCCAAGAGCGACGTGGTGCTCGCCGTCCTCGAACACCGACGACAGATGTGGGAGAGCGGCATTGCGCGCGCCGTCGACGCCGCCCCCACTGCGCGCGAGAGGATCCTGGCCGTCTACGACTTCCTCTTCGACTGGTTCGAACAGGACGACTACCGTGGCTGCGGCTTCGTCAACGCCTTCGGCGAGCTCGGCGCGACATACCCCGCCGTGGCGGACGCGGCCCGGGAACACAAGCGAGCCTTCCAGCAGCTGATGTCCGAGCTGGTCCAGCAGGCGGGCGGCAGCGGCGCGCTCGGCATCCAGCTCGCCGTTCTCGCCGAGGGCGCACAGACGACGTCCGCGATCTGCGGCGATCCCGAGATGGCCCACCACGCCAGGGATGCCGCCGAAGCCCTCATCGCACATTCCCTGCCGGCGCGGTGACCCCGCGACACCGCACCTCGGCGGGACTGCCCGTCCGTGGGACTCGCGGCGTCGAGATAGACGAGATGGCCGATCCGGTCCGGAGCCCGGTCGGCGACACCCGTGATCACCATGCCGCCGTAGCTGTGGCCGACGAGCACCACGTCGGACAGGTCCTCGAATTCGAGTACCGCGAGGATGTCGGAGATGTGATGGTCGAGGTCGATTCCCGGACGCAACAGATGGGCGCGGTCACCGAGCCCGGTCAGGGTCGGAGCGTGGACGTCGTGCCCCTCGGCCCGCAGCAACGGGGCCAGCCGACCCCAGCACCACCCGCCGTGCCCGCCACCGTGCACCAGAACGTACGTCGCCACCCCGCACCCGCTTCCCACCCCGGCAGAATCACATTCCGGAAGAGAGATATCACGTTCTGTGGCGTTCGGGAACAGAACGGCCCCCTCGGTCGGCTCGAGCGGCTCCGGGCGTGAGGTCAGATGTCGTAGTCGACGACGACCGGCGCGTGATCGCTCATCCGGCGATCCGCCGACGGTTCCCGGTCCGTGCCCGCCGCGGTCGCGGTGCGCGCCAGCCCCGGGGTGGCGAGGTGGTAGTCGATGCGCCACCCGACGTCGCCGGTGAACGACTGCCCCATCCACGACCACCACGAATACGGCCCGTCGACGCCCGGATGCCGGCTGCGGACGACGTCGACGAGGGTGCGCGGCGAGAGCAGCGAGTCGAACCACTCCCGCTCCTCCGGCAGGAACCCCTCGGCCTGGTTGCTGCGCCGCCAGTTCCGCACGTCGTACCGGGTGTGCGCGATGTTGAGGTCGCCCATCAACAGCAGTTCCCGGCCCTGCGCGCGGGCCGCGCGGCGCGACCGGGTCAACTGGCGCGCGAACGCGGAGAGGAACCGCATCTTGCGGTCGTAACGGGCGCCGCCGTCCGGCGCCTCCCGCATCCGCCCCGGCTTCTGCAGATGCGCCGGAAGGCCGCCTTTCGGCAGATACAGCGACGCGACGGTGAGCGGCGCGTCGGCCAGGTCGACCTCGATGTACCGGCCCTGACCGGCGAACTCCCCCAGCCCGCGCGCGAGCGGCACCGGTTCGAGTTCGATCCGATCGAGATGTTCCTCGCCGGGCGCCCGCAGCAACGCGGTCCCGCTCCAGGTGCGCACCGCCGTGGGCGGCTGCGCGGTCAGGATGCCGACACCGTTGCGGCCGGCGAGCGTGCCCTCGTCGTAGGTGAAGTGGTATTTGCCGAACACGCCGGGCGGAATCGCCGCGGCCGGGGCGCGGACCTCCTGCAACGCGACCACGTCGGGGTCGCGTTCGCGCAGCCAGTCCTCGAATCCGCGTCGCTGCGCCGCGCGGATGCCGTTGATGTTGAACGTCGCGATCCGCACGGTCAGTCCATGAGGAACGGCAGCACCGCTGCCTCGAAGTCACGGAAACGGTCCCGGTGGATGCTGTGCCCGCACATGATGTCGCGGACCGTGCACGTCGGGAGTGCCGCGGCGGCCTCGGCGAGCAGTCGCGGATCGACCAGGCTGCCCGGCCGCGCACCGCGCAGGAACAGGGTCGGGACGGCGGTGTCCGGAAGACGCTGCCACCACTGCTGATCCGGAGTGTGGAACTGCTCGATCGCCGAGGCGGTCATGGTCCGGTCGAACGCGATCGTCGCGCGCGGATTGCGCACCAGGCTGCTCGTGGCATGCCACAGTTCCGCGGCGGTCGGCCGGCGGGACGCGAGCACCGGGATCGGATCGCCGGTGCGCAGCGGCAGCGGCGATTCCTCGAGCACGAGACGGCGGACCAGGTCCGGGCGATCCTGCGCGATCAGCGACCCGGTCCGGCCGCCGAGCGAATGACCGACCAGGTCGACGGTGCCGAGGTTCAGGTGATCGCACAAGCCGGCGATGTCGGCGGCGAACTCCCCGAACAGGTACGACCGGGCCCGGCCACTGCGTCCGTGTCCGCGAAGGTCGACGGCGACGACCCGGCGTCCGGCGGCGACGAGGCTGCGCGCAAAACGGTCCCAGGTGCGGCTGTCGCCGCCCATGCCGTGCACCAGCACCACCGGAACGGGGTGCGTGCCGGCGCTCGGCGCCGAGTCGCGGTAGGCGATCGCCACCCCGTTCGGCTCGACTGTCAACACGGTTTCCACGGATGTCGAGCCTACTCAGTCGTAGACCCCCTCCACTTTCCAGCCGTCCGCCGTGTGGATCACCAGCAGTGCCCGCGACCCGTCGAGCAGCACCTGCAGGCGCGCCACCGCCCGCGCCTGAGCCGGATCCCACCAGTACTCGTCGACCGGCCACGGTCCGGCCCAGCCCACCACCGGCCACCCGCGGCTTCCCCACCGCAGATGTGCCGGTGCCGCGCTCAGCAGACCCCGCTCGGTCACCGCGACCTCGGCTCCCGCGTCGTCGAGCAGCGTGATCGGCGGAGGGGCGGTCAGCACCATGGCCGGGGCGGGGGGCGGGAGCCGGCCGGGCCACGGCGCCTCCGGGTCCGACGCGGGGATCTGCTCGTCTCCGACCGGTACCAGGGTGATGCGTTCGGCCGGGCTCCGGCCGCCGCTGAGCACTCCCACGAGCACCGCCTCCCCACCGAGCAGTCCCTGCACCCGGACCAGCGCACGGCGGGCCCGTTCGTCCTCGTCGCCGACACCACCCCACAATCCCGGTTGCAGCGCACCGGCCGACACCACCTCCACCGGTTCGAGTCGCAGCACCTCGATGCCGGCGGTCGGCCGGTCCCTGCTCCGCCCGGTGAGCCAGCCGTCGAGTTGCCAGCGCACCCGGTCGGCGGTGCCGTCGGGGGTCAACGGTTCGGCGCAACGCCAGGTGCGCGCCAGTTCCTCGCCGTTACCGGTGCGCGCCGCGACCAGCAGCCGGGTACACGCGACCCCGGCGGCGGCGAGCCGCACGTGCAGCAGTTCGGCGAGAGCGCGCCCGGCGAAGGCGGCCGTATCCACCCGTTCGAGCGGCGGGTCACAGCGTTGTTCGACGGTCAGGTCCGGCGGCAGCGCCCGGCCGGACGGTGGCCGCTCGGGATGCCCTCGGGCGGTGCGGTGCGCCGCGACCGCGTCGGTACCGAAACGTGAGGCGACATCCCCGGGCGAGAGCGCGGCGAAGGCTCCGATCGTGCGCAACCCGAGGCGACGCAGCAGGTCGACCAGTTCCTCGCGTTCCGGTGCCGCCAGGGACGGTTCGACGGCCAGCTCGGAAATCGGCAGAGGCGCAAGGAATTCCGATCCCCGACCGGAGGGGACCAGCGTTCCGCGGCGGGCCGCGAACACCGCGGTGGACAGTTCGTCGGCCACCCCCACCTGACATTCGACGCCGAGAGCGGCGACCTCGTCGACCAGTCGTTCCGCGGCCGCCTCCTCCGAACCGAACCAGCGGACGACGCCGCGGGCGGCGAGCACCACCAGACCGGGACGAAGCACCTCCACACCGGGAGCGGTCGCGTCGACCGTCTCCACCACGGGTTCGAACAGCCGCGCATCCCGACTCGGATCCGACTGCAGCACAAACAATTCCGGGCATCTCGCCTGTGCCTCGCGCCGCCGCAGGCCGCGACGCACCCCGGCCGCACGAGCGGTCGCCGAGCACGCGACCACCCGGTTCGCCGAGACCACCGCGACCGGTTCGGTCGCGGGCAGGTCCGTCGCGGCAGCCGCAGCGACGGCGGGCCAGTCCGGGCACCACAGCGCCAGCACCCGTGCCGGTTCGCGGGCGCTCACAACGCCACCGGACGGCCGGACCGGCGCGACGAATCGACCCGGTCGGCGCGCGTCCATTCGATCCGGGTACGGGTGGCGCACACGTCCATCCGGGTGGTCCGTGCGGGGAACGCCCGCCCCTGGGCCCGCACCGCCAGCCGGGTGCCGCACAACCGGCCACGACCCGCTCCGAGCCCCTCGTAGCCGCTGACCTGCGCGTCGAGCCGAACCTGCGCCCCGTCCCACCGGCCGTCCACGACGATCAGCACAGCCCCCTTGCTGCGGGCGCGGGCGGCCACGGCCCGGGTCCGCGACGGCGGCACCGAGATTCCTCCGAGACCGAGGATCACCAGGTCCATGCCGTCGAGCAGAACCGCCGCGATCTCCACCGGATCGGGACCGGGATCGGGAATCACGGCGACCCGCTGCAACTGCGCTCCCATTTCCGCGGCGGCGAGCAGACTCAGCCGGCGGTGACCGATCACGGCGGCGTGCCCCCCGGCAGCGGTCGCCGCGGCGAGAATCCCGATCAGCAACGACGTGGCGCCGGAGACGGAGACGACGGAGCCCCGGACGAGACCGCCCTGGGGCAGCACATCGGCGAGCGGCGCCGGGACCGGCAGCAGCCGCCCCGTGGGAACGTCGGCAGGGGCGGCCCGTTCCGGTTCCCCGCGCGCGGGTATCGCGGCGATCCGCCGTCGCAGCGACTCGAGCCGCTCCTGCCGGGACGGTCTTTCCGCACCGTCGAGCGGGAACTCGGCGAGCTCACCCACATGCACCCCTTCGTCATCTGCCGGCCGTGCGCACACGGCCCACCGACACCACGGGGAAGACGCGGTTCAGTCACAACTGTCGAACATATTTTCGAACCTTTCCAGTAGACCCGATGCCGGGGCCGGCCGTCAAGCGGAGGAACACCTCGCGCATCCACTACTCTCGTGAAGGTGTCGAAACAGGAACGAGTAGGGAGGGTCGTAGGCCCGGATCACCTGGTGGCCGGACGCTACCGGCTCGATTCCAAGCTCGGCGGCGGCGGAATGGGCGCGGTCTGGCTCGCCCGCGACACCCGGCTCGGCCGCGACGTCGCCGTCAAACAGGTCGTCTCCATCGCCGACCTGCACCCCGATGCCGCCGACGAGGTGCGGCGCCGCACGCTGCGCGAAGGCCGGATCGCCGCGCAACTCACCCACGAGCACGCCATCGGAATGTACGACGTGGCCCTCGACGCGGGCGAACCGTGGCTGGTCATGGAATACCTTCCGTCCCGCAGCATCGCCGAGGTGATGAACGCCGTCGAGACCCTGCCACCGCACGAGGTCGCGCAGATCGGGGCGGACATCGCCGACGCCCTGGCCGCCGCGCACGCCGCGGGCATCGTGCACCGCGACATCAAACCCGGCAACATCCTCGTCGCCGAACGCGGCAACGACCTCGGTGTCGTGAAGATCAGCGACTTCGGCATCGCCATGGCGAAGGGCGACTCCGATCACTCCGGTGTGATCGCCGGGACCCCTGCGTATTTCGCTCCCGAAGTGGCGCGCGGCAACAACCCCACCGAAGCCAGCGACGTGTTCTCCCTCGGCGCGACCCTCTACACGACCGTCGAGGGTCAGCCCCCGTTCGGTTTCGAAGCCGACTCGATCGCACTGCTGCATCGCGTCGCACGCGCCGAGATCATCCCGCCGACCCGGACCGGTCCCCTCACCGACATCCTGCTCGCCATGCTCGAACCCGACCCGGCCCGCCGCCCGACGATGGCGCAGGCTCGCGACCGGCTCGCCGCGGTGGCGCTCGGGCCGGGCATGAATCCCGCACTACTGCGCGGTCGTCCCATCCAGTCCGCGGACGGCTCGATTCCCACCTGGGCACAACGCTCCACCCCGATCGCCGGACCTCGGTCCCGCGGCTCGTTCGTGGACCGGCCCGCACCGCCCCCGGTGTCGCCCTCGCGAGGGATCCCCCGGCCGGCCGGCCTGCTGACCCGGCTGCTCCCGGACGGGCCCGTGCCGGAGGACCCCAAGGAACGACTCGTCGCCTACGCGCCGCTGGCGATGGCGGCGATGGTCGCGCTGATCGTCGTGGCGCTCCTGGCCGCGCTCGTCATCAGCTTCCTCGTGTCCTGACCCGTTCCCCGCGGGTCAGCGCGCGGCGTCCGGCTCACGGCGAGCACCGCGTCCCGCCGGCTCAGCGATCCGAACGGCGAGCCCCCGGCCGGGTTGTCGCTGCAGATCCACGCCCTTCCGTTGCGGTAACGCTGGCGCCTCGCCCTCGATTCCAGAAGACCATCTCCTGAAATTACGAGAGTTCGTGGCAGGCCGCCCGGGCGCATCATCGGTCACTACGATTGCCGCATGGCCGAGTTCCCCCGCCGCGCAGGACGCCCCCGCGACACCGCTATCGACGAACGCGCCCTCGCCGCCGCACGCACACTGCTCGTGGAACGCGGCTTCGAGGCGACGACGATCCAAGCGATCGCCGCGCACGCCGGCATTCACGCCTCCGCCATCTACCGGCGCTGGCCGTCCCGTATCGAACTGATCGAGGACGCCGCGTTTCCCGACACGACACCGCTCGAGGTCACGCCCACCGGCGACCTCCGCCGAGACCTCCGCCGATTCGTCCGGGCCTACGTCGCGATCTTCGGTACACCACCGGCCCGTGCCGCAGCGGCCGGCGTCCTCGCCCACCATCGGTCGTCGACGAAGCACCCGTCTGCCGCGGAGGAGCTGCGCATGTCGGCACGACCGCAGTT
Organism: Rhodococcus phenolicus; assembly: GCF_001646785.1. Taxonomy (GTDB): domain Bacteria; phylum Actinomycetota; class Actinomycetes; order Mycobacteriales; family Mycobacteriaceae; genus Rhodococcus; species Rhodococcus phenolicus. Next base: position 159,639 of record NZ_LRRH01000001.1, read on the forward strand.
CCGGGAGATCCTGCGTGCCGCCGCGCCCGGGAGCGTCGACCCCGCGCTCGACCCCGACGACGTTTTCGACCTGCTCATCGGCGCCGTCTGGATACGGAACAGCGTTGCCTCCACGCCGAGCCGGCAGCGGCCGCTCGAGCGCATCGTCGACATGATCGTCCGGGTACTACGACCCGAGCCGGCCTGATCGGCCCGATCGGCGACCCCGATCGGTCTCAGTCGATGCGCCGCCGGTGCGCCCAGCGGGTCAGCGCGTTGCGGTTCGACTGCTGGGTCTTGCGCAGCACGTTCGACGCGTGCGTCTCCACGGTCTTGACCGAGATCACCAGTTCCTCGGCGATCTCCCGGTAGGTGTAACCCCGCGCGAGCAGCCGCAGCACCTCGAGTTCTCGCGGGGTCAGCGAATCGAGCTCGGGATCCAGCGGCGGCTCGGGCACACTGGACCGCCCGGTGAACGAATCGAGCACGAACCCCGCCAGGCGGGGGCTGAACACCGCGTCGCCCCCGGCCACCCGCCGGACCGCGTCCGCCAGCTCGGTACCCGAGATCGTCTTGGTGACGTATCCGCGCGCGCCGGCACGGATCACCGCGATGACGTCCTCCGCCGCGTCCGAGACACTCAACGCCAGGCACACGGGCCCGGGCGCGATGCGGCCGAGCACTGCGACTCCCCCACCGTCGGGCATGTGCACGTCGAGCAGCACCACATCGGGACGGCTGGCGTCGATCCCGGCGACGGCCTCGGCGACACCGCCCGCCTCCCCCACGATCTCCATGTCCGCTTCACGGCCCAGCTCCGTGCGCACCCCGGAACGGAACACGGCGTGATCGTCGACCAGGAAAACACGGAAGGCAGGTGAAGTGGGGGCGCCGGTCGACGTCACTGAGTGTGCTCCTCGGGTTGGGGTTCGGCCTCCTGCCACTCTAGGGGCGTGTCCACTGTGGGCGCCGAACCGCCGCGAGGCATGTGTATCCGGATCTCGGTGCCCTTGCCGAGCTCCGACTTCACCACCACCCGGCCACCGCGCCGCTCGACCCGCGCCCGGATCGACTTGGCCAGTCCCTGCCGGTCGTCGGGGACCACCTCCGGATCGAAGCCCACCCCGCGGTCGCGGACGAACACGCCCACCTCGGCCGGCTCGACCTCGGCGAACAGGTCGACACTGTCCACCCCGGCGTGCTTGGCGGAGTTGACGAGCGCTTCGCGGGTCGCCCCCAGCACCGCGGTGAACGATTCGGCGGTCAGGTCGTCGTCGTCGCCGGGCGCGACATCACCGACGATCACCGGGGTGACGGACATCCCGTGCTGGTCCTCGACCTCACCGGCGATGGTGCGCAGCGCCTCGGCGAGGCTGGTGCGGGGACTCTCCCCGCCGCCGAACAGCCAGCGCCGCAGCTCCCGCTCCTGGCTGCGTGCCAGCCGCACCACCTCCTGCGCGTCACCGGCCTGCTTCTGGATCAGCGCCAGCGTCTGCAGTACCGAATCGTGCAGATGCGACGCGATCTCCTCCCGCTCCTCGTTGCGGACGCGGGCTGCGCGTTCCTGCTCGAGTGCCCGCCACATACGGACCCACAGCGGAACCGACAGCAGCCCGGCCCCCAGGAGGGTCACGACCACGGCGAGCAACGACGACCGCAACGCGGCGACGTCGACCTGGGCGAGGATCACCACGCCGAGACCGGTGACGATGAGGGTCAGGCCGCCGAGGACCCGCGCCCACGTCAGAACCGTGGGCCGGGCCGGCAACCCGAGGACCGAACGTGGCCCGTCGACGTCGAATTCGCGCCACACCAGAGCCGCACCCACCGCGACCACGACGACCGGCGCGATCACCGATGCCGCGCCCCCGTTCAGCAGCCAGGACAACCCCGCGGCCAGTCCCAGTCCGATGACCGCCAGGCCGAGGGCGCGGCGGCGCTCGGTGGCCGAGGGCGGCTCGGTGTCCGTACCCTGCGCCACGAACGCCCACAACAGGCCGTATGCGACGATGCCGACGCCGAGCGCGGCGAGCACCGCGAACGCGACCCGCACCTTCATCACGTCCACGCCGAGATGGTCGGCGAGACCACCGGCCACGCCGCCCACGACACGGCCTCCGACACGGCGTTCGAGTCGGGGGACGGGCACGGGAAGGTCTGCTACCGGCTGCACATATTCGATACTGGCACGTGAGCGACCACCCCGGCATCGGGGATCGACCCTGATCCCCGGGTGGTCACAGGTCCCGAAGATCAGGGTTCGCCCCTGATGTGCGGGCGCCGCGCGGGCGACAGGATGAGTCCATGAACTCGCGCAGCTTCCACGAGCAGCTTTCGGACATGTGGCGCACCCGCCCGGTGCGCATGCCCGATCAGGGCCACGTCGCCGGTGTGTGCGCCGGCATCGGAGTTCGGTACGGCGTCGACCCGGTACTGATCCGGATCGCGTTCGTGGTGTCCACCCTCTTCGGGGGTGCCGGCATCGTCCTGTACCTGGCGTGCTGGGTTCTTCTCGCCCGCTACGGCGACACGGTCTCCCCCGTCGAGTCCCTCGTCGGGCGCGGTCACAGCGCCGACTCGAACACCAAGGTGATCGTCCTGCTGGTGGCGCTCGCTGTGGCCGCGAGCGCGCTCGGCCCGATGGGCGCCGGCCTGGGCGGTTCCGGGTTCCTGAGCATGCTGCTGATGTTCGGCGGCCTGTGGCTGCTGTACCTGCGCAGACCGGAACCACCGGTGCTGCCCGCGGCGCCGGGGTCGGTCGCCTTCCAGCAGAATCCGTTTCCCGATTTCTCGTTCCCGCAGGCGTCGTACATTCCGACGCAATTCACCTCGTCCCCGTTCGCGCAGGAACCGTACGCCGCCGGGACGACCGCGGCTCCCGGACCGGCGCCGGCCGACCCGAACTTCTGGGTCAAGGCCGAGCCCGCGGCCCCCGATGCCACCGATACAGCGCCCGGCGAGCCGACCGCAACCGCCGGTACCGGCACGGCGGACGCGTCGTTGCCACCCGCGGTGCCCCCATCCGACCCGGCCCGGTCCCCGTCCGATCTCCTCGGGGGAACGGCGACGCCGCCGGCCTGGGACCCGCTGGGCGTCGCACCGTTCGCGTGGGACCTTCCCGAACCGGCGCCGGCCCGGACACCCGTGCCGGAGCAGAAGCAGCCGCGGTCGCGGTTGACGACCACGATCCTGGGCCTGGCCGTGCTCGCCGCGGCCGCGGCCGGCGCGGTCGCCGCCGCCACCGGACTGGAGTGGCTGACACCGGCCCGGATCGGAGCGATCGCCCTCGCCGTCGTCGGACTGGGACTGCTGCTCGGTGCGTTCCTGCACCGCGGCCACGGCCTGCTGGTGGTGACCGGCCCGCTCATCGGGTTCGTGGTGCTCGCCTCACTCGTCGGGCCCATCGACACCTCGCGGTGGGGCCAGCAACAGCACGCACCCCGCACGATCGGTGAGCTGCAACCCGAGTACGCGGTCCAGATGGGCGAGCTCCAGCTCGATCTACGCGGACTGGACCTCACCGAGAACCGCACCGTCGCGGTCGAGAACCGGTTCGGCAACGCCCAGATCTTCCTGCCGGCGAACCTGGATGTCGACATCACCTGTACCGAACGTGCGTCCTCGCCGTGCCCCGCCGAGGGCTTCGACGGTGGCGCCGACGGCCGCGGCGGCCCCGTCCTGACCCTCGACATCGACACCGCATTCGGAAACTCGGAGGTGCACCGTGGCTGATTTCGACACCGACCACACCGGATCCGGCTCCGAGGACACCGGCACGACACGGCCGCACCGGCGAGGCCCGTCGATCCTGCTGCTGCTCGCCGCGATCGCTGCACTCGCGGTCAGCGGCTGGGCACTGATCGGCCCGTTCTCCCTGGATCCCCTCGCGAACGTGGAGTTCCGCTGGGTGTTCGTGGCCGTCGCCGTGGCCGTGGGCGCGGCCCTGCTGTTCGCACCCGGCAAACGATCCTGCCGCAGACACTGAAAGAACTGCGCCCCACGGATTCTCGGAGTATCACAGCTCCGGTCCGTGGGGCGCAGTCGCGTCTACGGGAGGATCACTCCCACTCGATCGTTCCCGGCGGCTTGCTCGTCACGTCCAGGACCACGCGGTTGACCTCCGCGACCTCGTTGGTGATGCGGGTGGAAATCCGCTCGAGCGTCTCGTAGGGCAGGCGCGTCCAGTCCGCGGTCATCGCGTCCTCGCTCGAGACCGGGCGCAGGACGATCGGATGACCGTAGGTGCGGCCGTCACCCTGTACACCCACGCTGCGGACGTCGGCGAGCAGCACCACCGGGCACTGCCAGATCTGGCCGTCCAGGCCGGCGACGGTGAGCTCCTCGCGCGCAATGGAATCCGCGTGCCGCAGGATCTCGAGGCGCTCCTGGGTGACCTCGCCGATGATGCGGATACCCAGGCCCGGGCCCGGGAACGGCTGCCGTCCGACGATCTCCTCGGGCAGGCCCAGTTCCCGGCCGACGGCACGGACCTCGTCCTTGAACAGCAGGCGCAGCGGCTCGACCAGCTCGAACTGCAGGTCCTCGGGCAGACCGCCGACATTGTGGTGGCTCTTGATGTTCGCGGTTCCGGATCCGCCGCCGGATTCGACGACATCCGGGTACAGCGTGCCCTGGACGAGGAAGTCGACGGTCTCACCCTGCGCGGCGCTCTCGCCGAGCACCTCGGAGACCGCGCCCTCGAAGGAACGGATGAACTCGCGGCCGATGATCTTGCGCTTGGTTTCCGGGTCGGACACGCCGGCCAGCTCGCGCAGGAACGTCTCCGCGGCGTCGACCGTGACCAGCCGGGCGCCGGTTGCGGCGACGAAGTCCTTCTCGACCTGCTCGCGCTCACCGGCGCGCATCAGACCGTGGTCGACGAACACGCACGTGAGACGGTCACCGATGGCCCGCTGTACGAGCGCGGCCGCCACCGCCGAGTCGACACCGCCGGAGAGCCCGCAGATGGCCTTGCCGTCGCCGACCTGCTCACGCACCTGCTCGATGAGGGCATCGGCGATGTTCGCGGCCGTCCACGCGCCGGGGATGCCGGCGATCTCGTGCAGGAAGCGGCTGAGCACCTGCTGACCGTGCGGCGAGTGCAGAACTTCCGGGTGGTACTGGACGCCGGCGAGACGGCGGGCGCGATCCTCGAACGCCGCGACCGGCGCGCCCGCGCTGGACGCGGTGACCTCGAATCCCTCCGGGGCGGCGGTGACGCCGTCGCCGTGGCTCATCCACACCGGCTGCGTCGCCGGCAGTCCGTCGTGCAGGACGCCGCCGCTGACGGACATCTCGGTGCGGCCGTACTCCCGGCTGCCGGTGTGCGCGACCGTGCCGCCGAGAGCCTGGGCCATTGCCTGGAAGCCGTAGCAGATACCGAAGACCGGCACCCCCAGGTCGAACAGTTTCGGGTCGAGCCGGGGCGCGCCGTCCTCGTACACGCTGGACGGGCCGCCGGACAGCACGACCGCGAGCGGCTCCTTGGCTGCGATCTCCTCGACGGTGGCCGTGTGCGGCACGACCTCCGAGTAGACCTTCGCTTCACGGACGCGACGAGCGATCAGCTGCGCGTACTGGGCTCCGAAGTCGACGACGAGGACCGGCCTGGACTGCTGGGTTTGCGACACCCGAACAGTCTAAGCGGCGGTCCCCGTCACACGAACGCCGGTCAGGCCACGCCCGATTCCGAACCGCTGCGGATCTCGACGATCGGCAGCGACAGCGCACCGGGTGCACCCGCCGGCACCACCGGATTCTTCGGGGCGACCGGATCCAGCCGGCGGTACGGCTCGCCCTGCGCGGGACGAGTGTCGTTCTCGCCCTTGTTCGGCCACAGCGACGCGGACCGTTCGGCCTGCGCGGCGATCGTCAGCGACGGGTTCACCCCGAGATTCGCGGAGACGGCGGCACCGTCGACGACGCTGAGCGTCGGGTAACCGAACACCCGGTGGTAGGGGTCGATGACGCCGTGGTCGCGGTCGGTGCCGATGACCACGCCGCCGAGGAAGTGCGCGGTCAGCGGGATGTTGAAGATCTCTCCCCACGTGCCGCCGGCGACGCCGTCGATCTTCTCCGCTATGCGGCGGGTGGCCTCGTTCCCGGCGGGAATCCAGGTGGGATTCGGTTCGCCGTGCCCCTGCCTGCTGGTGACCCGGCGGCCGAAGAACCCCTTCTTCGTGTAAGTGGTGATGGAGTTGTCGAGGTTCTGCATGACCAGCGCGATGATGGTCCGCTCGCTCCAGTCCTTGACCGACAGCATCCGGGCCATCTGCACCGGGTTCTTCGCGACCTGGATCAGGAATTTCACCCACCGCGGGGTGCGTCCGCCGCCGTCGGTCATGAGGGTCTGCAGCAGACCCATCGCGTTCGAGCCCTTTCCGTAGCGGACCGGCTCGATGTGCGTGTCGGAGGTCGGGTGGAACGACGAGGTGATCGCCACCCCGCGCGTCAGGTCCATGTCGGGGTCGACGGACATCCTGCCGGCGCCGACGATCGACTCGGAATTCGTGCGGGTCAGCTCGCCGAGCCGATCCGACAGTTCGGGCAGCGCGCCGGTGTCCTTGAGGTGGTGCAGCAGGTGCTGGGTGCCCCAGGTTCCGGCGGCGAGCACGACGTGACCGGCGGTGTAAGTGCGCCGGTTCTTCCGCCGCCATGCCCCGGTCCGTTCGGTGGCGACCTCCCAGGTGCCGTCGGCGGTCTCCCGCAGACCGGTGACGGTCGTCATCGGGACGATCTCGGCGCCGGCCTTCTCGGCGAGGCCGAGATAGTTCTTCACCAGGGTGTTCTTCGCGCCGTGCCGGCAGCCGGTCATGCACTCGCCGCATTCGATGCAACCGGTGCGGTCGGGCCCCACCCCACCGAAGTAGGGGTCGGCGACGGTGCGGCCGGGCTCCCCGAAATACACGCCCACGGGTGTCTGGATGAACGTGTCGCCCACTCCCATGTCGTCGGCGACGGACTTGATCACGTCGTCGGCGGGGGTCATGTGCGGGTTCGTCACGACACCGAGGATCCGGCGGGCCTGCTCGTAGAACGGGGAGAGTTCGTCGTGCCAGTCGGTGATGTGTGCCCACTGCTTGTCCTCGAAGAACGACGCGGGCGGCTTGTAGAGCGTGTTCGCGTAGTTGAGCGATCCGCCGCCGACGCCGGCGCCGGCGAGGATGAGGCAGTCGCGCAGAAGGTGTACGCGCTGGATGCCGAAGCAGCCGAACTTCGGGGCCCACAGGAAACGCTTGAGATCCCAGCTGGTCTTCGCGAAATCCGCGTCCGCGTAGCGCCGGCCCGCCTCGAGAACCCCGACGCGGTATCCCTTCTCGACGAGACGCAACGCCGTGACGCTGCCACCGAAGCCCGATCCGACGACGAGGACGTCGTAGTCCGTCTCGCGCTGCTTACCCATCGGAGTACCTCCACCCGTGAAGACTGGTTGTTACTCGCCAGTATGCACCCCGGTTCTGTGACAGCTGCCACAAGGATGACCTAACCGTTACCGCGCGTACCGGAAACCCCAGGTGGTGCACTCCGGCGGGCGCCGCGCACCACGACGGCACAAACGACGACGGCCGGACGCCGAGTCGATCCGTTTCACACGAACCGATCCGACATCCGGCCACCGGAAGCGGAAGTCACCCGTCAGGCGCGAACCGACAGACCCACCTTCTGGAACTCCTTGAGGTCCGAGTAACCGGACTTCGCCATCGCCCGGCGCAGCCCGCCGACGAGGTTCAGCGAACCGTACGGGTCGTCCGACGGACCGCCGAGCACCCGATCCAGGCCGGGACGCTCGTCGTCGACCTCGACCTGCAGCACGGAACCGCGCGGCATCGACGGATGCGCCGCGACGGACGGCCAGTACCAGCCGCGTCCCGGCGCCTCGGCGGACACCGCGAGCGGCGCCCCGAGCACGGCCGCGTCGGCACCGCAGGCGATGGCCTTCGCGAGATCGCCGGCGGTCTCGATGTCGCCGTCGGCGATGACATGCACGTAGCGGCCCCCGGTCTCGTCCAGGTAATCGCGACGTGCCGCGGCGGCGTCCGCGATCGCGGTGGCCATCGGGATCCCGATACCGAGAGCACCGCTGGTCGTCGTGGCGCCGGCCGTGGAGCCGTAGCCGACGATGACGCCTGCCGCACCGGTACGCATCAGGTGCAGGGCCGTGCGGTGATCGCTCACGCCGCCGGCCACGACCGGAACGTCGAGTTCCGAGATGAACGTCTTGAGGTTGAGCGGCTCGTCCTCACCGTGCGCGACGTGCTCGGCGGAGATGATCGTGCCCTGAACGACGAGAAGGTCGATGCCCGCCTTGATCAGGTCCGGGGTCAGCGCACGCGCATTCTGGGGACTGACCCGCACCGCCGTCGTCACGCCCGAGTCCCGCACCTCGCCGACCGCGGCGGCGAGCAACTCGGGACGCAGCGGCGCCGCGTGCAGTTTCTGCAGGTACGCCACCGCCGCGCTCGGATCCGGATTCGTCTCGGCGAGCTCGACGAGCTTGGCGATCTCCGCCTCGACGTCCTCGTGCCGGCCCCACAGACCTTCACCGTTGATGACACCCAGACCGCCGGCCTTGCCGAGTTCGACGGCGAACTTCGGCGACACCAGGGCGTCGGTGGGATGCGCGAGCAGCGGGATGTCGAATCGGTAGGCATCGAGCTGCCAGGCCGTCGACACCTCCTTGGAGGACCGCGTCCGGCGGGACGGCACGATGTCGATGTCGTCCAGCTCGTAGGTGCGCCGGGCGGTGCGGCCCATGCCGATTTCAACGAGGTCGCGCACGCGCGCCCCTTTCTCGTGTGAGGTCGGTCCTCTCGTCACGGACGAGGACGAGAGGGGAAACGACCGGCGGTGGATCGAACGTGCGGCCTAGCGGGCCGCGTAGTTCGGTGCCTCCGCGGTGATCGTGATGTCGTGCGGGTGGCTCTCCTTGAGTCCCGCAGCGGTGATCTGCACGAACTGCGCCTTCTGCAGCTGCTCGATCGTCGACGCCCCGGCGTATCCCATCGCCGCGCGCAGACCGCCGATGAGCTGGTGGGTGACCTGCTGCAGCGGACCACGGAACGGGACCCGGCCCTCGATACCCTCGGGCACCAGCTTGTCCTCGGAGAGGACGTCGTCCTGGAAGTAGCGGTCCTTGGAATACGACTTGGCCTCGCCACGCGACTGCATCGCTCCCAGCGAGCCCATGCCGCGGTAGCTCTTGAACTGCTTGCCGTTGACGAGGATCAGCTCGCCCGGGGATTCGGCCGTGCCGGCGAGCAGCGAACCGAGCATCGCCGTGGACGCGCCGGCCGCGAGGGCCTTGGCGACGTCGCCGGAGAACTGGAGACCACCGTCGGCGATCACCGGGACGCCGTGCGGTGCGGCCGCGGCGGTGGCTTCGAGGATCGCGGTGATCTGGGGCGCGCCGACACCGGCGATGACGCGGGTGGTGCAGATCGAGCCGGGTCCGACGCCGACCTTGACCGCGTCGACGCCCGCCTCGATGAGGGCGGCTGCCCCGGCACGGGTCGCGACGTTGCCGCCGATGATCTGGACGCGGTCTCCGATCTCGGCCTTCAGCTTGGAGATCATGGCCAGCACCCCGGCCGAGTGGCCGTGGGCGCTGTCGACGACGAGAACGTCCACACCGGCATCGGTCAGCAGCATGGCGCGCGTCCACGAGTCGTCACCGACACCGACGGCTGCGCCGACCAGGAGGCGGCCGTCGCGGTCCTTGGTGGCGTTCGGGTGCTGCTCGGTCTTGACGAAGTCCTTGACCGTGATCAGGCCGGTGAGCTTCCCCTGCCCGTCGACGATCGGCAGCTTCTCGATCTTGTGACGGCGCAGCAGCCCCAGCGCGGCCTCGGCACTGACACCTTCGCGGGCCGTGACGAGCGGCGCCTTGGTCATGACCTCGGCGACCGGCCGGTTCTGATCGACCTCGAACCGCATGTCGCGGTTGGTGATGATGCCGACGAGCAATCCGTCCGCGTCGGTGACCGGCAGACCCGAGATCCGGAAGCGAGCGCACTTGGCGTCCACCTCGGCGAGGGTGTCGGTCGGCTTGCACGTGACCGGGTCGGTGACCATGCCGGCCTCGGACCGCTTGACGGTCTCGACCTGGGCGGCCTGGACCTCCGCGGACATGTTGCGGTGCAGGACGCCCATGCCACCGGCGCGCGCCATGGCGATCGCCATGCGGGACTCGGTGACGGTGTCCATCGCGGAACTGACCAGCGGGATACGCAGTCGGATCTCGCGCGTCAACTGGCTCGACGTGTCCACCTGACTCGGGACGACATCGGACGCCGCGGGGAGCAGCAGCACGTCGTCGAAGGTCAGGCCCAGCATTGCGACCTTGTTCGGATCGTCGCCGCCGGTGTGCACGTGCCCTCCGGTACTACTCATGCGGTTCGGACCCTCCATGCCAGTCGATACGGTGCGGGCCCGGACGATTTCCGGCCCGACAGGTTCTGAGCGTGAAACGACGCTGTCGCGAACGACCGAGCGGCGTCGTGAGCAGCATTGTCGTGACCAACAATGTCGTGAGCGGTGCGAATATTCCCCGGGCAGTCCGAGGTAGCCGGTACGCTCACCTCCCCATCCTATCGGTTGCCGCAATTCGCACTGCCGCAACCCGCACCCCTCGCCGCCGGCGCCGGCACGGTACGCGGAACACCCGCGACCGCCGGTTCGTCGGCGTGTCCTCGGCTACGGCTGGCGCAGACCCCACCGCACTGCGTACCGTGGGTGTCGTGCGTGATCAGTTACCTCCGGGTCTTCCACCGGACCCCTTCGCCGGAGATCCCGACGACCCGTCGGCCGCGTTGGACGCGATCGAACCGGGTCAGCCGCTGGACCCCTCGGAGCGACTGGCGGTCGAAGAGGACCTCGCGGACCTCGCCGTCTACGAGGCACTGCTGGCCCCGCGCGGGGTCCGCGGTCTCGTCGTGTGCTGCGAGGACTGCCACCAGGACCACTACCACGATTGGGACATGCTGCGCGCGAACCTGCTGCAGCTCCTCGTCGACGGGACGGTCCGCCCGCACGAACCCGCCTACGATCCGGCCCCTGAGGCATACGTCACGTGGGACTACTGCCGCGGGTACGCGGATGCCTCGATGAACGAGGCGCTCCCCGCAGATCCCTACGGCTTCGATTCCTGACGACGCACGCGAAACACCGCTGATCACGTGCGGTGACCCGAACACCGACGACGCCCGACCGGACGATTCCGGTCGGGCGTCGTCGTGTGTGCCCCGGGGTGCCGAAACTTGACATCATTGCTTGTTACTGTCCAGTATCACCCCCGTGACCGGCGCGACTCGACGTACCGGTCGTCACCGACGCCACTCGGCGCCGACCAGTATGGGGGATTCATCGATGCCGTATCAGTACAGGTGGAAGGCCGGAGCCGGCCCGAACCTCCGAGTCCGGGCCGTGGTCGTCGCGGTCGTCGCGTGCCTGGGATCGACCGTTGTCGGGCTCACCGCTGCGCCCGCCGCGGCCGCCCCGGTCAGCGACTTCTACATTCCGCCCGCCACGTTCGACCAGGCACCCGGCGCGATCGTGAAGGAGACGCCGACGCCGATCTTCGCGACCGCGCCGACCGCGAACGGCACCCTCCCGGTGGACGGCCGGCTGGTCATGTACACCTCGCGGACCCAGGACGGGACACCGGTCGCGGTGTCCGGCACCTACATCGAGCCCACCCACCCGTGGGAGGGTCCGGGCGAGCGGCCCACCGTCGTGATCGCTCCCGGCACATCCGGCCAGGGCGACCACTGCGCGATCTCCGCCGCATTCTCGAGCGGCCTGTTCGCCGATCCCTCCAAGCTGTCCATCTCCGCGAACCAGGAGGCGCTGTCGGCCGGCGCGTGGAGCGCGGCAGGCGCGCGGGTGTTCGTCACCGACTACATCGGCCTCGGCACCCCGGGCATCCACACCTACGCCAACCGGGTCGAACAGGCGCACGCCGTCCTCGACGCCGCGCGCGCAGCCAACAACCTCTCCGGATCCGGCGACGCCACCCCCCTTCTGTTCTGGGGCTATTCCCAGGGCGGCGGCGCCACGGCGGCAGCCGCGGAGATGCTGCCGACATACGCACCCGAGCTCAATCTCAAGGGCACCTGGGCGGGCGGCCCGACCGCGAATCTGATCGAAATCCTCGACACTATCGACGGCGCGCTCATCGGCGGCGCGATCGGCTTCGCGATCAACGGATTCATCGACCGAAATCCCGAGATCCGGCCCCTCCTCGCGCCGAGACTCACCCCTGAGGGAAGAGACCTGCTCGCCACGTTGTCGGATTCGTGCATCGGCGATGTCATCATGAAGCACCCGTTCCTGCGAACTGCCCCCTACACCACCGACGGGCGCTCCCTGCTCGCCCACCTCCAGGAGATCCCCGAAGTGCTGTCGGACCTGAACGACCAGCGCATCGGAACGATGACACCACCCAGCCCGGTGCTGATCACCAGCGGCCGCAACGACGACACCGTCCCCTACGGCCAGGCCCGCCGGCTCGCGGAGGACTGGTGCTCGCTCGGCGCGACGGTCACGTTCCGGACCAACGAGCTGCCGCCGATCCTGCCCGGAACAACGCTGCCCAACCACTTCGGTCCTCTGCTGATCGACGGCTACGGCACGGACACCGCCGTCTCGTTCCTGTACGACCGGCTGGCGGACGCACCGCTGTCGGGATGCGCGATCGACTGAGGTAGCCGATACACGACGAAACAGCGGCGCCGGCACACCAGGGTGTGCCGGCGCCGCTGTTCACGTGCGGGGCGTTCCTCAGCGCACTTCCGCGCTCTCCGGCGACCGGGTCACCGGCTGGCTGATCGACTGCTGCTCGAGCGAAGTCGTCGATGCCGAGGCGGACGCCGTCGTGGTGGGCGGAGCTTCGGTGGTGGGCGGCGTGCTGGGCTCGCTGCTCGGTGCCGGTGGCGTGGTCGTCGGGCGGGTGCTCGGTTCGACCGGCGGTGTGGACGGGACCGTCGTCGGCTCGTTCAGGATCGTCGGATCCGTGGTCGGGGACGGAGACGGTTGTGTCAGGGCGTCCGTCGGGGTGCTCGCAGAGGTTCCCGGCCACGTCGTGCCGGGGGTCTGCGGGATCGTGGCGGCATCGGACTGCGGCGGCGTGAACGGCGGCAGCAGGGGCGGGAGGGGCTGCCCCGGCACCGGAGACGGCGGGACGGGCACGAGCCTGCTCAGCTCGTCGGCCAGGCGCTCCAGCCAGTTGCCCAGTTCGTCACGTTGACCGGCATCGGCCACATCGCTGGAACGGACCTGGGCGGACGCGAGCAGTTCCTGCGCACCGGCGGTGTCGCCGGCAGCGATCGCACGCTCGGCCTGCTCGAGGCTGGACGTGGTGTCGATGCGCGCGACGGTGCTCTGCGCCTGTTCGCTGAACACGACTTCCTTGACGCCCCACAGCGGGTCGCCCGGTTCGGCGCTGTAGGACACGGCTGCCGCCGTGCCGACGGCGACCGCGACGAGTGCGGCGGCGCCGGCAATGGGACGCAGCAGGCGCAGCTGGGTGCGGGAACGCGTTCGACTGTTCGTCAGCGCATCGCGGGCACCGATTTCGCGGTTGACCGCTGCGACGATCTCGTCGAGCTCGGGACCGGCAGGTAATGGCTCGGCGAGGATCTCGGCGCGCCATCCTGCCAGCAGCGTGGCAAGTTCGTATTCTTCGTCCGATTCCGTCGTTACCGGACCGTCACCGGAGATCGCGTCGATGAGGGCATCATCACGACGCACTGCCGCGATGTCCACCGGGGTGCCGTCGTCGGCGAGATCAGCGTGGAAGTCGTCGTCACCGCGCTTCCTACCCATTCCTCTCACCTGCTCTCGTCACTTCCTTCTTGAGTCTGGCTATGGCTCGATGCTGAGCCACTCGAACGGCCCCCGCCGTGCTTCCCACTGCGGCTGCCGTCTCCTCCGCCGACAACCCCACAACCAATCGCATGATCAGGATCTCGCGTTGCTTCTCCGGAAGCGTGCCCAGCAGCTCTTTCATCTGCCGGCTCGTCTCCGCGTTGAGCGCATGCTCTTCCGGGCTGTCCTCCAGCGACATCACTTCGGGAACATCGGCGACCGGATCCGACCGATTGCGGGCCGAACTCCGATGCGCGTCCGCGACCTTGTGCGCTGCGATGCCGTAGACGAACGCCATGAACGGGCGTCCTTGGTCCTGGTATCGCGGCAGCGCCGTCATCACAGCCAGGCATACCTCCTGCGCTACGTCGTCTGCGGAGTGCTGACCGCGCTCCGCAGACCCGACCCGTGCCCGGCAGTACCGCACGACCAAGGGTCGGATGCTTGCGAGAACCTGGGCAAGAGCAGCCCGATCGCCTTGCGAAGCTGCAGCGACGGCCGAGTCCAACTCCTCACCCATAACAGTCATCGATTGCGTATGTCCTGGCGTTACAAGTGGCACATCCCCGGCCGGGTGTGCTTCCACGTGACGGTGGAACGCCCCCAGCCTAACTACATGCGGGGACAACTCCGATTCGCCCTGGCCGAACTAATTTCGGATCGTTGCGAAGCGGCCGCCGCGTTCGATCACGATCTCGGCGCATTCGTCGCGCACCCGATCTGCGCCGGTTCCGGCCCCGATGCCGTCGGCCAGCATCGCGGCCGCCCAGCGCAGCGGCACGAGGCCGTGTTCCGCGCATCGCCGGTCCACGTCGACGGCGAGCGCACGGGCGGTCCCGAGGTCGTCGTCGCCGGTCGCCGAGGCCGCACGCAACAGGTCGGATTTCACCCGATGACGCACGGACGGACCGCGTTCCGCATGCATCGACGCCTGGGCGGCGTGCACCTTCGCCGCCGCGAAATCGCCCGAGGCCAGGGCGGTTTCCGCCGTCACCCAGTGCAGTCGGATCCGCTGCCGCCGGAAGGCCGCGTCGTCCGGGCCGGCGTCCGGCAACCGGTCGGCGCACCGGGCGAGCAACCGCCGGGCCAGGCCGAGCCGGCCGCAACCGAGCGCGTCTGCCGCCAGGCCGGTGAGCGCATCGCACTGCGCTTCGACGAGGCGGGCCCCCTCTTCCGGCGACCGCGACGGGGCTGCCCGTGCGAGCGCGAACGCGCGGCCGTCGTGTGCCGCGGCCCGCCGGTGCCAGCCGAGTTGCCGCAACAACGAGGCCTCGGTGCTCGCCGCCAGCGACGCCAGCGACCCTTCCGTGACCTCGCGTTGCAGTCGCGCGAGTTCCGCCCGTGCACCGCTGTAGAAGCCCTGCCCTCCGAGAGCGACCGCGCGAAGCCATCGCTGCTCCGGGTCGGTCGCCGCGGGCAGCGGACTCATCCCCGGCCGATCGCCGAACGCCGCTGCCGCCAGGACCTCGGCGGCGAAATCGGGCGGGCGCACAAACGCAATGGTCGCTGACACACCGGAATCATCGCACCATCGCGGCGGCAGATCCCACGGGGTGTCCGAATAGCGAGAAATAAGCACCGCGAGCGCAAATATTTACTGCGGTGAATTCCGCCCCGCAACACGGCCATTCGCTTGCCGTTTACAACCCGTTAATTCCAAACATACTGCATGTACGCTAATGCCCTCCGGGCGCGGGCACGAGGGCGCACACCGGCGCAGACCAGGAGCAGAACAGGAGGACATCGATACAAACCCGCAGGTGGACCGCGCGCCGGGGGAATTGCCGGAATCGACCCGGACACCGCTCGCGGCCATGGTCGATCGTCAGCCAATCATGATCCGGTCACGAAGTAAACATTTCCCAGGTTAATTCTCGGCGTGAGGGATATGGAGTTTCCCACGCAACGAAAGTATTGACGCGAATTGTGTCGCGCTTTTACGGTGGCGGTGCTCGAAAGAATGATCGGCCGGGACACCGTTCCCCGCCGCCGGTCCGCTCGCACCAACGCGAGCATGCTGCAAAGGAGTGCCACAATGCCTGCACCACATCACTTGCCCGGCCCCAACGCGGATATCTGGGATTGGCAGATGCACGGATTGTGTCGCGGCGTGGACTCCTCGATGTTCTTCCATCCGGACGGTGAGCGCGGCCGCGCACGTGCCCAGCGGGAGAGCCGCGCGAAGGAAATGTGCCGAAGCTGCCCCGTGATCGCGCAGTGCCGTGAGCACGCCCTCAATGTCGCCGAGCCGTACGGCATCTGGGGTGGAATGTCCGAGACGGAGCGCGAGATGTACGCGCGGCACAGACGCCGCCGGATCGCGGTGTGACCGCGCCGTTCCGACCACAACGACGAAGCCCCGCCCGGGAGATGTTCCCGGGCGGGGCTTCGTGTGCGCCGGCGTGGCCTAATGGGCGTGGCCGTGACCGTGACCGGCCTCGGCAGCTTCCTCGGGCTTGTCGACGACCGCGCTCTCGGTGGTGAGCACCATCCGGGCGACGGACGAGGCGTTCACGACCGCCGAACGAGTGACCTTGACCGGGTCGACGACACCGTCGGCGAGCAGATCACCGTAGGTGAGCGTCGCGGCGTTGAAGCCGTGTCCCTTCGGGCTCTCGGCGACCTTGGAGACCACCACGGCGCCGTCGAGACCCGCGTTCGCGGCGATCCAGAACAGCGGTGCCGACAGTGCCGTCCGCAGAACCGCGACACCGGTGGCCTCGTCACCCGACAGGGACGCCTCGAGCTCGGCGAGCTCGAGGGACGCCTGCACGAGCGCCGAACCGCCACCGGGGACGATGCCCTCCTCGACGGCGGCCTTGGCAGCGTTCACCGCGTCCTCGACCCGGAACTTGCGCTCCTTGAGGTCGGTCTCGGTTGCCGCGCCGACCTTGATGACGGCCACGCCGCCGGCCAGCTTCGCGAGGCGCTCCTCGAGCTTCTCCCGATCCCAGTCCGAGTCGGTGGCTTCGATCTCACGACGCAGCTGCCCTGCGCGCTCCTCGATCGCCTCGGCGGTACCGGCGCCGTCGACGATCGTGGTGTTGTCCTTGCTGACCACGACCCGGCGCGCGGAACCGAGCAGCTCGAGTCCGGCTTCCTTGAGGGAGAGACCGAGATCGGAGTTGATGACGGTACCCGCGGTGACGACGGCGAGGTCGTCCAGGAACGCCTTGCGGCGGTCGCCGAAGTACGGCGCCTTGACCGCAACTGCCTTGAGGGTCTTGCGGATCGCGTTGACGACCAGCGTCGACAGCGCCTCACCCTCGACGTCCTCGGCGATGATCAGGACCGGCTTGCCGGACTCGGCGATCTTCTCGAGCAGCGGCAGGAAGTCCGGCAGCGAGCCGATCTTCTCGCGGTACAGCAGGACCAGGGCGTCCTCGAGGATCGCCTGCTGCGCGTCGATGTCGGTGACGAAGTACGGCGACAGGTAACCCTTGTCGAACTGCACACCCTCGGTGACGACCAGTTCGGTGCTCAGCGTGGAGGATTCCTCGACGGTGACGACGCCGTTCTCGCCGACGGTGCTGAGGGCCTCGCCGACCAGCGCACCGATCTCCTCGTCGCGGGACGAGACGGTCGCGACCTGCGCGATGGCCTCCTTGCCCTGCACGGGGGTGGCGAGCGCGAGCAGCGCCTCCGCGACCTTGTCGGCCCCCTTGGCGATACCCGCACCGAGCGCGATCGGGTTGGCGCCCGCGGCGACGTTCTTCAGACCGGCCTTGACCAGAGCCTGCGCGAGGACGGTCGCGGTGGTGGTGCCGTCACCGGCGACGTCGTTCGTCTTCGTGGCGACGCTCTTGACGAGCTGCGCACCGAGGTTCTCGAACGGGTCCTCCAGCTCGATCTCCCGGGCGATGCTCACACCGTCGTTGGTGACGGTCGGGCCGCCGAACGCCTTGGCGAGCACGACGTGCCGCCCGCGCGGGCCGAGCGTGACCTTGACGGCGTCGGCGAGGCGGTCGACACCGCGCTCGAGCGCGCGCCGCGCGGTCTCGTTGAACTCGATTTGCTTGGACATGTTCTCCGACTACTCCTGTCGAATTTCTCCGGAACGGACTCCGCCCCGGGTCCTGTGAGGAACTCCGGGGCGGAAGACACGCGACTTACTTGGCGACGACGGCCAGCACGTCGCGAGCCGACAGGATCAGGTACTCCTGGCCTGCGTACTTGATCTCGGTTCCGCCGTACTTGCTGTAGATGACGACGTCGCCTTCCTTGACATCCAGCGGGATGCGCTTGTCGCCATCCTCGTCCCAGCGGCCCGGGCCGACGGCGACGACGGTGCCCTCCTGGGGCTTCTCCTTCGCCGTATCCGGGATGACGAGGCCGGAGGCAGTCGTCGTCTCGGCCTCGTTGGCCTGGACGAGGATCTTGTCCTCGAGCGGCTTGATGTTCACGCTCGCCACGATGAGCCCTCCACTTTCAGGGGTACTTTGGTCCGAGAACCTGTGTTCCCGGACTCGGATTCGTTCAGTCACCACGGTGACTCCGTGCGAGGTCCCGTCGTCGCGGGTGCCGGGCCGACGCTCGGTGTCACTAGCACTCTATACATGCGAGTGCCAGCACTCAAGGCTTGCGGGCGCTTGCTCGTCCTCAGCGAACATCGCGAGCCTTCTGTTACGTTCGGATAACAGAGATACGGAGCGTGACCATACGGTGACCTTTCGAGGAGCAGACGAGCTCCTTGGCCCCCGGTCACGCACGGGAGGTGGACAATGCGCACGTCGCTGGGGATCTCCACCGGAGCATCCGGAGTGGGATCCGCGCTGGTGATCGACACACCGGAAGGCCGGATCACCGAGTACCGCGAACTCGCAGCCGACACCCACGCTCAGCGCGACGTCGGTGACCTCGTCTTCGACGCGGTCACCCTGATGACGACCCAGGTCTCCGACCTTCCGAAGCCGGAAGTCGTGACGGTCGCCTACCGGACCGCCGAACAGGCCGACTCGGTCCGCGCCGCGGCCATCCGCGAAGGCCACCTCGTACGGCTGATCCCGGAGACCGCCGCGGTCGTCACCTATCTGCACGACACCGGCCTGGCGAGCACCGAGGGCGCGATCGCGGTCGCCGACATCGGCGCCTCCGGGATGAGCGTGTCGATCGTCGACCACACCGACGGCACGGTCCTGCACGCCGACCGCACCGACGCGGTCGGCGGCGAAAGGATCGGCAACCGGCTCCGCGAGCACGTCCGGAAGTCGACGGACGGCGTCCGCACCCGCATGCCGGTCGACGCCGAGTTGCTCTCCGCCCGGTGCCTGGGGGCCCTCGAGACCCTCGCGGTCGCCGACACCGCGCACATCGAGATCGGTGAGGCCGGACCGGGTGTCTCCGTCACCGTCACCCGCGCCGAGTTCGACGAGCTCGTCGCGGACCTGGTCGGCGCGGCCGCCGAGTTCACCGCGCGGACCTGCGCGGCTGCCCCGGCATCCCCCGAGGTCCTCGTCCTCGTCGGCGGCACCTCGTCCGTTCCGGCCCTGGCCGCAGCGGTCACGGCCGCGTTCGGCGGTCGGGCCGTCACGGTCGACGATCCCGCGACCGTCGCCGCACACGGTGCCGCCTACCTGGACGAGCATCCCCACCTCGACCGCTACCCCCTCGCCGGGGGCCCGGAGGCGGGCGCCGCGCGCTCGTCGGGCCGCACGGCCGGGGCACTCGTCGGCGCGCTGGTCGTCGGAGCACTCGTCGCCGGTTACGCGACCGATCGGATCGGGGAACCCGGGCCCACCGACCGGCCCGTCTCCCCCGCCGGCTCCACCGACTCGGTGCTGCCGCCCCCGCCGGACACGGTCGTGCCCGACGCGACGGCTCCGACCGAGACACGCATCCCGTCGTTCGATCCGGTACCCACCCGTGTTCCCTCGAACGGCGGCACGACCGAGGAGGACGAAGCGCCCCGGACCCGGGTGTCCACGACCCCGCCCACGACCGTGCCGGAGACCACGACGTCCCCGCTGCCGGCCGAGTCGACGTCGGAGGCACCCGACCGGGACAGTGACCGACCGGAAACGACAACGCCGGGCACGTCGACGCCCGAGCCGACGACCCCACCGGTCACGACCACACCACCGACCACCACACCCGACCCCGGTTCGACGACGACACCGGTGCCGCCTCCGGAGGAATCGGCCGGACCGGAACCCGCTGCGCCGGAGACCGATGCGCCGGACGAGAGCCCTGCACGCCCGGCCGATCCGGGCACGGCAGCTCCGACGCTCACGCCGACCGAGGTCATCACGCCGGAGACGTCGACGGCCGGAGCCGCGACGGACGAGTGAGCCCGGAGGCTCACACCTGGTGCACGGACACCGGCAGGCCGGGATCGGTGGCGGCGGTCAGCAACGACGGCTGCGCGCCGCCCGCGATGAGGTGGGCGCCGAGCGCCGCGATCATCACACCGTTGTCGGTGCACAACCGCGGGCGCGGCACCCGCAAGGTGATCCCGGCGGCGTCGCATCGTTCCCGGGCCAGCGAACGCAACCGTGAATTCGCGGTCGCGCCGCCGCCGAGCACGAGCGTGTCGACCCCGACATCCTGGGCCGCGCGCACCGCCTTCATCGTGAGCACGTCGGCGACCGCCTCCTGGAATCCGGCCGCCACATCGGCGACCGGAACCGGCTGCCCGGCGCGTTCCAGCGCTTCGACATGCCGTGCGACCGCGGTCTTCAGACCGGAGAACGAGAAGTCGTGACGCGCGTCGCGCGGTCCCGTCATCCCCCGCGGGAACACCACCGCGGTCGAGTCGCCCTGCTGGGCCAGCTTGTCCAGCACCGGACCGCCCGGGTATCCGAGGTCCAGCAGCCGGGCCACCTTGTCGAACGCCTCCCCTGCCGCGTCGTCGACGGTGGTACCGAGCTCGACGATCGGCTTGCCGATGTCCTCGACGTGCAGCAGGTGGGTGTGGCCCCCCGAGACCAACAGCGCGATGCACGGTGGCATCGGGCCGTTCTCGAGGGTGTCGACGGCGACGTGCCCGGCCAGATGGTTGATCGCGTAGAACGGTACGTTCCAGGCCGCGGCGTACGCCTTGGCGGCGGCGACCCCCACGAGCAGGGCACCGGCCAGGCCGGGCCCGATGGTGACGCACACGGCGTCGGGTCTGTCGATGCCGGCGGCAGCGAGTGCCCGCCGCATCGTCGGGACGATCGCCTCGAGATGCGCGCGGGACGCGATCTCCGGCACCACACCACCGAAGCGGGCATGCTCGTCGACACTCGACGCCACCTCGTCGGCGAGCAGTTCGAGCGTGCCGTCGCCGACCCACCGGACGATGCCGACACCCGACTCGTCGCACGAGCTCTCGATGCCCATCACGATCACGGCTTTGGCTCCTCTCGCCGGTCCGGCCGACACATGGTGTACGCGTCGGCGCCGCTCGGCTGGTAGTAACGCTTCCTGGTGCCCACGATCTCGAAACCCTCCCGCCGGTACAACGCGATCGCGGGATCGTTGTCGGTCCGCACCTCGAGGAACACCGGGCCGCCCCACGCGTCGGCGACCCGCAGCAGTTCATCGAGCAGCGCACCCCCGATACCGCGTTGCCGCAGTTCGGGGTCGACGCCGATCGTGTGCACCTCCGATTCGGGATGCACACCGGTGCCCAGCCGAGCCAGTCCGGCATACCCGATCAGGCGGCCGTCGTCGTCGCGGGCGGCGACGTAATGGTTGTGCGGGGACGCCAGTTCCGACCGGAACGCGTCGGCGCTCCACGGGTCGTCCCCGGGAAACAGGACCTGTTCGAGTTCCGCGCAACGCTCGACATCGTCCGGGCGCAGCGCGTCGACGAGCACGCTCATTTCTTCCGGGCCGCCGTCTCCACCGCGTCCGGCCGGCGCAGGTACAGCGGCACCAGCGGCTGCGGCGCGGCCCCGGCGATCAGTTCGGGCGCTGCCGCCGTGACCAGCCCGGCCGGGGACGGCGTGTGCACCGGCGCGGTGGGCAGGTCGAACAGTTCGGCGTGGGCCGGCGAGCCGGCGACCCGCTGCGACGGCGCGGCCGTCAGGTCGGCGGGTTTGCGCACGTCGGGGCCCTCCACCCGGCGTCCGCCGGAGTATCGCGCCCAGTACACCTCGCGGCGCCGCGCGTCGGTGACGACGAGCAGGTCGGGACCGTCCGGATCCGCCGCGTACACGTCGGCGGCGAGTGCGTCGAGGGTGCACACGCCGTGCACGGGGATGCCCAGCGCGTCACCGAACGCGGCGGCCGTCGCCATCCCGACGCGCAATCCGGTGAACGGTCCCGGACCGACCCCGACGACTATCGCGTCGAGGTCCGCCGGTTCGCATCCCGCTTCGGCGAGACATTCGAGGATCTGAGGAGTGAGGATCTCGGCGTGGGCCCGTGGGTTGTCGGTGACCCGCACTGCGACCGTCTCGAGGTTCTGCGCGGCGCCGGTGTCGAGGCGGACCAGCCCCGAGGTCACGGCAGGGGTGGCGGTATCGACGGCGAGCACAAGCACGATTACCCAGGATACCGCCACCATGGACGGGCGCCGCGGCGGGGAAGGCCGGTCCGAGCCGCTAACCCACCCAGCCCCAGGTGGCACGGCGCACATCGGATTCGGGATCGCGCCGCAACCGGACGCGCAGATGCCGGTCGGTCAGCTTCTCGACGAGCCCCTCACCCCATTCGACGACGACGACCGCGGCGGTCAGATCGGTGTCGAGATCCAGCGCGTCGAGTTCGTCGAGGGCACCCGGTCCGTTGCCGAGCCGGTAGGCGTCGACGTGGACGAGCCCCACCGGTTCCCCGTGGGGTCGCTCCCCCGGCCGATGTTCACGAGCGATCACGAACGTCGGCGACGTGACCCTCCCCTGCACACCGAGGCCTGCGGCGATCCCCCTGGTCAGCGCGGTCTTGCCGGCACCGAGGGGTCCGTCGAGCACCACCAGGTCCCCGGCCTTCAGGCTCGCGGCGAGCCGGCGGCCCAGGGCCTCGGTGTCCTCGACCGTCGGCAATTCCGCGTGCTCCTCCGGCACGGACGGTTCAGACACGGCTGGTTCGGACACGCCGTCACCTTTCACGTTGTCAGACACCGACGGCCCGCCGGTTGCGCGCGTCGTGCGCGAAGGCCCGCTGGACGAGCCGGTCCACGGCCTTGGACACGACCTCCGGGAACTCGAGCTGCACGAGGTGACCGGCACCCCGCACCCGCTTGAGTTCGCAGTCCGGCAACTCGGCGGCCAGAGCCTCGGAGCTCGCGAACGGGATCACCATGTCCGCGTCACCGCACAACACCAGCGTCGGCACCGTTCCCAGCGTCGGCAACGCCGCGGACTCGTCGTGCAGCTCGAGGGTGCGCAGAAAGTTCACGACGGTCAGCACCGACGTCTCGTTGAGCATGCGGTCGGAGAACTCCACCAGCCGCGGGCTCACGACCGTGCCGTACGACGCGGCGCGCAGGATCGGCGAGACGATCGCCTTCGCGGTGCCGCGGGCGAACTGCACGAATCCGGGCGCGGTTCGGGCGGCGTAGCGGAACGCGTCGATCACCGGGTTCTCGAGATTGCGTCCGATCCCGGACTTGCTGAGCCCGGCCGCGGTGGTCGCGAGCAGGCCCACCCCCACGATGCGGGAGTCGAACAGGTCGGGTCGCTGCGCGGCGAGCGCGATCACGGTCATGCCGCCCATCGAGTGCCCGACGACCACGACCGGGCCGCCCGGCGCGGTCGCGTCGATGACACGGCCGAGGTCGCGACCGAGCTGGGCGATGGTGCAGGACTTCGAACCGGCGGCACCGGATTCGCCGTGGCCGCGCTGGTCGTAGAACACCATGCGCACGTCACGGCCCCACCGCTGTGCGAGGTAGCGCTGCTGCAGGTGCCAGGACTGCATACGCAGGCAGTATCCGTGGACGAACACGATGGTCAGCGGCGCGAGCGACGAACCGAATTCGCGCACCGCGAGGTCCACGCCGTCCTCGGTGGTGACGCTGCGCTTGGGTGCGGCGAGCATCGCGTCGAAGTCCTCGTCGGCGTAGATCTCGGGGGCGGGCATTCCCGCGGACCGCACCGCGTATAGGCCGGCGGCGGAGGCGAGTGTGGCCAGGCTCGCGCCGAGCAGCCCCATCCTGCCCATCATGCTCATTCCGTCCCGCCTCCTTCTCCACCGACGTAGGTCCGCACGGTGCGCCCGCCCACCCCGGTCACGACCTCGTAGTTGATCGTGTCGAGCAGGTCCGCCCAGTCCTGGGCGTTGGGCTCGCCGTGGCGTCCGTCACCGAAGAACAACGCATGATCACCCTCGCTTACTCCACCGCCGTCCGGTCCGAGGTCGACCACGATCTGGTCCATGCACACGCGGCCGAGCTGAGGGCGACGTCGGCCACCGAGCTGCACCTCGAAGCGGCCGCTCAGGTTCCGGCGGATCCCGTCCGCGTATCCCATCGGCAGCACCGCCACGGTGGTGTCGATGGGAGCGATCCAGCGGTGCCCGTAGGACACACCGGACCCTGCGGTCACCTTCTTCACGAGCGCCACCCTCGTCCGCAACGTCATCACGGGCCGGAACCCGTAGTCGCCGATCTCCGGAATCGGGGACAGTCCGTACATCGCGATTCCGGGACGAATCATGTCGAATCGCAGGTCGGGACGGGTGACGGCGGCCGCGGAGTTCGACAGGTGAACCACCTCGGGCGGCATGCCGTGGCGACGCAGATCGGCGACGGCCTCGACCAGCCGGTCCCGTTGCGAATCGATCTCGGGGTGGTGGAGTTCGTCGGCGTGCGCGAGGTGGGAGAACGTACCGCGCAGCCGGACCGCGCCTTCGGCGTGGGCTCTGCCGAGGTCGCGGAGGAAGCCCGGCCACTCGTCACGGGCGACGCCGCCGCGGTTGAGGCCGGTGTCGACCTTCACGGTGATCACGGCGGTGACTCCGCTGTCACGGGCGGCCGCGACGATCGAGGCGAGGTGGCGCGGCGAGGAGACTCCGAGTTCGACACCGGCGACGATGGCGGGTGCGTAGTCGGCGTCCGGTGTGTGCAACCAGGACAGCACCGGTGCGTCGATGCCCGCCGACTTCAGTTCCAGTGCTTCGGTCAGAGTGGTGACGCCCAGTTCGCGCGCGCCCGCGGCGAGCGCGGCTTTCGCGACCGGCACCGCCCCGTGGTTGTAGGCGTCCGCCTTGACCACGGCCATCACCGCCGCGTCCCCGGCGTACTCGCGCAGCAGGCGAACGTTGTCCGCGACCGCATCCAGGTCGATCACCGCCTCGGCCTGGGGCTGGGCGTGACGGTGCTGTTCCTGGGTGCGTTCTGCCGTGGTCATGATCTTCGATCCTGCCACTGTCGGATTCGAGAGCCGCGCGCTGGTGGTTGAGTTCGGATCACGATTCGGACATATGTGCCCGCAGCGTGCGCACTGCGGCCCTGACCTGCGTCAGGATCGCGCTCGCCGAGACGGGAGCAGCTCCGTCGCGGTCGTGCGCGGCGAGGTTCGCGGCGAGCGCGTGCGCCCGGGCTCCGGCCGCCGCGGCGAGATCGGGAGCCATCCCGGCCGACATCAGCGCTCCGATCAGCCCGGACAGCACGTCGCCGGCGCCGGCCGTCGACGCCCACGAACCACCCGCGTCGTTGACGAACACGTGCCCGTCGGGACGGGCGATCAGGGTCGCGCGGCCCTTGAGCAGCACGTGGACGTTCCAGTCCGCCGCGAGCGCACGCACGGCGGCGACCCGGTCCGGTTCCGGCCGCGCACCGGTGAGCCGGGCGAATTCACCGGCGTGCGGCGTGAGCAGGGTCGGGGCCGTGCGGTCGCGCACCGGCGACGGATCCTTCGCGAGCAGCGTCAGCCCGTCCGCGTCGACGAGCACCGGCAGGTCGGTGGCCAGCACGTCCCGCAAGGTCCGCGCGGCGTTCTCGCCGGTGCCGCCGCCCGGCCCGACGACCCAGGCCTGGGCGCGCCCGGCCGCGGCGAACGACGGCGCCGCGACGACCTCCGGATACCGGGCCAGAACCGCGTCCGCTGCCGTGCCGGCGTAGCGGACCATGCCGGACGTCGCGGCGACCGCGGCGCCGGTGCACAGCACACCGGCACCCGGATAGGTGTCACTGCCCGCGATGATGCCGACGACCCCCTGGCTGTACTTGTCGTCGTCGGGCCCGGGGATCGGCCAGATCGCCCCGACCTCGGCGGGTTCGGCGGCCACCAGGTGAGCCGCCGGCAGGTCCAGGCCGATGTCGACGAGTTCGACGCGACCACAGCGCGCCGCGGCGAGCACGTGCACCGGCTTGAGGGCACCGAACGCGACGGTGACCGCGGCGGTGACCGACGGGCCGTCGACCGCGCCGGTGTCGGGGTCGACACCACTGGGGGTGTCGACCGCGACGATCGGCGCGGTGATCGCGTCGACCAGCGTTGCGGCCGCCGGCCGCAGCGGGCCACGCCCGGAGATTCCGACGATCCCGTCGAGCACCAGATCGGGTTCGCCGACAGCGTCCGGGACCGCAGGCGCAACGCGACCGCCCGCGACCCGCAGGGCGGACAACCCGTCCGGATGGGCGCGATCCGGGGCGAGCAACAGCGCGGTCACCGCGACCCCGCGACGGCGCAGGAACGCGCCCGCCCACAACGCGTCACCGCCGTTGTCTCCGGAACCGACGAGCAGCACCACGCGCCGCCCGGCGACCCCGCCGGTGCGCGACCGCAGTTCCGCGGCGGTGACCCGGGCGAGGCCGTGCGCGGCCCGCCGCATGAGCGTGCCCTCGGGCAGCGACGCGAGCAACGGCGCCTCGGCGGCCCGGACCCGGTCGCACGGGTGGTAACTGCGCATCGCCGCTCCGATCGGAGTACGGGTCTATTCGACCGTCACGGACTTGGCCAGGTTGCGGGGCTTGTCCACGTCGTAGCCGCGTGCCTGCGCGACCTCGGCGGCGAAGACCTGCAGCGGCACCGTCGACAGCAGCGGCTGCAACAGCGACGGCGACGACGGGATCTCGATGAGATGGTCGGCGAACGGCCGCACGGTCTCGTCGCCCTCTTCGGCGATGACGACGGTGCGCGCGCCCCGGGCCTGGATCTCCCGGATGTTGCTGAGCAATTTGCTGTGCAGCACTGCCCGGCCCTTCGGGGACGGCATCACCACGATGACGGGCAGACCGTCCTCGATGAGCGCGATGGGGCCGTGCTTGAGTTCACCGGCCGCGAAGCCCTCCGCGTGCATGTACGCGAGTTCCTTGAGCTTGAGGGCACCTTCGAGCGCGACCGGATACCCGACATGGCGGCCGAGGAAGAGCACCGCCGGCGACGCCGACAGTTCCCGTGCGAGATCCCGCACCGGGTCCATCGTGGTGAGCAGCTGCGCGATCCGCTCAGGCATCGCGGCGAGATCCTCGTACTCGCGGGCCACCTCGTCCGGGTACTTGGTGCCGCGGGCCTGCGCGAGCGCCAGGCCGACGAGCAGGTTCGCCGCCATCTGCGCGAGGAACGCTTTCGTCGAGGCGACGCCGATCTCGGGACCGGTGCGGGTGTAGAGCACGGCGTCGGCCTCGCGCGGAATCTGGGCACCGTTGGTGTTGCACACCGCCAGCACCCGCGCCTTCTGCTCCTTCGCGTGCCGGACGGCCTCGAGGGTGTCGGCGGTCTCCCCGGACTGCGAGATCGCCACGACCAGGGTGGACCGGTCCAGCACCGGGTCGCGGTAGCGGAACTCGGAGGCCAGTTCCACCTCGACAGGCAGGCGCGTCCAGTGCTCGATGGCGTACTTGGCGACCAGCCCGGAGTGATACGAACTGCCGCACGCGACGACGAACACCTTGTCGATGTCGCGCAGTTCCTGATCGGACAGCCGCTGCTCGTCGAGGACGATCCGGCCGTCGACGAAGTGCCCGCGCAGCGTGTCGGCGACCGCCTCGGGCTGTTCCTCGATCTCCTTGAGCATGAAGTAGTCGTGGCCGCCCTTCTCGGCGGCGGCGAGATCCCAGTCGATCGTGAACGGCTGCGTCGGCACGTCGGGGTTGCCGTCGAAGTCGGTGACCTCGTAGGAGTCCTTCGTGATGACGACGACCTGGTCCTGCCCCAGCTCGACGGCGTCGCGGGTGAACTCGATGAACGCCGCGACGTCGGAGGCGATGAACATCTCGCCGTCGCCGACCCCGACGACCAGCGGCGTGGAGCGGCGGGCAGCGACGATCGTGCCGGGATGGTCGGCGTGCGCGAACACGAGCGTGAACGCGCCCTCGAGACGGCGCAGCACGCTGCGGGCGCTCTCCACGAAGTCCCCGGCGGTGGGACCGTCGGCGTAGGCACGGGCCACCAGGTGCACGGCGACCTCGGTGTCGGTGTCGGACGCCAGCTCGACACCCTCGTGCTCGAGTTCGGCGCGCAGCGGCGCGAAGTTCTCGATGATGCCGTTGTGGACGACCGCGACGCGGCCGGTCGCGTCACGGTGCGGGTGCGCGTTGCGGTCGGTGGGCCGTCCGTGGGTCGCCCAGCGGGTGTGTCCCATGCCGGCGGTGCCGGCGAAGCCGTCCCTGCCGACCTCGTCGAGCTCGGCCTCGAGGTTCGCCAGCCGCCCGGCCTTCCGCTCGACGGCCAGCCCGCCGTGCCCGTCCAGGATCGCGATCCCCGCCGAGTCGTAACCTCGGTATTCCATTCGCCGCAGTGCCTCCACCACGACGTCGAGAGCATTGCGGTGCCCGACATAACCCACGATTCCGCACATGGTTAGCAGGGTACTGGGCGACGACCGGGCGGTAACAACTCGTCGGGAGCTCGCCGGTCCGGCCCGCGGCCGGTGACGTGCCGGGCCGCCGCGCGATCCGCTAACGTTCACGCCGTGGCGGCGAACCCGAAATCCCTGGCTCAGCAGCTCTCCCGGCGCGGACCGCATTCGGTCCTGCGTGGCGACCTGGCGCTCGCCGGTCAGCCAGGCGTCGTCTACACCCCCGCCGAAGGCTTCGGGCTGCCCGCGGTGGCGTTCGGTCACGGCTGGCTGACCGGAACCTCGGGCTACTCGGGTCTGCTCGAGCACCTCGCGTCGTGGGGCATCGTCGCCGCGGCGCCGAACACCGAGCGCGGGCCGGTGCCGTCGGCGCTGGGTCTGTCCACCGACCTGATCACCGTCCTCGACATCTGCACGAGCGTCCGGCTGGGGACGGGCCGGATCAGCGTGCGCCCCGACCGTGTCGCCGTGGCCGGTCACGGACTGGGTGCGGGGGCGGCGGTCCTGGCCGCGTCCCGGCGCGACGTGGCCGCGGTGGCGTCGCTGTTCCCGGCTCCGACCGCGCCTTCCGCCGCGGCCGTCGCAGCCGGGATCGGGGTGCCCGGTCTGGTCCTCGTCGGCGCGAAGAGCCTCGGCTCCCTGAACAGCGACGCGGTCGCGGTCGCGCAGGCGTGGGATGGCGACGTGCTGTTGCGCTCGGTCCACAAGGCCTCCGACGACGGTCTCGTCGAGGGTCGCAAACTGTTGTCGTTCATCGGGCTCGGCGGGGGTGAGCGTCGCACGCAGCAGCGCACCCGTGCGCTGCTCACCGGGTTCCTGCTGCACCGCCTGACCGGGGACAAGACCTACGCGTGCTTCTCGGACCCGGAATCGGAGATCCCCGGGTCCGACGTGATCGCCGACCCGTCGCTGATCGAATCCGATCCCGCCGCTCAGATCAGCCAGCTCTTCGGCCGGTAGTACGGCTCCTCATCGTCCGGTTTCCGCGCGCCTTCCCGGGGTCGGGGCGTGACCGGCTCCGGCAACCGCCGGGGCCTGCGCACCTCGTCGAGGTCACCGAGCCGGCGGCCGGCCGCGGCGCGATACTCGGCGACGATCCGCTCGATCTCCGCGTTCACAGCGGTCCCGCCTCGGGGAGGATCACGCCGCCGTCGGGCCCGAGCTCGGCCGGGTCCGCGGGACCGCGTGCGGCGGTGGGCACATCGCCGGAGTTCTCCGGTGCCGGGCCGGTGCGGCGACCTCGCCCGGAGGCCGGGGCGGACACACCGGAACCGGGCACGAGAGCAGGGGCCGGTTTCTCGGCGGCCGGATCCGCTCGACCGGTCTCCACGGTCGAGACCGGCGCCATCGGGCCCGAGGCCGCCGTCGGTCCCGACGGTGACGTCGCGAGCCCGTCCACCGGTTCGGTGCCGGTGGCCGCGACCTCGGGTTCGGCGGCGGGTGACTCCGAGATCGGCGGTGTCGATTCGCGGGCCGGGCCGGGCACCGGTTCGACCGGCGCACTGTGTTCGACCGGCGCACTGTCCGAGAGTTCGCCGGTCGTGGCCTCGACGGCAACGGTCGCCCCCTCGACCACCGTGGTGGCCCCGTCCACCATTGCCGCTGCGAGTTCGACGACGGCGCCGGTCAGCTCACCGACCGCCGCAACCAGCTCGAGCCCCGATTCGACGAGCGAGACACCCGCACGCACCACATCCGACGAGGACGCACCGGACGATCCCCACGCGGGCACGACCCCCCCGCCGGATTCGAGGGCGCGGCGACCGTCGGACGGCCTGTCCGTTCCGATACCGCCCGTTCCGATGCCGTCCGTTCCGATACCGGGGAACCGATGCTCGTCGAGACTCTCGAAGACGCGGGCCAGCTCGTCGAACACTGCCCCGATCGCGCGGTCGGCGTCGTCGCACAGACCCACGAACACGCCGACGGCGCTCTCGACACCCGGAGCGAACACCTCGCGCAGCCATCGGGCACACCACCGCGCCGCCGCCTCCGCATCCACGACGAGGCCGGTGGACCGGTGAGCGAGTTGTTCGACGACCGGGCCGATGCCCGCACCCGACGCGCCGGCGAGAACCGCATCGACCTCGGCCGGGCCCAGACCGTCGACCCTCACGTCGGCGAACGATGATGCGGCACGGGACTTCTCGTCGACGATCGTGAAAATCCCGGTGGCCGCACCGGCCAGCGTGTCACCGAGGACACCGACCGTCTCGTGCAGTCGCCGCGACCGTTCGACGTGGGCGGCGAGTGGTTCGGACGCCGAGCACCCGGCACGCCCCTCCCACACCGCCGGCACCGTAGCGAGCCGTGCGCGCTGCTCGTCGGCACCCGAGCCGACGACGGACGACAGCGTCTTCATCACGTCCGCGTCGGACGCGAGCCGCGCGATGTCGAGGCCGCGCTGCGCGTCGTACCGGTCCGTCAGGTCCGGCACCGTGACCGTCGGCACCGCACCGATGCGATGTGCCCGCGGGAGGAATTCGACGAAGAACCGAAGACCGACGGCACCGGCATCGAGGAGGGCGTCGACGCCGGCCGAGCCGACGCTGGGTGCGACGGTCACCGCGGATCCCCCGCGCCGGGGTCGATACCGGTGAGCGCCGCCGCCTGCCGCTCGGCCTCGTGCCCGTAGCGGTCGGCGGTGCGACCCAGCAGGTCCGCGGCGCCGGACGCTTCGTCGCACCACGCCTCCAACACACGCCGCAGCCGGCGGTATCCCGCGTCCACCACGTCTCCGCGATCGCGATAGCCGGGGCCGGCCGCGCCGGCGTCGAATCCGAGTCCGCCCATCGTCCGCTGCCACTGCCGCTCGGTGCCGGTGACCGCGCGAACGAGACCGGCCGCGATCGCGCGCATCGCCGTCACGTCGACGCTCACGCCTCCGGTGGGCGGCCCGTTCCCGGCCGGCCCGGCGGTCGTTCCATCCTGCCCCACGTGCACCTCCCCGCCGGTGCCGCCACCGTGGCAGCGCCGTCGTAGGGATTGGACGCAGCCGCGGGTCCAGCGGTTCCCGTCTCACCCGGGGAACTGCCAGCCGCACCCACTGCGGGGCACGGTCAGACCGCCGCGACCGCTCCTGCGAGACGGTCGGCGAGGACCCGTGCCACGGTGTCGTCGGCCGCCTCGACCATGACGCGCACCAGCTGCTCGGTTCCCGACGGGCGCAACAGCACCCGGCCGGTGTCGCCGAGCTCGTGTTCTGCCGCGGCGACCGCCTCGACGACCGCGGGGTGACCCGCGACCGCGGTCTTGTCGGAGACGGGCACGTTCACCAGCACCTGCGGCAGGGTCCGCATGACCGAGGCCAGATCGGCGAGCGACGAGCCCGTCACCGCCATGCGTTCCATCACCCGCAGGCCGGTGAGCACCCCGTCACCGGTCGTGCCGTGGGACGGGAACACGATGTGGCCGGACTGCTCGCCGCCGAGACTGAACGCGCCGCGGCGCAGTTCCTCGAGGACGTAACGGTCGCCGACACCGGCGGTCACGACCGCGATCCCGGCCTCCCGCATCGCCAGGTGCAGACCGAGGTTGCTCATGACCGTCGCGACCAGCGTGTTCTCGTGCAGTTCACCGCTGTCGCGCATCGCCAGCGCGAGCACCGCCATGATCGCGTCACCGTCGACAATCGCCCCGGTGGCGTCGACGGCCAGACAGCGGTCGGCGTCACCGTCGTGCGCGAGCCCGAGATCGGCGCCGTGCTCGACGACGGCCTTCTGCAAAGCGTCGAGGTGTGTGGATCCGCAGTTGTCGTTGATGTTGAGACCGTCCGGTTCCGCCCCGATCGCGACGACGGTCGCACCGGCGGCGGCGTACGCGGCGGGTCCCACCTCCGAGGCCGCGCCGTGGGCGCAGTCGACGACGACCGTCAACCCGGCCAGTGGTGTCGTGGTGGCGCCCGCGAGATGCGCGAGGTAGCGGGCGGACGCGTCGGTCGCGGGACGGACACGTCCGATGCCGGCACCGATCGGCCGCCGGAGCGTCTGCTCCCCGTGCAGCAGCGCCTCGATCCGGTCCTCGACGGCGTCCTCGAGCTTGTGGCCGCCCGCTGCGAAGATCTTGATCCCGTTGTCCGGCATCGGGTTGTGCGACGCCGAGATCATCACGCCGAGGTCCGCGGCGTAGGCGTCGGTCAGGTACGCGACCGCGGGGGTGGGCAGCACACCCACCGACAGCACGTCGACTCCGGCGGCCGTCAGGCCCGCGGTCACCGCTGCGTCGAGCATCTCGCCGCTCGCGCGGGGGTCCCGGCCCACGACCGCGACGGGCCGGCGCCCTTCGGTACCGTCCGCGAGCACCGCTGCTGCGGCACCTGCGATCCGGACGGCGAGTTCCACCGTCAAACTTGCGTTCGCCAGACCGCGAACGCCGTCGGTACCGAACAACCGCCCCATGGACCAACCTCTCGTGTGTCGATGATCCGGCCGAACGCCGGGAATGTGGCCGCCCGGACGGACGGGCCGGAATGCACGAGAGCAGGCGTCCGGTAGGAGATCTCTACCGGCGCCTGCTCTCGTGGTCGAACAGGTGCCGAGGCCGACCACCAGGTCAGCGTCGGCGACACATCAGCGCTTGGAGTACTGAGGTGCCTTACGGGCCTTCTTCAGACCGTACTTCTTGCGCTCGGTGGCGCGGGCGTCACGCGTCAGGAAGCCGGCACGCTTGAGAGCCGGACGGTCCTCGGGCGAGACCTCGATCAGCGCACGCGCGATGGCGAGACGCAGAGCGCCGGCCTGGCCGGACGGGCCACCGCCGGTGAGACGCGCGTGGATGTCGAACGACTCGACACGCTCGACCGTGACCAGCGGGGACTTCACGAGCTGCTGGTGCACCTTGTTCGGGAAGTAGTCCTCGATGCTGCGGCCGTTGAGCACGAAGTTGCCGGAGCCGGGCACGAGGCGGACGCGCACGACGGCCTCCTTGCGGCGGCCGACGGTCTGGACCGGACGATCGAGCACGATCGGGGCGGGAGCCTCGACGGCCTCCTCGGCCACGTACTCGTCGACCACGGTCTCGACCGAGTCGTCGCCGTACTCTTCGTTCACGTTCTGCTCAGTCACTGGGCCACCTGCTTGATCTCGAACGGAACCGGCTGCTGCGCGGCGTGCGGGTGGTTCGGACCCGCGTAGACCTTCAGCTTCTTCGCGATGGCGCGACCGAGCTTGTTCTTCGGGAGCATGCCGGTGACGGCCTTCTCCACGAGGCGGTCGGGGTTCTTCTCGAGAACCTCACCCACCGAACGCGCACGGAGACCACCCGGGTGGCCCGAGTGGTGGTAGAGGAACTTGTCGGTCCGCTTGTTGCCGGAGATGGCGACCTTGTCGGCGTTGATGATGACGACGAAGTCACCGCCGTCGACGTGCGGAGCAAAGGTGGGCTTGTGCTTGCCGCGGAGCAGGTTCGCCGCCTGCACCGCGAGGCGGCCGAGCACCACATCAGTGGCGTCGATGACGTGCCACTGGTGGGTCACGTCGCCGGCCTTCGGTGTGTACGTAGACACAGATCTTCCTCGTCTATCGTTTCGCTGCTGGCCCGCGTGTCGCCGATGATCGCTCTCGGCGGCCAGTTGAGACCCGAGAAGCGACGTCCGCCGGGCACAAGGCCACGGCAGCGCACGACACGCCAAACGGACACGATACCGGCCCTGTCATGCCGTGGTCAAAGCGGCTGCGGACCCGAGCCCGGGAACGCGACGTCCCGGCGGCCTCTCCACCACCGGGACGTCGCGTGATCGCTACACCGTCGCCGGCGTCACCGCGGACCCCACTGACGGGTGAGGCCGTCCTCGAGATCGATCATGTTGCGGTTCCCCGACGCGACCGAGGCACCGATCCGCCCGAGGATGAAGTTCAGCTCGGCCGCAGCGGTGTTCCACTTGGTCTGCGACTTGTAGTACTCGTCCTGTGCGGTGCCGTCCCACGTCTGCACGAACCGCTCGGCCGTCGTCCCGACGGTGTCGAGTTCGTCGTTCATCGCGCCCTGCAGCACGGTGAGGTCCTTGTACACCTGGTGGACCCCTTCGAAGTCCTGCTTCATCGGTCGACCCACGGTCCTGTTCTCCTTGCCTCGTTGTCCCCGGAGGGTGATGTCGTGTGCGTGCCGCGCGCCGCGGCGGTCAGGTGTAGCTGCCCTTGAGGGAGTCGCCGACGTTCGCGATCGCGCGGGCCTGGTCCTCGACCGCGTGCTCGTACGAGTCCCCGCTGGTCCGGATGCCGGCGGCGATCTCCTCCAGCGCGTCGTTCATGTTCCGGGAGGCCTTGTCCCAGTCCGCCATCACGATTCCGAACATGTCGTTGGAGTCGCTGCTCCACACATCGCTCGAGCGTCCGACGATCGTCCTGAGCTGACCGAGAATGTCGCCGAGTACCTCACGCGAATTGTCGATCTGCTGTGCCGCAACCAGCATCTCCCCGACATCGGCAACGACTCCCTGGCCGTTCGCCCCACCGCCCTGTCCTTCGGACATGTCCGTTTCCCCTCGTCGTGCTCCGCGCTCCGGTCGGACCCGGTCCCCCTGCGATCCGGGCCGGTTGGCGCCCTACATCTGGTTGGACGCGACCCGTCCCCCATCGGTTCCCCCCGGACCGGAAATCCTCGGACCGGAACTCCTCGGTGGCGCGGTCCCGGCCGCGCCGGCGGCTCTACCCGACGGCCACGGTGTGCACGGCCTGCTCGCATTCCTTCCCGATACCGGGCCATTCCCCGACCAGGAACTGGCAGCCCACCGCGATCTGCCATCCGCGGTCCACGAGGACGAACCAGCGCACCGTCGAGAACTCTTCGGGCACTTCGGTGTAGGCGATCACCGAGCGGTCCCCGAACGTGGTGTCCACGTCGAGATCGCGTACGACCCCGGCCCGCTCGGCAGCCCGGCGTTCGAGCACGGCCGCGACCGCGGCCTCGTCCATTCCGTCGTCGAGCCGGTGGTGCACCACCACGATCCGCCGGTCGGCGCCCCCGACGGGAACGAGTTCGCTGCGTTCGGACCCGGTGTTCCGGAGCTGCCACTGCTCGGGCAGTTCGAGGCGCACCGGTCCCAGTTCGAATCGCTTCGACGGTGATCGAGCCGACGGAACCGTGCCTGCGGGGACCCGGCCGTCGGATCCCTCGGCGACCGCCCCGGTCTCGGGGGCACGGACCGTTTCCGCGTCGTGTCCGAGCATCGCCCCGCCGACGACCGCGACCGCGACCGTCATCCCGGCGGCGCCGAGAATCCAGCGTCGGCGGATCGCCGGACGCGGCGGTTCTGCCGCGCGCACGTCGGTGAGCCACTGCGCGGTCGTCGAGATCGGGGGTTCGGCTGTCGCAGCGGCGGATGGAGCCGTGACCGCGGCGAGCATCTCCGACGCGGCGACGGGCACGACCCGGATACCGCGACCGAGCCGCTCCCCGATCCGTTCGCAGAGCGCCACGCCGGACGGTTCGCCGGGGGTCCCCGTCACCAGCAGGACGTCCGGATCGACCGGCCCGGCGACGGAACCGACCAGTTCGTCGAATCGCGCGAAACCGTCGGCTGTTTCGAGGTCCGCGGCACCGAGACCATCGGCAACGGCCGTGCGGGTGACGGCGGGCGCGGCCGCGGAGTCCGGGCCCGTGGCGAGCAGCGACGCGGTGATCCCGTCGTCGGTCACCTCGACGGTCACACAGCGATCCACGGGCGACGCGGTCACCGCCTGCCGGGCCGCGACCGCGGCCGTGACCAGGGTCGCGTTGCGGGCGATGTTCCGTGCCGCGCTGTGGGCGATCTTCCGGCGCCGTTCGCTCCATCGCGTCGGATACACCACCACGGCCGTACCCGCGTCCGGTGGCGCGCCGACCGCCGCCGCCGCGTACTGCATCAGTCCGGTCAGAGCCGCGGACAGGTCCGGGCCGTCGGCCGGGGACCGGTCGCCGATCCGGGCCACGACGTCGACCTGCGACTCGGGCGGCCGGCGTTCGGCGGCGTCCGCGAACACGAAGCCGTCACCGATGTGCGCGGCGGTCGCGGGACAGTCCAGCGTGATCTCCGCCCACCGGGCGAAGACGCGGCCGGGCGCCAGGACGAGACCGAGCGTGTCGATGGTGCTCACTGTTCCGGCACCCACGCGACCTGGACGAGCGATTCGCCGCTGCGCTGCACGAGGATGCCGCGGCCCGGGGGCATCCGGCTCGGGCGGACGCTGCCGAGAAGTGCTCCCTCGTCGCGGTTTCCGCTCATCACCAGCCCCGCCGCCGACAGTTCGCGCAGCCGCCCGATCACCGGTTCGAACAGTGCGCGTCCCGCGCCCCCGGAGCGACGGGCCACCACCAGGTGCAGGCCGATGTCTTTTCCGTGCGGCAGGTACTCGACCAGCGGCGCCAGCGGGTTCTGTCCCGACGTGGCAACCATGTCGTAGTCGTCGACGACGACGAAGACCTCCGGTCCCGTCCACCAGGACCGGTCCCGCAGCTGTTGCTGGGTGGTGTCCGGGCCGGGCAGTCGTTTCTCGAACACCGCGGCCAGGTCACGGGCCATCGCGGAGAGCACCGCCGCGGACGGCGCGTATCCACCGAGGCGGTCGCCTTCGACGACTCCGAGCAGGGTGCGGCGGTAGTCGCCGACGATGATGCGGGCCTGCGCGCCGGTGTTCGACGCCATCAGGCTGCGGCAGAGGCCGCGCAGCAGAGCGGTCTTGCCGCAGCCGGAGTCCCCGAACACCAGCAGGTGCGGATTCTCCGCGAAGTCGAGCCACACCGGCGCGAGCTCCGCCTCGTCGATTCCGAACGGGACCCGCAGCCGCTCCGCGGTCGGCGCGTCTGTCTGTGCCGGCGTGCCGGGTGGTAGCGCTGCCGCCAAGGCCCGATGCTCGACGAGCTCCGGCAGCATCCGCACCGGCGGGGCCGGTCGTCCGGGTGTGGCCGCGGCGAGTGCCTCGACCGCCGCGGCGATACCGGCACCGAGATCGTCCGTGCCGGAACTGCCGTCGACGCGGGGCAGCGCCGCGAGCACGTGCAGTCCGTCACGGTCGATGCCGCGGCCGGGCCGGTTCTCGGGGACGGCCTCCGCCTTCTTCCGGCCGAATTCCGAGTCCGCCGGGTCACCGAGACGCAGTTCGAGGCGAGTACCGAGATGATCGCGCATCGCCGGTCGCACGTCACCCCAGCGCGGCGCGGAGAGCACCACGTGGATGCCGTAGGACAGGCCCTGCGCCGCGAGAACGCCGATCGCCTGTTCGAGGGCTTCGAAATCGTTGCGGATGCTGGGCCAGCCGTCGATGACGAGAAAGACGTCGCCGAACGGGTCCGCGGAGGTGTCGACGAGCCGGTCTCCGCGGAGCCGGCGCAGCTGCGCCATCGACTCGATCCCCCATTCGGCGAAGATCCGTTCGCGCCGGCGCAGCAACCCGGTCATCTCCGCGACGGTGCGGCGCACCCGATCGGCGTCGATGCGGCCGGCGACCGAACCGACGTGGGGTAGCCCGGACAGTCCGGCGAGGGTGCCGCCCCCGAAATCGAGGCAGTAGAACTCCGTCTCCATCTCGTCGTGGAGCGGCGTTCACCTCGTTGTTCCTGGTGTCCCCCACGGATTCCGAACGGACCGGGAGGGACATACGAGGACATACGATACACGTAGAGCACCTCCGGATGGTGCGGACATCGCGCACCGGATGGTGCAACGACGAGGGAGGCCGGACGATGGCGGGACGGAAGGGACGGCGGAGCTGGGGCCGCATCCGCAAGATGAGGAGCGGGCGGTACCAGGCCGCCTACATGGCCACGAACGGCACCGGACCGTGGACGGCCCCAACGACGTTCACGGCCAAGATGGACGCGGAGGCATGGCTGGCGGCGGAGCGGCGGCTCCTGGAGACGGGGGCCTGGACGCCGCCGCCGACGAGGACCACCGGGGCGGCGGAGGAGGCCGTGGAGCTCACCGTGGCCGCCTACGTAGCCCAATGGCTGGAGGAGGCCCGTTCCCGCCTCAAGGCGTCCACGATGGACGGGTACGACCGGTACGCCCAGCTCATCACGGAGGGCCTGGGTGAGGTGTCCCTGGTGGCCCTCTCCCCCGCCCAGGTCCGGACGTGGCGGAGCTCCCTGGACCCGGCCTACCCGACGCGCAACGCCGGGGCGTACGCGCTCCTCCGAACCGTGATGAACACCGCCGTGAACGACGAACTGGTGGAGGCGAACCCGTGCAAGGTCCGGGGCGGTGCCACCAAGCACCGCGTCCACGAGCCGGTGGCGTTGTCCCCCGCCGACATCCGGGCCGTGGCGGCGGCGGTGCCGGTGGCCCGATGGCGGGGCCTCGTCCTGCTCCTGGGTTTCTCCGGACTCCGATACGGGGAAGCCATCGCGCTACGGCGGCGTGACCTCCACCTGGCCGACGACGAGGTGGCCGTCCACGTCCGGCGGGCGACCGTCCGCGCGGGCGGACAGTGGGTGACGAGCCGCCCCAAGACTCCCGCCGCCATCCGTACCGTCCCGCTCCCCGTGGCCCTCCGGGACACGCTCCGGGAGCACATCGAGAAGTACGCGGAGCCCGGCCTGGACGGCCTCGTATTCCCCGCTCCCGGCGGCGGCCCGGCCCACCGGACCCCGTTTGCCAACGCCCTACGGAAGGGGGCGGAGGCCAAGGGGTTCCCCACGCTCCGCGTCCACGATCTCCGCCACTCCGCCCTCACCAACTGGGGGCGGGCCGGGGCTACGCTGGCCGACCTCCTGGCCCTGGGCGGCCACACCACGGCGGCGTTGACGGCCCGCTACACCCACGCCGCCCCGGAGCGGAACGCGGCCCTGGCGGCCAAGGTCTGGGAGTAGCGGCGGGGCCGAAAATGACGGTATTCGGTACTCCCAAACTGCACCCGTGAGGGCGGCCAATCCGACTGGGGGACATACGGGTACACACGGATGAAGGTTTGACGGACCGGGACACGTCGGGTACTTTCGGTCCCACAACGGAATACAGGGCCAAGTACATGAAGGCCGACCATCCCAATCGACCTAGCGTCGTGGGGGCGTCGTAGCCTTCATGTCGCGCTTTCGGAAGGCCCTGCATCATGGCTACCTCTTCCCGGCTCCTCACCCTCCAGGAGGCCGCCGACGCGCTCCGCATCAACAAGCGGACCCTCCGTCGTCTGGCAGCGGAGGGACGCATTCCTCTTGTCCGCGTGAGCGATCGAGTCATCCGCGTTCGCGCCGATGTCATCGACGCCATCATCGAGGGGGCGGTGTAGCCATGAGCGCAACGAGAAACGGCCCCGCCGTTTCCGACGAGGCCGCCTCCAGGGATACCGACGACGAGACCGGGCTGGATTCCGGAAACATCGCCTCCGAGCATACCGGAAACGCCGCTCCCCGTGACGGACTCGTGGCGGTGGCGTCATGACCACGTTCACGGACCCGTTCGTCACCGTCCCCGGTGGCGGTGGTTCCTCGTCCTCGTCCTCGTCCTCGTCCTCGTCCGTGTTCCCGTTCCGGGGCCTCGTGACCTTCATCAAGTCCGGAAAGGCCCTGGACGCCATGAAGGCCGCCGGGGAGGACCCGGCCTCGTGGCCGGACGAGGCGGTGGAGACCATCGCGTCCCTGTACCTGGAGGGCTCCCCGGAGGACCGGGCCAAGCTGGCACCTACCCAGGCGAGGCGGCGGGCATACGACGAGCTCCGCCGCCGCCTCGTAGAGCGCCACGGGGCCGACGGGGCCGACGCCGCCCTCCAGGCCCACGAGAAGGCGTCGGCGGCGGCTCGTGGCAAGCGGGACGCCGCCGCCGACGCCTCCAGGCAGGCCACCGCCAACGGGCAGAGCGACGAGTACCGCCGCCGCGTCCAGGCGGAGCTGGGCAAGCTCCGGGCTCGTCGGGACGCCCAGGAGATTCTCCGCCGGGAGGAGGAGGGAGAGGCACCGCCGTTCGACGACGGGCTCCTGGAGGACATCCTGGCCCGTCCGCCGGAGCCGCCGTACCGGATACAGGGGCTCGTCCCGTCCGACGCGGGAACGGTCATCGTGGCCCAACGCAAGGCGGGCAAGACCACGTTGATGCTCAACCTGGCCCGGTGCCTGCTCACCGGGGAGGATTTCCTGGGCCGGTTCCCGGTCGTGCCTCTGGAGGGCCGCCTGGGGTTCCTCAACTACGAGGTGACCGGTCCCCAGCTGGCGCGGTGGGCCGACGAGGTGGGCATCGACCGCCGCCGCCTGTACATGGCGAACCTCCGGGGCCGCCGTAATCCGCTGGGCCACACCAAGGACCGGGCGGAGTTGGTCCGGAGGATGAAGGCCCACGGCGTGGAGGCCGTCATCGTGGACCCGTTCGGGCGGGCCTACACGGGCACGTCCCAGAACGACGCCGGAGAGGTGCAAGCGTTCCTTACGAACCTGGACATGTTCGTCCGGGCGGAGGTGGGAGCCCGTGACCTGTTCCTCACGGTCCACGCCGGATGGAACGGGGAACGTACCCGTGGCTCCTCCGCCATCGAGGACTGGGGAGACGCGCTCGTGTTCCTCACCAAGGACGTGATGGACCGCCGGTACCTCCGGGCGGAGGGCCGGGACGTGGAGCTGGACGAGGACGCCCTGGACTACGACCCCGCCGCCCGCCGACTCACGTTGTCCGGGGCCGGTAACCGGAAGGCGGCGGCCAAGAGGGTGAAGGCGGACAAGCTCATGCCGGTGGTGGAACGGATCGTCACGGAGACGCCCGGACTCAACTGGTCCGCCCTCCTCAAGGCGGTACGCGCCGCCCCGGACGCTGGGGAGTTCCAGGACGGGGACGTGACCCTGGCGGTGTCGCTCCTGGACGGAACGGGCCGTATCCGCCGGGAGGTTGGCGGCCCCGGAAAGCCGACGCTCCACTACCCGTGGGAGCCGTTCGACCCCGCCGCCGGAGCCGACGCGGACACCGCCTCCGATGGCCCCGCCGGGACCTCTGCCAAGGGTTCCGATGGGTAAGGGGCGTTTGGCAGAGGTGGCAGAGGTTAGCCGCCGCCCAAAAGCCCAGGTCGCTACCTCTGCCAACCTCTGCCAAACCTCTGCCAAGCAGAGCTCCCCGACCTCTGCCAACCCCTCTATAGGGGGTTGGCAGGGGTTGGGCAGTGGTCTTACCGGTTCACGGCGTCACGAACGAGGCGGCGGACCTACTCCGGCGGCGGGGACGAACCGGTCCCGAGACGGACCCGGGGCGGCGTCCATCCCATCCACCCGAACCCCTCATCGAGAACAGGACCGAACCATGACGAACACGAACGACACCACGACGGACCTCTACGAGCGGGCACTGGCGGCGGAACCCCGTCTCCGTGCCCTGGACCTGGCGGTGCGAACCATGGCGGCCCTCGTCCGGCCCGGGGACATGATGTGCCCGGGTTGCGTCTGGGAGCAGGTCATCAAGCCGCTGGCCCGTCCCCTCATCG
Source organism: Rhodococcus phenolicus (assembly GCF_001646785.1). Classification (GTDB taxonomy): domain Bacteria; phylum Actinomycetota; class Actinomycetes; order Mycobacteriales; family Mycobacteriaceae; genus Rhodococcus; species Rhodococcus phenolicus. The sequence goes on from NZ_LRRH01000001.1 coordinate 201,515, forward strand.
GCAACGAACGCGGAACCGTCCCGGCCAACGCCAAGGACCCCGCCGACTCCTGGGACCCGGTGAACCTGGCCGATCTTCTCGGCACCTTGGACGAGGCCCGGGAACGGCGGGTCCCCGCCGACACGGAGACGGAGCGGTGGCTCCGGACGGACGAGGCGTACGACGCCGTGACCGATACGTGGCTCCACCTCATCGAACAGGCAGGCCAGGCGGACGGCCACGGCATCGGTCCCGCTGGCCGGAACCTCCTCGTCCGCCACTGACAAACCGAACCCTCATCGAGAACAGGACCGAACCATGACGAACACGAACCACGACGACGCCGACACCGCCCGCTGGATCACCACGGCGGTGGCCCCGGCGGCGGACCTCTACGCGGGGAACACTCCCGTCCACGCCTGGATGGTCCAGGAGCTCCGGGACGACGCGGGCCGGGTCTACGACTCCCGCGTGGTCCCCGGCATCTACCAGAAGGGACGGGGCCTCGTCCCGCACCTCACCGCGTCCCGCATCACCCACGTCAACGACCCGTTCTGACAGGAGCCCGACCATGCACGAGCACAACCCCCACGGTCTCGAACCGCTGTACGGACGGGCCTACGTACACAAGTGGCTACGCGACGAGGTGTCCATGCGGACCGAGATGTACCTCCTCATGGCCTGCACGGCGGCGGTCCAGGCGGCGGACCTGGGCGTGCCCCTTGACGACGTGACGGAGGAACTCCAAGACGCGGCGGCGGAGCACGAGGGCGGGAACTTCTATCGGGAGCTCCAGGCACCGCTGGACGACCCCGACAAGGGCCTGGCCCCCTGGTACGTGTGGTTCCGCGACACGATGGAGGAGGCGGTCCGAACCGCCGTCCGGATGGCCGCCGAGGAGCGGAAGGACCCCCAGTGACCCGCCGTCCGTCCGGTGGCCCCCGCCGCCAGCGGGACGGGAAGGCGGCGGCGTCCCTGCTGGCGTCGGCTCACCGGTTCGAGGACCCGCCGCCGTGCACCACGAACCCGGCCCTGTTCGACGGGCTGGGCAGCGGCGGGAAGGTCACCCAGGCCCTCCCGCGCTGGCTGGAGGCCGAACGCCTCTGCCACCAGTGCCCGCTCCTGCCCGACTGCCGCACGCTGGCCGACGGGTTCGCGGGCGTCGTCGCCGGACGCATCTACGGCATATCCACCGTCGCGGACGGGACCGCCCCGTCATCCATCACCCCCAAGACGAGGAGGGCCGCGTAATGCCCATGCGACCGCCGAAGATGTGCAACAAGTGCAGGCGGACCTACGACGCCCCCAGGTGCCCGCACTGCCGCAAGCCGTGGGCCGGGTCCCGCCGCTCCGGGAAGTCCACGAGGGCCTATCGGAGGTACCGGGACAACTACCTGGACGAGCACCCGATGTGCTCGTGGCCGTCCTGTAAGGCGGTGGGCCAGGTCGCGGACCACGTGGTCCCCATCGCGGAGGGCGGGGACATGTTCGGGCCGTTGCGGACTCTCTGTCACGCCCACCATCACGAGGTCACCCAGGCCCAGGCCCGACGAGGGCGTGGCCTCCGGGAGCCCGACGAGCCCTGAGAGCCCCTCTCCCGGCCCGGGGCACCGCACCCACCCCGACCTACCGGGACGCCACGGGAGGCCGGG
>NZ_LRRH01000010.1 GCF_001646785.1 Rhodococcus phenolicus
CCGGGGGTGTCGGCGTCGGTCTGGGTGTAGACCCGCACCGGCCCCTGTCCCGCGGGCGTCGCGACGATCGGGTCGCGGACGTCGTGCAGGGGCAGTCGCTCCTCGAGCGGCGGCACGTGGGCCTGTTCCCCGGCGCGCATCGCGGCCGGATCGAGCGGTCCGGGCGGCGGGGCGGGCAGGTCGGCGAGGATCCGGGCGATCTCGGGGTGCAACGGCATGGCCGGTCGTCTCCTTCGGGGGCGGTGAGCGGGTGGGCGGGGGAACTACTGGGCGGGCTGCTGGGAGGCGGGCTTCTGACCCGGGAAGACGTCCTGGACCTCGTCCTCGGTCCAGCCCTGCCGGGAGATGCGCTGCAGTTCGTCGGTGACCGGCTTGCGCTGCGCCTGGTAGGCGGCGAGCGCCTCGGCGACGGTGTCGGCGTCGCGCAGGCAGTCGGCGAGTACCCCGGCGTCGAGGATCGCCGAGTTCGCGCCCTGGCCCTGGTGGTGCAGCATCGAGTGGGCGGCGTCGCCGACGAGCACCACCGAGTCGGTGTGCCAGCGGTCGATCGGGTCGATGTCGTAGACGCCGCGGATGTTGACGACGTCCAGGTCGAGACCGGCGGCAATGTCGACGATGCGCGGGTCGAAGCCGGCGACGGTGGCGAGCATGTCGTCCTTGCTCACCTGCGGCGCCCAGTCCGGATCCGGGCACAGGGCGGTGATGTCGAAGGACACCTGATCGCGGTGGCGCAGCGGCAGCAGGTACACCTTGGTGCCCTTGCCGATGTACATGCGCAGGTTGTCGTCGGTGACCATGCCGTGCGCGTCGGCGATGTCGATGACGGCGCGGTAGGCGCGTTCGCCGGAGAACACCGGTTCGGCGTCGGAGAACAGCTCCCGCCGCACGACCGACTTGATGCCGTCGGCACCGATGACCAGGTCGGCGTCGGCGGTGGTGCCGTTGGTGAAGGTCAGCGTCGCCTTGTCGCCGCGGTCGGTGACGGTGGCGAGCTTGTGGCCGCACTTGACCATGTCCTCGGGCAGGACGCCGATGAGGGTGTCGATGAAGTCGCCGCGGTGGATGAGATGAGTGTGCTTCTGGTCGCCGTGCGTCGGCCAGGTGTCCTTCATGATCGGATCGCCGGTGGCGGTGAGGATCTCGAAGTAGTCGCTGGGCGAGCTCACCGTCGCGATGTCGTCGGCGATGCCCCATTCGCGGAAGCGTTCCATGCTCGACGGGCGCAGGCCGATGCCGGCGCCGACCTCGCGGATCTCGGTGGCCTGTTCGTAGACGGTGACGTTCGCGCCGAGCACGCTCAGGGCCTTGGCGGCGGCGGCACCGGCGTAGCCTGCGCCGACGATGGCGATGGTGAGGTTGGTCAGGTCCGAGGTCTGCATGTGGGGTCTCTTTCGGAGGGCGCGGCGGGGCGCCGGAAGGTCAGGGCTGGATGGTGAGGAAGTCGGCGGGGTTTTCGACGAACAGCTTGGTGATGGTGGTCTCGTCGAGTCCGGCCTCGCGCAGGTCCGGGATGAGGTCTTCGAACAGGTAGTTCACGGTGTGGCCCTTGACGCCGGGCCAGCCGAGTGGGCTGCAGTTGGCGTCGACGCCGGCCAGGGCCCGATCGAGGTGGCCGGCATCGAGGAAGCGCAGGAAGTGGGCGAGGCGTTCCTTGCGGGGGCGGGCCCAGAACGGCGGGTCCTCGAGTTCGGTTTCGTAGCCGAAGGTGTCGAAGCCGACCCGGCCGCCCTGCTGCGCGATCCAGGTGTCGCGGGTCTTCTCCGCGTTGACACCGTCGTCGGCGTGCCCGAACAGCACGCGGTGCAGCGGCAGACCCTCCTCGGCGAAGATGGCGATGGCGTTCTCGGCGTCGATCGCGAGGTGGGTGAGGATCGGCACGCCGGTGGCGAGGGCGGCGCGGGCGGCGGCGCGGTAGATGCGCTTGTCGAGTTCGGTCATCTTCCCGCCGCGGGAGACCCCGACCTTGATGACGCCGGCGCGGCTGCCGGTGTCGCCGATGCCGACGGTGATCTCGTGCACGAACTGGCGCATCAGGTAGTCGACGGAGGCGCGTTCGAAGAACGGCAGGGCGGTGTCGCCGCCGACGAAACCGGTGCAGGCGACGATGTGCACCCCGGTCTTGGCGGAGAGCGACTTGTAGTAGTCGATGTCGCGGCCGTTGCAGATGCCGGTGACGTCGACGAAGGTGCCGCCGCCGTACTCGTGGAACTTGCGCAGCTTCGGGACGGTCTCCTCGTAGCGGACCTCGGGGCTCTTCCACCAGCGGGTGTCCAGCTCGGAGCCCGGCATGCCGTATCCGATGTGCTCGTGGATGGCGACGATGCCCAGTTCCTCGGGCGCGATCGCACCCAGGACGGTGTTCACTTTCGACACAACAACTCCCCTTCGGGACGAAGACTTTTCGGTGGTTTCGGCGGCGTCAGCGGGCCGAGGCGACGGCGAGCAGCTCGCGCGGGTTGGTGATGAGGATGCGCGCGATGTCATCTTCGGTGAGGGCGGCGGCGCGCAGCTGCGGCGCGAAGGTGGTGAGCACACAGCCGAACGGCAGGTCGCGGGCCGGGTGACCCTTGGCGACGCCGGTAGCGTTGGACGAGAGCAGGATCCGGTTGCCGAAGCCGGCGGCGACCAGCTCGGTGACCAGGGTGACGCGTTCGGCGTCGGAGACGTGGTGCTCGTCCTCGGTGCCGACATGGTCGAGGGCGATGTAGGCGCCGCGCGCGGCGATGTCGGCGGGGGCGCCGGCGGCGACGGCGTCGCGGCGGTCCAGTCCCCCGACGACCACGCGGTCGGCGGGCAGGTTCTCGTCGAGGACGACGTCGAGGTCGGCGAGCGGGTCCTTGCCGTAGCGCAGGGACAACGCGACCCCGGTGTCGCGGGCCGCGCGGGCGGCACCGCGGAACAGGCTTTCCTCGGTGGCGGTCGTGCCGGCGAGGTTTGCGGCGGTGGTGATCAGGCCGGCGGCGCCGCGGCGTTCGACGCGGGGCACGACCATGCCGTCGGTGATCTCCTCGGTGAACAGGTCGGCGAACTTCTCGGCGGGCCACGGGGGGGGCGGCGTGGTCTCCGGGGTGAGGAAGTAGCCGCCGAGCAGGTTCTCCGGGCCGAGGCCGGTGGAGGCGACGATGTGCACTCCGGAAGCGCGGGAGAGGTTTTCGTACATCGGCACGTCGCGGCCGTGGAACATGCCGGTGCTGTCGACGAGGGTGCCGCCGCCGGCGGCGCGGAAGTCGCGGAGCTTGGTGAGCAGGGTGGTGAAGATCTCGGCGCGGTCGAAGTCGATGTCGTGGGCGTGCTGGGCGCCGGGGAGCACCGAGAGCAGTGCTTCGTGGACCGCGACGACACCGAGTTCGTCGGCGGGGACGGGGCCGAGAACGGTGTGGACGGTGGTGGGTTCGGCGGGCGCTGCGCTGCTCATCGGCAGTTCCTTTCGTGGACGTCGAGTGGAACGACGTGGTGCCCGTCACGGTAGAGATTCACTTTGCATAGTGTCAAGTGAGTTGTCGTAATGAGTTCTCAACTGGCGTTCCGTCAGGCGGGTGGGCTGCCGTTAGAATCCGAGGTCATGTCGCTCCGCGCTGCCCAGAAGCAGATGACCTACGAGCTGTTCCTCGCCCGCGCCCTCGAACTGTTCGGCGCCAAGGGCTACGCGGCGACCACCATCGACGACATCGCCACCGCCGCCGGATCCACCCGAACGACGTTCTACCTGCACTTCTCGTCGAAGTCGGAGGTGATGAGCGCGCTGCTGACGAAGGTCGACGCGATCCTCACCGCGGCGGACGACCCGTCGCTGACCGACGTGGTCGCGTCCGGGTCCCGCACCTTGATCCGCCGATGGATCGACCGGAAGTTCTCCCAGTGGGACGAGATCGAGCCGTACCTCACGGCGTCCTATCAGGCCGCGCACGAACCGGAGGTCGCGGCGCGGACCGAGCAGTGGTTCGAGGACGCCGTCGGTGACATGATCGCCGGGCTGGACCGGGCCGGCCGCGTCCCCGCGGACCGGCGCCGCATCCGCTGCGTGCTCGCATTCGGCCAGCTCGAACACCTGTCCCGGCGCTACTTCTCGGTCGGCTGGATCACCCCGCGCGAGGTGTGCCTGGACGAGCTCACCGAGTCGTGGTGCCACCTGCTGGCCGTCGACTGACCGTGCGGCGGCGCCGCCGGTGTGCCTCTGTGGCGGTTGGAGGCGCCACAAAGGCACACCGGCGCGTCAGCGCCGCGCGTCGAACGAGGTGGCGGCGACGAGGATCTCCCGCAACCAGCCGATGAACTCGGGGTCGGCCAGCCGCGGGTTCCACACCGCATCGATCCCGAGCGGCGGCACCGGCAACGGAAACTCCTCGATCCGCAGCGGGGTGTGGGCGGCGAGCGCGGACGCGACACGGAGGGTGTGCACGGCCACGCCGCCGGCCCGGGCGACCAGGTGCGGGACCAGCAGGAAATCGGAGACCAGGGTGCCGATCCGGTACGGCACCGCGGCCGCGTCGAGCGCGGCGTAGGGGACGACCCGCTGCCGCGCGTCGTAGGTCACGTGCGGCAGCGTCGTGAGCAGCTCGAGCGCCGACGCGTCCGGGTCGGTGTCCGGGTGGGCGATCACCACCCACCGGTTCTCGTAGATCCGCTCGCGCGGGTACGGCGCGGCGAACGCCTCCGACAGCAGCACGACGTCCACCCCGTCGTCGGTGAAGTCGGCCGGCCGGGGTTCGACGAAGGTGCGGAGCCGCACCGTGGCGTGCGGGGCGCGCTGCGCGATGAGCCGGGTCAGGGCCGGACCGACCACGAACGCGGTGCTGCTGGTCATCGCGACGGTGACGGTGCGGGGGTCGCGGGCCGGGTCGAATCCGGGGAAGTCGACCACCCGCGCGGTCTGCCGCAGCACCTCCCGCAGCGGCGCGATCAACTCCAGGCCGCGTGGGGTGAGCACCAGGCCGCTCCCCTGCCGCACCACCAGCTCGTCGCCGAGCAGCCGCCGCATCCGGCCGAGTGCGTGGCTCATCGCCGGCTGGGTCATCCCCACCCGCGCGGCGGCGCGGGTGACCGACCGTTCCTCGAGCAGCGCCAGCAGCGGCACCAGCAGATTGAGGTTGACCGACGCGAGCCGGGGCAGATCGGGGTCGGCCGGGTGATCCGGCGGTGGGTTCACCCACACGAAGTTACGCGGACCCGCCCGGCACCTGCCCGGTGGCGGCGGCGCGTCGCAGCTTCGGGATCGGGATACGGTGGTTGAGCGCGACCGCGACCCCGGTGCCGTCCGGGTGCCGCCAGTGCAGCAGCGCCGGCCGGTGCGGGTCGTCGCCGAGCAGGAACGCCGGGTCGCCGGGGACCGGCAGGTGTCCGACCGCCTTGAGGTGCAGGCCGAACTGTTCGGTCCAGAAGTACGGTGCGGCGTCGAGCGGCGGTGCGGCGTCGCCGCGCACCAGGGCGAGTGCCGCGACCCGCGCCTGCTCGATCGCGCTGTTCCACAACGGGATCCGGCGCACGCTGCCCCGCACGGGGACGGCGGTGACGTCCCCGGCGGCGACGATGCCCGGCGCCACCCGGCCGCGGGCATCCGCGACGAGACGCCCCTCGGTGAGCAGACCGGAGTGCTCGAGCCATTCGGTGTTGGGGATGTCGCCGATCGCGGCGACGACGAGGTCGGCCACGATGCGGGTGCCGTCGTCGACGATCACCGTGGGGGCGTCGAGCCCGGTGGCGGTGCCGTGGACGATCTTCACCCCCGCCGCGGTGGCGGCGGCGGTGAACAGCTGGGACAGATACGCGCCGAACTGGGGGCGCATCGGTTCGGTGTCGGCGACGACGGTGACCTCGCAGCCGGCCTGGACGGCGGCGGAGGCGACCTCCATACCGAGTGGGCCGGCGCCGACGACCGCCACCGACGGGCGGTCGTCGAGCCGCTCGCGCAGCAGCAGTGCGTCGTCGAGGGTGCGCAACACCAGTGCCCCCTTCCCCAGCCGCCGGGGACGGGCGCCGGAGGCGATGACGAGCCCGTCGAAGGCCAGCGCGGTGCCGTCGTCGAGGTGGACGCGCCGGGCGGTGACGTCGAGGCCGATCGCGGCGACGCCGAGCCGTTCGGTGGCGCCGTGCGCGGGCGCGGCCAGCTCGTGGGAGCCGGCGCCGGTGAGCAGCGCCTTCGACAGCGCCGGCCGCGAGTAGGCGGGGCACGGTTCGTCGCCGACGACGGTCAGCTGCCCGGTGAAGCCGGCGGTACGCAGGCTGTCGCAGGCGGTCTGTCCGGCGATGCCGTTGCCGACCACGACGATGTGGTTCATCCCGGGGGTGCTCGTGGCGGTTGCGGTGTTCATGCGAACCTCAGGGCGGCGACGGGACACACCCGCACGGCGGCACCGGCAGCGGCGGCCCGGGGATCGTCGGCCGGCACCTCCTCGATGTCGAGGATCAATTCGCCGTCGTCGTCGAGGTGCATCAGCTCGGGTGCGGCCTCCGCGCACAGGCCGTGTCCTTCGCAGCGGGGGCGGTCGAGGGTGATCTTCATGCCGGGAGAACCTCCGTGATGTCGAGCCGGTCGATGGAACGGGTGGTGTTGGCGGGCACCCGGACGGGATCGGCGGCGACCAGACGCCGGGCGTGGGTGGCCAGGGCCGTGATCACCGCGTGTGCCTCGAGGCGGGCGAGGCCCTGCCCGGCGCAGCCGTGCGGGCCGTAGCCGAAGGACAGGTGATCGACCGGGTTGCGCTCGATCCGGAAGGTGTCCGGGTCGTCGTAGTGCCGCGGGTCGCGGTTGCCGGCACCGAACAGGATCGCCACCTGTGCCCCGGCCGGCACGATGCGCCCCTCGATCTCCACGTCGCGGGTCACGGTGCGGCCCCAGGCGTGCAGCGGCGCCCAGTAGCGCAGCACTTCGTTGAACGCGGCCGGGACCAGGGCCGGATCGGCGCGGACCAGGTCGAACTGGTCGGGGAACGCCGCGAACAACGCGACGATGTTGCCGATCGAGGCGATGGTGGTGTCCACCCCGGCCCCGAGGTACTGGTGGATGATGTGTCCGGCGGTGCCGGGCGGGATCGCGCCGCGCGCCTCGGCGTCGAAGATGCCGCGGCCCACCGACCCGGCGGCCAGGTCCTCGGCGCGGACCTGCGAGCACCAGGCGTACAGCTCCCCGGCGATCGGGAAGTTCTCGGCGGTGCGCGGGTTCATCGGACCGATGACCTCCATCGCGGCCTGTCCCCAGCGCAGCATGTTCTCGCGGACCGCGCCGGTGAAGCCGATCAGGTCGGCGACGATCTCGAGGGGGAAGGCGCGGGCGAGGGCGTCGATCGCCTCGAACGAGCCCTGCGCGACGAGATCGGCGACCAGGGCGTCGGCCTTGGTGGTGATGGTGCCCTTCAGGCCGCGCAGGGCGCGCGGGGACAGGTTTTCGGTCAGGGTGGCACGCAGCTCGGTGTGCGCGGGCGGATCGGTGGCGAGGGAGGTGCCCTGCAGCGCGTCGTTGACGGCCGGGTTGAATCCGACGGTCGTCGACGAGAACGTGGTGGGGTCGCCGAGGGCGTCGCGGATGACGTCGTAGCGGGTCAGCGCGTAGAGGTTGTGGCTGGGCAGGTGCACCACCGGCCCGAGCTCGCGCAGTGCGGTGAAGGCCGGGTAGGGGTCGACGAGGACGTCGTCGGCGAACAGGTCGAGGTCGGTGGCGGGTGGGCTGCTGGTCATGCCTCCAGTGAAGTGGGTGTCGTCACATAAGACCAACGCATAATCGTTATCCGGTTTCATGCGTCGGATTCATGATTTCTGCGCGGACACGGGGGTCAGCGCCGCGGTGTGCCGACCTCGCCGCGTCCCCACCGCCGGAACGCGCTGTCGCTCTCGTCGAGTCGTGCCGCGAGCACCGCGTCGATCGTCTCCACTGCGGTGGGGGCGACCATCTCGTGGTGCTCGCAGTCGAGGCGGTACTGGTGGATCTCCCCGGACACCACGTTGTGCCAGGCGGCGACCGCGGGCACCGACGACGCCGACCGGCTCGCGGTGAAGAACAGCACGTCCCCGTCGAAGGTGTCCGGGGAATGCCGCCGCGCCGCGCGGGACGCCTCGGTCGATCCGGTCTGGATGCGTTCGAGGTGCGCGGCCGTCAGGCCGGTGGTGCCACCGAGCGCCTCGTCGAGCATCGCCGCGGCCCGCTCGAACGTCGGTTCGGGACCGCCGTTGACGGACACGCCCAGGTCCCGCAGCATGTCCTTGACCCCGACCGTCGGGGCGCCGCCGGCGGTGACCAGGTGACTGTCGAGCAGCGCGAGGGTGTCGACGATCTCCCCGGCGCGGCGCAGTTCCACGGCGATCGCGTGGGCGATGACCCCGCCGAGGGACCAGCCGAGCAGGTGGTACGGCCCGTGCGGCTGCACCCGCCGGATCTCCTGCACGTACCGGTGCGCCAACGCCCGGATGGTGTCGATCCGCTGCTCGCCGCTCAGCGCCGGCAGCTGCAAGCCGTACACCGGGCGGTGCCCGTCGAGCCGCTGGGCGAGCGTGGCGTATCCCCAGGACAGCCCGGCGGCGGGGTGCACGCAGAACAGTGCCGGGCCGGTGCCCTCGCGGAGCTGCACGAGCACCCGCAGCGCGTCGTCGACGGTGGCCGGCTCCCCCGGTTCGGTCAGGTGCGCCGCCAGACCCGCCGCGGTCGGATGCACGAAGATCGCCTGCAACGGCACCCGCCGGCCGAGGCGCTCGCCGAGCACCGGGAGCATCCGGGTGGCCAGCAGCGACGTGCCGCCCAGGTCGAAGAATCCGTCGTCCACCGACACCCGGTCGAGTCCGAGGTGCTCGGCGAAGACGTCGGCGACGGTGCGTTCGAGTTCGTTGTCCGGGGCCCGGTAGTCGCCGCCGGTGACGGCACCGAAGTCCGGGGCCGGCAGGGCCCGGCGGTCGAGTTTGCCGGCCGGGGTCAGCGGGATCTCGTCGAGGACGATCACCGCAGTCGGCACCATGTGCGACGGAAGTTTCTGCGCCACATGCTCTTTCAGATCGGCTGGGTCGGGCGCGGCGCCCGGGGCGGGCCGCACGTAGGCGACGAGCACGGTCTGCCCGGACGGCGCGGTGTGCCCGAGGGTGTGCGCGAACACCACGTGTTCGTGGCTGCCGAGTGCGGCGTCGATCTCGCCGAGTTCGATGCGGAACCCGCGCACCTTGACCTGGAAGTCGGAACGGCCCACGTACTCGAGTTCGAGATCGCCGGTCCAGCGCACCACGTCACCGGTGCGGTACATCCGTTGCCCGGGCACGTGCGGGTCGGCGACGAACCGCGCGGCGGTCAGGTCCGGGCGGGCGTGATAGCCGCGGGCCAGACCCGGACCCGCCACGTACAGTTCCCCCGCCACCCCCACCGGCACCGGCCGCAACCGCGCATCGAGCACCACGGCCCGGAATCCGCGGGTGGGACGGCCGATGGTGACCGCGTCGCCCGCGGACAGCGGCGCGCTGAGCGAGGTCATGATCGTCGCCTCGGTGGGTCCGTACGCGTCGATGACGCGGCGGCCGGGCGACCAGCGGGCCACCAGTTCCGGCGGGCAGGCCTCCCCGGCGACCAGCAGCACCCGCAGCGCCGGCACCGCGACCGGATCCAGCGACGCCAGCGCGGTCGGGGTGATGAACCCGTGGGTGACCCGGTGGGTGTCGAGCACCTCGGCCAGTTCCGGCCCGCCGTACACCTCCGGCGGGACGATCACCAGCGTCGCGGCGGCCGACAACGCCATCATCTGCTCGAACACCGACGCGTCGAAGCTCGGCGAGGCCAGATGCGAGACCCGGGCGGCCGGCTCGACCTGCAGGTGGTCGCGTTCCTCGGCGGCCAGGTCCGCCAGACCCCGGTGGGTGACGGTCACCCCCTTCGGCCGGCCGGTCGAGCCCGAGGTGTAGATGAGGTAGGCCGGGTGGTCCGGGTGCAGCGCCGTCGGCCGGTCCCGGTCGGTGACGGCGGCCGGTGCGCACGCGTCGAGTGCGGCGGTGGTGTCCGGATCGTCGAGCACGATCCAGTCGGCCCCGCGCGGCAGGATGTCCCGGTGTGCGGTGGTGGTCACCCCGAGCCGGGCGGCGCTGTCGTCGAGCATGTAGGCGATCCGCTCGGCGGGATACGCCGGGTCGATCGGGACGAACGCGGCCCCGGACCGGGTGACCGCCCACACCGCGGTGACCGACTCGACGGACCGTGTCAGGGCCAGCGCGACGACGGTGTCCGGTCCGGCGCCGCGCGCGAGCAGCAGCCGGGCCAGCCGGTTCGCCGCGGCGTCGAGGTCGCGGTAGGTGACGGCGCGGTCCCCGTCGACGACGGCGATCCCGTCCGGTGCGGCGGCCACGGCCGCGTCGATGAGGTCGGGCCACCGGCCGGTGCCCACCCCGGCGGGACCGAACGCCGGGACCAGCGCGCGGATCTCGTCGTCGGTGACCAGGTCGACGTCGCCGACCGGGCGGTCCGGGTCGGTGGTCAGCGCGTCGAGCAGCCGCACGAACCGGTCGGCGAGCCCGGCAACGGTGCCGGCGTCGAACAGGTCGGTGGCGTACACGAACGCGGCGTCCAGCCCGCCGGGGCCGCCGGTGCCGGTCGCGGTCTCGGCCAGCAGCAGTTCGAGGTCGAAGTTGCACACCGTCGGATCCAGTTGCAGCCCGGTGACCGTCAGGTGCGGCAGTTCCAGGCTGGGGCGTTCGGTGTTCTGGAATTCGATGGACACCTGGAACAGCGGCGAGTGCGCGGTCGAGCGGGCCGGGTCCAGTTCCTCGACGACCCGCTCGAACGGGATGTCCGCGTGCGCGAACGCGTCGAGGTCGGCGGTGGTGACCCGCGACAACAGCTCGGCGAAGCCGATCTGTCCCGGCACCCGGGTGCGCAGCACCAGCGTGTTGACGAACATGCCGATCAGGTCGTCGAGGGCGCGGTGGCCGCGGCCGGCGATCGGGGTGCCCACGGCGATGTCGTCGCTGCCGGACAGCCGGGCCAGCAGCACCGACAGGGCGGCGTGCATCGCCATGAACACGGTGGTGTCCTGCGCGGCGGCGACCCGCATCAGTTTCGCGTGCAGCTCCGCGTCGATGTGGAACCGGACGATGTCGCCGCGGAAGGACTGCTGCGGTGGCCGCGGCCGATCGGTGGGCAGGGTCAGCACATCGGGCAGGCCCGCGAGGGTACGGCGCCAATGCTCGAGTTGCGCGGCGGCGCGGGAGGTGTGGTCGCGGGCGTCGCCGAGCCGATCGTTCTGCCACAGCGCGTAATCGGCGTACTGCACCGGCAGCGGCGCCCAGGCGGGGGCCTCGCCGCGGGTGCGGGCATGGTAGGCGGTGATCAGGTCGCGGGCCAGCGGGGCGGCGGACGCCCCGTCGGCGGCGATGTGGTGCACCACCAGCACCGCGATGTGCTCGTCGCGGTCGACGGCGAACACCCGGGCCCGCAACGGCACGTCCACGGTGACGTCGAAGCCCGCGCCGGCGAACTCGCCGATCCGGGCGAGCGCGTCGTCCTCGCCGGTGGTGACCACGTCCAGGTTCAGCGGCACGTCGTCGGCGGCGAGGATGCGCTGGCTCGGGCCGTGCGGGCCGGCCGGATAGACGGTGCGCAGGCTTTCGTGCCGGTCGAGCACATCGTGCAGGGCCGCGCCGAGCGCGGCGACCGACAGGTGCCCGCTCAGGCGGATGCCGAGCGGAATGTTGTAGGCCGCCGATGCGGTGTCGAACTGGTTGATGAACCACATGCGTTGCTGGGCCGGGGACAGCGGGATCCGCTCGGGCCGTGGTTGCGGGACCAGCGCGCCGGCGGCCGGGGCGGCACCGATGTCGGCGAGGTGCGCGGCCAGGGCCCGCACCGTCGGGGCCTCGAACAGGGTCCGCACCGGGATGTCGGCGCCCAGGGTCGCCCCCAGCCGCGCGACCGCGCGGGTCGCGATCAGCGAATTGCCGCCGATGTCGAAGAAACTGTCGGTCACCGAGATCCGGTCGGTTCCGAGCACCCCGGCGAGTTCGGCGGCCACGACCGTTTCCAGATCGGTGGCCGGCGGCTGATAGCTGCCGGTGGTGGCGGTCAGATCCGGCACCGGCAGGGCCCGGCGGTCGAGCTTGCCGACCGGGGTCAGCGGGAGCTCGTCGAGCGCAACCACCCCGGACGGCACCATGTGTGCGGGAAGTGTCTGTCCCACATGGTTTTTCAGGATTTCGGGGTCGATGTCCCGGTCGGGTTCGGGCAGCACGTACGCGACGAGGACGGTGTCCCCGGACGGGGCGGTGTGCCCGAGGGTCACCGCGAACGAGACATCCGGATGGGTGGTCAGCGCCGCATCGATCTCGCCGAGTTCGATGCGGAACCCGCGCACCTTCACCTGGAAGTCGGAGCGGCCCACGTACTCGAGTTCCCGCTCGCCGGTCCAGCGCACGATGTCGCCGGTGCGGTACATCCGCTCCCCGGGGTCACCGTAGGGGTCAGCGACGAACCGCGCGGCGGTCAGGTCCGGACGCGCATGATAGCCGCGGGCCACCCCGAACCCGGCCAGATACAGCTCCCCCGGCACCCCGGCCGGGACCGGCCGCAACGCCCGGTCCAGGATCACCGCGTGGACCCCGCGCAGCGGACCACCGAGGGTCATCGGACCGTCCACGACCAGCGGCTCACTGATCGCCGCCATGATCGTCGTCTCGGTCGGCCCGTACGCGTTGACCAGGCGGCGGCCCGGCACCCACGCGTCGCGCAGCTCCGGCTGCCAGGCCTCACCCCCGACGGCGAGTTCGACGAAGTCGGGGATGTCGGCGGGCCGCAGCGACGCCAGCGCCGCCGGCGTGATGAACCCGTGGCTGACCTGCTGCTCGCGCAGCACCCGGGCCAGTTCGTCGCCGCCGTACACGGTCGGGGGCACCACGACGAGGGTGGCGCCGGACCCGAACGCCTGCAGGTACTCGAAGATCGACGCGTCGAAGCTCGGCGACGAGAAGTGCATGACCTTCGACCCCGGCCCGGCCCCGAAGCGTCGCCGCTGGTCGAGAGCGAAATTCTCGAGGCTGCGGTGGGTGGTCACCACACCCTTGGGGCGCCCGGTCGATCCGGAGGTGTAGATCAGGTAGGCGGGATGCGCCGGCCGCAGCGCCGCGGGCCGGTCGGCGTCGGTGACCGGGGTGTGCGCGGCGTCCGCGATCCGCTCGGCGACCGCCGGGTCGTCGAGCATCAGCCACGGCACCGCAGCGGGCAGCCGGTCGCGGTGCGCGATGGTGGTCACCCCGACGGCGGCGCCGCAGTCGTCCAGGACGAACGCGATGCGGTCCGGCGGATAGTTCGGGTCGACCGGCACGAACGCCGCCCCGGTCTTCGTGATCGCCCACATCGCGGCCACCGACTCGAGGGACCGGGAGATGCCCAGCGCCACGAATGTTTCCGGGCCCACCCCGCCGGCGAGCAGCACCCGCGCGGCCCGTGTCGACCAGTCGTCGAGTTCCCGGTAGGTCAGGTGCCGGTCCCCGCTGGTCACCGCGATCGCCTCCGGATGCGCGGCAGCGGTCGCGGCGAACAACTCCGGCAGGGTGACGGTGGTGCCCCCGGCGGGCCCGCCGACCGGGGCCAGCGCGGCGTGTTCGGCGGCGGTGAGCACGTCCACCGCGGCGACGCGGGTGCCCGGATCGCCCGTCAGGACGTCGAGGACCCGTTCGATGCGGCGCGCGATCGCGGTGACCGCGTCCCGGTCGAACAGCTCCGGCAGGAACTTCATCTTCAGGTGCAGGGTCGCGTCGCTGTGCGCGACGATGCTCAGCGGATAGTGCGCGGCGTCGTGGCCGACGATGTCGGCCACCCGCATCCCGGCGATGTCGGTGTCGGAGGTCAACCCGGCCGAGTCGATCGGGTACGACTCGAACACCGTCAGCGTGTCGAAGCGGGCCGCGGCGCCGACCCGCTGTTCGAGGGTGCTCAGCCGCACGTGATGGTGGTCGAACAGGGCGGCCTGCTCGGCCTGCACCCGCTCGAGCAGCGCCCCGATCGTCTCGGCCGGATGCACCGTGATGCGCACCGGCACCGTGTTGATGAACAGTCCCACCATCGTTTCCACCCCGGGCACCTGCGGCGGCCGGCCCGAGACGGTGGCGCCGAACACCACGTCGGTGCGGCCGGTCAACGCGCCGAGCACCAGACCCCACGCCGTCTGCACCAGCGTGTTGACGGTGACGCCGCGGCGCGCGGCGACCGCATCGAGGCGGGTCGACAGGTCCGCGGACAGGTCGACGAGCAGGTCCTCGGAGACGGCGTCGGCGGTGCCGGTGCGATGCTCGGGGGCGAGCAGTGTCGCGTCCTCGACGCCGGCCAGGACCCGGGTCCAGGTGTCGAGGGAGTCCTCGAGGTCGCGGTCGGCGAGCCAGGCGAGGTAGTCGCCGTAGCTGTGCGGCCGGTCCAGGGCGGCGGCGTCGCCGTCGGTGGCGTACAGCACCAGCAGTTCCCTGACCAGCAGCGGCGTGGACCAGCCGTCGAGCAGGATGTGATGGTTCGTCAACGCCAGGCGGTACCGGTCGGCTCCGGTGCGGATCACCGTGCCGCGCAGCAGCGGCGCGGCGGCCGTGTCGAACCGGGTGCGCCGGTCGGTGCCGAGGATCCGGTCGGCGTCCCCGTCGGGATCGTCGTGCCCGGACACGTCGAGCACCGTCCACGGCAGTTCCACGTGCGCCGGGATCACCTGCACGAACCCGCCGGTGCCGTCACCGGTGAACGCGGCCCGCAGGTTCGGGTGCCGCGCGAGCAGCACCGTCGCGGCGCGCCGCAACCGGTCCGGGTCGACGACGCCGTGCAGGTCGAAGCACAGTTGCACGACATACGCGTCCGCGGCGGCGTCGGCGGCCTGGCCGGCGAGCAGCGCGTGGAACAGCAGCCCGGTCTGCAGCGGCGCCGGCGGCCACACCGTCTCGAGCGGGCCGTACCGCTTCTCGAGACGTTCGACGGTGCCCTGGTCCAGGCGCACCAGCGGCAGATCGGACGGGGTCAGGCCCCCGGCGTGCGGGTCGCGCACGTGATCGGCCAGCGCCGTCGCCGCCCGGGTCCACGCCGCGGTCAGGGCGGTCACGGCCGCGGGGTCGAGCAGCCCGGCCGGGACCGACCAGTGGGCGCGCAGCACCGGGCCGTCGTCGGTGTCGACGGTCACCGCGTTGATGTCGACGACCGCGGCGGCCGGCATGTCCGGGCTCTGCGCGCCCCCGCGATCGAACCCGATCACCGGCAGCCACGGGGTGTCGCCGCTGGTGTCGGCGCCGGCGGTGACCCGGCCCAGATAGTTGAAACTCAGCTGTGGGGCCGGGTACGCGGCCAGGGTGGACGCGGTGTCCGGATTCAGGTAACGCAGCAGCCCGTAGCCCAGCCCCTGATCGGGCACCGCGGCGAGCTGTTCCTTGACGGCCTTGACGGCGCGGCCGGCAGCGGGACCGCCGTGCAGGGCGTCGTCGAGGTCGATGCCGGTGACGTCGAGCCGCACCGGGTGGATGGTGGTGAACCAGCCGACGGTGCCGGACAGGTCGGCGCCGGGCACCGCGGAGGTGTCGCGGCCGTGCCCCTCGAGGGACACCAGCACCGATTCGGTGCCGGTGCGGCCCTGGCGCCACGCGGTGACCGCCAGGGCCAGGGCGGTGAGCAGCGCGTCGTTGACGGCGCCGTGGAAGGCCTGCGGCACGGTGGTCAGCAGCGCCTCGGTCACCGCCACCGGCAGGTCCGTGCTCAGCGTGGTGACGGTCGCGGCGGTGTCGAGATCCGGGTCGAGCGGCCGATCCCCCAGCAGCACGTCGCCGTCTGCGAGCACGCCGCGCCAGAAGTCGAGTTCGGCGACCCGTTCCGGTCGTTGTGCCTCCTCGACGAGGGCATGCGACCAGCGCCGCACCGAGGTGCCGCCGGCCGGTTCCGGCGGCGCGGCCGCCGGATCGAGGGTCGCCGCCCACGCCGCGGCCAGGTCCGGCACCAGGATCCGCCAGGACACCCCGTCGACGGTGAGATGGTGCAGCACCAGCAGCAGCCGGCCGGACCCGACGGTCGCGTCGAACCACACGGCCTGCACCAGCACCCCTGCGGCCGGGTCGAGCCGGTCCGCGGCGGCGTCGAGTTCGGCGCCGGCCAGGGAGAAGAAGTCGTCGCTGTCGGCGGCGGAGGTCACCGGCACCCGGTGCACCAGGTCGGCGGCGTCGACGCTGCCCGGTGCCCGCACCTGCAGTGTCACCCCGGCCGGGTCGTGGCCGACGGCCGGGACCAGCCGGGCCCGCAGCATGTCGTGCCGATCGAGGACCGCCTGCAGGACGGTGGTGACGGTGGCCGGGTCGAGCCCGCCCGGCAACCGCAGCAACGCCGCCTGCGAGTACCGGTCGAGGTTGCCGCCACGGTCGAGCAGCCACCGCACGATCGGCGTGGCCGGCACGTCGCCGAGTCCGCCGCCGGGCAGCTCCGCCAGCACCGTGCCGGCGGTGGCGCCGAGCTCGGCCACCGCGGCCAGCGCCGCCGGCGTCTTGTGTTCGAACACGTCGCGGGGCGTGAAGTCCAGGCCGGTGGTCTTGGCGCGGGCCACCAGCTGGATGGACATGATGCTGTCGCCGCCGAGCGCGAAGAACGAATCGTCGACGCCGACCGTGTCCACCCCGAGAACCTGCGCGAACAGCTCGACGAGCCGGGTTTCGATCTCCCCGGCCGGGGCGCGGGTGCTGGTCGACAGCGCCGCGAAGTCCGGGGCGGGCAGCGCGCGCCGATCCAGTTTGCCGGTGGCGGTGGTCGGCAACGCCTCCAGCACCATCAGGGTGGCCGGCACCATGTACGCCGCCAGATCCGCCGCGACCGTCGCCAACGTCGCCGCGACATCGACGTCGACACCGGTTTCCGGGACCACATAACCGACGAGCCGGTCGGTGGTGTTGTCGGCGCCGGCACGCTCGTCGTGGTGCACGACCGCGACGGCGCGGGCGATGCCGGGGCAGCGCATGAGCGCCGCTTCGACCTCGCCGAGTTCGACGCGGAAACCGCGCCACTGCACCTGGAAGTCGCTGCGGCCCAGGTATTCGACGTTGCCGGTGCGGGTGCGGCGCGCCAGATCACCGGTGCGGTACAGGCGCGAGCCGGGGGCGCCGTGCGGGTCGGCGACGAACCGGCCCGCAGTCAGGTCGGGGCGGCCCAGGTAGCCGTGGGTGAGCTGGTCACCGGCGACGTACAGGTCACCGGCGACACCGACCGGGACCGGATGCAGGCGGGCATCGAGGATGCGCAGCCGCAGACCGGGCACCGCGTCCCCGATGACGCTGGCGGTGGCGGCGGCCGCCGACCGCCGGTCCAGCGGCAGCGCCGTCACGTGCACCGTCGTCTCGGTGATGCCGTACATGTTCACCAGCGTCGGGGCACTGTCCGGGTGCCGCCGGTACCAGCGTTCGAGCTGCGCGAGATCCAGCGCCTCACCACCGAAGATCACCCAGCGCAGCGACAGGCCGCTGTCGGCGGCGGCCCGATCGGCCTCGACGAGCTGATAGAACGCGGTCGGGGTCTGGTTGAGCACGGTGACGTGTTCACGGCGCAGCAACTCGAGGAAACTGTCCGGGGACCGGGCGGTGTCGTGATCGACGACGACGAGGCGGCCACCGTAGGCGAGGGCACCCCACATCTCCCACACCGAGAAGTCGAACGCGTACGAGTGGAACATCGTCCACACATCGTGCCGGTCGAACCGGTACCGCGGGGCGGTGGCGTCGAGCAGCGCGACGACGGTGCGGTGCGGCACCATCACGCCCTTGGGGCGGCCGGTGGACCCGGACGTGTAGATGACGTAGCCGGTGTGGTCGGGCAGACGCCGGCCGTGGCGTTCCCGGTCGCTCAGCGCGGTATCGGGCAACGCCGCGATCTCGGTGGCGGTGACCGCCTCGTCGAGCAACAGCACCGGCACGTTGGTGCGCGGCAACGCGTCCCGGTGCCCGGTGGTGGTGACCACGCACACCGGCCGGGCGTCGTCGAACATGAACGCCAGCCGCTCCGGCGGGTATGCCACATCGACCGGCAGGTACGCGGCACCGGTGTCGAGCACCGCCAGCAGCACCGCGACCAGGTGGGTGGTGCGCGGCAACGCCACCGCGACGAGCGTGCCGGGTGCGGCGCCCCGCGCGGCGAACGCGCGCGCTAGGCGGTGCACGTGGCTCGACAGCTGCCGGTAGGTGAGCTGCCCGTCGACGGCGGTGACGGCGACCGCGTCGGGAGTGGCGGCCGCGGCCCGGTCGAACAGATCCATCAGGGTCAGCTCGGAACCGGTGCCGGTGGGCACGACCGGTTCGTGTTCGCCGGATTCGAGCAGGTCGATGTCGCCGACGGGCACCGCCGGATCGGTGGTGATCGCGGTGAGCAGCCGCAGGAACCGCTCGGCGAGGGCCGCGACGGTGTCGGCGTCGAACAGGTCGGTGGCGTAGGTGAACGCGCCGTGCAGACCGGCGGGTTCGGCGACGCCCGCGGCGGGCTGCTCTCCCATCGTCAGCTGCAGGTCGAACTTGGCGACGTGCGGGTCGGCGTCGAGCGCGTCGACGACCAGGCCGGGCAGCTCCAGGTGGGGGCGTTCGTTGTTCTGGAACTCGAGGACCACCTGGAACAGCGGGGTGTGATCGAGGGCGCGGCCCGGGGCGAGATCGTCGACGAGTTTCTCGAACGGCAGTTCGGTGTGCCCGAACGCCGCGAGGTCGATCTCGCGGGTGCGTTCGAGGTGCTCGGCGAACGAGAGGGCCCCGGTGACCGGGGTGCGCAGCACCAGCGTGTTGACGAACATGCCGATCAGGTCGTCGAGAGCGCGGTGGCCGCGGCCGGCGATCGGGGTGCCCACGGCGATGTCGTCGCTGCCGGACAGCCGGGCCAGCAGCACCGACAGGGCGGCGTGCACGGTCATGAACAGGGTCGCGCCGTGCCGGGCGGCCAGGTCCTGCAGGCCGCGGTGCACGGCGGCGGGGACGGTGAAGTGCAGCGTGTCGCCGTGGAACGACTGCTGCGGGGGTCGTGGCCGGTCGGTGGGCAGGGCCAGGACCTCCTGCACGTCGGCGAGGGTGCGACGCCAGTGCTCGAGGTGCCGGTATGCGAGTGAGTCCGGATCGTCGGGGTCGCCGAGCAGCTGCCGCTGCCACAGGGCGTAGTCGGCGTACTGCACCGGCAGCGGATCCCAGCCGGGGGTCTCGCCGCGGGTGCGGGCCAGATAGGCGGTCATCACGTCGCGGGCCAGCGGCGCCATCGAGGCCCCGTCGGCGGCGATGTGGTGCACCACCAGGACGAGTACGTGTTCGTCGGGGCCGGTGGTGAACAGCGCGGCGCGGACCGGGACGTCGGCGGCGACATCGAAACCGGCGGTGATGGCGGCGAAGATGCGGGCGGGCAGGTCCGTGGTGCCGACCGGGATCGGATCCAGGTCCGGCATTGCCCGTTCCGGCGGGGCGATCTGCTGGTGCGGGCCGTCCGCGTCGGCGGGGTACCGGGTGCGCAGGCTTTCGTGGCGGGTCAGGACGTCGTGGACGGCGGTGGTCAGCGCCGGGGTGTCGAGGTGCCCGGCCAGGCGGATGGCTAGGGGGATGTTGTAGGCGGCGGAGGTGGTGTCGAACTGGTTGACGAACCACATGCGCTGCTGGGCCGGCGACAGCGGGATCCGTTCGGGCCGCTCCGTCGCGGTGAGCGGGATACGGGTGCTGCCGCCGTGGTCGTCGAGGATCCGGGCGGCCAGCGTCCGCACGGTCGGCGCCTCGAACAGGGCGCGCACCCCGGCATCGGTGCCGAGCGCGGCGTTGATGCGGGCCAGCACGCGGGTGGCGAGCAGCGAGTTGCCGCCGATGTCGAAGAAGCTGTCGTCGACCGATACCCGGTCGTGGCCGAGGATCTCGGCGACCAGTTCGGCGATGGTGGCCTCGAGGTCGGTGCCCGGTGCGTGGTAGTCGCCGCTCGCGGCGGTCAGGTCCGGCACCGGCAGGGCACGGCGGTCGAGCTTGCCGACCGGGGTCAGCGGGATTTCGTCGAGCACGACGATCGCGGCGGGCACCATGTGCGCGGGCAGTCGGCCGGCGGCGTGGGCGCGCACGGCGACGGTGTCGACGGTGCGGCCGGCGTCGGCCAGCACGTAGGAGACCAGCGCGGTGTCCCCGGACGGGGCGGTGTGACCGAGGGTGACCGCGAACGTGACGTCCGGATGGGTGGCGAGGGCGGCGTCGATCTCGCCGAGTTCGATGCGGAACCCGCGGACCTTGACCTGGAAATCGGTGCGGCCGAGATATTCGACGGTGCCGTCGGTGCGCCAGCGCACCACGTCGCCGGTGCGGTACATCCGTTCCCCCGGGCTGCCGTACGGGTCGGGGACGAACCGGACGGCGGTCAGGTCGGGACGGCGATGGTAGCCGCGGGCCACGCCGGCGCCGGCGATGTAGAGTTCGCCGGCCACCCCCACCGGGACGGGCCGCAGCCGGTCGTCGAGGATGACCTCGTGGAAGCCGATGGCCGGGCCGCCGACGGTGACGGTTTCCCCGGGCCGCATGTCGGGGCTGACGCTGGTTTCGATGGTCGCTTCGGACGGCCCGTAGCCGTTGTACATGCGACGGTTCGTGGCCCACCGCGCCACCAGTTCCGGGGGGCAGGCCTCCCCGGCGACGACGAGCACCTCCAGGTGGTCGA
The DNA here is from genome assembly GCF_001646785.1 of Rhodococcus phenolicus. GTDB lineage: Bacteria > Actinomycetota > Actinomycetes > Mycobacteriales > Mycobacteriaceae > Rhodococcus > Rhodococcus phenolicus. Next base: position 20,597 of record NZ_LRRH01000010.1, read on the forward strand.
GCCCCGCCGGGTCGAGGGACGCGAGCGCGGTCGGTGTGATGAACGCGTGGGTGACGTGTTCGGCGCGCAGGATGCGGGCCAGTTCGTCGCCGCCGTACACGCTGGGCGGGATGATCACCAGCGTCGCGCCGGCGCAGAACGCCTTGGTCAGCTCGAAGATCGACGCGTCGAAGCTCGGCGACGCCAGGTGGGAGACCCGCGCCCCGTGTGTGATCGAGAAATGATGGCGCACTTCGGCATTGAGGTTGGTCATGCCGCGGTGCGCGACGACGACCCCCTTGGGCCGGCCGGTGGATCCGGACGTGTAGATCAGGTAGGCGGGATGGTCGAAGTGCAGGTCCGCGATGCGATCGGCGTCGGTGACCGGCTCGGCGGAGACGGCGCCGAGGCGCTCGCGGAGGTCCGGGTCGTCGAGCACCAGCCACGGCACCGTGTCGGGCAGTCCGTCGCGGTGCGCGGCGGTGGTCAACCCGATGGTGGCGTGGCAGTCGGTGAGCATGTAGGTGATGCGCTCGGCCGGATAGGTCGGATCGACCGGCACGAACGCGGCACCGGACTTGGTGACCGCCCACACCGCGGCGACCGACTCGATCGAGCGGGAGATGCCCAGGGCGACGAACGTCTCCGGTCCGGCGCCCGCGTCGATCAGGACCCGCGCGACGCGGCTGGACCACGCGTCGAGTTCGCCGTAGGTGACGGTGCGGCCCTGGAAGGACAACGCCACCGAGTCCGGGACGATGGCGGCGACCGAGGACAGCAGTTCCGGCCACAACTGCGGGGACACCGGGGGCAGGCCCCGCGCGGGGCCTG
>NZ_LRRH01000090.1 GCF_001646785.1 Rhodococcus phenolicus
GGCGGGCGCGGGTGCGGCGGGCGCGTCGTCGACCGACACTCCGTGGTCGGTGACCAGCGCGGCGAATCCACCGGCGTAACCCTGTCCGACGGCGCGGACCTTCCACGCTCCCTGGCGCCGGTACAACTCGAGGGCGATGACGATCGATTCGCTGCTCAGACCCTCGATGCGGTACTCGTACAGCACGCCGGTGGCGTCGCTGACCCGTGCGGTGGGCGGTGCGAAACGGCCGAAGGTGCTGGACGCGTCGTCGAGGGTGATCACCGCCCGGACCTGCTCGATGTCGGCGGGGATCGCGCCGAGCGACACCGCCAGCGATGCGGCCTGCCCCGGCGATCCCGGAACCAGGCGCACACCCGGGCCCGAAGGCTGGTTGAAGAACACGAAGTCCGCGTCCGACCGGACCTTTCCGTCGGCCTTGACGAGCAGAGCGGACAGATCGGCCGGGGTGGTCAGCTCGAGCGAGACCACCACGTCGGAAGCGGTGATCGAGCCGTTCTGGCCCTTGGTGAGCGAAGTGGTCAAGGTCAATCAGTCCTCACTGATAGGCGGCACTGGCAGGCGATGGGGCATCGGTCGAGCTCGGTCCTACTCTACGAACCGGCCGGAATGCGGGTGAATCCGGCAAACCAGGCGAGGATCTCCTCACCTGCCGACACGCCGGCCGCCTCCGTGACGGCGACGGTCGGATGCTGCCAGTCGAGCGCTTCGAGTTCGCCGTGACACGGCCGGATCCCCGCGTCGGCGGCTTCGAGCATCGGCGCGTCGAGAGCACCGTCTCCGGCGGCGAACACCGGGGAATCCTCGCTGAGCACGCCGTCGGAGACGAGCCGCCGGTACACCTCGGCCACCGCGTGGCTCTTGCACACACTGTCGGGGACCGTGTAGATCTTCCGGCCCTGCTGGGACGCTCCCCAGCCGCGGGCGCGGCACCACTCGTCCCACTCGGCGAGGAACTCGGCGGGCTGCGCGTCGACATCGACGACGAGATAACAGAACAGGTCGTCGGCGATCCGCAGCTTGCGCACCCACTCCGGGGAGATGCGGGCCCGCAGTGCGGTGAGCGCCTCGTCGAGCCCGGCGCCGCCGGCGCGCACCGCAGTGTCGAGCCCCTCGCGCCAGACCGGGTCCGGCTTGCCGTCGACGAGGATCGCGCCGCCGTTGCTGGTGATCGCGTACCGCCACGGCCCGCCCGGCAGCGCGATGCGCCGGAACTGGGCCGGGGTACGGGTGGTCGTCGGGACCAACTGTGCCGCCGCGCTCAGATCCCGCAAGCGTTGCGCGGACGTCTCCGTCAGGTACGACAGCGGGGATCCGTCGAGGTATTCGACGCACAGCAGGTCGTCCCGGTCGAGTTGGGCCTGCGTCATGGCGGCGCGTGAATAGATGAGCGTGCGGTCCAGGTCCGAAGCGATCAGCGCGGTGGTCACGGCAGGTCCTTGATCAGTCCCATACAGGAATAGGCGAGGTCGGGGACCTCTTCGACCGGAACTCCGCGCGCGGCCGCGAGCATCCGGATGTGGGCATGCTCGGTGGCGTCGGCCTCCCGCACCAGCACCATCCACGGGACCCGCCGCAGCAGCACCCTCGTCGTTTCTCCCACACCGGGTTTCACGAAGTTCACCGTGGAGATCCCGTATCGGGCGCGGATCTGTTCCACCGACGCCCAGCCCGCCCAGGTCGGGGTGCGATCGGAGTCCATCACCCGGCGCGCGTCGGCGACCGCGGTGTCGCGATCGCCGAACTCGGCGCACACGGCGTCGATCAGCGTCGCCGACACGTCCTCGTCGGCGAGTTCCGCGTAGAACTTGGCGCCGTGGAACTCACCCGGCCCGATCAGGGTGTCGTTGAGGACCGTGCGCGAGATCAGCCCGGACACCGTGGAATTGAGGCATGCGGAGGCGATGAGGAAGTCGTCGCGGGTACCGTAGGTGCGTACGCACTGCCCGGGATCGGCCAGCACCGCGAGGTCGTCGGACAGCGCCGGACCACCCGCTGCCGTGTATTCGGCGAGTGCCGCCGACAACTCGCGTGCGATCGCACCCTTGCCGGTCCACCCGTCGACGAAGACCACCGACGCAGGATCGTGCCGCGCGGTGATGTGGTCGAGTGCGGCGGCGTCGATCCCGCGGCCGCGCACGATCGACACCGCGTAGTGCGGCAGCGACAGTCCGCGATGGTGTTGTGCCCATCGGCGGATCAGGACGCCGACCGGCGTCCCGGCCCGGGCCAGCGATACGAGTGTCAGGTTCGGGCCACGTTCCGCGAGAAGGAGTTCGGTGACCGTGCCGACCGCCCGGGCGAGTCGTCCCGCGGTCTCCGCGAGCACCTTGTCGAACAGTTCGCGGTACGCCGCGTCGGGCCGGTACTCCACCGGCAGCGACTCGGCGTAGTGCGCGAGCCCCGCCTGGATGCGCTGCTCCCGTTCGGCGACATCGGCTTCGAGATCGACGTGCGAGAGGTCCTTGAGAAGCCAGATCACGTCGTCGGATTCGTACGACCCGAAAGCGGGCCCGGTCAACGGTGCCGTCACGGCGCCTCCCTGCTGGTGCGAAGCGCGACCGGATCGGTCGCGGGAACCGTGGCGACGACCACGTCCTCACCGGCCGCGGTGAGAACGTCGACGAGCCCTCCGGTCGCTCGGAGCCGATCGGTGTCGGCGGGGCTGTCGACCACGAGCACGAGCGCGGGCCGCCGCCCGGCGTCCGGCCACTGCGCGTTGTACAGGTAGCGGGGCGCCTCGGCTTCGTGGGTCTCGGGCACGTGTTCCGGTGCGAGGAACACGAATCCGCGGCGCAGGGGATAGCCGGAGACGTCGAGGACGTAGCCGGGGGAGCGGGTGGTGGTCTGGAACCGGGTGACGGTGCCGCGGGCCGCGAGTGCGTCGGCGAGCCGCAACGGCAGATACATCAGTTCTTCGTGCCCGATCACGATCGCCGGGCGGCCCGGGTCGAGCGCCGTCATGAGGACATCGGCAGCCGTGATGATCGCGGCGTCGAAACCCGCGGCGTCGACGTTGCGGAAACCGTGCCGACCGCCGTCGGGGACCGTTGCCGGCCAGGGTAGTTCGACAAATGACGCGGACCCGCGGTGCGACGCGCGCGGGTTCAGGTCCGGATCTGGAAGCGCGGTCACCCGCTCGGTGGTGCCCTCGGGGATCTCGGCCCGGCCGGACGCGAGCGACACGTGCTCGATCCGCGCGCCGATCTCCCCGGCGGCCTCCGCGACCGCGCGCCGGTGTTCCTCGGTGCGCATGTCGACGAGGGAGGCGATCACGTACCGGGTGCGCGGCTGATGCCCGTGCAGTGCGCGAATGGCATCGAGTGCGGTTGCCCCGGTGGAGATCTCGTCGTCGACGAGCACCAGCGGCGCGGGGTTGGCAAACAGATCCGGCGACGTCGGCTGCAGCATGTGGGAGGTCGCGTGCGAGTGCCCCTCCTCGAACCCCGCGAATGTCTCGGCACCCGCAACGACGCGGCGGGTGGAATGCAGATAGCAGGCGGCGCCGATGCGTGTCGCCACACAGTGGCCGAGGCCGGTGGCGGTCTCCGCGAAGCCCAGCACGACCGCGGTCGGAGCGTCGTCACCGAGCAATTCGGCGACCAGATCGCCGAGCCGGTCCCCGGCACCGATCACGACAGCGGGATCGGTCGGCACATGCTTGCCCAGCACGGTCGAGACCAGCAGATGCGCGCGGCGCGGATTGCGGCGCAGACCCGGCCGGACCAGTTCCGGCACCCGATACCCGGCGGCCGACTCCCGATGATGCAGCGTCAGCCCGAATTGCTCTGTCGCCCACGGTGTCCGGAATCCCTCGGCGGCGCCGGCCGGCGCGACCGTGTTCACCGGTGCACCAATGCGGTCAGCAGATCCACGAACGTGACTCCCTTGTTGGTGACGCCGAACACCGACGCGCGCAGTACCGTCTGCTGCGCCCACGTGCGGTGCGGACGGCGTTCGTTCATCTTGTTGCGGTAACCGGACGCGCGGACGCCGCCGGTGTCGCCGCCGAGGATGTCGACGGCGTCGTGGTACTCCTCGTGGGTCACCGCGGAAAGTGCGTGCACGGCCGCGACGTGCGACGGATGGATCACCGTCTTGCCCTGGATGCCGTTGGCGCGATCCAGGGCGATCTCCCGGAGGAGCCCGTCGAGGTCGCGGCTGACGAGTTGCTGGCGGAACACCACCGCATCGTGTTTCTCGAACGGGGTGGCACGCAGCATCGGCCGGAACATCCGTTCGTGGTCGGCGAAGTACTCCCACACCGGCCCGGTGATGACGAACCCGGTGCCGTCGGTGCGGCCGAGGTAGTTGACGACATCGGCGATGACATCGACGACGACCCGCACGTCGTAGATCGTGAGGTCGCGGTCGCGGCGGATCCCGAACGTGCCGCACATGTCGGTTGCCCCGATCCGCACGGCCAGCACCCGCTGCCGGTGCACGGCCAGCAGGGAAGAGATCGCCTGGAGTTCGTGATCGCGGGTCTGGCGGTGGACGAGCTCACTGGACTCGAGTACCGGCATCGCGTACAGGTGCTTGCCCAGCCGCTCCGACGCCGCGGAGACCGCCTCGAGAAACGCGGATCCGGTGTCCGCTCCGAACTTGGGCAGTACGAAGCCGGTGAGCGCGCCGACACCCGGGCCGAGCTCGGAGGCGATGCGGTCCACCCCGTCGGGGGTGCGGACCCGGACGAACAGCAGCATGCTCGCGACGTCCGTCCCGGCCAGCCGGTCGAGCGCGTCGACGGCGTTGCGGAGCGCTTCCTCCACCTCGTCGTCCGCGACGGCGTCCTCCAGATCCAGGACCATCGAGGTCACGCCTTCGGCGGCGCGGCGCGCGACGGTCGCGGCCAGGTCCGGGCGGGTGGCCGGCACGTAGAGGGTCGCTCCGAGCGCGACCGCGAGGCGTTCACGGTCGTCGCTGTCGTCGAACGGTCGGGGATGATGGAGGAACAGGGCGTCCCGTGTCTCCGGATCCAGATGCCGGAAGTGGCATGTGCCGTGCACTTCCGTGAAGGTCCCCCCGCTCATGGGCCGTCCGTCCGTCCTCTCATTCGTTGCACCACTCCGGTGATGAAGTCCGTCACCGCGTCGAGGTCGCGCACATACGCCCAGTAGTCCGGGTGGATTCCGGTCAGTGAATCGACGGCTCTGTCGATCCGGGCGAGTTGTGCGTCGAGCACCGAACCCCATTCTGCGGTCATTCCCCGCTGCACCGCGAGGTGCTGCGCGTCACGCAGCCGGAACCGGACGGTGTCGACCTTCTCACCGGGATTCTCCCGCACGGCGCGCAGTGTCGCGAGCCGGCCGGTGACGGCGTCGACGTTCTGCTCGGCCTGTGCCAGCTGTGAGCGTGCCGCGGTGGCGTGATCGAGGGCCTGCTCGGGCCGGCCGGCCGCCAGCGCGGTGCGTGCCGCGACCAGGCTTTCCTCGGCTTTCGCGAGCAGTTCGGCGGCGTGCCGGTCGTTGCCGGTCAGGTCCGCGGAGCTCGCCGCGTTGAACTCGCGCAGCAGTGCCGAGTACGCGGTCGAGAGTCCCTCGGATCGGGTGCGGACGGCTCCGATCCGCGTGGTGACGGAGGCCACAGCATTCCGGGCCCGGGTCGACTGTCCGGGTGCCCGGGCGAGCGTTTCGCGCAGTGCTGCCGCGGCCTGCTCGACCCGGCCCGCCCACTCCCGCGTCGCGACGGCCCCGGTGGCGGCGTCGAGCGAAGCCAGGGCGGTGTCGAGAGTGCCCGCCGCGGCCTGTACCGACGGGTAGTCGGCGAACTCGGCGTTCTCCGGCGATTGCAGCGTCCGTATCGCCGCCCGGGCTTCGGTGCGTGCCCGATGCGCGAACTGCGGGGTGGCCGCCGCCACCGCCATCGCATGTTCGAGGTGGGCGCGATGATGTCCATAGAAATCATCGAGAGTTCTTGTCGCGGAGCCGATCTGTTGTATCGCCCGCTCGTATTCGGCGGTGCTCGCCAAGGGCTGTTCCGGTTCGGTGCGGGCGAGCTGCAGGTAGGTCTCGGCGGCCCGGTAGCATGCTTCACGGATCGGGGTCCAGGTGCGGCTCAGGCCTCGTTCGGGTTCCAGTTCGTGCGAGGCGGTGACCGCGGCCTCTGCCACCGACTGCCGTCGGTCCATGTCGAGGAAGGCCGCCACCATCGTGTCGTGGGCGTGGCGGGCCGCGGGATCCTCGGTAGGTCCGCTCCCGAAGAGTCGGCGCGTGAATCGGCTCGCCACGATCCGAATGGTACTGGTCTCCCGCGCGTGCTCGCCGGGGCCTGTGAGGTGGGCAGAAGCGCAGCGGCGGATATCCGTTTAGGCTGGAGTGAACACGCGCAAATCGGGCGGGTCCATTCGGACGCGCCGACCCACGATCGATCGAAAGGACCCCGCATGGGTGTCAGCTTGACCAAGGGCGGCAATGTTTCCCTGACCAAGGAAGCGCCGAACCTCACCGCCGTGGCCGTCGGTCTCGGCTGGGATGTCCGCACCACGACCGGCACCGACTTCGACCTCGACGCCAGCGCGATCGCGACCGGCGCCGACAAGAAGGTCGTCTCCGACCAGCACTTCGTGTTCTTCAACAACCTGAAGTCGCCCGACGGCTCGATCGAGCACGCCGGTGACAACCGCACCGGTGAGGGCGAGGGCGACGACGAGGTCATCAATGTCGACCTCGCGGCGGTCCCCGCCAACATCGAGAGCATCTTCTTCCCCGTCTCGATCTACGACGCCGAAACCCGAAGCCAGTCGTTCGGCCAGGTCCGCAACGCCTACATCCGCGTCGTCGACCGCGCCAACGGCACCGAGCTGGCCCGCTACGACCTGTCCGAGGACGCCTCCACCGAAACCGCCATGGTGTTCGGTGAGCTCTACCGGCACGGCGCCGAGTGGAAGTTCCGCGCTGTCGGCCAGGGCTACGCGTCCGGCCTCGCGGGCATCGCCCGCGACTACGGCGTCAACGTCTAGTTCGCCGACGGCATGATCCGGCCCCGGGAAGACACCGGGGCCGGATTCGTCACTCCTGTTTGCAGTACCTCGCTGCATCGACCTGACTACTGACAAGAAAGGCCGCAGTCGTGATACTGCGAATATTCGGTGCGTCGTTCGCCGTCACCGTCGTTTCTCTCGTCGTCGCCTTCCTCTACGGCGGCCCCCAGGCATTGTTCCTGTGCGTGATCCTCGGCATCCTCGAGGTGTCGCTCTCGTTCGACAACGCGGTCATCAACGCGACCGTGCTGCAGCGGATGAGCGAGTTCTGGCAGAAGATCTTCCTCACCGTCGGCATCCTCATCGCCGTGTTCGGTATGCGTCTGGTGTTCCCGCTGGTCATCGTGTGGGCCGCGTCCGGTCTCGGACCGGTCGAGGCGCTGGACCTGGCTCTGAATCCGCCGCCGGACGGGGCCGCCTACTTCCCCGACGGTAGCCCCAGCTACGAAACACTCATCACCGACGCGCACCCGCAGATCGCGGCGTTCGGCGGCATGTTCCTGCTGATGCTGTTCCTGCACTTCATCCTCGAGGAGCGGGACATCCACTGGCTGCGGTGGATCGAACGTCCTCTCGGGAAGGCCGGCAAGCTCGACCAGCTCGAGGTCGTCATCGCGTCGGTGCTGCTGCTGATCACGGCCACGGTCATCGCGCCCGACGACAAGGTGTCGACGGTGATGATCGCCGGTGTGCTCGGCATGATCACCTACATCGCGGTCAACGGGCTCGGCGAGATGTTCCACATACCCGAGGAAGGTGAGGAGGGCTCCGGCGGGCCGTCCGGTCTGGCCAAGGCCACGGGTAAGGCAGGCTTCTTCCTGTTCCTCTACCTCGAGGTCCTCGACGCGTCGTTCTCGTTCGACGGGGTGATCGGCGCGTTCGCGATCACGTCCGACCCAATCATCATCGCCCTGGGCCTCGGCTTCATCGGCGCGATGTTCGTCCGTTCGATCACGATCTTCCTGGTGCGCAAGGGCACCCTGTCGGAGTACGTGTACCTCGAGCACGGTGCCCACTGGGCGATCGGCGCGCTCGCGCTGATCCTGCTGTACTCGATCGGCACGCACGTTCCCGAGGTGATCACCGGCCTCGTCGGTATCGCCCTGATCGGTGCGGCGTTCGCCTCGAGCATCTACCGCAACCGCAAGGTGAAGGCTCAGGAGGCACTCGCTTCCTCCTGACCTGCCCGCCCTGCTCGGTGAGGGGAACCATCATTCGGTCGAACCGGGTGATGGTTCCCCTCACCGGTTTTCGTGGCAGGTGCGGGTGTCAGGAGATCGGTGCCGGCGGCGCGCTCGCGCGATCGAACTCGGGGACGGTGAAGTCGACGTCGTACGACGTCGTCGTGTCGTTTCCTGCGAAGACCTCGCGCACGATGCGGCCCTTCCCGTCGACCCACAATTCGATGGACGGAGGGGTCTGCTCGATCATGATCCGGCGCATGTCCTCGGCGCTCGGGGTACCGGGACCGGCGGGAAGCGACGCGGCGAAGGTCTCGAGGAGCGCATCCGTGTAGGCCGCGACGTCCAGGGTGGCGGCGTATCGGGTGACGTCGCCCGCCTGCACCACCTCGGTGCCCTTCTCCTGCGCATCGACGGTGAATTTCGCCAGGAGCGCACTGCTCTGCTGCCGGTTCCGGACCAGGTCCCGGATGAGGAACATCTGTCCGGTCGAGTCCGATCCGACGTCGACGCGATACCAGACGTCGGGCTCGAGGACCGCTGCGGCGGCCTCCGGCACATCCGTGAACTGCACGAAGACGTCATCGCCTTCGAACAGCACCTGGAGCGGCCCCTGCGGCGAATTCGGGATCTGTCCGAGAATGATGTCGCGTGCGGTGTCGATGGTCGTGGTGATGATGTTGCCCTGTGCGGAAATCTCGCCGTGCTGGACTTCCTGGCCCGCCGTGACCTCGAATGCGGCGCGGACCTTGTCGAGAGCGGTCCCGGCCGAGGTGTACGCGTCGGCCGAAGCACCATCGGTCGGTGTGGCGTTCTCTTCGCCGGAACAGCCGGCGCCGAGCAATACCGCGGAAACCGCGAGCACCGCGCCGGCCGTACGAAGACGTGTCGATACGAACATGGTCGAGCTGTTCCCCCTGGTCGTCACGAGCGCCCACTCGGCGCCCTCGCCGGGATACTATCCCGCCGCGTGCGGCTCGCATCCGGCACGGGTCACTGCGGGAAAATGCCCTCACGCAGAAGAGTTTCCGCGTCGGCGAACGCTCGTGCCCGGCGCACGATCGTCGGCGGGCCGGGCGGGTTGCCGTTCCACTGATCGAACAGGGTGCTCAGGCTCAACACGATCCGTTCGGGTGCACGCCATCGGCTCCACGGTTCGAAATCTCTGCTGCGCACGAGTTCCCGGGCAGTCTGCCGGACGGAGGTGCCACGCGCGTGACGGTCGCGCCCGGCGTCGCGGAGCCACAGCCAGTAGTCGCGGAGTGCGCGCAGGTCGTCGACGCTGCCCGCCGGTCCGTGGCCCGGTACGTACACCGCGGCGTCCCACCCGATCAGGCGGTCCAGGGCGGCGAGCCAGTTGTCGAGGGGGCCGTTCCACAGGATCGGGGTGGACTCGACGAACAGGAGGTCGCCGGTGAACGTCACGCCGGCGTCGGCCACGTGTGCCACGAGGTCGCCTGCGGTGTGGCACGGACCGAGCCGTTCGAGTTCGACGGTCCGGTGGCCGACCGTCAGACGGTGGGACGTGTCGAACGTGCGGTCCGGAAAACGTGGTGTGCGACGGGGGAATCGCGCATCGGCCCGAACCCGCGTCATGAACGACGCCGCGGCCCCGACCGGTCCGGGCAGGCGACCGATCAGCTCACCCGCGGTCGCCATCGCGGTCAGGGCGGCCGGTGGCAGATCCTCGTGCATTCCGTCCAGAGATGCTGCGCTGGTGGTGATTCGCGCTGTCGCCGGCAGTGTGTCGTTGCCCCACCAGTGGTCCCCGTCGGAATGGGTGTTGACCGCCTCGGTGACGGGGGCGTCGGCGACCAGTGGCCGCTGCACATCGGCGATGCGTTTCGCCCACGCCACATCCCAGACGGTATCGACGACCAGCGACGCGGCACCGGGCGAGACGACGAGTCCGGTGTTCGTTTCGCCCCAGCCTCCGGTCGGGCGCATGAACGCCCACACGCCGTCGCCCATCCGGATCAGGCCACTCTGTTCCATTCCGCCCCCTGGTCTCGGTGGAGCACCCACCGTACCCAGTGCGGGGCGGCGTCGGGTTTCGGCCTGACGGTGACCGGGTAGTCGCGGGGCACCGGGATGTCGACGAGAGGTGATGTGCACATGAGGCCGGCGACCGTTCTGGGTACTGCAGCGGCGACCACGATGACGGCTCTCGTCGGGTCCGTGGCCTCCCGCGAGACGGACTCCCGCTGGTACCGCAAGCTCCGCAAGCCGGCATTCCAGCCTCCCGCCGCGGTGTTCCCGATCGTCTGGACCGCGTTGTACGCCGACATCGCTGTCACCTCGGCGGCGGCGATCGACGAGTTGACCGAGCGCCGCGACTTCGGCGAGCGGCGCACCTACATTGCGGCACTCACCGCGAACCTCGCACTCAATGCGTCGTGGACCTGGGTGTTCTTCCGGGGAGGGCGACTCATGTCGGCGACGGCGGTGGCAGCGCTCCTTGCCGTCAGCAGCGCGGATCTCACGCGACGAACCGCGGTAGTGGTGCCCGCCGCCGGCGCGGCCCTGGCGCCGTATGCGGGGTGGACGGGCTTTGCCACCGTGCTCAGTGCTCGTATCGCACAGCTCAACCGGTGACTCCGGGTGCATCGCGGGCGACTTTCGCGTGTGCGCGATGATGGAGGCATGCTCGAAACACCCGTGATCGTCGGCATCGGCTCGATCTGCATCGGATTCGTGTTCTTCCTTGCGGCGGCGAGCGGGGCGCGTTCTCGCTGGGATCGGAAGGTGACGATCACGCTGTTCGCGATCGCGATCGTGTTCATGACGATCATCCCGGTGATCGGGGCGATCGGTTTCGCTGCCTGAATTCTCCGTCACAGCGGATCGAGGATCTCCCGCAGCCGCTCGACGAACTTTTCCGGCTGATCGATGAATCCGGTGTGCTCGCCGGGAAATTCGACGGTCGAGACGGCGATCGCCTCGGCAAGCGCAACCGAGGTGGCCGAGGTGAGGAGACCGCCCGACTCGGCGCCGATTCCGACCACGATTCGTGCGGGGCCGTTCGACAGCGCCTCGCGATCGGGCACGTAACGGGTGGTTCCCCGTAGCTCGTGCGCGAAGAATCGGGCACCGTCGGCGAGGTCCTGTTCCGAGGATTCGCCGGGTGGCGGACCGGCCTGCTCGTCGTCGTCCGGCCCGGCGGTGTCGTATCCCGCCGTGGCCATGAACGCACCCCATGCCGCACCCACCCCGTCGCGGTGGAACGTGTCGATCACCGCGTCCACGGCGGCGCGGTGCTCGGCGGCGTCGGGGAGCAGCTCGAGCAGCGGGGGCTCGTGGGCGACCACGGTCCGCGCTCGGTCCGGAAACCGGGTCGCGAGAGCGAGGCCGGTGACCGCCCCACCGCTGGTGCCGAACACGTCCGCGGATCGGGTGCCGAGATCGTCGAGCACGGCGACGAGGTCGGCGGCGCGCAGGTCGGGGGTGGAATCGGAGGCTGCATCGTCGAGCAGGCTCCGGCCGATGCCGCGGGGATCGTGGGTGACGACGGTGTGGTCGCGGGCGAGCGCATCCGCGAGTGGCGCCAGAGCCGCGGCACCCATCGGGGAGCCGGTGAGGATCAGGAGCGGTCCGGTACCGCGGATCTCGCAGTACAGCCGGCCACCGGAAACGGGGAGAGTGCGTGTGATGGTCATGCCGATATGGACCCACACCGTCGTGAATTCTCATCGCTCGTGTCAAAGCGGACCGAAGTTGTCCGCAATCGTTTCTACAGTCGAAGACATCAGCGGAATCGACGACGGGACGGAACCATGACCGACACCAACACGACCGGAGAACGCGCCGACATCCTCGCGATGCTCGCGGAGCAGCGCGACATGCTGTTGATCACTGCCCGCGATCTGACCGACGAGCAGGCACGCACCCGCAGCACCGTCAGCGACCTCACCGTCGGTGGGTTGATCAAGCACGTGACTGCAACGGAGAAGAGCTGGATCTCGACCATCCGCGAACTCGACGAGACCGCGACGTTCGACATGGACTCGGCGATGGAGTTCTACTACATGCGCGACGACGAAACCCTCGCCGGCCTGCTCGATACGTACGCTGCGGTCGCGCGGGAGACCGAGCGGTTCGTCACGGGGCTCGACGACCTCGACCTGCAGGTACCGATGCCGACCGCGCCCTGGGCACCCGAGCGGCAGTGGTGGAGCGCGCGAAAGATCCTGCTGCACATCATTCGTGAGACCGCGCACCACAGCGGCCACGCCGACATCATCCGGGAGTCGCTCGACGGCGCGAACAGCACGATGCAGCGCGGCGCCGATGCGGGCATGACGTTCGAGTAGCCGTTCCTGCTCGACCTCTCCGTACCGGCCTCGTCCGGAAGGCAGGGGCCCGGGCCTCGGAAATCAGGGGCCCGGGCCTCGGAAAGCGGGGGCGTGGACTGCCGGACGGCGGTGTCAGTGCGAGCCGGCGACCTCCGCGCCGATGCCCGTTTCGGCCCGTACCAGCATCTCGGCGAATTTCTCGTCGTTGTGGGCGCCACGGCCGTGGCGCTTCTCGCCGACCAACGATCCGATGACGCACGCGGCCAGGCCGAGCGGCATGGTGATGATCACCGGAAGCTGGATCGTCAACGGGGCCGGGCCCTCGCCGAGCCACAGAGCCTGCGTGAACATGAGGCTGACGACGGTGGAGACCAGGCCGACGAGGATGCCCCACACCGCACCCGTGCTGTTGAACCGACGCCAGTTGAGGCTGAGCACCAGCGCGGGCAGGTGTGCGCTGCCGGCGACCATGAACGCCATGCCCATGAAGTACGTGATGTTCGTGTCGTCGCCGATGAGCATGGTCAGCACGATCGCGATGACGCTGAATGCGACCGCACCGATCCGCGCGACCCGTGCCTGCGCTTCGTCTTCCCGGACGCGCGCCGCGTCGTCGAGATTCTCCACCGCAGCCTTGCGTGTCAGCGTAGGCCACACGTCGCGAGCGAATGTGCCTGCGGCGGAGATCACGACGCCCGCGACGACGGCGACGATGCTCGCGAACGCGACCGCCGCGACGAGGGCGAGGGCGACCGAACCGCCGACCGTTCCGACACCGCCGCCGAGTTCGGTGACGAGGACGGGAGCTGCCAGGTTGCCGCCCGCACCGACCCGCTGCGCACCGTCGTCACCGAGAAGCGCTGCGGCACCGAAGCCCATGACGATGACGACCAGATAGAAGCCGCTGCACAGCGCGACCGTCCAGCCGAGAGAGCGCCGTGCGGTCCTGGCCTCGGGCACAGTGAAGAACCGGATGAGGATGTGCGCCATCCCCGCGGTGCCGAGTGCGAATGCCAGCGAGTACGAGATCAGGTTGAGTGCGCTCGTTTCGCCGAAGATCAGTCCGGGCGCCAGGATGGCGTCCCCGGCAGCGGCGTGGTCGGTGGCGGCGCCGAGGACCTTGGGGAAGCTGAATCCGAACTGGGCGAGAATACCCAGGCAGACGATGATCGCGAGGATCGACAGGATAGACGACTTGATGACCTGAACCCAGGTGGTCGCGAGCATGCCGCCGACGAACACGTAGATCCCCATGAGGGAACCCGCGACGATCACCGACAGCCAGAACGGAATGCCGGACACGGATTCGAGCAGCACGCCGGCCGCGACGAGCTGGGCCAGGAGAACGAAGGTGCCGGTGGTGATCGTGCTGAGCGCGACCACGACCCGGACGTTGCGGGATTCGGTGCGGAACACCAGAACATCCGCGAGCGTGTACTTGCCCAGGTTGCGCATCTTCTCCGCGAGCAGGAACAGCACCGGCAGGAACGAGACGACCGACGTGAACAGGATGACCGTTCCGTCGACGCCCTTGGAGAAGATCAGCCCGGTCGTACCGAGAAAACTTCCCGCGGAGATGAATTCGCCCGCGATCGCGAATCCGTTCTGCCAGCTCGAGATCGAGCGTCCGGCCGCGAAGAACCCGTCGGCGCTCTTCGCGCGGCGGGACGCGGCGAACGTCACCCACAGGGTCAGTGAGATGACGGCGCTGCAGATCGCGATTGCCAGGTAGTCGGCGTCGCCGGTCATGAGAGTTCCCCTCGGTGGTCGGACACGGCGCGGATCGCGGCGTCGGCGGCCGGTTCGATGTAGGTGCGGGACAGGCGGAAATACGCCCACACCAGCACCCAGGTGCCGGCGAACTGGGAGAACACCAGCCACAGGGACAGTGGAACGCCCAGCAGCGAGGTGCTGCCCAGCAGTTCGGGGAACGCGATGAAGCCGACCAGGAAGCTCGCGAACAACACGATCGTGATCGTGCCCAGCGCGGTGGTGACCGTGCGGCGCCGGCGACGGAGTTCGGCGACCTCGGGAAGTTCGAGCATCCGCGCCCAGGTCGGGTTCGGGGCGACGGTGCCGGTCATGCCCGCACCGCCGCGCGGCGAGCGGAGTCGAGTGCGAAAAGGTTCTCGTCCCAGCCCGATTCGAGCGGACCGAAGAAATGGAAGCGAACCTGCTTGACCTTGTACAGCCAGCGGCCGTCGATCTTGACGACCTGGTCGGTGTACCGCCCGGCGGCGATACCGGCGACACCGTCGGTGACACACGGCTGCCACAGGAACGACCGGACCGTCGCCCGGTCACCGTCGAGGTCGATCTCGAGGTTGGTGATGAAGTGCCAGAAGGCCGTGAGTCCGTCTTCGGCGAGACCGGCGAAGAACGCGCGCATCTCGGTCCTGCCCCGTGGATGGGACAGGCCGTCGAATTCGCCGTCCTCGGTGAACAGGTCCATCAGGGCGTCCCAGTTCCCGTCGTCGAGGTGGCGGCAGTAGCGCGCGTCGAGCAGGCGAATGGCCTCGAGGTCTTCGAGGCGAGTGATGCGTTCGGCGATACCGGCCTCGCCGGTGGACTCCGCGGGGGTGGTGGTCACAGCGTGATCCTCCGAGTTAGAAACGGGATTGTTATTAACGCACGTTCATGTGAGGTGGACCATAATCCAGGTCTTCTCCGGCGGTCAAGCCGTGGTTCTTGCTGGTCGCATACCCGGCCTCTACGCTCCGAGGCATGAACACTCGGTCGGTTGGTGTGCAGATGGGGGTGCGGGAACGCATTCTGGAGACGGCGCTCGTCGAGTTCTACGCGTCCGGATTCCACGGGGCGACGATGCGCAACATCGCCAACAGTGCAGGTTGCAGCGCCGCGAACGTCTACAACCACTTCGAGAACAAGTCCGAGCTGCTCGTCGAGATCCTGCGACGCGCCAGTGACGAGCAGTTCACCGTCACACGCAACGCGCTGCGGAAGGCCGGTGCGCATCCGGCCGAGCGTTGGCGTGCCGCGGTCGTCGCACACGCCCTGTTCACGGCCCGGAATCCGCGCGCGTGCCTCGTGGCCAACTCCGAACTGCGCTACCTCGGGGAGGTGGACCGGAAGCGTGTCGTCGGCTCCCGCGACGCGCAGGAGCAGTTGTTCGTCGACATCGCCGAAGAGGGCATCGACCAGGGAGTCTTCTCGGTGCCTCACGTGCATCAGGCGGTCACGGCGGTGTTGACGATGTGTGCCGGTATCCCGCTGTGGTTCCGCCCGGACGGTCCGCTGACCGCGCAGGAGGTCGCCGACGACTTCGGTGTCTACGCGCTCAACCTCGTCGGATACCGCATTTCCTGAGTCCTCGTCGTTGACTGGCGGGCGGGGTCATGCTGTACTGGGTGAACAAGCGTTAATGACTTGCTTGCCCGCCTTCCCGGCCCATCGAGGGAGTATCCATGACCCACCGGCCGTCCCAGCCACGCACCGACACGCCGCGTTACCTCACCGAGGACCGTCTCGCCATCCGTGATCTCGCGCGGGACTTCGCAATGACAAAGGTGCTGCCCGTCGCCAATGAACTCGACCCCGTCCAGGGCACGATCCCGGATTCGCTGAAGAAGGAAATGGCCGAGATCGGCTTCTTCGGCATCATGATCCCCGAGGAACAGGGTGGCCTCGGACTCGGCGTGTTCGAGTACTGCCTGGTCGCCGAGGAACTGTCCCGGGCCTGGATGAGCGTGTCGGGCCTGCTCGCCCGCGGCAACGGCATGGGCGGCGGATTCACCGCCGAGCAGGAAGCGGTGCTGCTGCCGAAGGTCGCCCGCGGCGAATACCTCGGCGCCTATGCGCTGTCCGAGGCCGAGGCCGGATCCGACGTCGCGAACATCTCGTGCCGTGCCACCCGCGACGGCGACGACTGGATAGTCAACGGCACCAAGATGTGGTGCACCTATGCGGACGAAGCCGACTACCTGGTCCTCTTCGCGCGCACCGACCCGGACAAGGACCCGGCGAAACCGCACCGCGGGATCAGCGCATTCCTCGTCGAGAAGGAACGCGGGGGGTTCCCCGAAGGGATCTCGGGCACGAAGGTCCGCAAGATCGGCTACTTCGGGTGGAGCACGTGGGAGCTGTCCTTCGACAACTTCCGTATTCCCGCCAGCGCGATGCTCGGCGAGGAGGGCAAGGGCTTCTATCTCGCCGTGTCGGGACTCGAGGTCGGTCGCGCCCACACCGCGGCCCGCGCGATCGGTCTGGCCCGTGCCGCACTCGAGGACTCCATCGCCTACGTCCACACCCGCCGCCAGTTCGGCCGACCCATCGGCGATTTCCAGCACCTGCGCTTCAAGATCGCGAAGATGGCCGCCGACATCGAAGCTGCCCGGCAGCTCATGTACTCGGTCGCCACCGACATCGACACCGGACGGCGCTGCTCGCTCGAGGCGTCGATGTGCAAGCTCGTCGCCACCGAGATGGCCGAACAGGTCACCAGCGAAGCCGTGCAGATCCACGGCGGTGCCGGCTACACCACCGACTTCCAGGTCGAACGGCACTGGCGGGATGCGCGTCTGACGAAGATCTTCGAGGGCACCAGCGAGATCCAGATGCGCATCATCTCCGACGAGCTGCTCGGAAGGTCCGAAAGCTGATGACTCTCACGACATCCGATCGCATCACCGTCGGTGACCGCACCACCGGTGCCGAGCGGGTCCTGGCGCCGCTGCTCACCGAAACGGGCATCGCACTGCCGGCCGGCAGTGTCCTCGCCGGCGCCCTGGCGGCCGAGCTGCTCACCGCCCCCGTCGACGGCGGGACCCGCACCGGCACCACATGGTGCGCGACCCGTCCGGTCGCCCACGACGACACCGTCCGCGCGGACGTACTGATCACCCGCGTCGCGGACGGCATCGTCGAACGGTTCGTCCGGCTCCTCGACGACGCCGGAACCGTGCGGGAGTACGGAACCGAAACGTGGCGCCTCGACGACCCCTCTGTCGCCCGGGCCCAGCCGGCCCTGGATTTCTGCACCGTGGCGTGGGGCGAGCTGCTGCGGGCACGTCTCGACCGGGACCTCGCCTTCGTTTCGTCGCTGTCGAGCTGGGACGGCACGATCGGCCTGCGCTGCGACGACCGGGAAGTGCACCTGCGGATCTACAAGGGCCGCATCGTCGATGTCACGCGCCGCACCCCGCACGGCGCGACCTTCACCTTCGTCGCCCCGGCGCACCTGTGGGCCGAGGTGGTCCTCGCCGAACGCGACGACTTCATGCGCCGCGCCATCGGAGGCGAATTCTCCTCCACCGGAGACGGATACGAGTATCTCCGTCTCACCAAACCGCTCCACATCGTCATCGCGCACGCGCGCGCACTCGCACAGGAGGTCCGGCCGTGATCGAAGCGCGCTACCTCGACGTCGGCGGTGCCCTCGGCTTCGTCGAGATCGTCACCCCCGACGCGCATCCGGCGCCGGACACGTTGCCCACCGTGCTGTGCATCCATACCGCCGGGCAGAGCGGGGTGCAGTACCGGCACGTCGCCCGTGACCTCGCCGCCCGCGGCTACCGTGTCCTCGTTCCCGATCTTCCCGGCCACGGACGTTCCGAACCCGCCCCGGACGGGCCGGTCACGTCGCTGACCGCCTACGGCGACTGGCTCTGCGCCGTTCTCGACGAACTCGCGATCGAACGCCCCTACGTCGTCGGCTGCTCGATCGGCGGCAAGCTGACCCTCGAACTGTCCGTCCGTCCGGACCGTCCGCTCGCCGGTGCCATCGCGATGGAAGCCGAAGCCGGACCCGGTCGCGTCAACGTCGCCGGTCTGCGGCGCGAGCTCGAGGATGTCGCCGGCCCGGCCCGGGCGGAACGCACCTACCTCGGAACGTTGGCCTCGGTCGGCACGTCGGTGCCCGACGCCGCGGCACGCGTGATCGCCACGATGCACAAGCGCGAGGATCCCGAGATCTCCTCGTCCGATCTGATCGGCTGGGGTGGCCACGACGTCCGCGACCGCCTGCACCTGGTCGACGCTCCGATCCACCTCGTTGCGGGACTGGACGATCCGTGGATCCGCGCTACCGACGTCGAGCAGGTCGCCGTGCGGATCAACGCGGCGCATCCGGGTCTCGCGCGGTACACCGGCCTGACCGGGGTCGGGCACTATCCGATGGAGGAGATCGACGACTTCGCCGCCCTCGTCGACACCTGGATCCGTGAACTGGACGAAACCGCCGGGGCGGAACCGGATTCCGAGGAGATCGCGTCGTGACAGCCACCGGCACCACTTCCCTGACCGGTCTCCTGGCCGAGCTGGTCGCCGCCGACCCCGACGCGCCGCTCGCGTTCGACGTGGCCGGTGACGAGATCCTGACGTGCACCCGCGCCCGCTTCGGCGACCGGGTCGAAGCCGTGCGCACCGAACTCGCCGAAGCCGGAATCGAACCAGGACAGTGCATCGCAGTCATGCTGCCGAACTGGTCCGACGCAGTGGTGTGGCAGTTCGCCGCATCCGCGCTCGGAGCCCACGTCATCGGTGTCAACACGCGCTACAACACCGGAGAGGTCGCGCACATCCTCGACGCGGCGCGGCCGGCGGTCGTCGCCGTGGCCGCGTCCTTCCACGGCCTCGACCTGTTCGGAACACTGAGCGCCGCAGCCGGATCCGTACCCGAGGTCGCAACCCCCGCTGTCGCGGTCGTGACCGGTCCGTCCGCTGGGGCGACCCCCGCGGACCCGACGGGATTCGATCTCGGCGGTGGAGCATGGCTGGTCGGCAGCGGCGACCTCCGCGGCACCCGCGTACCCCGCACACCCGACACCGCGACGATCACCGCGGCCGGTGCGGTCGCCGATCCGTCGGACCCCCTCGCGGCGGCGTTCACGACCTCCGGCTCCACCGGCACGCCGAAACTTGCCGCACACCGGGATTCGGCGGTGGTCCGGCACGGCCGCGCCGATGCGGAGATCATGGGAGTCACCCCGGGCGACGTCACGCTGTGTGTGCTGCCGGTGTCCGGAGTGTTCGGTTTCAGCACCGCCATGGCGACTCTCGCCGGCGGCGGAGCCCTGCTCATGGAACCGGTGTTCGACGCCGCGGCGGTTCTGCGCCGCATGCAGGAACTGAAGGTCACGCACGTCGTCGGCGGCGACGACCTGTTCGGCCGGTTGTACGACACCTGGCACGCCGAGCAGCGGTCCGATCTGTCGTCGTTGAAATGGCTGGGTATCGCAGATTTCCTGGGGCGCTCCCACGCCATCGCCCGCTGGGCCCGCGACGAGTTCGGCGCACTGACCTCCGGCGTGTTCGGTTCGTCCGAGGTGTTCGCGCTCACGCTGTTGTGGTCCGACCGGGACCCCGAGTCGGTGCGCTGGAACGGGGGAGGCCGCCCCGTCGCCTCCTCGATCGAGGTGCGGATCGTCGACCCGGTCGACGACCGCGTGCTGCCCGACGGCGAACAGGGCGAACTGCAGTTGCGTGGCCCCAACGTCGTCGACGCCTACCTCGGCAATCCCGATGCCGCACGGCGTGCATTCACGGCCGACGGCTGGTTCCGCAGTGGAGACCTCGCGGTCGCCACGGGTGACGGCGGCTACCGATTCGTGTGCCGCATGGGAGATGTCCTGCGGCTGCGCGGTTTCCTCGTCGACCCCGCGGAGATCGAGCGCCGCCTCGCGCAGCATCCCGATGTGGGAGTCGTCAAGGTCGTCGGGATCACCGGCGAGGGCGGCTACACCAGTGCCGTCGGCTTCGTCGTCCTCACCGACGACGCGTCCGCCGGCACCGACGCCGGTGTGCTGAAGCAATGGTGCCGTGCGGAACTCGCCGCATTCAAGGTGCCGTCGGCTGTGCACATCGTCGAACACATGCCCACCACCGTGGGCGGAAACGGAACGAAGATCCGGGCCGTCGAACTGCGCGAATGGGCGCAGAACTGGACCGATCGTGAAAGGGACCACCGCCGTGACTGATTCCGTCGCCGATGCCACCGACGTGGTGATCTGTGAACCGCTGCGCACTCCCGTCGGCCGATACGGTGGCATGTTCGTCGACGTGCCGGCGACCGACCTCGCCGCACGCGTCATCTCGGAGTTGCTGTCCCGCACCGGGATCGATCCGGAGAAGATCGACGACGTGATCTTCGGCCAATGTTACCCCAACGGGGAGGCCCCGGCGATCGGCCGCGTCGCCGCGCTCGACGCGGGCCTTCCCGTCACCGTGCCGGGGCTGCAACTGGACCGCCGATGCGGCTCCGGTCTGCAGGCAGTGCTCGACGCGGCGATGCGCGTGCAGACCGGTGTGGCGGACATCGTGATCGCCGGCGGTGTCGAATCGATGAGCCGTGCCGAGTACTACACCGAGTCGATGCGCTGGGGCGCCAAGGGTGCGCCGGCGGCCCTGCACGACCGGCTCGCGCGTGGTCGCGTCACCGCCGGCGGCCGCAGCCATCCGGTCCCCGGCGGCATGCTCGAAACGGCGGAGAACCTGCGTCGCAAGTACGGCATCTCTCGACTCGAACAGGACGAACTCGCCGTCGAATCGCATCGCCGTGCGGTCGCCGCGATCGACTCCGGGAAGTTCGCGGAGGAGATCGTCCCGGTCACCGTGCCGCAGCGCAAGGGCGAGCCGACCGTGATCGACCGCGACGAGCATCCGCGTGCCGGCACCACCGTCGAGACCCTCGCGAAGCTGCGCCCCATCATGGGCAAGCAGGATCCCGCCGCGACCGTGACCGCGGGCAATGCGAGCGGTCAGAACGACGGTGCCGCAGCATGTGTCGTCACCTCCCGGGCCACCGCCGATCGTCTCGGACTGCGGCCCCTCGGCCGGCTCGTCACCTGGGCGGTCGCCGGTGTCGCGCCGTCCGAGATGGGTATCGGGCCGGTGCCGTCCACCGAGAAGGCGCTGCAGCGGGCGGATCTGTCGCTCTCGGACATGGACCTCATCGAACTCAACGAAGCGTTCGCGGCGCAGGCGCTCGCGGTGACACGTGAATGGAAGTTCACCGCAGCCGATTTCGATCGCACCAATGTGAACGGGTCCGGTATCTCGCTGGGGCACCCCGTCGGTGCGACCGGAGTGCGGATCCTCGCGACCCTGCTGCGCGAACTCGACCGGCGCGGTGCCCGCTACGGTCTCGAGACGATGTGCATCGGCGGCGGGCAGGGCCTGACCGCGATCTTCGAGCGCGTCTCGTGACCGCCCGCCCGCTCGACGGGGTGCAGGTCGTCGATCTGTCCAGCTTCGTCGCCGGCCCCACCGCGGGCCGCATGCTCGCCGAGCTCGGGGCCGACGTCATCCGTATCGACCCGGTCGCCGGGGCCGTCGACGGCGGGCGCTGGCCCCTCACCGACGGTGGCGGCAGTCTCTACTGGACCGGACTCAACCAGTGGAAACGGTCACTGGCGGTGGATCTGCGCAGCGACGAGGGCCGCGCGGTCGTCGTCGATCTGATCGCGCGGGCGGGCATCGTCCTCGAGAACGCGGCCCATGCCCCGTGGCTCTCCCACGAGGCGTTGGCCGCTCGCCGGCCCGATCTGATCCACCTGCACATCGCCGGCAACGCCGACGGCAGCCCGGCCGTCGACTACACGGTCAACGCCGCGGTCGGTCTGCCGTTGATGACCGGGCCGGTCGAGCACACCGCGCCCGTGAACCACGTGCTGCCCGCGTGGGATCTGATCACCGGCGTGCACGCCGCGCTCGGTATCGTCACGGCGCTGCGTCGGCATGAACAGACCGGCGAGGGCAGTTACCTGGAGCTGGCGCTCGACGATGTCGCCGTCTCCGCGGTCGCGAGCATGGGCTGGCTCGCCGAGGCCGAGGCGCGGGGGACCGGCCGCGACCGGTCCGGCAACGCCCTGTTCGGCAGCTACGGCTCGGACTTCCCGACGAGCGACGGCCGGTCGGTGATGATCGTCGGCCTCACCCCGGGGCAGTGGCGGGCGCTGGTCGAGGTCACCGGAACCGCCGACGTGTTCGCGGCACTCGAGAAGCAACGTGGGCTCGATCTCGGGGCCGAAGGCGACCGGTTCGCGGCGCGGGATGCGATCACCGCGATCCTGGCGCCGTGGTTCGCCTCGCGCACCCTCGCGCAGGTCGAAGCAGACCTTGCGGGCACCCGGGTGCTGTGGGCGCCGTACCGGACGATGGACGAGGTCGCCGCCGATCTCGCGGCGCGGCCCGACGCGGTGGTGCAGTACGTCGACCAACCCGGCATCGGGCCCGTCCTCACCGCGCGATCGCCACTGCGCTGGAACGGTCGTTACACCGAGGCTCGGCCCGCGCCGCGGCACGGACAACACACCGGCGAGATCCTCGGATCGCTTCCGATCTGACGGATCCCGCCGGTTCGATTGCGATCGAACCGGATTCGTCCCGCTGGACGATCCGTTCCGGCGCGTTGTGGGTCCGGGTGTCGAATGCTACTGTCACGCGTGTATATACCGAGGAAGCTTGTGTATATACAGAGCAATGTCGGGAGCATCGCCGACAAGGCCCCTCGGCCGCGCCGGCTGTCAGCGACAGACGAACCCAGCCTGTGGCCCGCGCAGGCCGGCCGACGGACGGAGTCCACATGCCGCTTGCCTTGTGTGCCTCGTCGCACTCGCCGCTGATCGGCTTGAACGATCCGGCACCGGACATC
The DNA here is from genome assembly GCF_001646785.1 of Rhodococcus phenolicus. Lineage (GTDB taxonomy): Bacteria > Actinomycetota > Actinomycetes > Mycobacteriales > Mycobacteriaceae > Rhodococcus > Rhodococcus phenolicus. The sequence continues at coordinate 23,065 of NZ_LRRH01000090.1, forward strand.
GTGAACGAGGTGTACGAACAACTCGACGCCGCAAAGGCATTCGTGGAAGCGTTCGATCCCGAGCTCGTGGTCGTCTTCGGCCCGGACCACTACAACGGATTCCTGTACGACGTGATGCCCTCGTTCTGCGTCGGTGCAGCAGCGGCCTCGGTGGGTGACTACGGCCTGCCGAGCGGGCCACTCGAGGTGGATCGCGCCGCCGCGTACGCGATCACGCGGCACGCACTCGACTCGGGTGTCGACGTCGCATTGTCCGAAGCGATGCAGGTCGACCACGGGTTCGTCCAGCCTCTGCTCTTCCTGTTCGGTTCCGCGGACAGGATCCCGTCCCTCGTTCCGGTGTTCGTCAACTGCGTGGCCGAGCCGCTCGGCCCGGCGAGCCGGGCCCGTCTGCTGGGGGAGGCGGTGGGGCGGGTGCTGGGAGAGTCCGGGAAGAGGGTGCTCATCGTCGGGTCCGGCGGTCTCTCGCACGATCCGCCCGTTCCCCGGCTGGCGGATGCGGCTCCGGAGGTTGCCGCGCGGCTCACGCACGGGCGCAACCCGACTGCGCAGCAGCGTCGGGAGCGCGAGTCTCGTACCGTCGCCGCCGCCGGCGCGTTCGCTGCGGGATCCACGGATTTCCACGACCTCAATCCGGAGTGGGATTCCCTGGTGCTCGATGCGTTCGAGTCGGGCGATATCACTGCGTTCGACGAGAAGCCGAACGACTGGTTCATCGGGGAGGGTGGCCACTCCGCCCATGAGGTCCGTACCTGGATCGCGGCCTACGCTGCCCTGTCCACGCAGGGTTCGTACGAGATGACCAGCCGGTATTACCGACCGATCAAGGAGTGGTTCGCCGGGTTCGCCGTCACCACTGCGATGCAGAAGGAAGTTGTAGCGCGATGACGATATGGGACGACCTCGGTTCCGTGGCTCATACGATCGAGTTCCGCGAGATCGACGGATGGCGAACCCGTGTGCTGCGGGCGGGATCAGGGCCCGCGCTGGTGCTCATGCACGGCACGGGCGGTCACCTGGAGGCATTCTCACGCAACATACCGGCACTTGCCGAGCACTTCTCCGTCATCGCCTACGACTTTCCCGGGCAGGGCTACACGACTCCGGCCGATCGCGACCTCGAACTCGATGCCTACGTCAACCACCTCGCTGCCCTGCTCGATGACCTCGGTCTGGAGCGGGCGCACCTGTCCGGCGAGTCGCTCGGCGGCTGGGTAGCGCTCAAATTCGCTGTCGCGCACCCCGACCGACTGCGCCGGATCGTGCTCAACACACCGGGTGGCACCATGGCGGCTCCAGAGGTGATGGCGCGGATCCGGGAACTGAGTCAGGCCGCCGCCGACGAGCCCACCGCGGAGCGCATCCGCGCGCGTCTCGAGTGGCTCATGGCCGATCCCGCCAGTGTCACCGACGAACTCGTCGGGTGCCGCCGAGCGATCTACTCGCAGCCGGGGTTTGCGGAGTCGATGCGCCACGTCCTGTGCCTGCAGGATCCCGACGTGCGCCGGCGCAACATGGTGACCGATGCCGATCTGGCGGCGGTGACGGTGCCGGTGCTGGTGATCTGGACCAGCGACGACCCGTCCGGCCCCGCAGCGGCCGGAATGGACATGGCCGACAAGCTGCCGAACGGGCAGTTCCTCTTCATCGACGGCGCGGGCCACTGGCCCCAGTGGGAACAGCGGGAGACTTGCGACAAGGCCGTGATCGGGTTCCTGTGCGACGGCGATACGGGACGGTGAGAGACCCGTGTGCCGAGCGCCGGACGATGCTCAGGCGTCAATTATCGCTCGGGCGATCTCTCCGGCAGCCCGTACAACCTCCGGTGCGGCCGCGGCCAGCTGATCCTCTCGGTGGCTCATGAGAGTGAGGCACGCGGTCGGGTGAGAATTCGCGATCGGAGCGGCGACCGCGTAGACGCCGGATTCGATCTCGCCCGAGCTCGTGGCGTATCCGTGCCGGCGTGCCTCGGCGACGGCCTCGGGTTCGTCGGGCACCTCCGGACCGGCGGCGAGGAGGGCATAGCCGGCCGCGCCGCGATCCAGCAACGTGCGCATCCCGGCACGGAAGGAGATGTGCTGTGCGACCGTGACCGGCTCGACGACCTCGATGGAGACGGCCTCGTCCCTCTCGGCTACGAACAGGTGGACGGTGCAACCGGCGTGGTCGGCGAGGCGCCGCATCACCGGCGTGGCGATCTCGCGCAACGCCGGCAGATAGGCTGTGGACAGGGAGGCCAGGCGTGAACCGGGACGGTACACACCGTCGGAGCCGGGTGTCACGAACCCGAAATCGCGTAGCGTCTGCAGGATTCGGTATGCGATCGAACGGTGGACCCCGAGCTCCTCGGCAAGCCGCTGAACGGTCATGCCGGTGGGGGAATCCACCACCGCGAGCAGCGCGCTGAGCCCGCGGGCCAGTGTCTGGCTACCGACCTGGGGCTGAGGCCGGGAGCGTGCATCCGATGTCGTCATGCCGGATCGGGCCGGGTCGAGGCACATTCGCGCATGCGGTGCGCACAGACGCATTTGTGCGAATAAAGCAACATGCAACTCATTATATACACGGCGTGCATTTCCAGTGTTGACACGGCAATCCCTGTTCGACATAGTCTGTGTGTATATAGAAGCGTCATGTTCGTTAATTACAACGCAACCAGGGGGCGACGTGACCGACGCTCGAGAACGATCCGCCGCGGCGTCGGCCACCGTCGACGTCCTCGTGGTGGGGGCGGGGCCCGTCGGGCTCACCCTGGCGAACATTCTGGGAGCGCGAGGGCTGCGGGTTCTCGTCGCCGAAGAGCGTGACGTGCTGATCGACTACCCGCGTGGTGTAGGCCTGGACGACGAGTCCATGCGCGCCTTCCAGAGCATCGGACTGGCGAAACATGTCGAGCGGCACCTCATTCCGAATCAGATCCTGCGGTTCGTCAACGGCAGGGGTGAACTACTCGCGGAAATGGCGCCGAGCGAAGCGCAGTTCGGCTGGCCGCGGCGCAACGGATTCGTCCAGCCGCTCGTCGATGCAGAACTCCTGGAAGGACTCCGGCGCTTCGCCACCGTCGAGGTGTGCTGGTCCACCCCCATGCAGACCATGCGCGAGGGGGAGGACGGCGTCGTGGTCGAACTCCTCGGGAACGGTCTTCCTCGGCAGGTGCGCGCGCGATACGTGGTCGGATGCGACGGTGGCCGGAGCCGGACCCGCCGGATCATCGGCACGTCGTTCGACGGGGTCACGTCGGCCACGCGCTGGCTCGTCGTGGACCTCGCCCACGACCCCCTCGGCACGCCGAACAGCTATGTGGGCGCCGACCCGGAGCGGCCGTACGCCTCCATCTCGATCGCCCACGGCATCCGGCGCTTCGAGTTCATGCTCATGGACGGCGAAACCGACACCGAGGTCGACGACCTCGGATTCGTGCGGAAACTCCTCGGTCGGCACGTCCCGCGTCCGGAGGACTCCGAGATCATCGCGTACCGCATCTACACCCACCACTCGAGGATCGCCGGCGAGTTCGGTCGCGGACGCATCTTCATCGCGGGCGACGCAGCGCATCTGATGCCGGTCTGGCAGGGACAGGGATACAACAGTGGCGTGCGCGACGCGGTGAACCTCGGCTGGAAGCTCGCGGCGGTGTGCTCCGGGCAGGCTGAACCCGCTCTGCTGACGACCTACGACGAGGAGCGACGGGGCCACGCACGAGCGATGATCGATCTGTCCACCACGGTCGGACGGGTGATCTCGGTGCGGAACAAGCGTCTCGCGTGGCTCCGCGACAGGGTGCTCCGGTCGGCGTCGGCGCTCCCCGTGCTGAAGCGATACATCCTGGAGATGCGATTCAAGCCGATGCCCCGGTACGAAACCGGGGCCGTCGTCGCTCGTCCCGGCAAGACCTCGCCGGTGGGACGGATGTTCATCCAGCCCGAGGTGGTCACCGAGAACGGGCGGTGCCTGCTCGACGAGGCACTCGGGAGCTGGTTCGCGGTGCTCTGCTGGAACAACGACCCGACCGCGGTCCTCGGCAAGCGCAGCGTGGAGGCGTGGCGCACGATCGGCGCTCGACTCGTCGCCGTCGTGCCCGCAGCGCAGATCGGACAGACCTCGTACGGTGACGACGTGACCGTGGTCGGCGACCCGGGGCAGCTGAAGGCGTGGTTCGACGCCCACAACGAATCCGTGCTGTTCCTGCGACCGGACCGTTTCGTGGCTGCTGCCGGCATCGCCCAGGATGCCGGTCTGCTGTCGACGCAACTGCTGAGCGTTCTGGGCATGGAGAAGCACCTGGTGGACAACGTTTCGGACGCGACCGCAGTCTGAGGGCGGCGGGAACTCTCACGGCCGTTCCCGGGAGTTGTTCTCCGCCTGGTACTTTCGGTATGGACGCGATGGTGTCCGACGGCAGGACATATTGTCCATCTACGTGCGTGAACGGCCGGGTGTCGGGAAGCTCGTGACATTTCGCGCTTCCGATTCGCGGCCGGCCGGGAGGGAAGCGTCACCGGACCAACAGAGGAGTAAGAGGATGTCGAAGAGCGAACCTCCGTCGGCAGAGGAAATCGTCCTCTACGAGAAGGACCCGGCAACGAAGATCGCGACGATCACTTTCGATCGACCGGATCGACTGAACGCGCCGACGGTCGAGGCGCGCCTGCGGTATGCCGAACTCCTGCATCGAGCGAACATCGACGACGATGTGAAGGTGCTGGTGGTGCGGGGCGAGGGGGACGATTTCGGGAGTGGAGTCGACCTGCCGGACTTCATGGAGGGCGTCGAGAACGGGGACTCCGCCGAGCGTCTCAAGGAGTTCAGGATCGACGACCCGGATGTCGTGTATCCGCCCAAGGATTCGTACCGCAACATGGGCAACTACGGACCGTGGTTCGCCAATGCCCGGTCGGGTTGCCGGAGTCTGCAGGAGTTCAGCAAGATCAGCATCGTGGAGGTCAAGGGGTACTGCTACGGGTGGCACTTCTATCAGGCCGCCGACGCCGACCTCGTGATCGCCTCCGACGACGCGCTGTTCGGGCATGCGGCATTCCGCTACGTGGGCTGGGGTCCGCGCATGTGGACCTGGGCGATGACGATGGGGATCCGGCGCTTCCAGGAGATGGTGTTCACCGGGCGCCCGTTCACTGCCGACGAGATGTACGAGTGCGGTTTCCTCAACAAGGTCGTGACCCGCGACCGCCTCGAGGCCGAGGTACAGACCTACGCGCAGGCGTGCGCGCGGAACCGTCCGACGGACACGGTGGTCATCCAGAAGATGTTCTTCCAGATGATGAAACAGCATCAGGGGGAGTACATGGGAAGTCTGCTCACCGGCATGGTCGAGTCGATGGGCCGCCTGGTCCGCCCGGACGAACACGAGTTCCATCTGAACTCCGCGATGATGGAGGCGGGGCTGACCACATCGGTCAAGGCCAACGACGAGAACTTCCCGCCCGAGTTTCGGCTCAGCAAGGCGGCTCGGAAGCGCCCCTAGCCTTCGATTGCGTCAGTGTTCGGCGTCGTCGAACGTCCTGCGCAGCACTGCGTGGACGTCGTCGAGAAATCGCCGCGTCTGTCGGGTGCGCGGGCGTGCGACGAATCCGCCGTGGATCACCCCGGGGTAGACGTGGAGCTCGACCGGAACCCCGGCGCGGGACAACTGTGCGGCGTAGCGCAGGTTGGAGTCGAGCAACGCGTCCACGTCGCCGATACCGATGAATGTGGGTGCCACGCCGCGCAATTCGCTCGGCGTCGCTCGTCCGGGTGCGGCCGTGGCCGGCGGTGTCGCTCCGCCGAGTCCGCCGAGATAGGCCTGCCACGCGTGACGTTCGGCCTCGAGCCGCCACAGGCCCCAGTGGCCGGCACCGCCCTCGAGCGCCCGGACGGATCCGTGCTCCCGGTCGTCGAGCATGGGATAGATCAGGAGTTGGAGTGCGGGCTGGGGCAGGCCGAGCCGGGTGAGGCGGATGCACAGCGCGGTGGCCAGCCCTGCGCCGGCGCTCGCGCCGCCGATGACCAGCCGATTCCGGTCCACTTCGAGGGCATCGGCGTTGTCGAGGATGTGGCGCCAGACCGTTTCTGCATCGTCGAGTCCGGCCGGGTAGGGATTCTCGGGTGCCAGGCGATAGTCGACGGATACGACGGCGCATCCGAGCTCGGCAGCCATGCGATCGAGCCGATCGTCGTTCTCGGCGAGACTGCCCATGATGTAGGCCCCGCCGTGGAAATACATCACAACCGGAAGTTGCCCCGTGGCCTCCCGTGGCCGGTACCACCGGACGGGCACCTCGGGACGGCCGTCCGTGCCCGGGACCACGTCGTCGATTCGCACGACGTGCCCGGTCACCGGCGTCGGGGGAGGGGTGACCCCGGCGTAACTCGCGCGGATGGTCTCGATGCCGGTGGTGTCCCATCGGGTCAGGAGATCGAGCCGGCCGAGCGTCGCCGGCTCGACTCGGCGGTGGACCGCGATGGCAGGTTCCCCCGGCCCCCGGAACACGGGAAGTGTCCCGAGGGCGGCGCGCAGGCCGGCTGCTGTCGGGGCGGCCTCGGAGGCGGGACGAAATGGCCGGGCGTGAACGGGGGGTTCCTTCCGGGCGCTCACCCGTTCCGCGAGCTCGGTGGCGAGGTGTTCGGACCCCGGTGCACCGAGTATCCCGATGCGGCTCGGGTCGGCACCGAATACGTCGGCGGCCACCGAACGAGCCCACTGCAGGGCGCGATCGCTGTCGTCGAGCGCGCTGTCGGAACGGGTGGGGACCTCGACGATCACCAGCCCTTCGTCGGCGAGCTTTCGATAGATGTGCACGTAACCGGCTGGGTCGAGACCGCCGTCGACGAGGACGAGAACCAGGTACGCGGGGCACGCCGGAGCCCGCCGCGGCGCAAAGCTGCGGACGATCAGTTCCGCCCCCACGTCGTGGGAGTCGCAGTCCGCCACCTCGACCTCCGTATCAAATAATGAACACAGTCACTCGAAAAATACACAAAAACGGTAGCCGACGGCGTGTCACCCCACAAGGCTCCGAATCGAAGCCTTGACGGAGATGAAGTCCTCCCGACAGAATGTGTGCATATAGAATCAAACAGTTCGTTAATTACAACATCACGTAGGTTGTGTGACGGAGAGGGGGCCCGAACCCATGACGGAAGCTCGGCACAGCACAGCCGGTGAGATCGATGTTGCAGACCCTGCGGAGGTCTTCGCCGCTTGGCTCGAGGAGTTCGCCGCCGCGCTCGGCACGGGTTCGGAGGTGGAGCTGGAATCATGCCTCCATCCCTCCGCCACGTGGCGCGACTTCATGGCCTTTCCGTGGGACTTCCACCACGCTGTCGGCGGCGAGCAGTCGGCCGGACGGCTGACGGAACTGGCCAAGGAATGGAACGCGTCGGGATTCTCCGTGAGCTCCGAGCAGGAACCCTTCGTCTCCGGTGGCGACATCATGGGATTCTTCGACTTCACGACCAGCGACCGGATCAACCGCGGGTTCGCCCGGCTCGTGCGTGAGGGCTCTCGTTTCGTGGCCTTCACCCTGCAGACCCAGGTCGTTTCGCTCGCGGCGTTCCCCGAGCGGACGCGTCACCGCCGCCCGGAGGGCAAGGTCTACGGCATCGTCCCCGGCCGCACGCGCTGGGCCGCCGATCGGATCGAGGAAACGTCCTTCGAAAACCGCGACCCCGCGGTCCTCGTGCTCGGAGCCGGCCACAACGGCCTCGCCCTGGCGGCGCGGTTGGGTGCACTCGACGTTCCGACGCTGGTGATCGACCGCGAGGCGCGCATCGGCGACACGTGGCGCAAGCGCTATGCGTCTCTCGCGTTGCACAGCACCGTCTACGGCGACCACCTGCCCTATCTTCCGCTTCCCGCAACGTGGCCGGCGCACACCCCGAAGGACAAGTTCGCGAACTGGCTCGAGACGTACGCGACCACTCTCGACCTCAATGTGTGGACCGGCACGACCTTCCTCAACGGCCACTACGACGAGGCCACGGAACGGTGGACCGTCCGCGTGCAGATGGGCGACGGCTCGATCCGCGAGTTGCACCCGCGCCACTTCATCGTGGCGGGCGGAATGTTCGGTGCGCCGCGCATTCCCGAGATCGCCGGACTCCAGGAATATCGCGGTGTCGCGGTGCACTCCGACGAATTCCAGGACGGTGATCGTTACGCAGGCAAGAAGGTGCTCGTCATCGGGTCCGGGGTCAGCGGCCACGAACTCGCGCACGATCTCTGGGAACACGACGCCGACGTCACGATGGTGCAGCGCACATCGACCTACGTCGTGACCTATCCGACCTACCACCGGTACTGGTCGACACTGTTCACCGAGGACATGACCCTGTCGCCGGACCTCGCGGATCAGATGACCTACGCCCTCCCCAGCGAACGGGTCGACGAGCTCAACAAGGAACTCGTGCAGCTCGCCAAGGAAGCCGACAGCGAACTCCTCGGTGCGCTCGAGGCCCGGGGCTTCAAGCTCAACTGGGGTCCGGACGGCACGGGGATCATCGGTGCGCACATGTCGGGCAAGGACAGCTATCAGATCGACATCGGTGCATCCCAGCTCATCGCCGACGGTCGGGTCCACCTCCGGCAGGGCGTCGAGGTCGCGGAGATCAAGGACGGCACGACAGTGGTGTTCACCGACGGGTCGGAGATGCACGACGTCGCCCTGATCGTCTTCGCGACCGGCTACCACCAGTTCTGGGGTCACATCGGGCCGGTCCTCGGTTCGGCGGCCGCCAAGATCGACAAGGCCTACGGCCGGGCCGCCGACGGTGAGTACGCGAACACCTGGCGCCGCTCGGCCCAGCCCGGACTCTGGTTCGGGACCGGATTCATCCGCATGGCGCGCTTCTATTCGCGCTTCACGGCGTTGTTGATCAAGGCGATCGAGGAAGGCATCGAGCCGGTGGATCCGGAGGGCCGCACGAATTAGGCCCGCCTGCCCGGGCTCACCGCGCCCGGGCAGGAGGCGGACCCGGACTATCGGTCGCGAAGGACGTTTCGCTGGATCTTGCCGGTCATCGTCTTGGGGAGCGTGTCGAGCACGTGAACCTCGCGGGGGCGCTTGTACGCGGCGAGGCGTTCGCCGGCGAACGCGACCAGCTCGCCGGGATCGGCGGTACTGCCCTCGCGCAGTGCGACGTATGCGACGATCGCCTCGCCGCGGTAGTCGTCGGGGGCACCCACGACGGCCGCCTCGAGGACCGAAGGGTGTTCGCACAACACGTCTTCGACCTCGCGCGGCCACACCTTGTACCCGGAGGTGTTGATCTGATCCTTGATCCGATCGACGAGATACACCCATCCCTCGTCGTCGATGACGGCGACGTCGCCGGTGTGCAGACGACCGCCGGGAAGTGTTCTCTCCGTTGCCTCTTCGTTCTGCCAGTAGCCGGGGATCACCTGTGGTGCGGTGACGACGAGCTCGCCTTCCTCACCTGGGGACTGCTGTCGTCCCTGTGCGTCGACCGTGAAGACTTCGACACCTCGCGTGGGCATTCCGACCGAAAGCGTCCCGCTCGGTCCGTGGACGGGAGCGGCGATGCCCGGTGGCACCGCGATCCCTCCGCCGGTCGTCTCGGTCATGCCCCAGATGTTGTGCAGATAGACGCCGAACCGGGCGCGGAAGGCCTCGATCGTCGCCGGTGGGACCGGGGCGCCGCCGGAGTAGAGGAACTTGGTGCTCGCGAAGTGGTCGGCGCCGGCGTCGGGGACGCCGAAGAACGCGTTGAAGGCGGTGATCGACCCCACCGTCGTGGTCACCCCGTGCTCGCGGAACAGGTCGAGCACCACCGGCGCCTCGAACCGTCCGCCCATGCTCAGGGTCGCGTCGCCCAGCAGCGCGATCCCGGCGTTGAGCGAGAGCCCGGTGATATGGAACATCGGGGCGATCGCGTAGGACACGTCGCCGGGCTCCAACCGGATCCACTCGCTGTATGCCGCGACGGAGCAGAGAAAATTGCGATGGGTGTTGAGGGCGCCTTTTGGTGGCCCTGTCGTGCCCGAGGTGTAGGTGATGAAGGCGATGTCGTCGCCCTCTCGCGCGACCGGAGCGGGCTGCCGGCCACGTCGGTCGGCCAGGACGCCGGCCAGGTCGCCGTCGGGGGAGGGGGCGGCATCGGGTCCGGAGAACATGCGAGAGTCGTTGCGGGTCTGGAAATCCCGTGAGGATGCCGACAACAACCACCGCACCCGCGTACCGGACAGGGCGCTGCGCGTTGCCTCATCGGTACCGCGAGCGACGACGATCCCGGTCGTGCCGGAGTCCTCGACCAGCCGGCGTAGTTCCTCGCCGCGATACATCGGGTTGAGCGGCACCGCGATCGCTCCGGCCTTCCACACCGCCAGCAGTGTCAGCGGGTAGTACGGGATGTTCTGTAGATGGATACCGATCCGGTCGTCCGGGCGCACTCCGCGCGCTTGCAACTCGGCGGCCAGCGTGTCGGAATGTGCGTCCAGGGTCGCGGCATCGACCGTGCCGTCGAAGTAACGGATCGCCGCACGGTTCGGACCGGCGGCGACCCGCTCGCGCCATGCGTCGACTATCGAGGCGTGCACGCTCACTCCTCACCCGCACCGACTGCGTGCCGCCCGGCGATCCAGGCGAACGTCATGCCGGGGCCGAGTGTGCCGCCGGGGCCGCCGTAGGAGGCACCGGTCGGGGAAGAGACGTTGCCGGCCGCGTACAACCCGGTGATGACGTCGCCGTCCAGATCGATCACTCGGGCATGCTCGTCGACCTTGGGACCGCCCTTCGTGCCGATGACGCCGCTCGTCAGCTCCATGGCGTAGAACGGCCCGTCCGTGATCGGGCCGAGGGTGCCCTCGATGCTGCCCTTCTTGTACGGGTCGCCCCACCACCGGTCGTGGGCGCTCTCACCGCGGGCGAAGTGCGGGTCCTTTCCGGCGGCGACATTCCTGTTCCACTGCTCGACCGTGCGCTCGAGCTCATCGCCCGGGATACCGAGTGTCAGGGCGAGGTCGTGCAGAGTGGCGCTCTCCACCAGCCACGGAGGGGTGGTGCCCGTGTAGGGGCGGCCCGTCGATCCGTAGGTGGTCAGGTAGGTGTGGTCGAAGATCAGCCACGCGGGCAGGTTGGCGTACCGGAACGCGGTGACGTCCTCCTGGTGGAAGGCGCCCACGATGGAGTTGTAGCTCACGGCCTCGTTGGCGAAGCGCCGACCGGTCCGGTTCACCATGATGCTGCGTGGCCTCGTGCGATCGCCGTTGATCATCTCCAGGTTCATCGCATTGATGCCCTCGGGGAGCTCGGTGATGGGAATCCACCAGGCTTCGCGCATGTTCTGGAGCGCGGCCCCGGCACGCATGGCCATGCGCAGGCCGTCGCCCGTGTT
>NZ_LRRH01000091.1 GCF_001646785.1 Rhodococcus phenolicus
GGTTCTCGCCGAGGGTGGGCGCGCATCGATCTCCGATGCGCACGATCGGATCTCGCAATACGCCGGTCAGTGTACTCCCGGGAGCAGATCGTCCGGGGCCGCGAACAGACGGCGGTGTTCCCCGTGCAGGCGCCCGGTGACCCACCACGAGACCTCCACCAGGAACACCCCGACGGCACCGCACACGAACGCAATCGTCGTGTATCCGACATCCGACGGATCCAGCGCGAAGAACTCGCGGCAGAACGGGACGGTGAACAGGACGACGTAGCCCAGCACCGATGCGATCAGCAGCACGATCTTCCACAACTGATAGGGCCGCGCGACCACCGCGAGCACCCACAGGGCGATCATGATCAGAGTGATCAACGCGGATGTGCCGGCCTGGATCTTCTGCTCCTCGGTCTGCTCGGGTCCCCCGTACACCAGGACGTAGCAGACGAACGTCGCGACACCGATGATCACACCCGACGGGATCGCCAGCCGCATCACACGGGGCACGAACCCGGGCCGGGCCCGCTCGTTGTTGGGAGCCAGCGACAACAGGAACGCCGGTATGCCGATGGTGAACCACGCGGCGATCGTCACGTGCCGCGGCAGGAACGGATACGGCATCGGATCGAAATCGAACAGCTGCGACAGCACCCCGGACACACCGACGAAGAACGCCAGGAGCACCGAGTACACGGTCTTGGTCAGGAACAGGTTCGAGACACGTTCGATGTTGCCGATCACCCGGCGACCTTCGCCGACCACGTGCGGCAACGTCGCGAACTTGTTGTCCAGCAGCACGATCTGCGCGACCGCCCGGGTAGCGGGACTGCCCGAACCCATCGCCACTCCGATGTCGGCGTCCTTGAGCGCCAGCACGTCGTTGACGCCGTCACCGGTCATCGCGACGGTATGGCCGCGGGACTGCAGCGCCCCGACCATCGCACGTTTCTGGTCGGGGCGGACCCGGCCGAACGTGGTCGACGACGCGACGGTGTCGGCGAGCTGTTCCCGGTCCTCGGGCAGGGTGCGCGCATCGACGGGCCGCTCACCGCTGGCCAGGCCCAGCGACGACGCGACGGCCCCCACCGACACCGCGTTGTCGCCGGAGATGATCTTGACGTCGACCTTCTGGTCGGCAAAGTACTCGAGGGTGTCCTTCGCGTCGGGCCGAACTCGCTGCTCGAGCACGACCAGCGCCTGCGGGGCGACGATGCCCGGCGCGGCCGCGTCGTCGACGGGACGGTCGCTGCGGGCGAGCAGCAGCACCCGCAGCCCCTGCGAGCCGATCTCCTCGGCCTTGCGGGCGGTGCCGGACGACGGATCGAGCAGCACGTCGGGAGCGCCGAGCAGCCAGTTGCCGTGTTCGCCGTACGACTGGCCGCTCCACTTCTTCGCCGACGAGAACGGCGCGACCGCGGTCGCAGCGCCCCAGCCCGGGTCGCCGGGCAGCGCTTCCCGGATCGCGGCGACACTCGCGTTCGGACGCGGATCGTCCCCGGCCATCGCGGCGAGCGCGGCGCGGGCGACGTCCTCGTCCGCGCCGTCCACGGGAACGATCTCGGCCAGGCGCATACCGTTCTCGGTCAGTGTTCCGGTCTTGTCCGCGCACACCACATCGACACGGGCCAGCCCCTCGATAGCAGGCAACTCCTGCACGAGGCACTGGCGCTGCCCGAGCCGGATCACCCCGACCGCGAACGCGATCGACGTCATCAGGACGAGACCCTCGGGAACCATCGGCACCAGCGCGGCGACCATGCCGCTCAGTGCGGGTCCCAGCGACTCGCCGCTGGAGAACAGCTGGTTGTAGATGATGAGCAGACCCGCCGGGATCATCAGGTACGTGATGAACTTCAGGATCTTGTTGATGCCGGACATCAGTTCCGACTGCACCAGCGTGAACTTGCTGGCCTCCTCGGCCAGCCGCGCCGCGTAGGCGTCTCGGCCCACCTTCGTCGCGCGGTAGGCACCGCTGCCCGACGCGACGAAACTGCCCGACATCACGGTCGTGCCCGGCGCCTTGTCGACGTTGTCGGATTCGCCGGTGAGCAGCGACTCGTCGAGCTCGAGCCCCTCCGATTCGACCACCACACCGTCCACGACGAGCTGGTCGCCGGGGCCGAGTTCGATGATGTCGTCGAGCACCACCTCGCGCGGGGCGAGCTCGGCGGACCTGCCGTCGCGCCGCACGACCGGCTTGGTCTGGCTGACGATCGCGAGCTTGTCCAGGGTCCGCTTGGCGCGGACCTCCTGGATGATGCCGATCCCGCTGTTCGCGACGATCAGCAGGCCGAACATGCCGTCGATGATCGAGCCGGTGGCGAGCACAATGAGGAACAGCACACCGAGGATCGCGTTGATCCGGGTGAACACGTTCGCGCGGACGATGTCCTTGACGGACCGGGACGCGCGGTCGGGGACGTCGTTCGTCTCCCCCCGTGCCACACGCTCGGCGACCTGCTCGGTGGTCAGGCCGCCGACGACGTGGTCCGGATCGGTCACCACCGTTTCACCGGCCCCCGCCACCGCGGTGGGCTCTTCAGCTGACATGGAGAACAGGCTATGCCAGGGGTCGAAGTCGCGATCGTGCACCGACCTGCAAGATCGCGTTTCGACCGGGAACCGGCACGGGTACCCGCGACGGCATGACATCTCTGAAGGCACTCGCCCTGGTCTGCACGCTCAAACCGTCCCCGGCCGCGTCGAGCAGTGACCTGATCACCGAGCAGGTCCTGGCCGAGCTCGGCAAACACGACGTGACCGGGGAGACGGTCCGGCTCGTCGACCTCGACATCCATCCCGGCGTCGAGGCCGACATGGGTAACGGCGACCGATGGCCCGACGTCCGGCGGCGCATCCTCGACGCCGACATCCTGCTCGTCGCCACCCCCACCTGGCTGGGCCAGATGTCGAGTGTCGCCAAGCGCGCGCTCGAGCGGCTCGACGCGGAACTGTCCGAGACCGACGACGAAGGTCGTCCGATCCTGTTCGGGAAGGTCGCGGTCGCGGCGGTGGTCGGCAACGAGGACGGCGCCCACGCCATCGTCGCCAGCCTGTTCCAGGGGCTCAACGACTGCGGGTACACGATCCCCGCGCAGGGTTGCACCTACTGGAACGGTGAGGCCATGACACCCGGTGACTACAACGACCTCGACTCGGTGCCGGACGCGGTCGCGTCGGCGACGGCGACCCTGGCCCGCAACGCCGCGCATCTCGCCCGTGCTCTGCGGGAGGGACCGTATCCGCCTGCCGAGTGAGAGCGGCGCCGGGCGAGGCGGGTCTCACGTCTCCTCGGTGCCCCCGCTCCGCTCGGCACGCCCGCCCTCCTCGCCTGCCCGGTGCGCCGGGCCCGTCGCGTCGTAGTCGCCGTCGGTGCCGTCGCCGGATCCCTCGGACCGGACGTCTTCGTCCTGCGGGGTTTCCTCGGGGTCCGGGGTCACCTTGTGGAAGCCGCCGTCGTTCTTGCCGGACGCATTCATCTTCTTCTCCTCACCGGGGCGCGCCGGTGGTGCGCGCGACCTCGAACTGCACTCCGAAGTTGTCGAACGTGTTGGGCAGCGGACCGTCCGGTGCCGGCGCCGGATCGGAGACGACCCGGAAATCGGCGGCGTCGAGCAGCCGCGCCAGGACGGTGCTGGTCACCAGCAGCACCAGGTTGCGGCCGGGGCACACCGCGGGGCCGGCGCTGAACGGCACCAGCGCGGGATAGGACTCGGCGCGCCCGTCCAGCCACGCCTCGGGCACGAACTCGTTCGCGAACGGGACCCGGTCGCTGTCGCGGTGGAACCCGGCCGTCAGGATCGCGAATCCCGTTCCGGCTGGGATGGTGAACCGTTCCCCTTCCGGGCCCCACACAGTGTCCCGGGTGGAGTCGCGCAGGATCATCGGCGTGGTCGGCCACAGGCGCAGCGATTCGAGCACGGCCGCTCTCAGGTAGGGGTACGGCTGCGGCGTCCCGGAGTCGCTGCCGGCGATCTCGGCGCGCGCCGCCTCGCGTTGGCCGGGGTGGCCGGCAAACAGCGCGAGTGCACGTATCGAGGCGATGCCTGCGGCGTCGAAAGCGAAGAGCCAGTGCGGTATCTGGCCGACCGGATCGGTCGCGCCGCCGGCTGGCAGCGCCGCGAGCGCACCGGCGAGCGAACCAGGTTCGGCCCGGTCCACGCAGCGATACAGATCTTCGATGAATCGATCGCGCAGACGGTTTCGTTCGGGGATGAAGTAGGACCAGTTGCCGTTGGCGCGAAGCTTTTTCAATCTGTCGGTGATGCCGGTGTCGTCGGCTGCGGAGGGGCCCAGCACGACCTGGCGGACGATTCGCCACCACGCGCGGGTGAATTCGTCGCTGCCGAGCGACCCGGAGCGCAGCGCCGACTCGACGAGGGCGCCCACCTCCCGGTCGACGATCTCGACGATGGGTTCGGCGAGGTGGTGGAGGGTGCGTGGGGTGTCCAGCGCCTCCTCGTTGAGTTTGCGACGTTCGGCGCGGATGTGCCCCTGCGAGATGAGGACACCGTGCGGCTGGAACGGCGAGAGCGCTCCCTTCTTCTCCCGGGTGGCGGGATCGAACGGGTCGGGAGAATCCTCCAGGACCCGACTCACGTCGGCGGGGTCGAGGACGACCGCCAGGCGCCTGCCCGGCAATTCGACCTGCAACGGGCCGGTGCCGTGTTCCGCACGCAGCTGCCGCAGGGCGTGCACGGCGGAGGCATCCGCTCCGAACCGTTCCAGCAGCGCCATCGATCTGGGCCTGCGGGCGATGACGCCGGCCGCGACGGACGGGAAGCCGAGCGTCGTGGTCAGGCGCAGTGCCCTGAGACCGCTCACCGTCGGGCCGGTCGTGGACGTCGAGTGTGCGGTACCTGCGGTTGGCGACATGACGGACTGGTACCCCTTGCCCTTCCGGGTGAAACGCCCATCCCCGCGAAAAGACAAGCATGCTTGACACAAAATGACAAGGATGCTTGACTTCAGTGCGTGACAGGGACACGGAGAGACAACCGGGTTCGCGAGTTCCGCAAGCAGATGCGAATCACCCAGGCCGAACTCGGCGCGCAGGTCGGCGTCAGCCGCCAGAGCATCGTGTCCACCGAGAAGGGCGACTACGCGCCGAGCGTCTATCTCGCACTCCGGCTCGCTCGCGCCCTGGGCACCACCGTCGAAGACCTGTTTCCGCTCACCGAGGAGGATCCCGCATGACCGCGTTCATCAAGGCCGCCCGCGTGATCGGAGATCTCGACGACGACTTCTACCGCGACGAACGTCAACGCGACGTCTGGAACGAGGCGTCCGCGGTGGGTTTCCAGCTGACCCAGTGGATCGCCCTTGCCGCCGCGGCCGTGCTTCCGTGGGCGGCCGGGCGCGTCGGCGCGTGGGTCTCCCTCGGCATCATCGTCGCGTGGATGGTCGTCTCGATCGCCACCACCGGCTACGCACGCAGCCAGGACGTCGACGTGTACGCGTCGGCGAAGAAGTGGCGCCCCCGCGCGATTCTCGCCGCCGCCCTGTACATCGTCGGAGTCCTCGGAATCTACGCGCGCCTGTCCACCCCACTGGACCAAGACCCAGCAACATGGTTCGGTGCGGTCGTCGGCGGAATATGCGGTGCCTCAGCGGTATTCGCCCTCATCGCCTGGCGGAAGCGGCGCGACGCCCGGCGCCTCGCGGAAGAGGAAGCGCGCGACGCCGAAGACCTGTGAGGACGTCCGGTCACGATCCGGACCGTCATGCCCTAGGCCAGTACGGCGTCGATCGTCTTCTTCAACGCCGACGGCTGCGCCGGTGACCTGGGCGCCTTCTTCTTCAGCTCCAGCATCTCGGCTCCGATCTCCTGCAGCTTCTTCCGGCCGAGATGTTCACGCACCTGCGGGAACCACTCGTCCTCTTCCTCTTCGATGTGGTGTTCGACGTTCTCGATGAGCACCGTCGTCTTGGCGTCGAATCGTTCGTCGGACGGCGACATGGCAGCCAGCTCGGTCACGAGTACGTCGGCGACATGATGTTCCTCGTAGGACTCGAGGACGTCGTCCTCGAGGTCCGGGAGGAGGTCACGAACCTGCGGGTACATGCATTCGTTCTCGATGTAGGTGTGCACCGTCAGGGCCTCGATGATCTTGTCGACGAGTTGCCCCTTCTGCTTCTGCGCGTTGTCGCCTGCACTCCGGAAGGCGCGGAACAACCGCCGGATCTCCTTGTGATCGTCCTTCAGAATCACGATGGCGTCCGTCGACATCAGAACCTCCTCGAGCCGGGGTCCGGCACCTGCGGCCGGACGCGGGATCCGTGTGGACCGCTGATACCCGCGGCAGGAGCCGGGCAAACGAGACCCGGTCGAACCCGTGTGTCTTTATGGCGGCCAGGACCGCCGAAACGACACACCGCCCTCTCACCCCAGAGTCACCCACCACGGCTGTTGGTCGCCCGGGCGCAGGACGTCGACGCGCTGCCCCGGCATCGGAACGGCCGTCGCCACGCCCGCGTCCCGGGCGGCGGGCAGCAGCCGCGCGATCGGTTCGGACCACGAGTGGAACGCGAGGTTGAAGGTGCCCCAGTGCACGGGCACCAGGAGGCTGCCGGGACGGTCGGCGCAGCCGAGGTCGGTGTGCGTGCGCACCGCCTCCTCGGGGTTCATGTGGATGTCGGGCCAACGCCGGTCGTAGGCGCCGACCGGCAGCAGCGTCAGGTCGAACGGACCGTATCGATCCCCGACGTCGGCGAATCGCCGGGTGTAGCCGCTGTCGCCACCGAAGAACACGCGACGGGTCGGGCCGGCGATCACCCACGACGACCACAGCGTGATGTCCCGTGCGAATCCGCGGCCGGAGAAGTGCCGGGCCTCGGTGCACGTGATCGTGAGTTCCCCGACCTCCGCGTGCTGATCCCAGTCGAGTTCGACGATCCGGTCCTCGGGGATCCGCCACCGGCGCAGGTGCGCTCCGACGCCGAGCGGCACCAGGAACCGGATGTCGCGTTGTGTCGCGGCCAGGACCTCCACGGTGTGCCGGTCGAGGTGGTCGTAGTGATCGTGGGAGATCACGACGGCGTCGATGCGGGGCAGCTCGGCGAGCTGCACCGGAACCGGATGCAGCCGGGACGGCCCGACCGTCAGCGACGGCGACACCCGGTCGCTCCACACCGGGTCCGCGAGGATGCGG
Organism: Rhodococcus phenolicus; assembly: GCF_001646785.1. GTDB lineage: Bacteria > Actinomycetota > Actinomycetes > Mycobacteriales > Mycobacteriaceae > Rhodococcus > Rhodococcus phenolicus. The sequence continues at coordinate 7,146 of NZ_LRRH01000091.1, forward strand.
TGCCCGTCGACCTCGACGAGCACGCTGGAATGCCCGTACCACGTGACCGCCAGGTCGGCGGCCTCCACGGGCGCGAGCGGCGCCGCGAGCGGCACGACTGTCCGGGGTGTTCCGACGGACCCGCGGGTCAGGATGTCCTTGAGGAAACCCCCGCCCGCTTCCGGGCCGAGTGCGCTGCTCGGTTCCGAGTTGTGGAACCGGCCGTCGCGGTACCGGGGCGAGCCCGCCGCATACGGCCGGATGTCGGCGACGGACGCGCCGATCGATGTGGGGAGACCACGGGCGGCACGCGCCACCCACAGCAGTCCGGCTCCGGCGAGGGCGGACGAGGCAGCCTGTTTGACGCTCACCACACCACTCTAGGTGCGGTCGGCTACTTTCCGCGGAACGCCGGGTCGCGCTTCTCAGCACGCGCCGCTCGCGCTTCCTGCGCGTCGTCGCTCAGCCACGCCGCAGCGAGCGCCGACATCTGTTCCGGTGACGGTTCGTCGCGGGTGCGGTCGTCGTTGAGGAACAGCTTCATCGCGCGCAGCGACAGCGGTGCCAGCGTGGCGATCTCCTGCGCCCATGCCTGCGCGGCACCGAGGTCGCCGATCCGGTTGGCCAGGCCCCGCGCGAGCGCTTCGTCGGAATGGATCGACTCGGCGGCGAGGAACACCGCCCCGGCCGCGCCGCCACCGATGAGCGTGGCCAGCCGGCGCACCGTCCAGCGGTCGACCGAGATCCCGAGCCGCGCTGCGGGCACCGCGAACCGGGCCTCGGGCGCGACCACCCGCAGGTCCGAGGCGAGTGCCAGCTGGGTGCCGGCCCCGATCGCGGGACCGTTGACGGCGGCGATCACCGGGACCGGCGCGGCCTCGATCGTCGAGAGCATGCCGGTGAGACTGTCGAGGAACCCTTCGGCGTAGACGTCGCCGGACAGGTCGGCACCGGCGCAGAACACCGATCCTTCACCGGTGAGCACCACGACGCGGGCGTCGTCCTCGACGGCCTGCTCGATGCCTTCGCGGAGCTGCACGCACATCTCGGTGTTGAGCGCATTCCTCCGCTCGGTGCGCTGCAGTTGCATGGTGACGACGTCGCCCTCGCGGCTGATCCCGATCATGTTCGTGCCCACCTTCCGATCCTGGCGCAGGCATCATCCCATCCGCCCGGGCTGCGCGTTCCACGCGGTCGGGCGCGGCGGTGGCGGTAGGATCGGGGGCGGCGAACAATGAGGGGCAGCGGATCGACACAGCTCGTCGCCGGCACGACGGGGTGCATTCCCAGGAGTGGTCATGGACCCACGGATTCCCGATCTGAACACGGTCAGGATGGCAGTGGACCTTGCCTGCCGTGCGCCGTCGGTGCACAACAGTCAACCCTGGCAGTGGACGTACTCGGACGGACGCCTCGATCTGTTCAGCGACCGCAGCCGGCTGTTGGAGTCGGCGGATCCGTCGGCCCGGCAACTCGTCCTGAGCTGCGGGGCCGCCCTGCATCACCTGCAGGTCGCGGCCACCGCGTTGAAGTGGTCCACCGAGATCGACCGGCTGCCGATGGGTGAACATTCCAATCACCTGGCCAGCATCCGGTTCAGTCACGGAGCGCGTCCGGCCTCGCACGATTTCGATCTCGTCGCGGCGATTCGCAGGCGCCATTCCGACCGCAGGCCGTTCGCGCCGCCGTCGGCCGACACCGGCTTCCCCGCCCCGCTCCACGAGATGCTCCGGCCCGGAACACGAGTGACGGTGCTGGATCAGGGCGCTCGTACAGTCCTCGGTGCCGCCACCGAACTGACCGCCGCCGTGCGGCGCTACGACAGCGCATATCAAACCGAAATACATTGGTGGACCGGACATACCGTCGACACGGTCGGAATCCCGCCGGAAGCGCTCGCCACGGCGGAACAGAGCGCGCACGTCGAGATCGGCCGCCGATTCCCGCCCGGCACCCGCACCTCGGCCGACACCCCGGGCGCCGACCGTTCCACCGTTGTGTTGGTCAGCACCGAAGCCGACGGGCGAGCGGACTGGCTGCGCGCGGGCGAAGCACTGTCGGCGGTGCTGCTCGAAGCGACCGCAGTCCGGCTCGCCACGTGCCCGCTCACCCACGTGACCGAGTTCGGCCGGAGCCGGGAGATGATCCGTACGTTGCTTCCCGACGACGGATGCCCGCAGGCGCTGGTCCGGATCGGCACGACCGCGCCGGAGGACCGGCCGAAGCCGACCCCCAGGCTGCCTACCGATTCGGTACTGACGGTCACCGCACGACGTCCGGTGCGGTGACCGCGCCACGGACATTTCCGTCCGGCCCCGACCCGGCGGCTCCCCGTGCGATAGTGGAATTCCGTTACGTCGCAAGGGAGCAGGTCGATGCCCGACCCCGCCGACACGTGGATGTTGTACTTCGAAGGCTACGATCCGCCGACCGAGAAGCTCCGTGAGGCGCTGTGCACGGTCGGCAACGGTTGTTTCGCGACGCGCGGCTGCGCACCCGAGGCGGACGCCGGAACCCACCACTATCCCGGCACCTACGCGGCGGGCATCTTCAACCGGCGCGAAGACGAGGTCGCGGGGCGGATGGTCACCAACGAGTCCATGGTGAATCTGCCGAACTGGCTGCCGGTGACGTTCCGGATCGACGACGGTGCCTGGTTCGACATCGACGACACCGGGATCCTGGACTACTGCCAGTATCTCGACCTGCGGCGCGCGGTGATGACCCGGCGGTTCCGGGTCCGCGACACGGCGGGCCGCACCACCTCGGTGGTGCAGCGGCGCTTCGTCGCGATGCACCTGCCGCACGTCGCCGGTCTCGAAACGACGATCACCGCGGAGGACTGGTCGGGCCGGCTGGAGATCCGTTCCGAACTCGACGGCGCGGTCACCAACGAGCTCGTCGAGCGGTACCGCAACCTCGACAGCGTCCACCTCGAGGCGACGGCCGCCACGACGCTGTCCGACGATTCGGTTCTGCTGAGCATGCAGACCAATCAGTCCCGCATCCCGATCGCGGTCGCGGCCCGCCACACCTTGTGGAACGACGGCGCGCCGCTCGCCGCCGACTGCCGCACGGTCGACCGGGCCGGGCGGATCGGCCACCTCATCGCGGTGGAGCTGACGCCCGGCCGGCACGCGGCGCTGGAGAAGATGGTCACTGTCTTCACCGGCCGCGATCTCGCCGTCTCCGAACCCGCCGAGGCCGCGGCCCGGCGGCTGGCCCGCACCGGCCGCTTCGAGGAGGTTCTCGACGGCCACGTCCTGGCGTGGCGGCACCTGTGGGATCGCGTGGCCGTCGACGTCGGACGCGACACGACCAGCCTGCGGATCGTGCGGCTGCACCTGCTGCATCTGCTGCAGACCCTCTCACCGAACACCGCCGAACTCGACGTGGGCGTCCCCGCGCGGGGTCTGCACGGCGAGGCCTACCGCGGGCACATCTTCTGGGACGAGCTCTTCGTGCTGCCGGTGCTGAACCTGACGTTGCCGGGACTGAGCCGGGCGATGCTGCGCTACCGGTTCCGGCGCCTGCCCGAGGCCCGGCAGGCGGCACTCGACGCCGGGTACACGGGAGCGATGTTCCCGTGGCAGTCGGGTAGCGACGGCCGGGAGGAAAGCCAGCAGATGCACCTCAATCCCCGTTCGGGACATTGGAATCCGGATGCGAGCTGGCGGCAGCACCACATCGGCATCGCGGTCGCCTACAACACGTGGAACTACTACCAGGCGACGGGCGATCTCGAATTCCTCGGCGAGTTCGGCGCCGAACTCCTCGTCGAGATCGCCCGGTTCTTCGCGGGCCTGGCCACCTACGATCGGTCCCGCGACCGCTACGTCATCCGCGGGGTGATCGGTCCGGACGAGTTCCATTCGGGATATCCCGACGCACCGTACGAGGGTATCGACAACAACGCCTACACCAATGTCATGGCGGTGTGGGTGATCCTGCGCGCGGCCGACGCGCTCGCGGCGCTGCCGGAGCAGATCCGCGTGGAGCTGACCGCCTCGCTCCGGTTGACCGATTCGGAGACGGCGCGCTGGGAGGACGTCACCCGCCGCATGTTCGTGCCGTTCCACGACGGGGTCCTCAGCCAGTTCGAGGGTTATGCGGCTCTCGCCGAACTGGATTGGGACGGATACCGGCGCAGGTACGGTGACATCCAACGGCTGGACCGGATCCTCGAGGCCGAAGGCGACGACGTGAACCGCTACCGCGCGTCGAAGCAGGCCGACGTACTCATGCTGTTCTATCTGCTCTCCGCCGACGAACTCGGGGAACTGCTCGGGCATCTCGGCCACCGGCTCGACGGCGACACCATTCCGCGCACCATCGACTACTACCTGTCCCGTACCTCGCACGGCTCGACGCTCAGCGCCGTCGTCCACGCGTGGGTACTGACCCGCCGGAACCGGCACGAGGCGATGAAGTTCTTCACCACGGTGCTCGCCTCCGACGTCACCGACATCCAGGGCGGCACAACCTCCGAGGGTATTCACCTCGCAGCCATGTCGGGCAGCATCGACCTGCTGCAGCGATGCTTCTCCGGTCTCGAAACCCGCGGTGACCGGCTGGTGTTCACCCCGGAGTGGCCCGAGCGGCTCGGCGCGCTCGAGTTCCCCGTCTTCTATCGCGGGCATCGGCTGCAGATCCGTATCGCCGGCAGGGCGGTGGAGGTGAGTGCCAACGCCGGCACGCAGGCGCCCATCGTCGTCGAGTGCCGCGGGACGACGGCGCTGCTCCGTCCCGGCGACACCGTCCGTCTCACCTGACCCCGACGGTGTCCCGGGCGGACCGGGCCTCACCCCGCGTCGCCGTCGCCTTTCGCGGGACGGCCGGGCCGGCGGATCTTCTCCACGTGGCCCGGCATCCGGCCGGCTTCGGTCAGCGCGCGCCGCAGCAGGAACTCGATCTGTGCGTTGGTGCTGCGCAGCTCGTCGCCCGCCCACCTCGCCAGCGCGTCGTGGACGGCCGGATCGAGCCGCAGCAGCAGCTTCTTGCGTTCGGCCATGCCGATCGATCCTGACTACTGGTAGAGCGAACCGGTGTTGACGACCGGCTGGGCACCCTGGTCCCCACAGAGTACGACCAGCAGGTTGCTGACCATCGCGGCCTTGCGTTCCTCGTCGAGCTCGACGGTGTGCTCGCGTTCGAGCTGTTCGAGTGCGGTGCCGACCATTCCGACCGCGCCCAGGACGATCTGTTCCCGCGCGGCGATGACGGCCCCGGCCTGCTGGCGGCGCAGCATGGCCTGTGCGATCTCCGGCGCGTAGGCGAGCTGGTTGATGCGCGACTCGACGACGTGGACGCCGGCGGACCGGACCCGGTCGGCGACCTCCTCGGACAGCTTGGTGGTGATCTCGTCGGCGTTCTGGCGCAACGACATCTCGTCGGCACCGGAGTCGTAGGGGTAGCTGCCGGCGATGTGGCGGACGGCGGCTTCGGTCTGGACGGCGACGAACTCCTCGAAGTCGTCGACGTCGAACACGGCCCGGGCAGTGTCCTCGACCTGCCAGACGATGACCGCGGAGATCTCGATGGGGTTGCCGTCCGCGTCGTTGACCTTCGCCTTGCCGGTCTCGAGGTTGCGGATGCGGGTCGAGATCTTGCGGCGGGTGTTGAGCGGGTTCATCCAGCGCAGGCCCGGTTCGCGGAGGGTGCCCGAGTAGGAGCCGCCGAGCAGCTGCAGTACACGCGCCTGGTTCGGCTCGACCAGCACGAGACCGGCCAGAGCGACGGTCGCGAGCACCACCGGGACAACTCCGGCAACGATGAGCGGAACGTTGGTCTGGGTCGCGCCCAGCACGATCAGTCCGATTCCGGCCAGTTCGGCGACGATCCCGATGCCGAGCACCAGCCATCCGTTCCGGGAACGCCCCTGGCGTTCGGTGATCGTCGATTGTGTGGCGGCCATGGCGCGCTCTCCTCGTCGTACTCCGGTAATGCGATATTAAAGTGATATCACATTATTTGCCGCAGCGCGTATAGCTCGGTGGACCGCCCCCGCACCGGGCATCATGGGTTCCACAGACGAGGCCACGACAGAGGGGGCGGACACGATGCCGACCGGCGACTCCGACATGTCCGTGGACATCGTTGTGATCGGCGCAGGCCAGGCCGGACTGTCCGCCGCCTACTATCTGCAGAAGTTCGGCAAGGCCCCGGACACCGGGTTCGTGGTGCTGGACCGGTCGTTCGGTCCCGGCGGCGCCTGGCAGCACCGCTGGCCGTCGCTGACCCTGGACACCGTCAACGGACTCCACGACCTGCCCGGATCGTCGTTCGCCGCGGCCGTCGACACCGCCGACGGGACGGTCGCCGCCGCGTCCGCGGTCCCCGAGTACTACGGAGCCTACGAACAACGGTTCCACCTTCCGGTACGCCGGCCCGTCCAGGTCGTCGTCGTGTGCGATCGAGGCGAATACCTGCGCGTGGAAACCGATCACGGCGTGTACGCCGCGCGCGGCATCATCAACGCGACCGGAACCTGGGAACACCCGTTCGTACCGTGGTACCCCGGCGCCGCACGATTCCGCGGACGGCAGCTGCACACCAAGGACTACCGGACCGCCGACGAATTCGCCGGCAAGCACGTCCTCGTCGTCGGCGGTGGCATCTCCGCGGTGCAGTTGCTCGACGAGATCTCCCGCGTCACCGACACCACCTGGGTCACCCGGCGCGAACCCGCTTGGCGGGACGAGAAATTCGACTCCGGCATCGGGCGGGCCGCGGTCGCGATCGTCGAGGACCGGGTCCGGCAGGGACTGCCACCGGGATCAGTGGTGTCGGTGACCGGCCTGCCGGTCACCCCGGCCATCCGCGCGGCCCGCGAACGCGGTGTGCTCGAACGCTTTCCGATGTTCTCCGAGATCACCGAGGACGGCGTCCGCTGGCCCGACGGACGACAGCTGGACGTCGACGTGATCCTGTGGTGCACCGGCTTCCGCAGTTCCCTCGACCATCTGGCGCCGCTCGGACTGCGCAACCCCGGGGGCGGGATCACCATGACCGGCCGGCTCGCGACGCAGGTGGCCGCCGACCCGCGGATCCACCTGGTCGGATACGGCCCCTCGTCGTCGACGATCGGCGCGAACCGCGCCGGACGGGCCGCGGCCCGTGAACTCGTCGACCACCTCGACGAACAGGCGCGCGCGAGGTGAGCGCGCGCTGGGCGGCGACGCTGGTGCTCGGATTCGCCACCGCGGCGAGCCTGGCCCTGTCCGCCCCCGCCGTCGTCGAGACGGTCGTACCTCCCCCACCGCCGCCGGTGGCGGCGGAACCGCCCACCGCCGAGGAACTGGCCGCCAGGATCGTGCCCGCGGTCGTCACGCTCACGGCCACCGACGGCTGGACGGGGGTCGCCGGCACCGGGATCGTCCTGACCCCCGACGGGCTCGTGCTCACCAACCATCACGTCGTCAGCGGGGCCGACGAGATCACCGCCGTCAGCGCCGCGACCGGCCTGAGCTACGACGTCGCCGTCAACGGATACGACCGCGCCCACGACATCGCGGTCGTGCAACTCGGCAGCGCCCAGGATCTGCCGGTCGCGACCCTGGCCGACACGAACCCACTCCTGGTGGGTACCGCCGTCACCGCGTTCGGCAACGCCGACGGCGGCGGCGTGGTGGTCGCGGCTCCCGGCACGATCGTCGCGACCGGCCGGAACGTGGTGGTGCGGGATTCGGCCGACGGGTCACGGCACCGGCTCACCGGAATGCTGCAGTCGGATGCGGCGATCCGGCCGGGTGATTCCGGTGGTCCGCTCGTCGACGAGTTCGGTGCGGTGGTGGGGGTGAACACGGCGGGCGCGGTCGGCGAGGACCCTGCCGACACCGCCACTGCCCCCGAGGCCTACGCGGTGCCGATCTCCGCGGCGATGCGGGTCGTCGATCAGATCCGCTCGGGCACGAGCGGCGGCACCGTGCACGTCGGCGCGACACCGCTGCTCGGAGTCACCGTCACCACGGTCCGCGAGGACGGTGAGAACCGCGGCGCCGAGGTGCTGTGGGTGTCGTTCGATTCACCGGCCGACGCCGCGGGGCTCGACATCGGCGATGTCATCACCTCGTTCGACGGCAAGCCCGTCGGCTCCCACGGCGACCTCGAAACCCTCCTGATGGCGCACGCCCCCGGCGACAGTGTCCGCATCGGCTGGCACGACAGGACCGGCGCGCCGCAGACCGCGTCCGTGACGGTCGAGGCCGGTCCGGCGCGCTGACACCCGAGGTCGAGTGTGCAGATCTTGTCGCCTTCCGTCGAAAATCGCGACAAGTTGTGCACAGTCGGCGCGGAAAACGCGGCCGCCGGATTTACTGCCCGAACCTCAGCGCAACCGGTGCGTGGTCTGCCCGTGCGGATGCTTCGCGAACACGAGCACCTTGCGCGGGTCGACCCGGAAGACCCCGGCGGTGAACTCGTCGCCGCCGAATCCGCCGTCGACCACCTCGAAACGCCACTGCTCTCCGTACTTGGCGAGATAGGCGTCTGCGAGTTCCTGCAACCGCGCCCGATCCGTGACCCGGTGTGCGTTTCCTTCGACGACCACATCGGTGCCGTCGGCCCAGGTGTTCGTTCCGGTCGTCACCGCGACCTGCGTTTCGTGCTCCAGGTTCCGGGCCTTCTGCTCACCCGGTCCGGTGCAGAACCAGAATGCGCCGTCGCGCCAGAGCCCGATCAGGGGCGTGACGTGCGGGCCGCCACCGCTGCCGGTGGTGCTCAGCCAGTACAGTTCCGCGTCCGTCAGAAGGTGTTCGGTGTCGCTCCACGCCATCGGCTGCGCGTCCGCATCACCGAATCGGGTGTCGATCGTGGTCACCGGTGTGCTCATGCCAGCCTCCCTCGTTTGCTCGATTGTCCACCGATACCGACCTCCCCGGCCGCCGAAACTCAGCATCCCGGGTGACGGGAACCTTCATCCGGCCTGACCGGGTGAAGGGACCGTTCACCCGGAGCGGGATAATCGCCGGGTGAGTGCAACACTGCGTATCGACGGTCTGTCCGCGTCCCGGGGCGAGCGAACCCTGTTCAGCGGCCTGGACCTGACGGTCGCGCCCGGCGACGTGATCGGCCTGGTAGGCGCGAACGGAGCCGGGAAGTCGACGCTGCTCACCACCCTCGCCGGTGTCGGCACCGCCGACGTGACCGGCACGGTCTCACTCAGCCCGCCCGATGCGACCGTCGGCTATCTCGCGCAGGAACCCGAGCGTATTCCCGGGGAGACGATCCTCGGGTTCCTCGAACGCCGCACCGGGGTTGCCGAGGCCGAACGGGTCATGAATGCCGCGGCGGAAGCACTCGGCGAATCCGACGTCGACGAATACACCCCCGCGCTCGAACGGTGGCTCGCGCTCGGCGGCGCCGACCTCGCGGAGCGCGCCGAGAAGACCGTCGCGGACCTCGGTCTCGACGTCGGGCTCGACGCTCCCATGACCGGGCTGTCCGGTGGGCAGGCGGCCCGCACCGGGCTCGCGGCGCTGCTGTTGTCGCGCTACGACGTACTGCTGCTCGACGAACCGACCAACGACCTGGACCTGGCCGGGCTCGAACAGCTCGAGCGGTTCGTCGCCGAGACCCGCACCGCGCTCGTGGTGGTCAGCCACGACCGGGAGTTCCTGGCGCGGACCGTCACCGGCATCGTCGAACTGGATCTGGCGCAGCAGCAGATCGCCGTGTACGACGGCGGGTACGAGGCGTATCTCGTCGAACGCGAGGTTGCCCGGCGGCACGCACGCGAGGCCTACGAGGAGTACTCCGACACGAAGCAGCAGCTCGAGGATCGCGCTCGGATGCAACGCAACTGGCTCGAACACGGCGTCCGCAACGCGCGCCGCAAGTCGAAGGACAACGACAAGATCGGCAAGAAGTTCCGCGCCGAATCCACCGAGAAACAGGCGGCGAAGGCACGCCAGACGCAGCGCCGCATCGAACGGCTCGACGTCGTCGAGGAGCCCCGCAAGGAGTGGGAACTGCGAATGTCGATCGCGGCAGCGCCTCGCAGCGGCGCGGTGGTCGCGACGCTGAACGGTGCCGAGATGTGCCGCGGCGCTTTCCGTTTCGGTCCCGTGACGACCGAGGTCGACTGGGGTGACCGAATCCTGGTGACCGGACCCAACGGCGCCGGGAAGACGACGCTGCTCGGACTGCTGCTGGGCACGCTGACTCCCGACGCGGGCAGTGTGTCGCTCGGTTCCGGGGTCGAGGTGGGCGAAATCGACCAGGCGCGTGGCTTGTTCGAGGGGGACGAACCCCTGGTCGAGGCGTTCGGCAGGCAGGTGCCGGACCTGCCCGATGCCGAGGTGCGGACGCTGCTCGCGAAGTTCGGGCTCAGGGGCCATCACGTGCTGCGGCCGGCGTCGTCGCTCTCCCCCGGTGAACGCACCCGGGCCGGACTCGCGCTGTTGCAGGCCCGCGGGGTGAACCTGCTGGTGCTCGACGAACCGACGAACCATCTGGATCTCCCGGCGATCGAGCAGCTCGAACAGGCCATCGACAGCTTCGACGGGACGCTGCTGCTCGTCACGCACGACCGCCGGATGCTCGACACCACCCGCAGCACCCGGCGCTGGCGGCTCGACGACGGCACGCTGAGCGAGGAGAACGTATGAGCGGCAGTGTCCGGGTGGACAGCTGGACGTGGTCGGTGCGGTTGTTCAAGACCCGTTCGGCCGCTGCGGCCGCGTGCCGGGCGGGGCACGTGCGCGTCGACGGGGTGACCGCGAAGCCGTCGACGCCGGTGACGATCGGCGCGGAGGTCCGGGTACGCGCCCACGGCCTCGAGAAGATCGTCGAGGTCACGCAGCTCGTGAACAAGCGAGTCGGCGCCCCGATCGCGGCGACCGCCTACATCGACCACAGTCCCCCGCCCCCACCGAAGGAGATCCTCGCGTCGATCCCGCAACGCGACCGCGGCGCCGGACGTCCGACGAAGAAGGACCGCCGCGAACTGGACCGCATCCGCGGGTTCAACGAGGACTGACGCGCCCTCACTCCTCCCGGGCGGGTGAGAGCCCGTGTTCCACGAAGGTACGGAAGGCCCAGGCGAGGTCGTCCCGGGATCGTTGGGTTCCGCTCTCGTAGCCGACAAGCATGTACATCGCCACGGTCGCGTGCCGTTCGGACAGCTCGCGGTTGCCGGTCGCGTCGAAGTAGGCGTCGGCGATGAACTGCCGGCGTTCCTCGTCGGCCTCGACCTGGATCGCCCGGACGGCGGGATCGTGGGCGGCCCACACGCGGATCGCCGCCTCCGAATCGTGGGGCAGGTTCAGGGCGATGTCGATGAGGAATTCGAGCCGTTCGACGGGGTCGGCGACCTCCCGGGCACTGCTGATGAGCCGGTCGCTCTTGGCTTCGCGCCAGTAGCGGATGAGCGCGGACGTGTATTCGGGCCAGTTGGGGAACGCGTGGTAGAAGGATCCGGTGGTCGCTCCGACCGCCTCGCACACCGTCGCCAGTTTCAACCCGGCATGCCCCTGCCTGCCGAGCACGTCGAGGCCGGCCTCAAGATACCGCAACTGGGCGCCGCGCGTGGGCACCTTCCTCTTTGCGCCGTCGGAAGCCATGTCTCCTCCATCCTCGCCTCGCGGACCCAACAATGTGATCCCTTGCACAAAAGAGTAACCGTACTTACACTTCGACCGGTCACGAAGGATGAAACGTGCGCAAACGCAGCGTTTCGCGCTGTTCCGCACGTTTTCACCCCGGGTTTGCCGGTACCGCACGCGGCCCCGCCGGATTCCACCCGAAACGGGTGAGGTCCGGCCGGCGGGCGCGGTGAGACGCTGACCCGATGGCGCACCTGCCGGGACACACGAGACGGTCCGCCGCGGACAGACTCGGGCGCCCGACCCCCCGCGACGTGGTGTCGGGTCTGGTCACCGGCCTGTTCTCGATCCCGGAAGGAATGGCCTACGCCTCCATCGGCGGGTTCAACCCCGTCACCGGACTCTATTCCGGAATGGTCCCGACCCTCGTCGGGTCGTTCTTCACCCGCACGGTTCTCATGGTGACCACCCTGACCAGCGCGATCGCGCTGTCGTCGCAGAGCGTGCTCTCCTCGGCCGGACTGGACCCCACCGACCCGGCGAACGTCGCGACGCTGGCGATCCTCGTCGGTGCCGTCATGGCCCTCCTCGGCCTGCTCCGCGCCGGATCGATCATGAACTTCGTGTCGAGCGCGGTGATGACCGGATTCACCACAGGCATCGCCGTGCAGATCATCGCCGGTGTGCTGGGCGATGCGACCGGGTACGACCCGGACCGGCACAACACGATCGCCAAGATCGTCGATTCGATCGTCCACGTCGGTTCGTGGGACGGCACGACGGTCGCGGTCACGGCGGCGACGGTCGCGGTGTGGGCTGTGTTCCGTGCCGTGAAACGGGTGGCGTCGCTGGCCACGCTCATCGCGCTGGTGGCCGTCACCGCCGTCGTCGCGGCGCTCGGACTCGAGATCGACACCGTGGGAGACATCGCGGCGATTCCGAACTCGCTTCCGATGCCGGTCCTTCCCGATCCGGGCGCGGCCCCCGACCTACTGCTCGGCGCGTTCGCCGTCGCACTGGTGGCGCTTGCGCAGGCCGCCGGGATCTCTGGGGCCGTCCCCAATCCGGACGGCAGCCGGCCGAACGCATCCGGCGACTTCGCCGCCCAGGGCGCGGCGAATCTCGCCGGTGGATTCTTCGGTGCCCTGCCCACCGGTGGATCGCTGTCGCGCACCGGTGTCGCGGTGTCCGCCGGCGCGCAGACCCGCTGGTCGGGAATCTTCGCCGGTCTCTGGCTGATCGGACTGGTCCTCGTCGCGGGTTCGGTGGCGGAGATCATCCCCATGGCAGTGATCGGTGGCCTGGTCCTGGTCATCGGTGTCGAACTCGTGACCGGTCGCTGGCCCGACATCCGCCTGGTCTTCCGCACGGCGCCGTGGTCGGCGGTGGCGATGCTGGTCACGTTCTTCGCCACGACGCAGATACCGCTCCAGTACGCGATTCTTCTCGGTGCGGTGCTGTCGCTGTTGCTGTACTGCGGGCAGGCGTCCCGCGCTGCGAAACTGGTCGCACTCGAACCGGGCGACGATCATCGCTGGCGCGTCGTCGACCTGCCTCGCGAATGCCCCAGCGGGCAGGTCACCGTGCTGCACTATGCCGGAGTCGGCCTGTTCGCCGAGGTCCCCCGTATCGACGAGTCGTGGCCGTCGATACGGAACACCCGCAACGGTGTCGTCGTCCTGAGTGTGCGGACGATGCCGGACGTGCCGTCGGCCACGGTGATCCGGGATCTGACCCGCCACGCGCGGACCCTCGCCGGCAACGGCAGCCTCCTCGTGATCGCAGGCGTCACACCGGACCTGGCCCGCATCTTCGGACACAGCGGCCTGACCGACACGATCGGACGCGACAACATCATCGAGTCGACCGACGAACTGCTCGGCGCGCTGGACACCGCACTGGCCCGCGCCCGGGCCTGGCTCGCCGACCGCGCCTGACAATCGGCTCGTGATCCGGCCGAGCACCGCCGACACGCGTCCCCGGGTCCGGCTTGCCCGAGCGAATGTATCGCTCATCTCCTCAGGCCTGGCGAGTGTACCGCTCGCTCGGACTGGCCAGCTTGACATATCGTTGTGTTTTTACAACACTTTGTTGCATGAGCCCGGTACGTCGTGGGGAAACCCTCCCCATCTTCAATCGGATCCGTGTGCTCCGCGCTGACCGCGGATTGAGCCGCAACCAGCTCGCCGAACTGGTCGAGGTCAATCCCCAGACCATCGGTGCCCTCGAACGCGGCGACCACTACCCCAGCCTCGACCTCGCCTTCCGCATCTGCGACGTGTTCGGCCTGCCGGTCGAGGCCGTGTTCGCACGCACGGAATTCGCCCCGCTGTCCGCCGGCCTGCACCGCCCCGCACCGAAGGAGGATTGAGATGCCCGCGCAGAACCTGCTCGAGCGGTACGAGGCGCACCGCACCCGCAGATTCCTGAAGAATCAGGAGCAAACCTCACGGTGGCTCCCGTCCTGGCGCACCCGATCACGCCGCCGGCTCCTCACGGTGATCCTCGCTGTCGTGTTCGCCGCGATGTTCGTGACCACCACCGCCACCTATTTCACCTTGGTCGCCGCGATCGCCTGGCTACCTCTGACACTCGTATTCCTCGTCACCTGGACGTCCCTGCAGATCGTGTCCAGCCGGTTGTCCGACGCACCCCGGCACGCCCTCGACGAACGGGAGATCGCCGAACGCAACAGCGCGCGGTCGATCGGACTCACCGTCGCCCAGTCCCTCGTGATGATCCCGGTCCTGGCGCTCGTGTTCGGATCCAGCATCGACAGCCTCGATCACCAGGACCTGTGCTACGCCGCAGGCGGTTTCGCGCTCACGTCGATTCTGTTCGCCGGCTGCCTGCCCGCAATGATCCTGGCCTGGATCCGCCCCGACGACGACCCGGAGGACGCCCTGTGACCCTGACCCTGAGCCATCTCACCAAGCGCTACGGCGACACCGTCGCCCTCGATGATCTGAGCTTCGAAGTCCGGCCCGGCGAGCTGTTCGGGTTCGTCGGCAGCAACGGCGCCGGCAAGACCACCACCATGCGCATCACTCTCGGCGTGCTCGCCGCCGACTCGGGCGAGGTACTGCTCGACGGAAACCCGGTGGACCTCGACGTGCGCCGCACCATCGGATACATGCCTGAGGAACGCGGACTGTATCCGAAGATGAAGGTCGGGCAGCAACTGTCCTATCTCGCCCAGCTGCACGGCCTGTCCCGCTCCGATGCGGACGCCGCGGTGCGGCGGTGGACCGAGAGACTGGGCATCGCCGAACGGGTCGGGGACACCGTCGATTCGCTGTCCCTCGGCAACCAGCAGCGGGTTCAGCTGGCCGCCGCGCTCGTCCACGACCCGAAGGTGCTCGTACTCGACGAACCGTTCTCCGGCCTCGACCCCGTCGCCGTGGACGTGATGAGCGACGTCCTCGTGGAGAAGGCGAACAGCGGTGTTCCCGTGGTCTTCTCGAGCCACCAGCTCGATCTCGTCCAGCGCCTGTGCCACCGGGTCGGCATCATCGCCAAGGGACGGATGCGCGCCGTCGGCACCGTCGACGAACTGCGCTCCGGCGGCGACGCCCGTCTCGTCGTGCACGCACCGCAGGCACCGGAGGGCTGGGCAGACGGGCTGCCCGGTGTGGGCACGGTCGAGCACACGGACGGCCGGACGGTGTTGTCCGTGGCCGCGGGCGTGGACGACCAGCAGGTCCTGAAGACCGCGCTCGAAACAGGTCCCGTCCACGAGTTCTCGCTGCACCGGCCGTCGTTGACCGATCTGTTCCGAGAGGTGGTGTCCGCATGAGCGCACCGTTGACCGCGACCCGCGCGATCGGGCTCGTCGCCCGCCGCGAATTCTCCACCCAGGTCCGGAAGAAGAGTTTCGTCATCAGCAACGCGATCGTGCTCGTTGCGATCGTGGTGGGCATCGTCGCGATGTCGATCCTCTCCGGATCCGACGACGACCGGCCCACCGTCGGAGTCGTCGCCGCGCCGGGACTGAGCGCGACCCTCTCTGCGATCGGCGACTCCACCGGCATGCCGCTGGACATCTCCGATCCGCCGGACGCCGAATCCGCCCGCGCACAGGTCGCCGCCGGCGAACTCGACGTCGCCCTGATCCCGGACGAGACGGCGAGCGTCACCGCCGTCACCGAATCGGAGATCGACACCGGGCTGAAGACCCTCGTCGACGCCGCTGTCGCGCAGGAAGCGCAATCCGCCGCGCTGACCGAGCGAGGCGTCGATCCCGCCGAGATCGCGAACGCGACCGCACGGTCGGCCGTCGTGGTAGAAGCGCTCGATCCCCCCGATCCCGAGCAGGGCGAGCGGGTCATTCTGTCGATCGTCGCCGTGGTGTTGCTGTACATGCAGATCCTGCTGTTCGGCATGTATGTCGCCATGGGGGTCGTCGAGGAGAAGTCGTCGCGCGTCGTCGAACTGCTGTTGTCGACGCTGCGTCCGCTGCAGTTGTTGTGGGGCAAGATCATCGGTATCGGCGCCGTCGGCCTGCTGCAGCTCGCCGCGTACGGTGTGGTGGGGGTCGGAGCTGCCCTCGCCACCGATACCCTCACCATCACCGGCACCGCGCTCGGGGTGTTCGCGAGCACGCTCGGCTGGTTCGTGCTCGGCTTCGCGTTCTTCGCGGTGCTGTACGCCGCCGCCGGGTCGATGGTGTCGCGGCAGGAGGACGTCAACTCCACCTCGGGTCCGCTGATGATGATCATCCTCGCGATGTTCTTCGCCGCGTTCTCGTCCATCGACGATCCCGACGCCACGTGGAGCACGGTCCTGAGCTGGATCCCGCCGTTCTCCGCGATTCTCATGCCGCTGCGGATCGCGGCCGGGGTGGCATCGCCCGTCCAGATCGTCGGCACGGTCGTGCTCATGATCGTCGTCACCGCACTGCTCGGTGTCGTGGCCGCGAAGATCTACCAGCGTTCGATCCTGCGCATCGGCCGCACGGTCACGTGGAAGGAGGCGCTCGGACGGTGAGTCCGTAGCGGCGTTCACGTCGCGTGCGAGTACACCGGGCCGGGGTCGCCGATCAGTTCCCGCACCAGTTCCTCGGACCGGGGCCACCGCCCGTACCCGGCCGCGGGATTCAGATGTCCGACGTCACCGAGATCGACGAGGCGACTCCCCCACGACTCCGCCATTCCGGCCACCCGGCGGAAGGCGGCGAGCGGGTCGGTGCGACTCGCCGCGACGATGCTCGGGAACGGCAGCCGACGGCGGGGCACGGGAAGCCATCCTCCTCGTTCGAGTTCGGCAGTCGTCGGATATCCGGGCGGGAGTGGAACTTCCACGTCCGCCGGAGTCGCGAGCAGTGCCCCTCGGACCGGGCGGGTCGGATTCTGCGCCCAGTGGACGGTGGTGACGACGCCGGCGCTGTGCGCGACGAGCACCACCGGGCCGGTGACGTCGGCAAGCACGGCGTCGAGGGCGGCGACGCGGGCCGCGCGGTCGAGTTTGTCGTGATCGAGGGGCGGCACGATGCGGGTGTCGTCGAGTCGTTCGGCGAGGAGGGTCTGCCAGTGATCGGCGACATGGTCGCGCAGGCCGGGCACGATGACCACGGTCGGGGACGGGGACGAGTTCACGATGGGCTCCGGGATTGTCGGGAACGATATGGGTCAGTGGACCGGGACGGTCCGGGCACCCAGCTCGGCGAACCGGCGCAGACCCGCCGGATACAACCGCTTGCCGGCGATCAACGCGACAACCGCGACGACATAGACGAGTGGCGACAGCTGAAGCGCGCCGAGCAGGCCGAGCCGATCCGCGAGAATCCCGATGACGAAGGGGCCCAGCGCGAGTCCGAGCAGATTGTTCGCGACGGTGAGCGTCCCCATAGCCGAGGCGCGAACCGACGAATGGGTGAGGTTGGCGACCATCGCGGCCGTCGGACCGGACGATCCCGCGGAGAAGAAGGCACCGATGCCGAGGAGCACCAACTGGGCGGTGCCCGCGTCGAGACGGAACGCCGCGGTCAGCGACACCAGGGAGATCGCGCAGTAGACGATGGCGGTGGTCCACTTCCGGGCGATGTCGAGACGTCCGACGCGGTCGGTGATCACGCCGCAGACGACCATGCCGCTGCCGACGAGCAGGACGACGATCGCCGCGGCCACGGCCGCCTTGCCGGGAGCGAGGCCGTAGTACCGGTTGAAGAAGCTCGGCGTCCACGAGAGCAGGACCGCCGCGGTGAACATCTGCAAGCCACCCCCGGCGTAGGCGCACAGCACCGCGGGATTGGTGAACAGGCTCGACACGGGAGCGCGGAAGCCGTCCGGTGCCGCCGCGACGTTCGTGTCGGCAGCGTCGTCGACCGAGTACCGTGCCAGCTTCCGTTCGCTGACCAGGCAACGGAACAACGCCACGAGGATGAGACCGAACACCGCCATCGCGGCGAACGACCACCGCCAGCTCAGATTCACCGCGATCACACCGCCGAGCGCGACACCGACGACCGAACCGAACGAGCCCCCGGCCATGAAGGCCCCGCTGAGGGTCGCGTGGAGCCGCGGAGCGAACACGCTCAGTACCAGGGCGATACCGACACTGCCGTAAGCGGCCTCACCGACTCCGACCAGGAACCGGGCGCCGAGCATCTGCTCGTAGTTGCTCGCCACCGCACACAGCAGCGTCGCGACGGACCACAGCACGGCCATGAGCACCAGGCTCCTGACACGGCCCCACCGGTCGGCGAGCAGCGACAGCGGGAGGGTGAGCAACCCGACCATCAGCGCGACGATGCTCGTCAGCGATGCGAGCTGCGAATCCGCCAGGCTCCATTCGGATTTGAGAAACGGGAAGACGGCGCTGAGGACCTGCCGCGACATGTAGTCGGAGAGCAGCAGTCCGAAGGTGAGGGCGAAGACGATCCACGGGTAGAGCCGTGACCGGGTGCTCGTTCCGACGGCGGGGACGTCGGGAACGGCGAATGAGGTGGTGTGCAGTCCCATGGGTGCTCCTGGGGAGACGTGTCGGTGGGTGGGGACTCGGGACGAGGGTCGCTCAGGAGCGCCCGGTGAAGCCGACCTGGCCGGGACGGCGGTTCGGCGCGTAACCGAGCCTGGCGAGAGTTTCGTCGGCGTCCCGGTAGGTCTCGCCGATGCGGTAGATGTCGCGGGCTTCCTTCCCGGTGGCGACCTCGCGGCCGAGTTCATCGGCAATGCGGACGAGTTGCCGGATCTGCTGGACAGACGTCATCTTCTCGCCCTTGCGTCCCCAGATCGTGTCCTCGTTGCCGCATCGGGTGTGCAGGCCCATCGCGATGGCCATCGCATTGACGGGAAGCACCGATCGCATGAGGGTTTCAAGGGTCAGGCACGCGCCGTCGGGGACGCGCTGGATGAAGTTCATGATGTTGTACGGGTTGGGGCCGTCGAAGCCGCCGCCGATACCCACCCAGGTGAGGTTCAGCGGGCCGGTGTAGACGCCACGGCGGACGAGTCGCTCGACGGTCTCGAGCTGCGGGATACTCGACAGCTGGAAGTGCGGCTGGATTCCTGCCGCCTGGAGACGGCGCAGGTGCTCCTCGACCCACTCGGGCCCGGCCGGCACGGTCATCTCACGGTAGGTCGACGCGAGCTCGGGACGTTCCATGGAGGTGCCCGCGATGTCGTCCGCGGTCATCAGCTCCATGATGTTCATCTGCGAGGTGTTGATCGCGATGGTCACCTGGTCCGGCTTCGGGTCGAGTTCGGCGAGCATGTGCCTCACATCGTCGGACAGCCATTTCGCCTCGGCACCTTCACCTTCCGGTGCGAACGAGATGGAACCGCCGACCTGCAGGATCATGTCCGGCACGGCCTCGCGCAGTCCGGCGAGCAGCTCGTTGAACTTCGACAGGCGCTTGGAGCCCTTGCCGTCGAGTTCCCGGACGTGGATGTGCAGCACCGTGGCCCCGGCTTCGTAGCAGTCCACGGCCTGCTGGATGTGCTGGTCCATGGTCAGCGGCAGGTCTTCGGGGAAGTCGGCCGGTTCCCATTCGGGACCGTAGGGCGCGGCGGTGACGACCAGCTTGTCCTGGCACTCGGGGAACAGGGCATCGTCGTGGAAATGCATGGGAGGTCTCCATTTTCGGTCTGGGTATCGGTGAGAGGGGGACGAGAGGTCAGAAGGGCCGGTCGCCGACGATGCCGGCGCGTTCCATCTTGCGTACCGCCGGCCAGTAGTCCTGGACGGCGTAGTGCTGCGTGGAGCGGTTGTCCCAGATTGCGACGCTGTTCCGGGTCCAGCGCCAGCGCACCTGGTACTCGGGGATCGCCGCCTGGGATGTCAGATACCGCAACAGGTCTCCGGATCCGGGCGCGTAGTCGCTGCCGAAACGGACGTTCTCGGGGGTGTGGTAGTTGACCAGGTGCGTCGTGAACGAGTTGACGAACAGGATCTTCTCGCCGGTCTCGGGGTGGGTGCGGACCACCGGATGCTCGGCGTCGGGGAACCGGGCGTGCAGGGCGTGTCGCTCCTCCGTCGACAGTGCCGCACCGAAACTCGACTCGATGCTGTGCCGGGCACGCAGTCGGCCGATCTTCTCCTTCACCGGGACCGGCAGCCTGCGGTAGGCCTCGGCCATGTTGACCCAGATGGTGTCGCCGCCCACGGGAGGCGTCTCCACGCATCGGAGCACGCAGCCCATCGGCGGGTTCTCCCGCCACGTGGCGTCGCAGTGGTAGGCGTTCTCGTAGTGCTCGGGTCCGCTGTCGAGATCCTTGTAGATCCGCACCAGGCCGGGATGATCGGGGTGGCTACCGAGGACGGGATGGTCCTCGAGAGTGCCGAATCGTTCTGCGAGAGCCACATGTTCGGCGCAGCTGATGTCCTGGTCGCGGAAGAAGAGCACCTTGTGTTCGAGGAGCAGCGCGCGCAGCCGGGCGAACAGTTCTCCGTCGCGGGCGACCTCGCCGAGATCCACACCGGACAGTTCGGCGCCGATCGTGGCGGTGAGCCGCTCGACCCGGAAGTCGGTGCGGGTGTCGCCCGTCTGAGGAAGCAGTGCGGTCATGGGAGTGTCCTTCGGGTTCGTACGGGGGTCAGAGGGTGAAGACCGACGAGCCGATGCTGCGGCCGGATTCGATGTCGCGGTGGGCGCGGACGGCGTCCTCGAGGCCGTACCGCTGGTTGATCTCGATGGTGATGTCACCCGCGGCGACGTGCGAGAAAAGCTCGCCCGCGAGAGCGGCTCGCTCGACCGGGTCGGCGATGTAGTCCGCCAGCGCGGGGCGGGTCACGTACAGCGAGCCCTTGATCGCGAGCTGCATGGCGTCGATCGGCGGGATCGGACCGGACGCCGTGCCGAAGCAGACCAGCAGACCCCGGCGGGCGAGCGAGTCCAGTGACGTCTCGTAGGTGGTGGCGCCGATGCTGTCGAACACCACCGGAACACCCTTGCCGTCGGTGAGTTCGCGGACGCGGCGGGTCACGTCCTCGCGGGTGTACAGGATCACCTCGTCGCACCCGTGCGCCCGGGCCACTTCCGCCTTCTCCTCCGTGGAGACGGTGCCGATGACCTTGATACCCAACAGCTTCGCCCACTGGGTGAAGATCAGGCCGACACCTCCGGCGGCGGCATGGAGCAGGACCGTCTCGCCTTCCGCGAGCGGCCGGATCCGCCGCAGCAGATACGCGGTGGTGAGGCCGCGCATCGTCATCGCCGCGGCGGTCTCGAACGAGATCGCGTCGGGCAGGCGGATGAGGTGCCCGGCCGGCATCACGCGTTCGGTGCTGTAGGCGCCGAGCGGGCTGCCGGTGTAGGTGACGCGGTCGCCGGGCGTGAAACCGTCGACGCCCTGGCCGACCGCCTCGACCACGCCGGCCGCCTCGACGCCCATTCCCGCAGGAAGAGGGGCCGGATACAGGCCCGTGCGGAAGTAGGTGTCGGCGAAGTTCATCCCCACGGCCTCGTGGCGGATTCGGACCTCGCCCGGCCCGGGGTCACCGACCTCGACGGCTTCCCAGGTCAGAACCTCGGGGCCACCGATTTCGTAGAAGCGGACTGCTTTCGCCACGGTATCTCCTTCGCGGACGCACCTGCTCGCAGCCGGGCTGCGATCGGCGGGCCGAATTCGGGTGTGTTCGATCCGGTCGCGTGCGGGATCGGCCCCGTGCGCGATCGCGGCACTCACCGGCGCGGATTCACGCCCTGTGGGGTGTGCCGGGGACAGGAGGGACGATGTCGCGGTGCGAACCGTGCATCGCGCCTCCTCCCGGCGATTTGTGTGATGTGACTAACACTAGAAGCCGCACGCTCTCTATGCTTATCCCTACGGGACATGGTCCTGTTCATCTCGGGACATCGGAGTGACCACGTGAAACCACTCGCCCGCCATGCGGCGCTCAACGACTACGTCGACCTCGCGCATTCGGTCGGGCTCGACCCCGCGCGCATGGTCCGTGACGCAGGACTCGATCCCGCCGGCCTGAGCCTCCAGGACCGGTGGGTACCGGCATCGGCGATCGCGGGACTCCTGGAGAATTCGGCGGCGGCATCGGGGCGCGAGGACTTCGGTATCGCGCTCGCCGAACTGCGGCGCTTCTCGAACCTCGGCCCGTTGAGCCTGGTCGTCCGCGAGGAACCCGACGTCCGCAGCGCCGTGAAGATGCTCGTTCACTACGAGCACATGTACAACGAGGCCCTGAAAACCCGGATCAGCGAGAACGCCGGGATCACGACCCTGCGCGTCGGACTCGACGTGGGTGTTCCCGGCGACTTCCCCCAATCGATCGACCTCGCGGTCGGGGTGCTGTACCAACTGCTGCTGGGGTTCCTCGGCCGGACCTGGCGGCCGGTGTCGGTCTCGTTCACCCGTCCCGCACCCCGCGATCCCGCTCCCTATCGCCGGATGTTCCGGACCGACGTGTTCTTCGGTGAACGGTTCGACGGGATTTCGCTCTACAGCAAGGATCTCGACGCGCCGAACGTCATGTCGGATCCGCTGCTGCGCCCGTACACCCAGAAGTTCCTCGAGGGAATCGACGCCCGCCGGGACGTGACCACCGCGAGCAGGGTCCGTGACCTGATCGAACTGCTCCTGCCCACCGGGCGATGCTCGGCCGAGCAGGTCGCCCGGAGCCTGGGGGTCGATCGCCGGACCGTGCACCGCAAACTCGCCGCGGAGGGCCACACGTTCTCCTCGGTGCTCGAGTCCACCCGCGCCGACCTGGCCTCGCACATGGTGGGAAACACGCGGCACTCGCTGACCGAGGTCTCCGAGCTGCTCGGATTCTCCTCCCCCGCGAACTTCTCGCGCTGGTTCCGAAATCAGTTCGGCCACAGCCCGAGTCGATGGCGCGCCGCAGCCGGCGGCCTCGGGCCCCCCGAGCCCGCCGCGTCGTCGTTCGGGCCTGCGCCGGAGTCCGGTATAGGTTGACGCAAAGAACGACGACAGGTGGAGGCGACGTGGCCGGCAGCAGGATCTCCGCGCAGGAGTTCATCGACAGCGTCCTCGACGACGGCAGTTTCGTCTCCTGGGACACAACTCCCGTCGACGTCGGGGCCGACGCGGCGTACCGCGCCGAGCTGGAGCGGGCCGCCGAACGCTCCGGCGTCGACGAATCGGTGATCACCGGCATCGGCACCGTGCACGGCCGCCCCATCGCGATCATCGCGTGCGAGTTCGCGTTCCTGGCCGGCTCGATCGGCGTGGCGGCCTCCGAGCGCATCGTCTCGGCGATCGAACGCGCCACGGCCGAAGGGGTACCGCTGCTCGCGTCCCCCACCTCCGGCGGCACCCGCATGCAGGAGGGCACGCTCGCGTTCGTGCAGATGGTCAAGATCGCCGCGGCGGTCGCCGCGCACAAGGCCGCACATCTGGGTTACCTCGTGTATCTGCGCAATCCGACGACCGGCGGAGTGTTCGCGTCGTGGGGTTCGCTCGGTCACATCACCGCCGCCGAACCCGGTGCGCTCGTGGGGTTTCTCGGTCCGCGCGTCTATCAGGCGCTCTACCACGAGGAATTCCCGGCGGGCGTGCAGACCGCCGAGAATCTGTCCGCGAAAGGCGTGATCGACGGAGTGGTGCCGCTCGAGGCGGTCCGCCGGCTCGTGCACCGCACCCTGCGGGTCCTGGTCGAGCCGAGCAACCCGGACGAAGGCGCCGCGTCCGCCGTCACCGACATCGATCAGGTGCCGGACGTGCCGGCATGGCAGTCGGTGATCCTGTCGCGCCGGCCCGAACGGCCCGGCATCCGGCAACTGCTGCGGCACGCCGCGTCGGCGCAGGTACCGCTGTCCGGCACCGGGCAGGGTGAGGCCGACAAGACTGTGCTGCTGTCACTCGCCCGATTCCGCGGCGTGTCGTGCGTGCTGTTCGGTCAGGACCGCAGCGGCCAGTCCGCCGCGCTGACGATGGGACCGGGTGCGCTGCGCGAAGCGCGTCGTGCGATGCGGCTCGCCGACGAGTTGCGGCTGCCGCTGGTGCTGGTCATCGACACCCTCGGCGCGTCACTGTCGCGGGAAGCCGAGGAGAAGGGCCTCGCACCGGAGATCGCCCGGTGCATCGCCGATCTGGTGACGCTGCCGACGCCGACCGTGTCGGTGCTGCTCGGCCAGGGCACCGGCGGCGGAGCGCTGGCACTGCTGCCCGCCGACCGTGTGCTGTGCGCGCAGAACGGATGGCTGGCGCCGCTGCCGCCGGAGGGTGCGAGCGCGATCGTGCACCGCGACACCACTCATGCCCCGCAGATGGCCGCTGCGCAGGGGGTGCGTTCGCGGGATCTGTTGCGCCACGGCATCGTCGACGGTGTCGTTCCCGAATTCCCGGACGCTGCAGAAGAACCCACCGAGTTCGTGAAGCGGATCGGCGCGGCCGTCGCCGTCGAACTCGGCGGGCTGGCACGCGAATCCGCCGATGCGAGGTACGCCCGGCGACTCGAGCGTTACCGTCGGCTCGGCCTCCCCGAACACGGATCCGCCGACCGGTAGACGCGGCGAGACCCGCCTCTCACCCGCCGGAGGCCGCGACGGCGCCCGCGGTGACGGCGGCGATCATCGCGGCGTTCACCGCGTCGACCGCCCGACGGACCGCGGCCCCGGCCCACTCGCCGTCGGCGATCTCCTTCGCACGCTGCTTCACGACCCTCT
Organism: Rhodococcus phenolicus; assembly: GCF_001646785.1. GTDB lineage: Bacteria > Actinomycetota > Actinomycetes > Mycobacteriales > Mycobacteriaceae > Rhodococcus > Rhodococcus phenolicus. Next base: position 31,749 of record NZ_LRRH01000091.1, read on the forward strand.
TGTCCGCGTCGGGGAAGATCTTCGGCGCCGCGGAGACGGCCGACAGCAGCGAAATCAGTGCCGCGGTCCGCGGGGACGGAGTGAGCCCGTCGACCAGCGCGGCGCGGAGTTCGGCGCGCACCCCACGTTCGTGGCTCTCGTCGACCGCGGGCCAGCGGCGCGTCGGGAACAGACCGAGGATCCGCCCACGGTCCTCGCGCACCCAGCCGCGGTGCACGATCCGCTCGAGCAGCGTGTCCTGCAGACCCTTGGTGAGTTTCTCGATCGCCGCGGCCGGTTTCATCGGGTTCGCATCGGCGAGCCTGCGGGCGGCGTCCGCGAGCACCGGATCGGCCGGCGCGGGATCCCGGCGCACCACGAGCCTGCCCTTCCGGACCACGGTGCCGTCGGTGTCGGGCGCGACCGTGCCGGACAACGCGAGCTCGAGCAGCACCGCTCCGGCCAGCACACGGGGCAACGCACTACCGTCGACGATCGCCTTGCCCGACTCGTCGTCCAGCAGCACCAGCAACAGGTCTTCGGCCAGCAGCATCATGCGTCCACGTTACCGGCGGTCCCCCGCTCGTCGCCCGATCCGCACCGTCCGGCGCACGGTACGGACGCGGCACCCCGGTAACACACGCTGCGCCGCCCCGGGTCACATAGGGTGTTCGGCGTCACAGTGCAGTGCGGAGGAAGGACACGATTCGATGAGCTCGTACGCGGAGGCGTTCCGGCAGAGTGTGGACGACCCGGAGACGTTCTGGCTCGACGCCGCGCGCGGCGTGGACTGGGTGGACGCGCCGACCCGGGCTCTCGACGGTTCCGACGCGCCCACCTTCCGGTGGTTCCCGGACGGCACGCTCAACACGAGCGTCAACGCCCTGGACCGGCACGTGCAGGCGGGTCACGGCGACCGCACCGCGCTGATCTGGGATTCGGCGATGGTCCCGGCCAAGCGCACCTACACCTATTCCGAGCTGCTCGCCGAGGTCGCCACCTTCGCCGGAGTGTTGCGCGACCAGGGCGTCGTCGCCGGCGACCGGGTCATCGTCTACATGCCGATGATCCCGGAAGCGGCGGTCGCGATGCTCGCGTGCGCCCGTATCGGCGCCGTCCACTCGGTCGTCTTCGGCGGGTTCGCCGCGAAGGAACTCGCCACCCGCATCGACGACGCCCGGCCGGTGCTGCTGGTGACCGCGTCCGGTGGTCTCGAGCCGGGCCGCACCATCGAGTACCTCCCGATGGTCGAGCAGGCCGTCACCCTGTCGCAGACGCCGCCGCACACGGTGATCGTGAAGAATCGCGACTCGATTCCCGGGGCCGCAGCGGACTACAAGACCTCCTCGGCGGCGTGGTTCGACTGGGACGAACTGGTGGCCGACGCGTCCCCTGCCGACCCGGTCACCGTCGCGGCCACCGACCCGCTGTACATCCTGTACACCTCGGGAACCACCGGGAAACCGAAGGGCGTGGTGCGCGACAACGGCGGGCACGCGGTCGCGCTGACCTGGTCCATGCGGGCCATCTACGACATCTCCGCCGGCGACGTGTGGTGGACCGCCTCGGACGTCGGCTGGGTGGTGGGCCACTCGTACATCGTGTACGGACCGCTGCTTGTCGGTGCGACGACGGTGATGTACGAGGGCAAACCGGTCGGTACCCCGGACGCGGGTGCGTTCTGGCGGATCATCTCCGAAAACGGTGTGCGCGCTCTGTTCACGGCCCCGACCGCGATCCGCGCCGTCCGCAAGGCCGATCCCGAGGCCGCCGAACTCGCCAAGTACGACATCTCGTCGCTGCAGACGCTGTTCGCCGCCGGTGAGCGCCTCGATCCCGACACCTACGAGTGGGCGACCCGGGTCCTCGACCGTCCGGTCGTCGATCACTGGTGGCAGACCGAGACCGGCTGGGCCATCGCAGCGAACCTGCGCGGTCTCGACCCGATGCCGCTCAAGGCCGGCTCCCCCACCGTCCCCGTTCCCGGCTACCGCGTCGAGATCGTCGACGGTGAGGGCAGAGCCGTGGAAGCGGGCACCGAGGGCAACATCGTCATCGCGTTGCCGTTGCCGCCGGGCACCCTCACCGGCCTGTGGCAGGACGAGGACCGCTACCGGCGCTCCTACCTGGACACGTTCCCCGGCTACTACCTCACCGGCGACTCCGGGTACATCGACGAGGACGGCTACGTGTTCGTCCTCGGTCGTTCCGACGACGTGATCAACGTTGCGGGACATCGCCTTTCGACCGGAAGCATGGAGGCGGTCGTGGCGTCGCATCCCGCGGTCGCCGAATGCGCGGTCATCGGGATCCGCGACGAGCTCAAGGGCCAGCGACCCAGCGGCTACGTCGTTCTCAAAGCCGGCGCCGACATCGAGCCGGAGACGCTGCGGCAGGAGCTGATCGCGATGGTCCGCGACCAGATCGGTGCTGTCGCGACCTTCCGGGACGTGACGGTCGTGCAGGCGCTCCCGAAGACCCGGTCCGGCAAGATCCTGCGGAAGACGATGCGGCAGATCGCCGACCACGAGCAGTACACCGTGCCGTCGACCATCGAGGACCCTGCGGTCCTCGAGGCACTGGAACAGCAGCTCGGCGGCTGATCCGGCTCAGCGCCGCCGTCGCCACATCAGCACGGCGGCGCCGGCCACCGCGACCGCACCCCCGATCGCTGCGACGACTCCGGGACGGTCGCGGACGGCGGCGACGCGACGTTCCGCAGCTGTCCGCACCCGGGTGGGCACGTCGAGGCGGTCGGTGAGTTCGCCGACGGTCGCGGCCAGTTCGGCGCGCTGCCGTTCGAGATCGGGCTCGGTCATCGGGTTGCTCCCTTCGCGGCGGCGACGTCTGCGCGCACACTGTCGACGGTGCGGTCCGGCACGGGTGGCGCGGCGCTCTTCGCCTTCGACGCACCGATCGCGGCGAGGACACCGCCGATCGCGAGCACCACGACGGCGACGATCAGCGCCGCCAGCCAAGGGTCGAGCGCCGTCGCCAGTCCCAGCACACCGGCCGCGACGAGCGTCGCGAGCCCCAGATACAGCACCAGCGCTCCGGCACCGGAGATTCCCGCTCCGATCCCGATCCGTGTGCCCTTCGCCTTCACCTCGTCGAGTCCGTGGGCGACCTCGGTGCGCACGAGCGTGGACACCTGGGTGGTGAGCCGCTCGACGAGTTCCGCGGTCGACAGGTCGGCGGGTTGTTCCGCCACGGGGCGGTCGCCGGGGTTCGTCATCGTCGGGTTCCTTCCGTGTTGTCGTCGGCGCCGGTGCGCAGTCGTCGTCCGTATTCGACGAGTTCCTCGAGTTTCGCGTCGTTCTTCTCGCTCGCCCGGGTGTCGCGTTCGGGCAGTTGCAGCGACTTCTCCGCGGCGATCCCCGCCTGGAGCTGGCGGCCCCGCTCGAGTTCGGCATCGAACTCGGCCCCGAACAGCAGGGCGAGATTCGTGATCCACAGCCAGAGCAGGAAGATCACCGCGCCGGCGAGCGAACCGTACGTGCGGTCGTAACTGCCGAAGTTGGAGACGTAGAAGGCCAGAATCACGGACGCGGCGATCCAGGTGGCGATCGCGATGACCGCTCCCAGGCTCAGCCACCGGAACTTCGGCTGTGCCACATTCGGTGTCGCGTAGTAGAGCACCGCCACGATCACGACAACGAGTACGAGCATCACCGGCCATTTTGCGATGTTCCAGACGGTGACCGCGGTGTCGCCGAGCCCGACGGCGTCGCCGAGGGCACGTGCGACCGGGCCGCTGATCACGAGCATCGCCGCGGTCGCACCGGCCGCGACGAGCGCCAGCGCGGTGACGAGCAGCATCAGCGGTCGCAGCTTCCACACCGGCCGGCCCTCGTCGATCTCGTAGATCCGGTTCATCGCGCGTCCGAACGCACCGACGTATCCCGATGCGGTCCAGAGGGCGCCGAGCACACCGACGATCAGCGCGAATCCCGCGGCCGGAGCGTTCACCAGCTGTTCGACGGGGTCACGCAGGGTGTCGACCGCCGAGGCGGGACCGAGATCTTCGACCATCTGCAGCATGCCGTCGACCGTGGATCGTCCCTGCCCCACCACACCGAGCAGCGACACCACCACGAGCAGGGCGGGAAACAGCGACAGCACCGCGTAATAGGTGAGGGCGGCGGCGAGGTCCGTGCACTGGTCACGACCGAACTCGCGAACGGTCCTGCGGAGCACGTACTTCCACGACGGTTTCGTCAGATCCGTCGGGGAGTCCGGTTTGCTGGGATCGTCGGGCGCCACCGTCCCATCGGCGCGTCCCGAACCTTCGTCGACCGTCATGGCCGGACGAGTACCCGCTGCCGCCCGCAAATCAAACTCGCGCGCCTCCGGGGCATGCCACGTACGATTCGGTCGTGTCCGATGCCATCAGCGGTTCGAGCGACGGGTTCTCCTCGGTCGTGGACCGGCTCGACTATCCGATGTTCGTGGTGACCACCCGTGCGGGAAACGAGCGCAGCGGGTGCCTGGTCGGGTTCGCCACACAGGCGGGGATCGATCCGCCGCGGTTCCTGGTCGGCCTGTCCGACAAGAACCGCACCTTCCGGGTGGCCACCGCGGCCGATCATCTCGCCGTGCACGTCCTCGACCGGCGGCATCTGCCCCTGGCGACGCTGTTCGGCGGGGAGACGGGCGACGAAGTGGACAAGTTCGCGCGATGCCGGTGGAGCGAAGGTCCGCACGGGCTGCCGATCCTGGACGATACCGCCGCGTGGTTCACCGGTGAGATCCTCGGCCGGTTCGAACTCGGCGACCACGTGGGCTTCCTGCTCGCCCCCGATCTCGGTGAACTCCGCGGCGACCTCACCGATCTCGTCACGTTCCGCGACGTCCGCGACATCGACGCCGGCCACGACGCGTGAGACCTGTTCTCCGGGCATCCGCTCGCTCGCCGGTCGTCCTCCCCCGCGATCGTCACCGCGGTTGACTGGCGGCACCGCGGATACCCGTGGTCTGATCGGAAGATGCGCCGCCTCGACGACCCGACCGACCCCAGCCGCACCCTCGACGACGCCGGTCTGCGCGCCCTCTATGCCTATCCCCCCGAATCGGATCGGCCGTGGATCCGCGTCAACTTCGTGTCGTCGCTCGACGGTGCCGTCGCGGTGGACGGCCGGTCCGGCGGTCTCGGCACCCCAGCCGACAAGAAGGTCTTCGGGATGCTGCGCGAGCTCGCCGAGGTCATCGTTGTCGGCGCGGGCACGGCCCGCGGTGAGAACTACGGGGGTGCGCGCACGAGTGCGGCACTGCGCGAGCGCCGCGCGGCGGCCGGTCTGCCCGAGATCGCGCCGATCGTCGTGGTGACCGCGACCGGCGACCTCGATCCACGGATGCGGTTGTTCACCGACACCTTCGTGCCTCCGGTTGTGTTCACCAGCGCCCGGGTATCCGACTCGAAGCGGCGCGCGCTGATCGACGCCGGTGCGGATGTGCGGGTCGTCGCCGAGCACGAGATCGACGGTGCCGCCCTCGTCGCGGCGCTCGACGGCGCTGGCTGGCGGCGGGTGCTGTGTGAGGGCGGACCGAGGTTGTTCGGCACCCTGATCGCAGACGGGTCGGTCGACGAACTGTGCCTGACGCTCGCGCCGATGCTGGCGGCCGGTGCGGCGGGCCGGATCGCGACCGCCCCGGTGTCGGTACCGACGTCGATGCGGCGCGAGCACCTGCTGGCCGACGACGACGGGACACTGCTGGGCCGGTGGGTCCGGTCCGGCAACGGGAAAGGGGACTCGAATGAGTGATGTGTCCGACGGCACGCGCCGGTCCGACGAACTGATCGAACGGCTCGCCGACCTCACGGCCGACCGTGGATCCACGGTGGCGTGCGCGGAGTCGTTGACATCCGGGTCGATCGCGGCGCGGCTCGGCGCCGGACCGAACAGCTCGGAATGGTTCCGCGGCGGCATCGTCGCGTACTCCCGGTCCGTCAAACACGGTCTGCTGGAGGTACCCGAGGGTCCGGTGGTGTGTGAGGCGGCGGCACGCGCGATGGCCGAAACGACCGCGCGACTGCTGGAGGCGGATCTGGTCGTCGCGGTGACCGGGGCCGGTGGTCCCGATCCCCAGGACGGACGGCCGCCGGGCACGGTGTGTTTCGCGACGACCGGTGCGGACGGCACCCGCTACGAGGAGAAGCACTACGACGGCGACCCGGAGGATGTACTGGCACAGACGGTGCGGCACGCCTTGGAGTTGCTGGTCGAGCGGGCCTCTGCCTGACCGGGCGGCACGGGAAAACCGGATGCGTACGGTCCCGTGCCCCGTCTACCGTACGACCATGCGCGTTGTGTTCACGAAGGGTCCCGGCACGAGCTACGACATCGCCGTGCGCCGGGAGGCCGGTGCCGCGCTGGCTCCGCGCAACGGACCCGGTGGCCATCCGTATCTGCCGCACGATCTGGTGCACCTGCTCGTCGAACGGGAGGCCGGGATCGAGCTCGGGGTGTTCGGGCAACTCGCGGCCGGCGACAACGGCCTGTTCTGGCCGGCCGATCCCGCCGAACGAACGAAAGCCGCTCGTCGTCGGAAGTCCAAGGGCGTCAAGTCCTCCGACCGGGCGAAGTCGGACATGGCACGGTCGGAGGAGCTGGCCGGCATCGCGGTTCCGGTGTGGGAGGTGCGGCGCGGATTCGCGAAATCACTGCCCGCGTACGTCATCCGCAATCCGATCCCGCCCGTGGTCGAGCGGATCGTGGTCTACTTCGACGACTACGCCGACCGGTGGCATGCGCTCCCGGTCGGCGAATCGCTCACCGTGACATGGTGATACGTCAGAACGCGTCGGTCGAGATGTCGAGCGTCGTGCGATCGAGACTGTCCAACAGATCGAACTGGGGTCCGGTCTTCGGCAGTTCGAAACGGTAGAAGAACCTGGCGGCGGCGCGCTTGCCGTCGAAGAACGCACCCTCGCGGTCGCCGGCGGCGAGCAGCTGTTCGAGCCAGATCCACGCGACCACCACGTGCCCGACCGCTTCGAGATAGACCGACGAATTCGCCAGCGCCAGTTCCGGATCCATACCTGCCCACAGCGTCGCGGTGGTGGCACCGACACGTGTGACGGCCGCTTCGAGCTGCTGCGCGTACTCGGCGGCGTCGCCCCCGGCCGCCCGCGCTCTCGCGACGGTTGCGGCGACGGTCTCGCCGAGCAGCGCCAGACCGGCGCCGCCCTTCATGATCACTTTGCGCCCCAGCAGATCCATGCCCTGGATGCCGTGGGTGCCCTCGTGGATCGGATTGAGCCGGTTGTCGCGGTAGAACTGCTCGACGTCGAACTCGCGGGTGTAGCCGTAGCCGCCGTGCACCTGGATGGCGAGGCTGTTGGCTTCGAGACACCATTGCGACGGCCACGACTTCGCGATCGGGGTGAGCACGTCGAGCAGCAGGCCGGCGCGGTCGCGGGCGTCGGGGTCGGCGGCGCTGCGCTCCTCGTCGACGAGTTTGGAGCAGTACAGCCCGAGCGCGAGGGCGCCCTCGACGTACGCCTTCTGTGCGAGCAGCATGCGCCGGACGTCGGCGTGCTCGATGAGCGGGACCTGCGGGGAGGCGGGATCCTTGGCGGCGAGCGGACGCCCTTGGGTGCGGGTGCGCGCGTAGTCGAGCGACTGCAGGTACCCGGCGTAGCCGAGGGAGGTCGCGAGGAATCCGACGCCGATCCGCGCCTCGTTCATCAGCAGGAACATGTACGACAGGCCCTTGTTCGCCTCGCCGAGCAGATAGCCGACCGCGCCCTCGCGACCGCCCGGGGAGAAGGACCCGTCGCCGAAGTTGAGCAGGGTGTTGGTGGTGCCGCGGTTGCCCATCTTGTGGTTCAGGCCCACGAGCGCGACGTCGTTGCGTTCGCCGAGCGTGCCGTCGGCGTTCACGAGGAACTTCGGGACGATGAACAGCGAGATGCCCTTCACCCCCGCGGGGCCGCCGGGGATCTTCGCGAGCACGAGGTGCACGATGTTCTCGGTGAGCTCGTGGTCGCCGCCGGAGATCCACATCTTGGTACCGGTCAGGCGGTAGGAGCCGTCGTCCTGCGGGATCGCCTTGGTGGTGATGTCGGCGAGCGAGGAGCCGGCCTGCGGCTCGGACAGGCACATGGTGCCGAAGAAGCGGCCCTCGAGAAGCGACGGAACGAACATCGCGACCTGCTCCTCGGTGCCGTGGGTGGCGATGACGTTGGCGTTGCCGACGGTGAGGAACGGGTACGACGAGGTGCCTGCGTTCGCTGCCTGGAACCACGCCATCGCCGCGCGCAGCACGGACACGGGCAGCTGCATGCCGCCGAGCGATTCGTCGAAGCTCGCCGAGATCAGGCCTGCTTTCGCGAACTGGTCGAGAGCCTCCTTGACCTCGGGGATGATCTCGACGCGCCCGTCCTCGCCGATGCGCGGCTCGTTCGCGTCGGCCTTCTTGTTGTGCGTGGCGAAATGCTTGGTGGCGAGGTCGGCGCTGAGGTCGAGGATGCCGTCGAACGTCTCGCGGGAGTGCTCGGCGAAGTAGGGGCGGTCGGTCAGCGACACGACGTCGAGCCAGTCGTACAGCAGGAAGTCGAGGTCGCGCCGGGACAGGACGGGAGCGGGCATGGCTATCCTTTCAGGACGACTAAGCGCTCACTTAGTAAACCGGCGGCGGTGCATGATGTCAACGAGCACCCGATGGACCAGGACGGACCCTATGACCGACAGCAACGCACCCGCCGGACCCGGCGACACAGTCGCGGCAGATCCCTCGACCGTCCCGCTGGAGCTGACCGGTGTCACGTCCGACGTGGCCCGGCGCCTCGTGCTCTCGGCGGTGGACTCGTTCGCCCGACGCGGCTACCACGCCACCACCACCCGCGACATCTCGGTCGGCGCGGGGCTGAGCCCCGCCGCGCTCTATGTGCACTTCCCTTCCAAGGAGGAGGTGCTGTTCGAGGCGAGCCGTATCGGGCACCGGTTCGTCCTCGACACGATCACCGCGGCCGCCGACGGCGCCGGGACACCCGTCGACCGGGTCCGCGCGATCGTCGACCGGTTCGTGCGCATCCACGCCGAGCACCACACGATGTGCCGTGTCGCCCAATACGAACTGCACGCCCTCACCGACGAGCACTACCGGATGATCGCCGAGATCCGGCGGGCCACCGACGCGGTGATCCGCGACGAGATCCAGCGCGGTGTCGACGCGGGTGTGTTCACCGTCGGTGACGTCCCCACGGCCGCGCTGGCGATGCTCTCGCTCGGCATCGACGTCTCCCGCTGGTACCAGCCCGGCCGGATGGACGTCGACGCGCTGGCGGGCAACTACGTCGAGCTCGTGCTGTCCATGCTCGGCGTCCCGCAGGGCACGGCCCCACGAGGCAGAATGCCCACATGACCGCCCCCGCCACCGTCCTGGTCGTCGACGACGACGAGGACGTGCTCGCGTCGCTGCGCCGCGGACTGCGCCTGTCCGGATTCACGGTCCTCACCGCGACCGACGGCCGCGACGCGCTCGACGTCGTCGAACAGCACCGGCCCGACGCGATGGTCCTCGACATGAACATGCCGGTTCTCGACGGCACCGGCGTGGTGACCGCGCTGCGCGAGGCCGGCGACGACATCCCGATCTGTGTACTCAGCGCCCGCAGCGCCGTCGACGACCGCATCGCCGGACTCGAATCCGGCGCCGACGACTACCTCACCAAACCGTTCGTGCTGGCCGAGTTGGTCGCCCGGGTCAAGGCGATGCTGCGGCGCCGCCCCGGCGGTGCGCCGTCGGCGACCGTGCGGGTCGGCGATCTCGAGCTCGATCCCGCCGGTCGCCGCGTGCACCTCCGCGGGAACCCGATCGAATTGACCAAGCGCGAGTTCGAACTGCTCGAGGTGCTGGCACGCAACGCGGGGATCGTGCTCTCCCGCGATCGGCGGCTGTCGCTGGTGTGGGGCTACGACTTCGACTCCGACACCAACGTGGTGGACGTGTTCGTCGGCTACCTGCGCCGCAAGCTGGAGGCCGGCGGCGCACCCCGCCTCGTGCACACGGTGCGCGGGGTCGGCTTCGTGATGCGGGAATCGTGATGGACCGGCGCTTCTCCCTGCGCTCGCGGGTGGCGGCGGCGACGGCGCTGGGCACGACCGTCGTCGTCGGAGTGCTCGGGGCGCTCGTCGCGTTCGAGATCACCCGCAACAACCTCGCCCAGCTCGACCGCCGCCTCGACACCGCCGCACAGGTACTCGTCGCCAACGCCGGGACCGCCGGGTTGTTCCTGCCCGCACTCGGTGACGCCGGTGCGTTCGCCGTGACGATCCGCTCCGACAAGGACGGTGAGGTGCGCACCAGCACACCGACACAGCTCCCCGAGCTCGACCTGGGCGCTCACACCGTCACGGTGGGCGATGTCCGCTACCGCGCGGTCACCGCACCGGTCGAGGCGACCCGTGCCCGCATGTCGGTCGCCGTCCCGTACGCAGAAGCCCAGGACATCACCACCACCCAGCATCGGCAGCTGGCCGTCGCAGGGCTGTGCGCAATCGCCGTCGCCACCGGGCTCGGCTGGATCTTCGGAGGCCGCGCGGTACGACCTCTCGTGGACCTCACCCGCCGGATCGCCGCGCGAGACCCGGATCTCACACCCCGCAGGTCCGGCATCCGCGAAGCCGACGAACTCGCCTCCGCCGCCGGATCGATGCTCGCCGACGTGGCGGAGGCCCAGGCCACGACCGATGCGGCGCTCGCGACCGCACGGGATTTCGCGGCCGCCGCTGCCCACGAACTACGGACACCGTTGACGGCGATGCGTACGGACCTGGAGGTGCTCTCGACCCACGACCTCACCGCCGGCGACCGCCGCGAGATCCTCGACGATCTGAGCCGCGCCCAGGGCCGCGTCGAATCGACCCTCGACGACCTCGAACGTCTCGCCCGCGGCGACCTGTCGAGCGCGGACGATTTCGTGGACACCGATCCGGTGGAGATCTGCGACGCGGCGGCCGCCGATGCCCGGCGCCGGCATCCGGGGCTGACGGTGGATGTCGACGGTGAACCCGGTCGGCTCGTGCCGGCGTTGCCCGGGGGCCTGCGGCTCGTCGTCGACAACGCGATCGCCAACGCGGTCCGGCACGGCGGCGCCCGGCGCGTCCGCCTGACGGTCGCCGCGGACGGTCCGGACACGGTCTTCACCGTCGACGACGACGGTGCGGGTGTTCCCGCCGGCGAGCGCGAGGCCGTCTTCGAGCGGTTCCGGCGCGGCGCGGGCGCGTCCCGCACCGGGTCGGGGCTGGGGCTCGCCCTCGTCGCACAGCAAGCGGCGCTGCACGGCGGCACCGCACGGCTGGACGACTCGCCTCTCGGCGGGGCGCGCCTGTCGGTGCGTATCGCCGGCCCGGCAAGGTGAGCCGGACCCACACCTCGGGTGGGTTCGCGGCGGCGCCGCCGGCGAGCAGCATGGGACGTACCGGATCACCGATCGCCCCAGGAGGACCGAATGCCGAAGAGCCGCAGGTTGTTTGCCGTCACGACCCTGGGCGCACTGTCGTTCCTCGGGGTCGCCGGCACCGCCACCGCCGACCCACCGCACCGCAGCGACGACGGTCGTTGCGATGTCGCGATCGTCGACGACCACGGCAGCGTCATCCGCATCGACGAGAAGTCGCCGGGCTCTCGGCTCGACGGATTGCGGTGCGACGACGGCCTGTGGCTCTTCACCACCGACGGTGACGGCCACCGGCGCGGCGACATCGCCACGGGCACGCTGGTCCGGGAACGCTGAACACGCACGACGCCCCGCATCGCGAGTTGCGATGCGGGGCGTCGTGGGATCGATCTAGTTGGTGCCCAGCAGGTCGATGATGAACACCAGGGTCTTGCCGCCGAGCGGATGCCCGGATCCGGCGGGACCGTAGGCGAGCTCCGGCGGAACCGTGAGCTTGCGGCGGCCCCCGACCTTCATGCCCGGGATGCCTTCCTGCCACCCCGGGATCAGGCGCCCGAGCGGGAACTTCACGGACTCGCCGCGGGTGAACGACGAGTCGAACACGTCGTTCGTGTCGTATTCGACGCCGTGGTAGTGCACGTCCACGACCGCGCCGGGCTGCGCCTCTGCGCCGTCTCCGACGGTGATGTCCTCGACGACGAGCTCGGCCGGCGCCGGACCGGTGGCCGGTTCGACGACCGGGACCGCCGGCGGCACCTTCACGTCGAGCAGGTCGATGACGAAGACCAGCGTCTTGCCGGACAGCTGGTGACCCGACCCGGCCGGGCCGTACGCGAGCTCCGGCGGGATCGTCAGCTGACGACGACCACCCACCTTCATGCCCGGGATGCCCTCCTGCCACCCGGCGATCAGACCGGCCAGCGGGAACGTGATGGACTCACCGCGGTTCCACGACGAATCGAACTCCTCGCCGGTGTCGAACTCGACGCCGACGTAGTGCACCTCGACCTTCGCGCCGGGCGTGGCCTCGGCACCGTCGCCGACCACCAGGTCCTTGATGACGAGCTCGGTGGGTGCGGGACCCTCCTGGAACTCGATCTCGGGCTTGCTCATGCGTGTCCTCCTAGTCGAGGTTGCGTCGGGCGCGGGTCAGCGCGCGTCGATGGCGGCGTAGTCGCGCTCGGTGTACCCGGTGTAGATCTGGCGCGGGCGGCCGATCTTCAGGGTCGGATCCGAGTGCATCTCACGCCAGTGCGCGATCCAGCCGGGCAGGCGGCCGAGCGCGAACAGCACGGTGAACATGCGATCCGGGAAGCCCATCGCCCGGTAGATGAGACCGGTGTAGAAGTCGACGTTCGGGTACAGCTTGCGCTCGATGAAGTACTCGTCGGTGAGCGCGGCTTCCTCGAGCTTCATGGCGATCTCGAGCAGTTCGTCGCCGGCACCGAGCTTGGTGAGGATAGAGTCGGCGGTCTTCTTCACGATCGCGGCACGCGGGTCGTAGTTGCGGTAGACGCGGTGACCGAAGCCCATGAGCTTCACGCCGTCTTCCTTGTTCTTGACCTTGCGCACGAACTCGCCGACGTCGCCACCGGACCCCTTGATGGTGTCGAGCATCTCGAGCACGGCCTGGTTGGCGCCACCGTGCAGCGGGCCCCACAGTGCGTTGATGCCGCCGGAGATCGACGTGAACAGGTTGGCGTCGGACGAACCGACCAGGCGCACCGTCGACGTGGAACAGTTCTGCTCGTGGTCGGCGTGCAGGATCAGCAGCATGTCGAGCGCCTGAGCGATCTCGGGATCGATCTCGTACGGCTCGGCCGGGAAACCGAACGTCATGCGCAGGAAGTTCTCGACCAGCGACAGCGAGTTGTCCGGGTACAGGAACGGCTGGCCCACGGACTTCTTGTAGGCGTAGGCGGCGATCGTCGGGAGCTTCGCCATGAGGCGGATCGTCGAGAGCTCGACCTGCTCCGGATCGTCCGGGTCGAGAGCGTCCTGGTAGTACGCCGACAGGGCGTTGACGGCGCTCGAGACGACCGGCATCGGATGCGCGTTGCGCGGGAAGCCGTCGAAGAAGCGCTTGAGATCCTCGTGCAGCAGCGTGTGGCGGCGGATCTTGTCGGTGAAGACCTCGAGCTGCTCCGCGGTCGGGAGCTCACCGTAGATCAGCAGGTAGCTGACCTCGATGAACGTCGACCGTTCCGCGAGCTGCTCGATCGGGTACCCGCGGTAACGCAGGATGCCCTTCTCACCGTCGATGTATGTGATCGCGGAGGTGGTGGAGGCGGTGTTGACGAAACCGGGGTCAAGGGTGGTGTACCCGGTTGCAGCAAGGAGCTTGCCCAGCTCGATACCGTCATTGCCTTCCGTCGCCTTGGCGATCGACATCGTGTGCTCGCCACCGGGGTAGCTGAGGGTGGAGTTGGTGTCATTCTCAGCGGGCACGAAGGATCCCTCTCAAGCTCAGACCTACGAAAAAATTCCGAACATTCACGTAGAACCTAGCCGCTGGCCGGGGACGGTGCCCAGGGAGGGTCGGTCGAAAGTCCCGGAACGGCTACCCACGCGTAGCGGAGGCGAACCCTCGTCGGGCCGGGCGATCGGCGCGCACCTACGGACGTGCATGCCGCTCACCTGCGACAACACTCCACGCAAATCGATATCACGATACCGGATCGCCACCGGTGAGGCACCCCCGGCGTGTCCTTTCGGAACGTCGCCCGGCCCGGCCCGCCGCTCACACCAGCGCGCTGAGCCCCCACTGCCCGGTCCACGATTCACCGGCCTGCAACACGACGATGTCGATACCGAGATTGAACGCGTCCGGCGGGCACGTCGACGGTGCGAGCGCGAGGGCGCGTCCACGGCCCGGATAACCGGGATCCGGATCGGTGATCGACGCGTGCACCCACCCGAGACCCGGGCCGGTCCACAACCGCACCCCTCGACCGTCCGGGCCGAGCAGGTCGTGGCGTACCCGGCCGTCGACGTCCTCGTCGAGGGCGCTGAACGGGGTGTCGAGCGTGACCCCGCGCAACGACCGCGGCGTGGTGAAGTCGTAGTCGCTGTCGACGACGGGCTGCGAATACGCGTTCGGCAGGGACCGCTCCGGATCGACGGGCAGCCGGGTGCCGGCGGCGATCTGCAGGGTGCAGTCGTCGAGGTCGGAGGCACCGGCACGCAGGTACGGGTGCGCGCCCAGCCCGAACGGGGCGTGATAGCCGCCGATGTTGGTCGTGGTGTGGGTGACGGTCAGCCCGCCCGGCCCCAGTTCGTGGGTGACGGTGAGCCGCAACTGGTACGGCCAGCCCTTGTGCAACCCCACCTCGAGCGCCTGCACGACCTTGGTCTCGCTGTGCGACAACACTTCCCAGTTCATGGACCACGCGAATCCGTGCAGCGCCGCGCCGTGCTGCGGATCGGTCAGGGCGAGCTGGTGCTCGATGCCGTCGAAGAAGAAGTGACCGTCGCGGACCCTGCCGGGCCACGGGGCGAGGACAACACCTGAGTACAGCGGCGGACGCTCGCCGGCGGGCCAGCTCTCCGTCAGCCGGTAGGCACCGTCGGGCGCGTCGTGCTCGAGCAGCCGCAACGCACCGCCGGCATTGGACACCTCCGCCCGGTACCCGTCCCTCTGGATACCGAAATCCCTCGGATCGGACATGTCCACAGTTTCCACGGCTGTGCCGCTCCCCACCACCGAATCGGAGCTTCGCTCCGGTGTGCCGTTGTGGCGGCCCTGACCGCCACAAAGGCACACCGGCGGCTACGCCGCCGTCCGGAACCGCACGAACGCGGGGAACGCGAGCACACAGATCACCGTGCCGATCACGACGAGCACACCGCCGCCGGCCGCCGCGATCGCAGTGCCGACCGCCGCCGCGGCGATACCGTGCGCGACGTCGCCGATGCGGGGTCCACCGGCGACGACCACGATGAACACGCCCTGCAGCCGGCCGCGCATCTCGTCGGTCGCGACGGTCTGCAGCATCGTGGAGCGGAACGCGGCCGACACCATGTCGGCCGCACCACCGAATGCCAGGAACGCCAACGCAATCCACAACAGCAGGGCGCTGTCACCGGGTTCGGCGAAGGCCACGGTGACACCGAAACCGATCATCGCGACACCCCACAGGGCGATGCACACCATCACCGCCAGACCCTGTCGGCGCACCCTCGGCAGCCAGCCGGAGAACACGCCGCCGAGCACCGCGCCGACGGACATCGCGGCGAACAGCAGGCCGAGGGCGAATCCACCGGTCACGGGGTCACCGAACGACTCGTGCGCGATCTGCGGAAACAGGGCGCGGGCCATGCCGAAGACCATGGCGACGATGTCGACGACGAACGAGGCGAGCAGGATCTTCTGCGTCGACAGGTACCGGAATCCGTCGATCACCGCGCGCAGCCCGGCCTTGGTGGTCTCCCCGAGCGGCGGGATCGCCGGCAGCCGCACCACCGCCCACAGCGTCGCGAGCAGCGCGATCGTGTCGAGCAGATACATCGCGGCCAGCCCCAGCACCGGGATGAGGACCCCGGCGAGCAGCGGCCCGGCGATCGCCCCGAACTGCACGACCGTCATGTTCAGTGAGGTCGCCGCGGCGATCTTCCCCGCCGGGAGCAGCCGCGGAATGATCGCGGCCCGCGTCGGCTGATTGACCGCGAAGAACGCCTGTTGCAGCGCGAACAACCCGAGCAGCACCCACACGTTGTCCAGTCCCGCCGCGGCCTGCGCCCACAGCAGCAGCGACGTGACGCCCAGGCCGGTCGTGGTGATGGTGAGCAACCGGCGCCGGTCCATGACATCGGCCAGTGCCCCGCCCCACAGCCCGAACACGACGAGCGGGACGAGCCCGAACACACCGGTCAGGCCGACGTACGCGGAACTGCGGGTGATCTCGTAGATCTGCTGGGGCACCGCGACGACGCTCAGTTGCGCACCGATCGTGGTGACGACACCGGCCCACCACAGGCGCCGGTAGTCGGGGTTGCGGAGCGGGGTGGTGTCGGCGAGCAGCCGTCTCACGGTTGGAGCCGCACGGTGGACCACTGCCCGTCCACGAGCCGGGTGAGCACCCGGTTGTGGAGCCGGTTGGGGCGGCCCTGCCAGAACTCGACCGATTCGGGGCTGATCCGGAACCCACCCCAGAACGGCGGGACCGGGATGTCCTCGTCGAGACCGTAGCGATCGCCGGCCTCGACCATGGCCTGCTCGAGCGCGGCACGGGACTCGATCGGCCGCGACTGCTGCGACGCCCACGCGCCGAGGCGCGAGCCGCGCGGCCGGGTGTGCCAGTACTCGGCGGTCTCCTCCGCGGACACCCGGGTGACCGGTCCGCGCACGGTGACCTGCCGGTGCACGGGCAGCCACGCGAACGTCACCGACGCGTACGGCCGGGCTGCGAGCTGACGGCCCTTGTTCGACTCGTAGTTGGTGAAGAAGGTGACGCCGTCCGCGTCGATGTCCTTGCACAGCACGGTGCGGGTCACCGGACGTCCGTCCTCGTCGACGGTGCCGAGAACCATGGCGTTCGGTTCCGGTACCTCCGCGGCGACCGCCTCGGCGAGCCAGCGCCGCAGCAGCGGCAGCCAGCCTCCGGCGAGGTGTTCGGGTTCGAGGTCTGCGTCGGCGGACGCGGCCCCTCCGGGGCGGGCGTGCGCGTAGTCGACGCGCATCGCGGCGAGCTCGCCGGGCCTACGGGGTCGGTTCTGTGGATCGGACGACACGGGCGAAGACGCTACTCCGGAGACTCCGGGTTCGACCTCCAGCGGTGAGGTCTACAGTTTTGTTCGACGACATCGGGTGGGGCGACCATCACATTCCGGCGCCCCGCTTCACAGGCAGTGCGGCCCGGACCGGGCTGCACGCAGACAAGGAGAATCCACCGTCATGGCATCGCGCGCGGCAGTACCCGAGGATTTCGTCGCCGGCCTCGAAGGCGTCGTTGCCTTCACCAGTGACATCGCCGAACCGGACAAGGACGGCGGCGCGCTGCGCTACCGCGGTGTCGACATCGAGGACCTCGTCGATCGCGGCGTCACCTTCGGCGACGTGTGGGCGCTGCTGGTGGACGGAAAGTTCGGGCAGGGACTGCATCCGGCCGAGCCGTTCCCCCTCCCCATCCACACCGGCGACGTCCGCGTCGACGTGCAGGCCGGCCTGGCGATGCTCGCGCCGATCTGGGGCTTTCAGCCGCTGCTGGACGTCGACGACGACACCGCCCGCGACAACCTGGCGCGCGCCGCCGTGATGGCCCTGTCCTACGTGGCGCAGTCCGCGCGCGGCATCTACCAACCTGCGGTGCCGCAGAAGCGGATCGACGAGGCGAAGACCGTCACCGAGCGGTTCATGGTCCGCTGGAAGGGTGATCCGGATCCGGCGCACACCGCCGCGATCGACGCGTACTGGGTGTCGGCCGCCGAGCACGGTATGAACGCCTCGACGTTCACCGCTCGCGTCATCGCCTCCACCGGTGCCGACGCCGCGGCGGCCCTGTCCGGCGCGGTCGGCGCGATGTCCGGCCCGCTGCACGGCGGCGCGCCCGCGCGGGTGCTGCCGATGATCGAGGAGACCGAACGCACCGGTGACGCCCGCGCACTGGTCAAGGGCATCCTCGACCGCAAGGAGAAGCTCATGGGCTTCGGTCACCGCGTGTACCGCGCGGAGGATCCCCGGGCCCGGGTGCTGCGCAACACCGCCAAGCGGCTGAACGCGCCGCGTTACGAGGTCGCCGCCGCCCTGGAGCAGGCCGCGCTCACCGAGTTGCGTGAACGCCGTCCGGACCGGGCCATCGAGACGAACGTGGAGTTCTGGGCGGCGGTGATCCTGGACTTCGCCGAGGTCCCGGCCGCGATGATGCCCGCGATGTTCACGTGCGGACGGACCGCGGGCTGGTGCGCGCACATCCTGGAGCAGAAGCGCCTGGGCAAGCTGGTCCGGCCGGCCGCGATCTACACCGGCCCCGATCCGCGTTCCCCCGAGAGCGTCGACGGCTGGGACGCGATCGCGCACCGCTGAGCGCAGCGACCGCCCGTTTCCCGGGGCGCGGTCGGCAGGAGTGACATCGGGGCCCGGCACAAGCTGTGTCGGGCCCCGCCGTGTGAGCGGTCTAAACTACCTGTGCACATGTCCCTCGACGCTTAGGACACGCATTCCGATGGCTGACGCTTCACCGATCATTCCCGCCGACCTCAAGCCCGCAGACGGCCGCTTCGGCTGTGGCCCCTCCAAGGTTCGCCCCGAACAGCTGCAGTCGCTGGTCGACGTCGGCGCCTCGGTGTTCGGTACCAGCCACCGCCAGAAGCCGGTCAAGGACGTCGTCGCGCGGGTGCGCGGCGGTCTGCGCGACCTGTTCTCGCTGCCCGAGGGCTACGAGGTCGTCCTCGGCAACGGCGGGTCGACCGCGTTCTGGGACGCCGCGGCGTTCGGTCTGATCCGTGAGCGGTCGCAGCACTTCACCTACGGCGAGTTCTCGTCGAAGTTCGCGTCGGTGGCGAAGAAGAACCCGTTCATCGGCGACCCGGTCGTCGTGTCGGCGGAGCCGGGTTCGGCTCCGGAGATCGTCGCCGACGGTGACGTCGACCTCATCGGCTGGGCGCACAACGAGACCTCGACCGGTGTCGCGGTGCCGGTTTCTCGCCCGGCGGGTTCGGAGAAGGCCCTCATCGCTATCGACGCGACCTCGGGTGCCGGCGGCCTGCCGGTGAACATCGCCGATGTCGACGCCTACTACTTCGCTCCGCAGAAGTGCTTCGCCGCCGACGGTGGCCTCTGGGTCGCGCTGATGAGCCCGGCCGCGCTCGAGCGTGTCGCCGAGATCAAGGAGTCGGGCCGGTTCACGCCCGAGTTCCTGTCCCTGCCGATCGCGATCGACAACTCGGTCAAGGATCAGACGTACAACACCCCGGCGCTCGCGACGCTGCTGATGTTCGCCGATCAGATCGAGTGGATGAACAGCAACGGCGGTCTGGACTGGACGACCGCGCGCACCAAGGATTCGTCGTCGCGCCTGTACGAGTGGGCCGAGGCCTCGGAGTTCGCGACGCCGTTCGTCGCCGATCCGGCCGATCGGTCGCAGGTCGTCGGCACCATCGACTTCGTCGATTCGGTCGACGCCGCGGCGGTCGCGAAGATCCTGCGCGCCAACGGCATCGTCGACACCGAGCCGTACCGCAAGCTGGGCCGTAACCAGCTGCGTGTGGGTATGTTCCCGGCGATCGACCCCGAGGACGTCACCCAGCTCACCAAGAGCATCGACTGGGTCGTCGGCCAGCTCTGAGTTCACGTCACGGGGGAGGACCGGGCCCGGCGGGTCCGGTCCTCCCCCGTTTTCGGGCCCTCACACCAACTCTCGACCAATGGTCGAGACTTTCGGCGAACTCAGCACCATAGCGCGTCCCGAGCGAGGTTGCACGACAATCCGCACGGCGCGGCGCGGCGTGTCCCGGCCACCCCGGCCCCGCCGTTCCGTTACAGTCGGGCGGGTCAATCGCGAACCGGCGCGAGGAGGTCAAGGTGCGAGAGCTTCGAGTGGTCGGCCTCGAGCCCGACGGATCCCACGTCGTGCTCGCGGATCCCGCAACCGGCGACAAGTTCCGCATCCCGGTCGACGACACCCTGCGCGCCGCATCCCGCGGCGACCTCGCACGTCTCGGCCAGATTCAGATCGAGACCACCAGCCAGCTCCGCCCCCGCGAGATCCAGGCACGGATCCGCGGCGGCGCATCCGTCGAGCAGGTCGCCGAGGAAGCCGGCATCCCGATGGCGAAGGTCGAGCGTTTCGCCTACCCCGTACTGCTCGAGCGGTCCCGGGCGGCGGAGATGGCGCAGAACGGGCACCCCGTCCGCCCCGACGGTCCCGCGGTCGAAACGCTGCTCGAGGTCGTCTCGCAGGCCTTCCGCGCCCGCGGACACAACATCGACGTAGCCACGTGGGACGCATGGCGCGACGACGACGGTCACTGGGTTGCCCAGTTGCAGTGGCACGCAGGACGTTCCACGAACAGCGCGCACTGGCGGTACCAGCCCGACGCGCACGGCGGCACGATCGTGGCCCTCGACGACATCGCGAGCGAGCTCGTCGACCCGGACTGCGCACGCCCGCTGCGGTACCTGACGCCGGTGTACTCGGCCCGGGATGTCGACGACACCCTCGACACCGACACCGTGAGCGATCGAGTTCCGGCCGCGGCGGAGCCGATCATCCTGGATCGGGCCGAGCCGGACCGGGTCGAGCAGGCGGTCACCGCCGAGGCCGACACCCGATCATTCGATCAGCCCGTCGAGGACGCCGAGGAGGCGTACGACGACGATCCGCAGCCGAAGCTGGCACCGCAGCACACGCCGGGCAAGGACAAGCGCGGCAAGCCCGCCCTCCCGTCCTGGGACGACGTGCTCCTCGGCGTGCGCAGCAACGGACGCGCCTGAGGGACGGCCCCGGTGGCGGCGTCCGTCTCGACCCTCTGGTATGTCGACGCCCCCGAACCGGCGATGGTGCTGCGTTCCGGGCATCCGGACCGCGATTCCGCACATGCACTCGTCGGACGTCTCTACCCGAATCTGAATTCGGTTCCGATGCAACGCGTTCCGCTGGTGGAGGCCGCCGCGTGCGCCGAGCCGGACCGGGTGTACGTGGGTAGCTATCCGGGTGTCACGGTCGTGTGCAGTCCCGACCTGCCCCAGCGACAGCCGTCGGAAACCCCCGAAACCTGGACGCACACACTGGGTTCGGAACACACCTACCTGATCCGGTCGGATCCACCGCGGGCATGGGGCGCGTTCGCCCAGTGGCACCACGGGGAGCTGCGGCGGGCGTTCAGCGCGACGACCGTCGACATCTTCGAGGACCACGGTGTGCCGTTCGTGTGGGAGCGCCCGTTCTGGGCGGGTGACCATCCCGTGCGGTGGCCCGTCCATCTCCCCGCTCCACCGCAGGCCCTGCCGTTCCATCCCCGCCGGCTGGTCGAAACCGCCAACGACTCCTGGCTCGGATTCCGGTACATCGGCGCCGGCACCGGCGGGCTGGATCCGGCCGGCATCGAGGTGTGGCGGTTCGGGCTCTACCGCGACGGCGAGACACCGCCGGCCACACCGGATTCCGTGACACCCGGGGAACAACGACGTCGGTGGTGGCACCGGCTGCGGTGACACCGCGCCCCGGACGTCAGAGCAACGCCACCAGCAGCATCAGCCATCCGACCGGAACGCCTGCGGCGACACCGACGGCCACCCACCGCCACAGGGGAACCCGGCTCCACACCCACAGTGTCGGGGCGACGCCGGCCCCGGCGACGACGTTGACGCCGAGAGCGAGCGCGGGGCTGACGCGCGTCAGCACCGAACCGAACGCGACGACCGTCACGACGGTGGCGACGAGCGCGAACGCGGTGAGTGCCAGACCGGTTGCCCACGGTGTCGCGGAAGGAGCGGACGGACGGGTCATCGCGGGATCCGCACCCGTTCGTAGAACGCCATCGCGGCGGCGGTCGCAACGTTGAGCGAATCGGTGCCCGGCGCCATCGGGATTCGCGCCCGCACGTCGGTGGCACGCATCGCGTGCTCGGTCAGCCCCGGTCCTTCCGCGCCGAGCAGCAGGGCGACCTTCTCCCCCGTCATCGCCTCGGCCAGTGTGACGGCGTCCGGGTTCGGGGTGAGCGAGATCAGCTGGAAACCCCGGCCGCGCAGCTGATCGAGGTCGTACGGCCAGTTCGGCACGTGCGCGAACGGCACGCGCAGCACGTGTCCCATGGACACGCGCACGGCGCGGCGGTACAACGGATCGGCGCAACCCTTCCCGAAGAGCACCGCGTCGACGCCGAGCCCGGCGGCGTTGCGGAACATCGAGCCGATGTTCTCGTGGTCGTTGACGCCCTCGAGCACGGCGACGGTCATCGCCTTCTCGAGCACGTCGCCCAGATCGAGCGGTTCGGGCCGCGACGCGGTGGCCAGGACACCCCGGTTCAGATGGAACCCGACGACCTCCGCCATCACCTCGGCGGAGGCGCGGTAGAACGGCACGTCGACATCGCGCAGGTCGTCGGCCAATTCCCCGAGCCGGCGATCGACGCCGAGGAGATTGTCCGGCGTGAACCGCGAGTCGAGCATGCGCTGCACGACGAGCACGCCCTCGGCGACGACCAGTCCCTTGCCGTCCGGCAGGTCGGGGCGGCGATCCGACGAGTTGAGATCGCGGAAGTCGTCCAGCCGCGGATCGGCGGGATCGTCGATGTCGATGACGTGAACCACGACGACAATTCTGCCAGGACAGAATTTCGTCCGGACCCGGGTGTCGGACGAGCGTTCCGTGCGGCAACGGAAGAGTACGCGGCGCCGGCCCCGGACGGGGCCGCCCTCGCGACGGTTCTGCACCACGCGACGGCCACGGTCCCGCGCGCGGGCGGCTGCGATCGCCTCGGGGCCGTGCACACCGGGCACGTCGCGGCGACGTTCCTGCACCCGAGTTCGCCCACCGGTTCCCGGTCGTGATCGTGCCGACCGCCAGGACGGATGTCGCGTTCGGCCGGTACGCGCTGCGGCACTACCGGACCGTGCACGTCGAGGCGGGCGCGGTCCTGCAGAACCTCTACCTCACGGCGGAGACGACCGGTCTGGCCGGGTGCTCGCTCTCGACGACATCGGCATCGCCCTGGTCGCGTTCGTGCTCGGCGTCCGAACCGGCCAATGAGAGGTGACGCACGCCTTCACGGAGAGCGAGATCCCGCCGGGCGACTCGTCACTTGTCGTCGGTGACCAGCGCGGTGAGGATGACCACCGCATCGCGCAACGTGTCGAGACTGTTCTGATCGAGCTGTTTCAGGCGTTCGGTCAGCCATGCCTCCCGCGCCTGCGCCTCGTCGCGCAGCAGATCCCGTCCCGGCTCGGACAGGTCGACGATGATCTGCCTGCCGTCGGTCGGATGCGGTGTCCGCTCCACCAGACCGAGATCGTTGAGCGATGCGATGACGCGCGTCATCGACGGTGGCTGGACCTTCTCACGCGCTGCAAGTGCCCCGGGGGTCATCGCTTTCCGATCGCCTGACACAGCTCGACAGCACAGTCTGGACACGTTGCGCGAATCGGTGCGTCTCCCCCCGCACATGCCGCCGCAGG
>NZ_LRRH01000092.1 GCF_001646785.1 Rhodococcus phenolicus
GCTGCCGACCTCGGCGGCGGTGCGGGGGCCGTCGGCTTCGCGCAGGAACCCGGCGATCCGGTCCAGGGTCGCGGGGGAGACGCCCTTCGGGGTCGACGCCTTCGTGTTCGACGTGCGCAGCGCGGCCATCGCCCGATCGATGTCGTGTTGCGCGACCGCTGTCTCCGCCGAACCCAGCGCGGTGCGGTAGGCGAGGTAGTGGTCGAGTTTGTCGCGCAGTGCCGCGAACGTGAACGGTTTGAGCAGGTACAGCACGATGCCGCGGGACACCGCGGTGCGGACCACCTCGAGGTCGCGGGCCGAGGTGACCGCGATGATGTCCGGGCTGGGCCGCAACGCGCTCAGTGCCGACGCGACGTCGAGGCCGCTCATGTCGGGCAGTCCGATGTCCAGCAGCACCAAGTCGATCGGTGCGCCGCTGCGTGCCGCCGCGTTCGCCGCCCTCAGTGCGGCAGCACCGGTGTGGACGGCGTCGTGTACCTCGAAATCCGCCATCCGCCCGAGGTATTCGCGGTGCGCCCCGGCGATGAGGGGTTCGTCCTCGACGATGAGAACTCGGATCACGAGCGGCCCCCGAGCGGAATCTCCACGACGATCATCGCGCCGAGAGACGGCTCGGTGCGCAGCGTGCCCCCGTGGCGGGCGACGACCTGCGCGACCAGGGCGAGCCCGAGTCCGCGCTGGGCCGATTTCGTCGAATACCCGCGCTGCATCGCCTGCGCCAGGCTGTCCGCGGACATCCCGGGCCCGCTGTCCGCGACCTCGACGATCATCGTCGAATCTTCCCTTCTGACAGTCACTTCCACCCACGGATCGTCTGCGGTGCGGGCAGCGTCGATGGCATTGTCGATCAGGTTACCGACGAGCGTGACCAGGTCGCGGGACGGCACCGACGGCACCGGCCCCAGGGCGGTGTCCTCGGTGACGGTCAGCTCGACGCCGCGCTCGGCGGCCTCGTCGACCTTGCCGAGCAACAGCGCCGCGAGCGCCGGTTCGGCCACATCGGCGGTCAGCCGGTCGATGAGGTTCTGGGACACCGCCAGCTCGCGCGTCGCGAAGTCCACCGCCTCCTCGGGTCGGCCCAGCTCGACCATCGTGATGATCGTGTGCAACCGGTTCGCCGACTCGTGGGCCTGGGCCCGCAACGACTCGGCGAACCCGCGCACCGAATCCAGCTCACCGAGCACGCCCCGCAACTCGGTGTGATCCCGCAACGTCACGACCGTGCCGATACGACGGCCCTCCCACCGCACGGCGTCGCTGCCCACCACCAGCACCCGGTCCCGGGTCAGGTGCACCTCGTCGCGCACCTCCTCCCCGGTCGCGAGGGTCCGCAGGGTCTCCGGAAGCGAGTCGAAGGGCACCGGCCCGGTGGGGGCGAGTCCCAGCAGCCGGCGGGCCTCGTCGTTGACCACGTCGACCCGCGGGGCCCGGTCGCCCGACGTGCCGAAGACCAGCAGGCCCTCACCGATGGCGTGCAGCACCGCGTCGTGATGCTCGTACATGCGCAGCAACTGGTCCGGGTTCAACCCGAGGGTCTGCCGGCGCAGCCGCCGGGCGACGAGGACGGCCCCGGCCGCGGTGACCGCCACGCCCGCGCCGACGACCCCGACGATGCCCGGCAGACCCCGCACGAAGTTGTCGGCGATGCGCTGCCGCGTCACTCCGACCGACACGAACCCGGCGAGCGTGCCGTCGCCGGCGTACACCGGGGTGATCGTGCGGATCGACGATCCCAGGCTGCCGGTGTACGTCTCGCTGTACGGCTGCCCGGCACGGGCCTGCTCGGTGTGGCCGCTGTAGGGCAACCCGATCTGATCGGGCCGTGGATGCGTCACCCGGATCCCGTCCGGGTCGACGATCACGACGAAGTCGACACCGGTGGCCTCGCGGATCTGCTCGGCGAGGGGCTGCAGCGCCGCGGTCGGATCGGGGGAGCGCAGTCCCTCGGCGACCTCGGGGACCTGCGCGGTGGTCACTGCGACGGCCGTCACGGTGTCGCGCGTCGCGTCGTCCGCATCGTGGCGTTCGTCGACGACGAACAGCACCCCCGCCACCACCGCGACCACGGTGAACACCACGAGTTGCAGGATCAGCAACTGCCCCGCCACGCTCATCGGCCGACGTGTGCCGCCAAGGTTCACCTGTCACCTCCGGTGAACACTATGTACACAAACTTCTCCGTGGCCCGTTCCACGACCACCATTCTCGTAGGTGGACGTGATACCGGTCACCTCCCGGGTGCGGAGTGGACGCTCTCCGCAGCACGACATCCCGAGTTCTCACCGGTTGCCACCGACTCCGTTTCCGTGATCGAAGGGCAACCCATGAGCAGCACCACCGTGTCCCGCCGCAAGGACCGGACCCATTGGCTGTACATCGGCGTCGTCGTCGCCGTGGTCGCCGGTGTGCTGGTCGGCTGGCAGGCACCGGACGTCGGCAAGTCGCTCGGCATCCTCGGCACCACTTTCGTCGACCTGATCAAGATGATGATCAGCCCGGTCATCTTCTGCACCATCGTGCTGGGCATCGGCTCGGTACGCGCGGCCGCCAGCGTCGGCCGGATCGGCGGCCTCGCGCTGATCTACTTCGTCGGCATGTCGACGGTCGCGCTCGGCATCGGCCTGGTCGTCGGCAACCTGCTCGACCCCGGCAGCGGCCTGACGCTCGACGAATCGACCGCCGCATCCGGCGCCGCTCTCGCCGAGAAGGCCCACGAGGCCGGCGGCACCGCCGAGTTCATCTCCTCGATCATCCCGACGTCGATGCTGTCCGCGCTCACCTCGGGCAGCGTGCTCCAGACACTGTTCGTCGCGCTGCTCGTGGGTTTCGCGATCCAGGGGATCGGCAAGTCCGGCGAACCGATCCTGCGCGGCGTCGCGCACGTGCAGAAGCTCGTGTTCCGGATCCTGACGATGATCCTGTGGCTCGCCCCGATCGGCGCGTTCGGCGCGATCGCCAACGTCGTCGCCCAGACCGGCCTGAGCGCGGTCGTCCAGCTCGGCGCGCTGATGCTCGCGTTCTACCTGACGTGCCTGGTGTTCGTGTTCGGTGTGCTCGGCACGTTGCTGCGCGCGGTCGCCGGGATCTCGGTGTTCAAGCTGGTGCGCTACCTGGCCCGCGAATACCTGCTGATCTTCGCGACGTCGTCGTCCGAGTCGGCTCTGCCGCGCCTGATCGCCAAGATGGAGCACCTGGGCGTGCAGCGCACCACCGTCGGTGTCGTCGTGCCCACCGGCTACTCGTTCAACCTGGACGGCACCGCGATCTACCTGACGATGGCCGCGCTGTTCGTCGCCGATGCGATGGGCCGCCCGCTGGCGCTGGCCGAACAGCTGTCGCTGCTGCTGTTCATGATCATCGCGTCGAAGGGTGCGGCCGGGGTGACCGGCGCCGGGCTCGCGACGCTCGCGGGCGGGCTGCAGAGCCACCGCCCCGACCTCGTCGACGGAGTGGGTCTGATCGTCGGTGTCGACCGGTTCATGTCCGAAGCGCGTGCCGTCACGAACTTCTCCGGCAACGCCATCGCGACCCTGCTCATCGGCACCTGGACCCGGACCGTCGATCGTGCCCGCGTCGACGAGGTACTCGGCGGCCGGCTGCCGTTCGACGAATCGATGCTCGGCGACGACGACGGGCATCCGGCTCCGGAGAAGGAACCGAAGCTCGAGAAGATCGACGCCTAGCCACACCGTCTCTCGTCAGCGGCCCGGACTCTTCACGGAGTCCGGGCCGCAGTGCATCATCGTCCGCCCATTGCCTGCCGAGCAGTGGAGGAGCAAGGTGGAACACAGGGAAAATACGGCGACGCTGTGTCGGCGCCGCCCTGAGGAGAAGGGTGCAGATCGTGTTTGCACGCTCGACCACAATTCATGCGCACGCCTCGTACATCGACCCCGGCATCATGCACGTACGCGAGACCGTGATGCCCGCGCTGACGGACATCGAGGGCTGTGTGGGGATGTCCCTGCTGATCGATCGCAGCTCGGGTCGGTGTATCGCGACCAGTTCGTGGCGGGACGAGGACTCGCTTCGCGCCAGCGAGGGACCGGTGCGGGCACTGCGGGACGCCGCCGCCGAGATCTTCCACGGCACCACGGAGGTGTCGCGGTGGGAGATCGCTGTGATGCATCGTGACCACCATTCCGAGCGCGGGGCCTGCTGCCGGGTCACGTGGATCAAGATCGATCCGGCCGCCATGGACCGCGGAGTGGACCTGTGGAAGATGGCCGCGCTGCCTCGGATGGAGGAACTGGAGGGCTTCTGCAGCGCCAGTCTGATGCTCGATCGTCCTGCCGGTCGCGGGGTGTCGTCGCTGACGTTCGACAGCGCCGAGGCGATGGAAAGCCACAGGGAACGTCTCGACAGCATCCGGGAGGGTGTGGTCCGCGAGGCGGGCGCCGAAGTGCTCGATTCCTGCGAGTTCGAACTGGCCATCGCGCACCTGCACGTTCCCGAGATGGCGTGAACCCGCGGGACGGCGTCCGGGATCTCGGGGCGTCGTATTGGTCCTGAAAATCGCTGTGGGAGATTGCAGTACGAATGAAGTCGATGTCATCCGAAGGGTAGTGGCCCCGTCAGGGTCGGGCCCCCGGGTCGGTGCTGAGCGCGCGCTGCCTGTTGGCGGCGTGGCGAAGCTGCAGGATCCGTAGGCCACCGGCGATCCCGACGATCGCAGCTCCGGCGATCGCCGCGAACAGCAACGCCACACCCAGCGGGAGCGAGAAGTCCCACCCGAACAGTTCGAGGGTGATGCTGTCCAGGTTCTGCAGGATGAACACCAGCAGCAACAGCAGGATGAGCACACCGGTCACGAGCGCGGTCCAGAGTGCGCCGGTGCGGGTGCGCCTGATGCCCTTACGGCGGGCGAGATCGGGATGCAGATCTGCAGCGTCCCCGCCCGTCGCGCCGGATGGAGGGCCGGGGACGACGCCGCGCCGCTGACTCGGCGTGAAGTCAGGGTTCGAATCGTCTGGGTTCCTCGAGGTGGTGGACATGCCCGTCGAGTACCCACACCCCGTTCCGGCTACCCCGGTCGCCGGCCTGTAACCCGTGGGGGCGCGCCCCCGGGGTGTGATTCCGCCATCCTCGGTGACCCGGCGGGCGTTGCCGCCCGATCCGGCGAACCTGTCCCCGGTTGTGCCGCGCGGGTCCGGTCCAGGGGCCCTGAGCTGCGACGATGCAGTCGTGCGCCCAACGATGCGAGGGCGGTTCCCCGCGAGGACAACGTTCGTCTCCGAGAGGCTCGTGTAAATTTTAGGCATACCGGTCATAACGGGAATCGATGCCGGGACGGTTGTTTCGGCGAGGAGGAAGTGTGCAGCTTGGGAAGGGGTCGAAGACCGACCTCACCGGCGACCGGTACACCGTCGCGATCACCGCGTCGGGTCCGGGCAACGCCGTCGACATCGCTGCGGTGCTCCTCGGCGCAGACGGTCGCGTCCGTGGCGACGACGACTTCGTGTTCTTCAACAACCCGGAATCCGGCGGTGTGGCCCTGGTGTCGGATGCGGTGATCTCGGTGGACCTGGCTGCGGTGCCGGCAGACGTGCATCGGGTGCTGGTCACGGCGAGCACCGAATCGCAGGGCACGACGTTCGCCGCCGTTGCGGGACTGTCCGTCGATATCGCCACGCCGGGGCAGCAGTCGACATTCGTTCCGTCCGGGTTGAGTACCGAGACGGTGTTGCAGGTGGTGGCCTTCTACCGGCGCGGCGTCGGGTGGCGGCTCGACGCGGTGGGGCAGGGCTACAGCGAAGGACTCGCGAAATTCGCGACCGAGCACGGCATCACCGTCGACGATCCCGGCCCGGACGGCTCCCCGGACGTGCAGTCACCGGCACCGGTGGCTCACGCACCGGGGCCGATCGACTTCGAGAAGGTCAGAGTGTCCCTGACGAAGGACTCGGCCGACAAGACCGCCCGCATCGATCTCCGCAAGAGCCAGGGCGACCCGAACTGGGTGCTCACCGTCGGTCTCGAATGGGACGGTCGCGGAGCCAGATATGACCGCCGCGACAACGTGAAGCGTTATGGGGAAGGCGATCTCGACGTCTACTTCTTCTGCCGGAACGAGGAGACGAACAAGTACGTCGTCATCAGCGGAGAGAACAAACATCGCGGCAGCCTCGACGAGTGGCCGTACATGCACCACTACGGTGACAGCAAGGGGCCCGGTAAGGGCAACAAGCCTGCCGCCGAACAGGTTCGGGTTCTCCCCGGCGAGAACGGGGATCTGCTGGTGAACGTCTACCAGAGTGTCGACAACGGTGCCGGCGCGATCGACACGTTCGGCCGGCCGCGGGTCGCGATCCGCTACGGCCGCATGGGTTTCGACGGCCTGCCCGGCCCGGATGCCGACGAAATCCTGGTCTACGTCGGCAACGGCCGCAATTCGTACTGGGCCACGGTGGCGCACATCGACGTTCAGGACGGTGTCCTCACCGTCGACGGCGAGACCCGCTACAGCCGGCCCGGCAGCGAACGGATGCCCGTCCTCGATGCAGCAGGTGAGTGGGTGCAGGAATCGGCAGACGGTCCGGTGGGGCGCAGCAAGAAGGCGCACCGCGGAATCGGGCTCACGAAATACACCGGACGGTGTCCCGACCCGAACCGGGGCAGCCGTCAGTTCTGACAGTGGAATCTTCCGCGCAACCGCGCGTCCACCTGCCTGCGCAACAGTGCCCGGGAGCGGGCGCTGCCTCGCAGGCGGTGACCGAAACCCCGACACAGGAGGACCGATGGGATTCTGGGATCAGCTCAAGGCGAAGACGCAGGAACTGAACGGCCAGCTGCAGGTGAAGACCGCCCAGTTCAAGAACAAGGAGTTCGCCAACGGTGCGATGGCGATGTGTGCCTTGATCGCTGCCGCGGACGGAAGCATCGACCCGTCGGAGCGGCAGAAGACAGCCGCCCTGATCATGTCGAACGAATCGCTGAAGGTGTTCGCGCCGGACGAGCTGCGTCAGAAGTTCGACTGGTACTGCGACAAGTTGCAGGGCGACTTCGACTTCGGCAAGGTCGAGGCGACCGCCACCATCGGCAAACTGAAGTCGAGGCCGGAGCAGGCTCGCGCTGTACTCCAGATCGGCATCATCATCGGCGGTGCCGACGGCAACTTCGACGACCACGAGAAGAACGCGGTCAGGGAAGCCTGCTTCGCGGTCGGGATCAGCCCGGCCGAATTCGATCTCTGATCGAGCGTTCGACCACCGGATCGCCGGATCCACAGCACACCGAGAGTCGGGCCACCGCCGGTGGCCGACTCACCGATTCTCGCGAACACGCTGGGAATCGTTACTGCACAACGAGTCCAGGAGGACCAACATGGGCGTGAGCCTGACCAAGGGTGGCAATGTCTCGCTGACCAAGGAGGCGCCCGGGCTGACTGCCGTCGCTGTCGGTCTCGGCTGGGATCTGCGCACCACGACCGGGCAGGACTTCGATCTCGACGCATCAGCGATCGCGTTGGGCGCCGACAAGAAGGTCGTCTCCGACCAGCACTTCGTGTTCTTCAACAACCTGAGGTCCCCGGACGGTGCCATCGAGCACACCGGCGACAACACCACCGGCGACGGTGACGGCGACGACGAGATCATCAAGGTCGACCTCGCCGCGGCGCCGGCGAGTATCGACTCGATCGTGTTCCCCGTCTCGATCTACGACGCGGACAACCGCAGCCAGTCGTTCGGCCAGGTCCGCAATGCCTACATTCGTGTGGTGAACCAGGCGGACAATTCCGAGCTGGCCCGTTACGACCTCTCGGAGGATGCGTCGACCGAGACCGCGATGGTGTTCGGTGAGCTGTACCGCAACGGCGCCGACTGGAAGTTCCGTGCCGTCGGTCAGGGCTACGCGTCGGGCCTGTCGGGAATCGCCCGCGACTTCGGCGTCAACGCCTGAGTCCGCCCGTAGCACTCGGTGGCGGCGTGCCGTGGTCATCGGTGCGCCGCCGCCGGGACGGCAGTTCCGCGACGGAAGGGAGGAGCGGACGATAACGTCGGAGCGACCGTACGACGAGGGGGTGTGGTGGCGGACTTCGAGCAGGACCGGGATCTGTTGATCCGGCTGTGGCGTATGTGGGCCGAGCGGGCTGCCGAGCTGACGGACGAGCAGTGGACAACCGGGACGCGTCTTCCCGGTTGGACCGTCCGAGACGTCTATGTGCACGTCACCCCGGACGTCATGATCGCGATGCTGGCGGAGCCCGCCGCCGGCGGCGACGCGAGAATCACCAGCGCGGCGGAGATGCTCCGGTTCTTCAACGCCGACCTGGCCGCGGCCGAACCGATGCATGCGCAGCTCGCCGAGATGGTCCGTCGGATCGCCGCCGACTCGGACCGCGCGACCGTCGTCGAGCGCTTCGGCTCCGAACTGCCCGATGTGTTCGGACGGCTCACCGGCCTGAATCGCGCCACCGTGATCGCGCATCCCATTCTGGAGTCGGTGTCGCTCGGTGCCTTTCTCGACATGGCGATCCTGGAATCGACGATCCACTGGCTGGACGTGGTCGACGCGGTCGGAGGTCCTGCCCCGGAGGCTGCGGCACTCGAGCGGGCGCGGGACGTGCTGGTGGGGGTGCCCGATCCGGTCGAGTTCATCGAAGCCGCGTCGGGGCGGTCGAATCGGCCGGTCCTGCCCGTGATGCAGTGAGGGCTCGACGTCGTCCGAGGTGACCACTCGCTCTGGGCGCGCCACAGCTTCCTGCCGTGCACAGGAACACCACGACCGGGAGGACTGCAATCGGCACCGGCACGACCCACCACGGCCGGTGCAACACGGCCCCCACCCGCCCGGTGACGAGATACCTCGCCCACAGCGCGTAGTACCCGGTGAGCGCGGCCAGAGCGGGCACCGACCACCACCGGACGAGTTCGCCCGCACCCGTGACCGCAGGCACGACCAGGCGCAGCGCCTGGCCTGCGTGTTGCCGTGGACGGTTCTGCTGCCGCGCTCACGGACCGACACTCCGATCTCGCGGTGCGCCGACTACGTTGGATCGCATGACCACATCTCTGCAGGACATCCCGATCAACACCCTTGCCGGCGATCCCACGTCCCTCTCCGCATTCGACGGCCACGCCCTCCTCGTCGTCAACGTGGCGTCCAAGTGCGGTCTGACCCCGCAGTACACGGCGCTCGAGCAGCTCGCGAAGGACTACGCGGACCGCGGCCTGATCGTCGTCGGCGTTCCCTGCAACCAGTTCATGGGTCAGGAACCGGGCACAGCCGAGGAGATCCAGGAGTTCTGCTCCACCACCTACGGCGTCACCTTCCCGCTGCTCGAGAAGATCGACGTCAACGGCGAGAACCGGCACCCGCTGTACGCGGAGCTGACCCGGCACGCCGACGCCGACGGCGAGGCCGGCGACATCCAGTGGAACTTCGAGAAGTTCGTCGTCGCACCGGACGGCTCGGTTGTGAACCGCTTCCGTCCGCGCACCGAGCCGGACGCACCCGAAGTCGTCGCCGCCATCGAGGCCGTGCTGCCCGTCTGACCCGAAGCCATGTTCTCGAACGAAGCGCGCAACGCGCTGTACGACATCATCCGCATGCGCCGCGACGTGCGCGCCGAGTTCGCCGGTGAAACCGTCGCCGAGGACGTGCTGTGGCGCATCCTCGCCGCGGCTCACCACGCGCCGAGCGTCGGCAACACCCAGCCCTGGGACTTCGTCGTCGTCCAGGACCGGCAGCGCCTCGAGACGTTCGCCGAGCACGTCGCAGGGTGCCGGCAGGCGTTCGCCGATTCCCTCCCGGAGGACCGCCGGGACACCTTCGATCCCATCAAGATCGAGGGGATCGTCGAATCCCGCACCGGCATCGTCGTCACCTACGACCCGGAACGGGGCGGCAAGCACATCCTGGGCCGGCACACCATCGACGAATCCGGTTTGTTCTCCGCGGTTCTCGCGATCCAGAATCTGTGGCTCGCCGCGACTGCGGAGGGGCTCGGTGTCGGCTGGGTGTCGTTCTACGACGAGCCGTTCCTCACCGAGTTCATCGGTGCCGAGGCGCCGATACGGCCGATTGCGTGGCTGTGCGTCGGACCGGTCACCCGGCTCCAGGAGGTCCCGGACCTCGAGCGGTTCGGCTGGCGCAGCGGTCGTCCCCTCACCGAGGCGGTGCACCGCGACACGTTCGGCGCCGGATCACTCGATCCGGCTGCCGACGCCTGACGCCCGACGACCGACGGCCGCCGACGCTTCCTGGCGTCGGCGGCCGTCCGTTTCGGTCCGGGGACTTCCGGGTCAGAGGTCGGTGGCGACCTTCCACGCCGTGTGCACGGCACCCTCGATGTAGTCGACCTCGCCGGCGTCACCGACGATGCGGACATCGAGTCCGGAGTCGGCGAGCCGGTCGGCCAGCGGCGCGGCGGCCGAGACGCCGGACGCGACGATCACCATGCGGGCCGGTGCCGTCATCGTTTCGCCGCCGACGGTGAACTCGACGGTCTTCGGGGTGATGCGCTGCACCGTCGCGTTGCGGTGCACGGTCAGGCCCACCTCGCGGGCGTGCTTGACCGCGGCCCAGCGGCGCGGCATCGCCATCGGAACACCGAGCTGCTGTCCTTCGGCGAGCAGCGTGACATTGCTGCCGCGCTCGGCCATGAACTCGGCGAGTTCGAGTCCGACGAGGGATCCGCCGATCACGACGACGTCCTTGGCCATCGGCAGGAACTTCAGGAAGCGGCTGCTGAGGCTGCGGATCCGCTCGGCGCTGCCGGTGATACCCGCCAGCTTGCCGAGCTTGCTCGCCACCCGCAGGTACAGCGGCTGACCGGACACGTCGCCCGAGCCGGTCATGAGGGCACGCATGCTGTCGCCGGTGTGCACGTGCGGCAGGTCTCCGCCGGGAATCGCGGGCCGTTCACGCACGGCACCGGTCGCGACGATCACCACGTCCGGGTCGAGTGCGCGGATGCTCTCGGGGGTGGCCTCGGTGCCGAGCCGCACCTCGATTCCCAGGCGCTCGATCTCGGCGGCGAGCCACCGGAGCAGGCGCCCGTTGTCGGGGGTGGTCAGCGAGGAGAACCACAGGGTGCCGCCGAGCCGGTCGGTCTTTTCGAGGACGGTGACCCGGTGACCGCGTTCGGTGGCGACGCGGGCGGCCTCGAGCCCACCGGGACCGGCACCGACGACGACGACACGCTTGGATTCGGCGCCGCGCACGAACGGCACCAGACCCTCGTTGCCGAGCGCCGGGTTGACTGCGCAGATCGGGGTGCCGTCCCAGAAGTTCTCCTGCACGCATACGTAGCAGTTGATGCACGGACGGATCTGCTCGACGCGTCCGGTCTTCAGCTTGTCGACGAGTTCGGGGTCGGCCAGCAACTGGCGGCCCATGGCGACGAAGTCGGTGTTGCCCTCGGCGATCATCTTCTCGCCGACCTCGGGGAGCATGCGGCCGACGGTGATGACGGGGATCGACACCGCGCGCTTGATGACCGCGGCGTTCTCGGTGTAGTAGCCGATCCTGTTGGGCAGCGGGCCGTCGGTGAAGTTGGCGAAGGCGTTCAGGGCGGTACCCGAGACGTGGATGGCGTCCGCGCCCGCTTCCTCGAACATCTTTGCGGCACGGGCGGATTCCTCGACGGTCAATCCGTCGGTCTCGCCGTATTCCTGACCGGCCAGACGAACGATGACGGCGAGGCTGTCGCCGACCTCTTCCTTGACCGCGCGGATCACCTCGATCGACAGGCGGGCCCGATTCTCCAGCGATCCGCCGTATTCGTCGTCGCGCTGGTTCGAGTAGCGGCTCAGGAATGCGCCGAGCACGTAGTTGTGGGCGCAGTGGATCTCGACAGCGTCACCACCGGCCTTCTTCACCCGGCCGGCGGCCTCGGCGAACATGCGGATGAGCCACTCGAGGTCGTCCTTGGTGGCCTCGTGGTAGGTCGCCTGCTTGCCGCCCTGGATGGCGGCCATCCTCGTGAGTTCCTCGGGGGTGTTGTCGGCGAACGCGCTCATGTCGCTCGGTGGCTTCGGCATGCTCGGCACCAGCTGCGGCCGGTCGTCGAGGGTGTCGATGCGCGCGACCTTGCCGTGGTGGGTCATCTGGACGCACAGTTTGCTGCCGGTCTCGTGGATCGCATCGGCGAGTGCCTTCAGGCCGGGAATGAACCGGTCCTCGGACAGGCCCGGTTCCTTCGTGCTCGCGCAGCCGACGGGGTAGGCCACCGCGCAGCATCCGGTGATGATCAGGCCGGTGCCGCCGGCGGCGCGGGCGACGAAATGGTCGATGTCCTCCTGCTCGATCTCGCCGTCCTCGCTCAGGTTCATGTCCATTGCGGGGAGCACCACCCGGTTACTCAACGTGATGGGCCCGATGGTGCCGGGGGAGAGCAGCTTGGGGTACGTCATTTCGCGCGTCGTCACGATCCGACGCTAGTCCCGGCCGTGACCGTCACGGGCGCGGGGTCTTGATGACCGGGACGCCGCGTCTCCGGCGGGTGCGATCACGCGTCCGCGCGGTGGAGCTCGCCGTGAGCAGCACGGGTGTGACGAACCGCTCGATGTAAGCGGCCTCGTCCTCGGGCCCGGCCTCGGGCATCACGACGAGACCGATGATCGTGCGTGTCAGCCAGCGGGCGGTGTCGGCGAGCCGCGCCCGGTCGGGCTCGGCCTCTGTGTGGCGAGCGAGGAACGTCTCCAGCGCTGCCGCGACCGCCGTGTGCGAGACCGCCGTCTTGGCGGGCAGTCCCGCGTCCGGCTCGAACCACGGTCCCAGTGCCGGATCGTCCCGGATGGCACGGATCGCCGCGGTGACGGCCCGGGTCGTCCGATCGGCCGCGGCGTCGACGGATGCGGTCTCGTCCATGATGTCGCGAAGGATCCGCTCCGTGGTGGTGCGGATGTATGCGCTCGAAAGATCGTTGCGCGTAGGGAAATAGCGGTACAGCGTCGCCCGTGAGCAGCCGGCGGCCGCGGCGATGTCGGCCATGGTGACTTTGTCCACGCCGCGCTCGGTGAACAGGTGCTCCGCGACCTCGAGCAGCCGTGCCTCGGCCGCTCGTGTGCGTTCGTCGTCGTTCCAGTTCCTGGGCATGTCAGTGGTTCATCCGCATCGGAACGACGGTCGGTCGCCGCACGTAGTTGCCTTCGGCGTATTCGATTCCGGCGGCATCGACCTCGAAGTGCGGGAATGTCGACAGCAGTTCCTCGAGCGCCACCCGCGCCTGCATGCGTGCCGCGGCAGCGCCGAGGCAGTGGTGGTGGCCCCTGCTGAAGGTGAGGATCCTCTGCGGCGCCCGATGGATGTCGAGTGCGGCCGCGTCGGGGCCCCAGCGGCGCTCGTCGCGGTTGGCCGAGCCGTACAGCAGCAGCACTTTCCGTCCGCGGGGCACGACGGTCCCGTCGATCACGACGTCCGTGCCGGTGGTGCGTGCCAGCCCCTGCACCGGTGAGGTCAACCGCAGGAACTCCTCGATCGCGTCGGGCAGCAGTTCGGGTCGTTCGACGAGTTCCCGCCGCTGGTCGGGGTGAGAACTCAGCAGTTCCGCCGCGCCCCCGAGCAGACCGGTGGTGGTGTCGTTGCCACCGGCGACCATCGTGAACGCGAACGCCAGGATCGACAGCAACCCGCCCGGTTCGGCGGGATCGTCGGCGACGCCCGCGGCCACCAGATGCGAGACCGTGTCGTCGCCGGGGGCCGATTTCCGGTACTCGATCAATCCGGTGAAGTACGCCATCATCTCGGTCACGGCGTCGGCGGCGACCGGCAGCGCCGCAGCCATGCCGCCGCCGGGATTCGCTCCGACGATCGATTCGGTCCAGCGGTCGAACTGCACACGGTCGCTGTCCGGAACGCCCAGGTAGTGGGCCACCACCATCGACGGCAGCGGTTTGAACAGGTGACCGACGATGTCGATCTCCCGGCCCGGCTCGAGTTCCGCCAGCCGCTGCCGCACGAATGCCCGGACCTCGGGTTCGACCTCCCGAACCTGCCGGGGGGTGAAGCCGCGGGAGACCAGTGTGCGGAACCGGGTGTGAGCGGGTGGATCGAGCATCACCATCGGCGGGTTGTCCTGCATGCCGATCGCTTCGAGTTCTCCGTAGGTCACCGTCAGGCCGCCACCCGAGACGAAGTTCGTGGCGTCGGTCGCGGCCTGCGCGACATGGTCGTACCGGCTGAGCACGTAGTAGTCGGACGTCGGATCGCCGGTGGGTTCGACGTGGTGCACGGGATCCTCGTCGCGCAGCCGTCGATAGGCGGTGAACGGATCGCGCCAGGTATCGGCGGAGCGGAGAACGAAACCCCCCGCGTCCTGAGACATTGTCTCGTTCATGTCTTATGAATAGGACATCGACCGTCTTGTGTCAACAGTTGCGCGGCCGTGTGTTCCGGCAGCTTTCACTTCGATGCCCGCCGCCATTCACCGGCCGACGGCACGCTGGGAGTCATGACCGTGCAGCTGATCGTGTCGGTGTCGGGGATCAGGGACGTCACGCGTGATCTCGTCGACGCGTTCGCGCGCGACATGGACGAACGCGGCGTACCGCTGTCGCTGTTCGTCGCGCCGCGCCTCGAGGACCACTACCGGCTGGCGCGCGACCCGGCGACCCAGGAATGGCTGCTCGAACGCCGCGAAGGCGGCGACGCGATTGTGCTGCACGGCTACGACCAGGCCGCGACGAAACGCCGCCGCGCCGAGTTCTCGGCCCTCCCGGAACACGAGGCGCGGCTCCGGCTGCTCGCCCCGGACCGGGTACTCGAGGAGACGGGACTGCGGACCCGGCTGTTCGCACCGCCCCGCTGGGTCGCCTCACCCGGTGCGATTGCCGCCCTGCCGCAGACCGGATTCCGGCTCATGGCCGACGCGACCGGCGTGCACGACCTGGATCGGAGCACCGTCGACAGGTCCCGGGTGTTCGGGATCGGCGACGGCGCGCGGGCCGAACCGTGGTGGTGCCGCGCCATGGTCATCGGCGCGGGGCGGGTCGCGCGGCGCGGCGGCACGCTGCGCCTGGCGATCTCCGGGCCGCAGCTGCGCAAACCCGGACCGCGGCAGGCGATCGTCGACGCGGTGGACATCGCGCTGCACCACGGCGCGCAACCGGTCGTCCACCGATGGGAACCCCGGGTCCTCGGGCGCGTTGCCTGATGCCGTTCGGTCCCTCCCGTCCCGAAGTACCGGCCGGTAGTGTCTGCGGACATGGACGCAGACGTGATCGTGGTGGGGGCGGGTCTCGCCGGGCTGGTGGCGACCGGTGAGCTGATCGACGCCGGGCGCAAGGTGATCCTGGTGGACCAGGAGAACTCGAACAACATTGGCGGACAAGCATTCTGGTCGTTCGGCGGATTGTTCTTCGTCGACAGTCCCGAGCAGCGCCGGATGGGGATCAAGGACTCCTACGACCTCGCCCTGCAGGACTGGATGGGCACCGCCGGATTCGACCGCGACATCGAGGACCGCTGGCCGCGCCGGTGGGCGCAGGCGTACGTCGAGTTCGCCGCCGGGGAGAAGCACGCCTGGCTCGCGCAGCGCGGCCTGAAGATCTTCCCGATGGTCAACTGGGCCGAACGCGGCGGCTACGACGCCGGCGGACACGGCAATTCGGTGCCCCGCTTCCACATCACGTGGGGCACCGGGCCCGGACTCGTCGAGATCTTCGCCCGCAAGGCGCTCGCCGCGGCGGAAAGAGGACTCGTCACCTTCCGGCACCGGCACCGGGTCGACGAGCTGATCGTCACCGACGGCGCGGTCACCGGCGTGCGCGGTACCGTCCTCGAACCCACCGACGCGGCGCGCGGAGTGGCGTCCTCGCGCACCGCCGTCGGCGACTTCGAGCTCACCGCCGGCGCCGTCATCGTCACGTCCGGTGGCATCGGCGGCAACTACGACCTCGTGAAGAAGAACTGGCCCGCGCGGCTCGGCACCCCGCCGAAGCACATGCTCACCGGTGTCCCCGCCCACGTCGACGGCCGCATGCTCGAGATCACCGAGAACGCCGGTGGCAACATCGTCAACCGAGACCGCATGTGGCACTACACCGAAGGCATCACCAACTACGACCCGGTGTGGCCGAACCACGGCATCCGCATTCTGCCCGGGCCGTCGTCGCTGTGGCTCGACGCGACCGGCAAACGCCTGCCCGTCCCGCTGTTCCCCGGGTTCGACACGCTCGGCACCCTCGAGCACATCGTCACCACCGGTCACGACCACACGTGGTTCGTCCTCGACCAGAAGATCATCGAGAAGGAGTTCGGACTGTCCGGTTCCGAACAGAACCCGGACCTGACCGGTCGCGACATCCGGTTGCTGGTGCAGCGCATCAGATCCGGTGCGCCGGGGCCGGTCGAGGCGTTCAAACAGCGCGGCGTCGACTTCGTGGTGCGCGACAACCTCGCCGATCTCGTCGCGGGCATGAACGAGCTGACCCCCGACGCGCCGCTCGACTACGCGGCGGTGCGGTCGGTGGTCGAGGCCCGCGACCGCGAGATCGCCAACAAGTACACCAAGGACCTGCAGGTGGCGGCGATGCGCGCGGCACGCGCCTACCTGCCCGACAAGATCGCGCGGATCGCGTCGCCGCATCGCA
Source organism: Rhodococcus phenolicus (assembly GCF_001646785.1). GTDB lineage: Bacteria > Actinomycetota > Actinomycetes > Mycobacteriales > Mycobacteriaceae > Rhodococcus > Rhodococcus phenolicus. Next base: position 16,539 of record NZ_LRRH01000092.1, read on the forward strand.
TCCTCGATCCGAAGGCCGGGCCGCTCATCGCGGTGAAACTGCACCTGCTCACCCGCAAGACCCTCGGCGGCCTCGAAACCGACCTGTCGTCGCGGGTGCTGCGGGCGGACGGTACGGCGTTCGACGGCCTGTTCGCCGCCGGGGAGGTCGCCGGGTTCGGCGGCGGCGGTGTGCACGGCTACCGCTCGCTCGAAGGCACTTTCCTCGGCGGCTGCATCTTCTCCGGCCGCGCGGCAGGTCGTGCCGCGTCCCGCTGAAACGAGTCGAGGCCACAGGGCTCCGGGCTCCGGGTCGCAGGGCTCCGGGCTCCGGGTCGCAGGGCTCCGGGCTCCGGGTCGCAGGGCTCCGGGGGTCCGGGTCGCCGAGTTCCTGCGTTCCGGGTGACGGGCATCCGTCACCCGGAACGGCGCACCGATCCGGGTGATTCCCCGGTGACCCGCTTGAACGCCCGCGCGAACCCGGCCTCGGACTCGTACCCGGATCTCGACGCCAGTTCGGCGACCGTCGCCCCGTCACGCAGCGCCGCTGCCGCCGCCTCCATCCGCCATCGGGACACGTAGCGCATCGCCGGTTCCCCCACCAGCGCGGTGAACCGCGCGGCGAACGCCGAGCGCGACATCGCCGATTCCCGGGCGAGCGCGGTCAGCGTCCACGCCCGTTCCGGATGGCGGTGCACCGCGGCCAGCGCACGGCCCACCTGCGGGTCCTGCAGTGCCCCCACCCAGCCCCGCCGGGCGGCGGGATCGGAGTCCACCCAGGTCCGGATCGCCATGATCACCAGGATGTCGGCCAGCCGCGTGAGCACCGCCTCGCCGCCGGGCCGCACCCGCCGGGCCTCGTCCGCCATCAGTGCCAGCACCTGTGCCGTCGCCCCCGGAACCGCCGCCGCAGCCTCGATTCGCAGAATCGGCGGCAACAGCGAGACCAGGCGAGCGGACGTCGGATGATCGAATTCGACGATCCCGCACACGAGGACGGAACGGTCGCCGTCCCCGCCGTGACGCAGCAGCGAATAGTGGTCGCCGAACATCTCCTGGGGGGCCGTGTCGACCCGGACCGTGTGCACGGGCGACGGTTCGCTGCGAATCACGTGGCCGGACCCGTGTGGCACCACCGCGAAATCCCCGGGGCGCAGGAGCATCGGCGGCGAACCCGGGACGTCGAGCCACGCGTCGCCCGCGACGACCGTGTGGAAGCTGGCGCTGCCCGCGAAGGCCGGCATCTCGAGACCCCACGGTGCACCCAGTTCCGACCGGCAATAGAAACTGCCGCGCATCCGGAGCAGGTGCAGTGCCTCGCCGAGCGGATCGACGGGAGTCCACGGATACGTCACCGGCGCGCGCTCGATCGTCATGAGCCCACGATTCCCCGTTCCGGACCGTTCGTCCAGATGTCGTGGACGAACGGTCCGGGATCGTGGACCCACGGTCATGGAACGTCCCGGATCCGCTTCCTAGCGTGGACTTGTCAGCAGACAACCCGAAGGAGGAGTCATGAGGATCGTGGTGATCGGAGCAACCGGTGGATCCGGGCGGGCCGCGGTGGCGGCGCTGCTCGAACGGGGACACGACGTCACCGTTTTCGTGCGGGACCCCGAGGCGGTGCGCGACATCGCGGACGACGTCACCGTCGTGCGCGGCGACGTGATGCACCCCGACGACGTGGACGCCGCCGTGCGCGGCCACGATGCGGTCGTGGTCACTCTCGGTATCAGTGAGAACCCGGTGCGGGTCCGCCTGCGCGGGCCCGCGCGAACACCCATCGACGTGCGGTCCCGGGGCACGCGCAACGTCGTCGACGCCATGCGCCGTCACGGGGTTCCGCGGCTCGTCGTGCAGACCTCGTACGGGGTGGGAGAGACGCACGGCCGACTGCCGCTGCGCTACGGCCTGATGTTCCGGATCCTGCTCGGGCCCCAGATCGCGGACACCGAGAACCAGGACGCGCTCGTACGGGACAGCGGCCTCGCCTGGACCCTTGTGCAGCCGGTGAATCTCACCGACGAACCCGCCGGCGGCACCGCGACGGCCACGGTGGACGGGGCGGTCACCGGCTGGCACGTGTCGCGCGGCGAGGTGGGGAAGGTCCTCGCGGACGCGGCGGGCAACGGCAGCTATCTGCGATCGACGGTGGCTGTGTCCTGAGTTCGCGTCTCAGACCTCGGTGTCGGATTCGTGGGGCAGAACGCGGAATTCCGTTCCCGCCGGTGCCATCTCGGTGTAGCGGCCGTAGAAGATGCCGTTGGCCTGCTCGGTGATGATGGCCTGGTGGATCGGGACCGCGACCCGCGGATTCACCGCACGCAGGTAGTCCACCGCTTCCCAGATCTTCAGCCACGGCGCCGCGGACGGGAGCGCGAGTACATCGACCTGCTCGTGGGGGATGTACAGCGAGTCGCCGGGATGCAGCAGACGGGCCGGGTTCGCGTCGTCGCCGAGCAGGAACGCGGTGTTGTCGATGACCGGCAGCTCCGGGTGGATGACGGCATGCCGGCCGCCGGTGCCGCGCACCGTCACCTCACCGATCTCGAACGTGTCGCCGGGGCGCACCGCGGTCCAGTCGCCGTCGAGCAGGTCCGCCGACTGCGGATCGGAGAACAGTGCCGCCTCGGGGTTCGCGTCGAGCAGGGCGGGAAGGCGTGCCGCGTCGGCATGGTCGGGATGCTGATGGGTGACCAGGATCGCGTCGAGGCCGGTGATGCCCTCGAATCCGTGCGAGAAGTTGCCAGGGTCGAACAGGATCTTCGCGCCGCGGTGTTCGACGAGCAGGCAGGAGTGTCCGAAGTGGGTCAGTCGCATGGGATCAGTATCTCCCACCTGATCTTCCACCCACCCGATCTCCCACCTGCTCGTCGGTCCTAGCGTGGCGAGAACCGGCGCAGCCGCAGGCTGTTGCTCACCACGAACACCGAGCTGAACGCCATCGCCGCGCCGGCGATGAGCGGATTGAGCAGTCCGAGCGCGGCCAGTGGCAACGCCGCCACGTTGTAAGCGAACGCCCAGAACAGATTTCCCTTGATCGTGCCGAGTGTGGCGCGGGCCAGCCGGATCGCATCGGGCGCCGACGTCAGATCGCCGCGCACCAGCGTCAGGTCGGATGCCTCGATCGCGACGTCGGTGCCGGTGCCCATCGCGAGGCCCAGATCGGCCTGTGCGAGTGCCGCGGCGTCGTTGACCCCGTCGCCGACCATCGCGACGACCCGGCCTTCCCGTTGCAGCCGTTCGACGACCGCGACCTTGTCGCCCGGCAGCACTTCCGCGATCACCTCGTCGATGCCGACCTGCGCGGCGACCGATTCGGCGGCGCGGCGGTTGTCGCCGGTGAGCAGAACCGGGTGCAAGCCCAGTGCGCGCAGTTCGGTGACGGCGTCCGCGGAGGTGTCCTTGACGGTGTCGGAGACGACCACGACGGCCCGGATCGTCCCGTCCCACGCGACCCAGACCGGGGTACGGCCCTCGGCCTCGGCATCGTCCGCGGCCCGGCGCAGTGACTCGGGCGGGGTCAGCGACCACTCGTCACGCAGCCAGGACAGCCGTCCGGCCAGGACGGCACGACCGTCGACGACTCCGGAGACGCCCCGGCCGCCGTGATTCTCGAAGCTCTCGACATCCGACAGCGTGCCCGCACGCTCGGCGACGGCCCGCGCGATCGGGTGCTCGGAGGCGTGCTCGAGCGATCCGGCCAGATGCAGTGTCTCGGTTTCGGTTTCGCCGTCGGCCACGTGCACCGATTCGACGCTCATGCGCCCGGTCGTCACGGTTCCGGTCTTGTCCAGCACGATCGTGTCGACGCGCCGTGTCGATTCGAGGATCTGCGGTCCCTTGATCAGGATGCCCAGCTGGGCGCCCCGTCCGGTGCCGACGAGCAGTGCGGTGGGGGTGGCCAGGCCGAGTGCGCAGGGGCACGCGATGATCAGGACCGCGACCGCCGCGGTGAAGGCGGACGAGACCGGATCGTCGGTGAACAGCAACCAGCCGGCGAGGGTGAGCAGCGACAGGCCGATCACGATGGGTACGAACACCGCCGACACCCGGTCGGCGAGACGCTGCACCTCGGCCTTGCCGTTCTGGGCATCGGTGACCAGCCGTGCCATCTGCGCGAGCTGGGTGTCGGCGCCGATGCGGGTTGCGCGGACCTCGAGCCGCCCGCCGGCGTTGACGGTCGCGCCGACGACGTTGTCGCCGGGGGCGACCTCCACCGGCACGGATTCGCCGGTGAGCATCGATGCGTCCACCGCCGATGTGCCGGAGGTGACGACACCGTCGGTCGCGATCTTCTCGCCGGGGCGCACCACGAACACGTCGCCGACCGCGAGCTGCCCGATGGGGATGCGCGCCTCGGTGCCGTTCCTCAGTACGGCGACGTCCTTGGCGCCCATGTCCAGCAGGGCCCTCAGCGCCGCCCCGGACTGCCGCTTGGCGCGGGCCTCGAAGTACCGGCCGGCGAGGATGAAGGTCGTGACGGCCGCCGCGACCTCCAGGTAGATGTGCGCCTCCCCGTCGCCGGACGGGAACAGGTCGAAGGCCATGCGCATCCCGGGCATGCCGGCGTGCGTGAACAGCAGCGCCCACAGCGACCACAGGTAGGCGGCGATGACACCGACCGAGATGAGGGTGTCCATCGTGGCCGCGCCGTGACGGAGGTTGGTCCAAGCGGCACGGTGGAAAGGCAGCGCACCCCACACCACGACGGGGGAGGCGAGGGTCAGCGCGATCCACTGCCAGTTGTCGAACTGCAGCGCCGGGATCATCGACAGCAGCACGACCGGGACGGTGAGGGTCGTGGACACGAACAGCCGCTGCCGCCACGCTGCCGCCTCGTCGGGCTCGGTGGGCTCGGTCGCCGCTTCCGTCCCGGGCGGTGCCGGCGGCGCGGGCAGCGCTGCGCTGTAGCCGGTGGCCTCGACGGTCGCGACCAGGTCCTCCGGGGCGATCTCTCCGGTGTAGCTGACCTTCGCGGTTTCGGTTGCGTAGTTGACCGTCGCGGTGACGCCGTCCATCCGGTTGAGCTTCTTCTCGACGCGCGCCGCGCAGGACGCGCAGGTCATGCCGCCGATGGAAAGTTCGATGTCGTGCAGGGTGTCTCCGGTGGTCATCGGGTGCTCCTCTCGTTCCTCACAATTCCTTTATACCCCCCTGGGGTATATCTGTGAAGTCCGTCGACCGGTGCCCGGCCTCCACGGTGCTCCCGGTAAACTGCTGTTCGTCCGGTGTCCGTCCCCGGACGCCAGCACTACTACCGAGGAGCAGCACGTGGCTCGTGTCGTCGTCGAAGTCATGCCCAAGGCCGAGATTCTCGATCCCCAGGGCCAGGCCATTGTCGGGGCGCTGTCGCGGCTGGGCTTCCCGGGCGTGTCCGACGTCCGCCAGGGGAAGCGCTTCGAGCTCGAGATCGACGGCAGCGTCGACGACGCCGAGCTCGAGAAGATCGCCGAGGGCCTGCTCGCCAACACCGTGATCGAGGACTGGACGGTGCGCCGGATCGACGGTGACGCATGAGCGCGCGCGTCGGAGTCATCACCTTCCCGGGCACGCTCGACGACGTCGACGCAGTCCGGGCCGTCAAGCTCGCCGGCGGTGAGGCCGTGAGCCTGTGGCACGGCGACGCCGATCTCCAGGGTGTCGACGCGGTCATCGTGCCCGGCGGCTTTTCCTACGGCGACTACCTGCGGTGCGGCGCCATCGCGCGTTTCGCACCCGTCATGGGCAAGGTCGTCGAGGCGGCCAAGGGCGGCATGCCGGTCCTGGGTATCTGCAACGGCTTCCAGGTGCTGTGCGAGGCGGGCCTGCTGCCCGGTGCTCTCACCCGCAACGAGGGCCTGCACTTCGTCTGCCGCGATCAGTGGCTGAAGGTCGAGTCGAACTCGACGGCGTGGACCTCCCGCTACGAGTCCGGTGCCGAGATCCTCGTTCCGCTCAAGTCGGGGGAGGGTCGCTACCAGGCGTCGAACGAGGTCCTCGACGAGCTCGAGGGTGAGGGCCGCGTCGTGTTCCGCTACGCCGGTGGCAACCCCAACGGCTCGCAGCGCGGCATCGCGGGCATCGCGTCGGCGAACGGTCGCGTCGTCGGCCTGATGCCGCACCCCGAGCACGCCACCGAGCCGCTCACCGGCCCCAGCGACGACGGCCTCGGCATGTTCTACAGCGTTCTGGACGCGGTCGTCTCGGCCTGACCGGTCTCCGCGCCCCTCGGTGACGGGAACCTTCGCCCGGCCCGGCCGGAGAAGGTTCCCATCGCCGTTCGAGAATCGTATTCTCGCCTGATGGATGTGCAGGCTGTACACGACAAACTCGAAATCAAAGAGCTCCTCTACCGCTACGCGCGGTCCGTCGACACGAAGGACTGGGAGGCACTCGCCTCGGTCTTCACCGACGACGCGCATCTGGACTACAGCTCCGTCGGGTACCCGCCGGGTTCGCGCGACGAGGTCGTCGCGATCCTGTCCCGCGCGCTCACCGCGGTGCCCATGACGCAGCACTTCATCAGCAACATCCAGATCGATCTCGACGGCGACCGGGCCGACGTGACCGCGATGTTCTACAACCCGATGCAACTGCCCGGGATGGACGCGCTGACGTTCTGCGGCGGCAACTACCACCACCGCGTCGTCCGTACCGCGGACGGCTGGAAGAGCGAGCATCTGGTCGAGGAGAACCTCTGGTTCGTCAATCCGCCGGTCCGTCGGAAGTAACCACTCCGAACCCGAACGAGGGGCTCTGCCGCGATCCCGATCAGCGGCGGAGCCCCTCGTTGCGAGTGTCCGGGGATCGACCCCCCGATCGGGCCCCCGGCCGGATACCGGGATTCTCCCCCGAAGCCGCGGTATCGAGGACAATTCTGCCCGGTTCGTCCCGCTCGTTTCTTGAGTAGGACTACGCATCTTTCCCGGGTGTTTCTTTCGGGGTCCCCACGACCAGGAAACGCACGGACGGTGTCGGTGGACGCCGTTAGTGTCACCCCATGACACTGAGCATCGGCATGATCACGTTCGACAGCGCGAATCCCGGACCGCTCGCCACCTGGTGGGCCGAACAGACGGGCGGTCGCGTCGAGCAGGACAACGGCGGCTTCTTCTACATCGTCGGGCTGCCCGGTTCGGAGCAGAAACTCGGCTTCCAGAAGGTCACCGACCCGACTCCCGGCAAGAACCGCGTCCATCTCGATCTCGGCACCGAACACCTCGACGACGAGGTCGCGCGGCTGATCGCCGCGGGCGCGACCGAGGTGCACCGCGAGGACATGGACGGTTTCCGCTGGGTGACCCTCACCGATCCCGACGGCAATCTGTTCTGCGTGGCCTCCGGCCACTGACCGGGGCCCGACCCCGTCCTCGGCCGCCCGGGCACGCCGGGTGGATTCACGGCGGTGGTGCGAGGATGCAGGAATGGCTTCTCTCACCCGCGCCGACGCCCAGGGACTGTGCAACTTCGTCGATCTGTCACCGTCGCCGTTCCACGTGTGCGCGACGGTTGCGGCGATGCTCGCCGACGCCGAGTTCGACGAACTGACCGAGACGCAGCCCTGGCCGACCGAGCCCGGGCGGTATTACGTGATCCGCGGCGGCTCGCTCATCGCGTGGAGTACGGAGGGGGAGGGCACGCCGGACGCGTCCGGTGCGACCCGGCCGTTCCGGATCGTCGGCGGGCACACCGACAGCCCCAATCTGCGGGTCAAGCAGCACCCGGACCTGGTGTCGGCGGGGTGGCGGACCGTCGGTCTCGAACCGTACGGCGGGGCGTGGCTGAACTCGTGGCTGGACCGAGACCTCGGCATCTCCGGCCGGCTGACGGTACGGAACGGCGCGACCGCCGAGGACGTGCTCGTACACGTCGACAGCCCGATCCTGCGGGTGCCGCAACTGGCGATCCACCTGTCCGAGGACCGCAAGGGCGTGCAACTCGATCCGCAGCGCCACGTCAACGCCGTGTGGGGTGTGGGCAGCGAGCCGCGGTCGTTCATCGGCTATCTCGCCGAGCAGGCCGGGGTGGCCGCGGACAGTGTGCTCGGCTGGGAGCTCATGACCCACGATCTGGCGCCGAGTTCGCTCGTGGGGGTGGACGGCGACCTCGTCAGCGCGCCACGCCTCGACAATCAGGGGACCTGTTACGCGGGGGTGCACGCGCTGCTGGCCGCGACCGAGCACGTCGTCGAGAATCCGGGCCCCGCCCCGATGCTCGTGCTGTTCGATCACGAGGAGGTCGGAAGCATGTCCGACCGCGGCGCGTTCTCCGACCTGCTGAACACGGTGCTCGAGCGGATCGTGCTCGCGCGCGGCGGTGGTCGCGAGGAGTTTCTGCGCACGATGGCCGGGTCGATCGTCGCGTCCGGCGACATGGCGCATGCGACGCACCCGAACTACGCGGAACGGCACGAACCGTCGCACCGCATCGAGGTGAACGGCGGCCCGGTGCTCAAGGTCAACCAGAATCTGCGGTACGCGACGGACGCGGCCGGAGCCGCGGCGTTCGCCCTGGCCTGCGACCGGGCGGGGGTGTCGTTGCAGCGGTACGTGCACCGCGCGGACCTGCCCTGCGGGTCGACGATCGGACCGATCACCGCATCCCGTACCGGCCTGACCACCGTCGACGTGGGCGCCCCGCAGCTCGCGATGCACTCGGCCCGCGAGCTGATGGGTGCCGCCGACGTCGCCTCCTACGCGGACGCGCTGGCCGCCTTCCTGACACCGGCGGCCTGACGTCTCCCGGGCGGATCGATCCGGTCCGCCCGGGGCCGGATCAGGGCCGGCGGTGGTACGCGACAGCGAGTCGCGAGAGTGCCACGGCCGCGACCAGCAGCCCGAAATCGCGTAGTGCGATGTCGTAGTAGCCGGAGTAGGTCAGCAGGTCGACGATGATCCCGGCGAGCCACGCCGCGACGATCCAGGCACCGATACGCGGTGCGACGGCGACGAGGATGCCGGCGGCGATCTCGATGATGCCCACGAGATACATGGCTTGTTGCGCGGTGCCGGGCAGGATCTCGTCGATCCACGGTGCCAGGTAGCCGGGCCAGTCGGTCAACAGGTTGGTGAACTTGTCGAGCCCGAACAGGATCGGGGCGACGGTGAACACTGTGCGTAGCGCGAGGAAAGCCTGGTAACCGGGGTCGTGGAGGTGTCCGCGCGTGGTGGTGGCGATGGGGGATGAGGTGGTGGACATGGTGATCTCCCTCTGTCCGTTTCTAAAACCTACTGCCACTGATTTTAGAACCGGCGGCAAAATTCAGTCAACGAAAATCGGTTTTACAATCGGGGGATGGACCGCGTGCAGCAATCCGGGATCGCCGCCGTCGCGGTACTCGGCGAACCCACTCGGAGCCGGCTCTACGACTACGTGGTGAGCCGGCGCGAACCGGTGGGACGCGACGAGGTGGCTGCCGCGCTCGGCATCGCCCGCACCACCGCCGCCTTCCATCTCGAGCGGCTCGTCGAGGACGGGCTGCTCGACGTCGAGTTCGCTCGCCGGAGCGGGCGCTCCGGGCCGGGGGCGGGACGTCCCGCCAAGCTGTACCGCCGCGCCGATCGGCAGATCGAGGTGACCCTGCCGGCCCGGCGATACGAACTCGCAAGCCGACTGCTCGCGGAAGCGATCGACGAGGCCGATCGCACCGGCGAATCGCCGCGGGCGGCGCTGTCGCGACGCGCGGCGCATCAGGGCCGGCGCATCGGTGAGGATTCCGCGGGCAAGCCGGCCGCAGAGGTTCTCGCCGAGCACGGGTTCGAGCCGGTCGACGAAGGCGCGACCATCCGGCTCGGAAACTGCCCGTTCCACGCTCTGGTCGGCGGGCATACCGATCTGGTGTGCGGGATGAACCTCGATCTGCTCACGGCGCTGCTCGAGGGACTGGGTGACAGCAGCCGGCGGGCGTGTCTCGACCCGGAGCCGGGTTTCTGCTGCGTCCGATTGGTGCCTTCGGACCGGATGGACCCCGCGTAAGCCCGGACGCGAACCGGTCTCCGGTGCGAAACTGATGTGCACTCTCCCCGCCGAGGACGAACGGTGGTGATCGATGATGAGCGGTCCGTCGTTCCCCGACCATCTGCTGACGGTCGACGAGTGGGCGACCCTGCCCGAGTACGAGCGGTACCGGCTCGAGCTGTGCGAGGGCGTACTCGTCGCGTCCCCGCATCCCGGATACCTGCATCAGCACGTGACGTTCGCGCTGGTCGACGCGTTGGCCGGGCAGCTTCCCCGCGAGCTGAGTGTGCTCGGCGACGTCGAGGTACTGCTGCCGGGGGAGCCGCCGACGGTCCGCTGCCCGGACGTGATCGTCGTCGATCGGGCCCTCGTCGAGGCCGACCCGGACCGTGCGACCGCCGCCGACGTGCGGCTCGTCGTCGAGGTCACGACCGGTGGCAGCGGACGCACCGACCGGGTCACCAAGTTCTCCGAATATGCCGAGAGCGGAATCCCGCAGTACTGGATCGTCGATCTGACCGAACCGGCCGTGCTGGCGGCGTTCACGCTCGAAAACGGGTGGTACCGATTCGACGGCGAGCAAGCGGGGACGGTGAGGCTGAGCGCGGCCGGTCACGACGTGACCGTGGACCTGGAAGAGCTCACCGCGGTGCGGACGGACACCCGGGGCGCGACCGGCGATGCACCGGTGGAACCGGGCGGCGGTTCCCCCCGATAGACTGGCCGCGGCAGTGCGCGCCCGGCCTGCCGTTTCGATCCCAGAGTGAAGGGACCCGACGCCCAGTGTCACCGCAGGTGGATACCGTCACCCACGCCTCCGAGAGTTCCGATCTTCCTCAGCCGTACGCCGAGCTGGGACTGAAGGACGACGAGTACGCCCGCATCAAGGAGATCCTGGGCCGCCGTCCCACGGACGCCGAGCTGGCGATGTACTCCGTGATGTGGTCCGAGCACTGCTCCTACAAGTCGTCGAAGGTCCACCTGCGCTACTTCGGGGAGACCACCACCGACGAGATGCGTTCCTCGATGCTCGCAGGTATCGGCGAGAACGCCGGTGTCGTCGACATCGGCGACGGCTGGGCGGTGACCTTCAAGGTCGAATCGCACAACCACCCGTCGTACATCGAGCCCTACCAGGGCGCGGCGACCGGTGTCGGCGGCATCGTCCGCGACATCATGGCGATGGGCGCGCGTCCGATCGCGGTCATGGACCAGCTGCGCTTCGGTGCCGCCGACCACCCTGACACCCGTCGCGTCGTCGACGGCGTGGTGCGCGGTGTCGGCGGCTACGGCAACTCGCTCGGTCTGCCCAACGTCGGCGGCGAGACCGTGTTCGATGCCTCCTACCAGGGCAACCCGCTCGTCAACGCGCTGTGCGCGGGCGCCATGCGCGTCGAGGACCTGCATCTGGCGTTCGCCTCCGGAACCGGCAACCGGATCATCCTGTTCGGTGCCCGCACCGGCCTCGACGGCATCGGCGGCGTGTCCGTCCTCGCGTCCGAGACGTTCGACGACAGCGAGGGTGGACGCCCGAAGAAGCTGCCGAGCGTCCAGGTCGGCGATCCGTTCACCGAGAAGGTGCTCATCGAGTGCTGCCTCGACCTGTACCGCGAGAAGCTGGTCGTCGGCATCCAGGACCTCGGCGGTGCCGGCCTGTCCTGCGCGACGTCCGAGCTCGCCGCTGCCGGTGACGGCGGCATGCACATCTACCTCGACCGGGTCCCGACCCGCGCGAAGGGCATGACCCCCGCGGAGGTGCTGTCCTCGGAGTCGCAGGAACGCATGTGCGCGGTCGTCGCGCCGGAGAACGTCGACGCGTTCATGGCCGTGTGCAAGAAGTGGGATGTGCTGGCCACCGACATCGGTGAGGTCACCGACGGTGAGCGGCTGGTCATCACGTGGCACGGCGAGACCGTCGTGGACGTGCCGCCGCGTACGGTCGCGCACGAGGGCCCGGTCTACGAGCGTCCCGTGCAGCGCCCGGACTCGCAGGACGCGCTGGTCGCGAACACCACCGCCGGCCTGAAGCGCCCGGAGACGGACGACGAACTGAAGGCCACGCTGCTGAAGATGCTCGCGTCGCCTGCGCTGTGCAGCCGCAAGTGGATCACCGAGCAGTACGACCGGTACGTGCGCGGCAACACCGTCCTGGCCGAGAACGCCGACTCCGGGGTTGTCCGCATCGACGAGGAGACCGGCCGCGGCATCGCCCTGGCCACCGACGCATCGGGCCGCTACACCCAGCTCGATCCGTACGCCGGCGCGCAGCTCGCGCTCGCCGAGGCATACCGCAACGTCGCCACCACGGGCGCGACCCCCAAGGCCGTGTCCAACTGCCTCAACTTCGGTTCGCCGGAGGATCCGGCCGTGATGTGGCAGTTCCAGCAGGCGGTGCGCGGCCTCGCCGACGGATGCGCGCAGCTCGGCATCCCGGTGACCGGCGGCAACGTCAGCTTCTACAACCAGACCGGTTCGACGGCCATCCTGCCGACTCCGGTGGTCGCGGTGCTCGGCGTCATCGACGACGTGCACCGCCGTATCCCCACCGGTATCGGTCTCGAGCCCGGTGAGACGCTCATCCTGCTCGGCGAGACCCGCGACGAGTTCGACGGTTCGATCTGGGCGCAGGTGGAGCACGATCACCTCGGTGGTGTGCCCCCGAAGGTCGACCTCGAGCGTGAGCGGCTCATCTCGGAGATCCTCGTCGCCGGTTCGCGCGACGGGCTGATCTCGGCGGCCCACGACCTGTCCGAGGGCGGCCTCGCGCAGGCCGTCGTCGAGGCCGCACTCGCGGGCGAGACCGGTTGCCGGATCCTGCTTCCCGAGGATGCGGACCCGTTCGTGACGCTGTTCTCCGAATCCGCCGGCCGGGTGCTGGTCGCGGTGCCGCGCACCGAGGAGTCCCGTTTCACGGGCATGTGCTCGGCGCGCGACCTGCCGTGGGTGCGGATCGGTGTCGTCGACGAGGGGTCCGATTCCGTCGAGGTGCAGGGCCGGTTCTCGGTGACCCTGGCCGAGCTGCGAGAGGTCTACGAGGGCACCCTCCCCGCCTTGTTCGGGTAGCCATGGCCGGCACCCAGGTCGATCGGCTGGCGTTGATCGAAGCCCGGCAGGGCCAGGTCATCGCCGCGGTCACCGATTTCGGTGACCGGCACCCCCTCACCGCGCGGGTGTGGGGGTGGCTGAGCCTGGATTTCACCGGCATCGCCTTCGCGGCGTTGTTCTTCTGCTGGTCGCTGTCACCGTCGCTGCTGCCGCGCGACTGGCTGTTCCAGGGACTCATCGGCGGTATCAACGCCGCGGTCGGCTACGGCGTCGGCTGCGTCGCGGGCTGGCTCGCCGACCGGTTCGTGATGTCGCGGTTGCGGTGGTGGCCACCACCGATCCCGGTGCTGCGGGCGATCAAGGTCGCGGTGCCGGTCGCCGCGATCGTCGCGTCGGTGGTGGCGCTGGTGCTCGCTGCGACCCAGCAACGTCAGCTCGCGGCGCTGATGGGCGCCGAGGGCACCACCACCAGCGGTTACCTGCGCACGCTGGCGCTGGCTCTGGCGGTCGCCGGTCTACTCGTCTCCGCGTGGCGCGGTCTGCGCGACATCGGCAGATGGATCGCGCGGCAGCTGATCCGGCGTCATCTTCCTGCCGGTCTGGCACGAACCCTCGGGGTGCTGGTGGTCGTGCTGGTGACGTTCATGCTCATCGACGGCGTGCTGATCCGGGGAACCTACGCGTTCGTCAACTCCGCGTTCAGCATCCAGGACGGCGAGACCCGCCCCGGCGCGGTGCAGCCGATCGCGCCCGAGAAGTCCGGCAGCCCCGATTCGCTCGCGCCGTGGGACACGCTCGGATTCGAGGGCCGCAACTTCGTCTCCCGCGGCCTCGACGCCGCCGAACTCGGTGCCATCAACGGCACCCCCGCGAAGGAACCGATCCGCGTCTACGTCGGTCTCGGCACCGCCGACACCGCCGAGAAGCGGGCGGATCTGGTGATCGACGAACTCGAACGCACCGGCGCGTTCGACCGCAAGGTGCTCGTGATCATCCCCACGACCGGCACGGGCTGGGTGAACCCGACCGCCGCCCAGGCCATGGAACTGGTCCACAACGGAGACCTCGCGATGGTCGCGTGGCAGTACTCGTTCCTGCCGAGCTGGATCTCGTTCCTCGCGGACCGCGACAAGGCCGCCGAAGCCGGCCGGATCCTCGTCGACCGGGTCCACGAACGCTGGCTTGCCCGGCCGCCGGACCGGCGCCCGCAGCTGTACGTCTACGGCGAAAGCCTCGGAACCCAGTCGGGGGAGGGAGCTTTCGACAGCCTCGCCGAAATCCGTGCAACCGTGAACGGAGTCCTGTGGGTCGGGCCGCCGAATGCCAACCGGCTGTGGCGCCAGCTCGTCGACCGTCGCGACCCCGGTACCCCCGAGGTGCAGCCGGTCTACGCCGACGGCATGGTCGTGCGGTTCACCGACGACGTCTCCGACATCGGCACTCCGCCGACACCGTGGCTGAATCCGCGTGTGCTGTACATCCAGCACGCGTCGGATCCGGTGGTGTGGTGGTCGCCGGATCTGCTGTTCTCGCGGCCCGATTGGCTGTCCGAAGCACCGGGACCGGATCGCCTGCCGCAGATGCGCTGGTTCCCGTTCGTCACGTTCTGGCAGGTCTCGGCGGATCTGACGAACGCGGCCGGCGTGCCCGACGGGCACGGGCACAACTACGGCACCGAGGTCCTCGACGGGTGGATCGCGGTCACCCAGCCGGAGGGCTGGACCGCCACCGACACCGAACGGGTGCGATTCGCGCTCGGGGTGCTCGCCGGGAGTCAGGGGCCGGAGAAGTGACCCGGTTCGGTGTCGCGGGCCCGGCCGTCGCGGCGGCAGCGGTCCTGTGGAGCGCGACGCTGCCGTCGGCGCCGCTCGGGGCGCACGGGCGCACATGGGCGTCGGCAGGTCTGGGGGTGTGCGCGGTCGTCGCGGCTCGTGCGTCGGGCATGAACCGCGCCGAGCTGGGACTTGATCCCGCCCGCATCCCGTCCGGGTTGCGCTGGGGTGCGGTGGCCGCGGGTGCCGTCCTCGGTGGTTACGCGATCGCCCTGACCGTGCCCGCGGTGCGCGACCGGATCGCGGTCTCGGCCGGAGCCGGGCGCGACGACTTCTGGACCTGGATCACCCTGCACATCCCGGTGGGGACGGTGCTCGCGGAGGAACTGCTGTTCCGCGGGGTGCTGACGCCGCTCGCGGGTTCTGCCGTCCACGCGACCGCGTTCGGGCTGTGGCACGTGCGTCCGGCGATGATCGCCGGGGACAATGTTGCGGGAACGGTTGCGGTGACGGGCCTGTCCGGGCTCGGATTCGACTGGCTGCGCCGTCGCAGCGGCAGCGTTCTCGCGCCCGCGCTGGCGCACCTGGCGATCAACGCCGGGGGAGCGGCCGCGGTGCGTCTGGCGACGTCGCGGCGCGGATAGGCTGGCTGGCCGTGGCCCCACGCAAACCCGTCGATCCCGCCGAACTCCGAGACGCCCTGCTGCGGGTCGAGCCGTGGCTGCGCGGCGACGTCGACGACCCGCCTGCCCGGGCGGACCTCGCGGCGGCGGTGCGGCTCAGCGCACGCACGCTCGAGCAGGTGGCGCCGGGTTCGAGCGTCGAGGTGCGGGTGCCGCCGTTCGTGGCGGTGCAGTGCATCGAGGGACTGCGGCACACCCGTGGCACACCCCCGAACGTCGTCGAAACGGAGCCGCGCACGTGGCTGCTGCTCGCGACCGGCCTGCTCGGATACGACGACGCGGTCGCGTCCGGGAAGCTCGACGCGTCCGGCAGCCGGGCCGTGGAGATCGCGCACTGGCTGCCGCTGATGCGGGTCGTGTGACCGATCCCCGATAGGGGTTACCGGAACCTGCTCGTAGAATGGGTGTGCCCCGCCCTTGTCCAGCCCCAGGGAGCACCCCGGTGACCAGTGCCGATCTGTCGGTTCACACTCGTAATCTTCTCGCCTCCGACGAACCCGAAAACGAGCCCCGCGAGGAGTGCGGCGTCTTCGGAGTCTGGGCGCCCGGTGAAGACGTGGCGAAGCTCACGTACTACGGCCTCTACGCGCTGCAGCATCGCGGGCAGGAAGCGGCCGGCATCGCCGTCGCCGACGGCTCGCAGGTGCTCGTATTCAAGGATCTCGGCCTGGTGAGCCAGGTGTTCGACGAGCAGACGCTCGCCGCGATGCCCGGCCACATCGCCGTCGGCCACTGCCGCTACTCCACCACCGGGTCGACGACCTGGGAGAACGCGCAGCCGATCTTCCGCACCACCGCGACCGGTACCGGTGTCGCACTCGGCCACAACGGCAACCTCGTCAACACCGCGGAGCTCGCCGCACGCGCCCGTGAGCTGGGCATCATCGATCCGGCCCGGCCCGGTGCAGCGACCTCGGACTCCGACATCGTCGGCGCGCTGCTCGCGCACGCCGTCGCCGACGGCACGCTCGAGCAGGCCGCGCTCGAGCTGTTCCCGAAGCTGCGCGGCGCGTTCTGCCTGACGTTCATGGACGAGCACACCCTGTACGCGGCGCGCGATCCGTGGGGCATCCGGCCGCTGTGCCTGGGCCGCCTCGACCGCGGCTGGGTCGTGGCCAGCGAGACCGCCGCCCTCGACATCGTCGGTGCGTCGTTCGTCCGTGACATCGAGCCCGGTGAACTGCTCGCGATCGACGCCGACGGTGTCCGGTCGTCGCGGTTCGCGAACCCGGAGCCCAAGGGCTGCGTCTTCGAGTACGTCTACCTCGCCCGCCCCGACTCCACGATCGCCGGCCGGTCGGTGCACGCGACCCGCGTCGAGATCGGCCGTCGCCTCGCGAAGGAACACCCGATCGACGCGGACCTGGTGATCCCGGTGCCCGAGTCCGGCACGCCCGCCGCGGTCGGCTACGCGCAGGGCTCGGGCCTGCCCTACGGCCAGGGCCTGATGAAGAACGCGTACGTGGGCCGCACGTTCATCCAGCCCAGCCAGACGATCCGCCAGCTCGGCATCCGGCTCAAGCTCAACCCGCTGCGCGAGGTCATCCGCGGCAAGCGCCTGGTGGTCGTGGACGATTCGATCGTCCGCGGCAACACCCAGCGGGCCCTGATCCGGATGCTGCGTGAGGCCGGGGCGCTCGAGATCCACGTGCGCATCGCGTCGCCGCCGGTCAAGTGGCCGTGCTTCTACGGCATCGACTTCGCCTCCCCGGCGGAGCTGATCGCCAACGGCAGCGGCACCCGTGACGACGCCTCTCCCGCCGCCGGGCACGACTTCGACGAGATGGTCGAGATGGTGCGCCGGTCCATCGGCGCCGACTCGCTCGGCTACATCTCGATCGACGGGATGATCGGCGCGACCGAGCAGCCGGCATCGCGACTGTGCGCGGCCTGTTTCGACGGTCACTACCCGATCGGGCTGCCCAAGGAGCACGCCGTCGGCAAGGACATCCTCGAAGGTGTCGTCGACGTCGCCTCCCCGACCCCCACGGTCCTCGACAACGACAACGCAGACGCGTTGAGCCGTCCCTGAGGCCCGAGCTTTTCTCTCCTCGCGCACCGACGGTCCCGGCCGGTCCGGTACCGTAGGTGCGCGGCCGGCTGCTTTCGGCGTGCACACGCGCGCCCGGATGACGGTGCCGGCACACCTGTTCATCACAACTCGAGGCTGGAGCCGACAACCCATGACCGAGGACACAACCCCCGGAGCTTCCTACGCAGCGGCGGGCGTGGACATCGAGGCAGGCGACCGAGCCGTCGAACTGTTCGCGCCGCTCGCGAAGAAGGCGACCCGACCGGAGGTGCTCGGCGGCCTCGGTGGATTCGCGGGCCTGTTCGCGCTCAAGGGTGACTACAAGGAGCCGTTGCTGGCCGCGTCCACCGACGGCGTCGGCACGAAGCTCGCCGTCGCCCAGGCACTCGACAAGCACGACACCGTCGGCCTCGACCTGGTCGCGATGGTCGTCGACGACCTGGTCGTGTGCGGCGCCGAACCGCTGTTCCTCCAGGACTACATCGCGGTGGGCCGGGTCGTTCCCGAGCGGGTCGCGGAGATCGTCGGCGGTATCGCCGAGGGCTGCATCCAGGCCGGCTGCGCGCTGCTCGGCGGCGAGACGGCCGAGCATCCCGGTGTCATGGCGGACGGCGATTACGATCTGTCCGCGACGGGTGTGGGTGTCGTCGAAGCCGACAAGCTGCTCGGCCCCGACCGGGTCCGCCCCGGCGACGTGGTGATCGCCATGGGTGCCTCGGGCCTGCATTCCAACGGTTACTCGCTCGCCCGCAAGGTGCTGCTCGACATCGGCAAGATGAGCCTGACGGCGCACGTCGACGAGTTCAGCCGCACCCTCGGCGAGGAACTGCTCGAGCCGACCCGCATCTACGCCAAGGACTGCCTCGCGCTCGCTGCCGAAACCGAGGTCCGCACGTTCTGCCACGTCACCGGTGGTGGCCTGGCCGCGAACCTCGCGCGCGTCATGCCGAAGGGTCTCGTCGCCGAGCTGGACCGTACGACGTGGAGCCCCGCTCCGGTGTTCGGCCTGATCGCCCAGCGCGGTCGCGTGGAGCGCGCCGAGATGGAGAAGACGTTCAACATGGGCGTCGGCATGGTCGCGATCGTCGCGCCCGAGGACGTCGACCGGGCCCTGGCAGTGCTCACGGCACGCCACATCGACTGCTGGACCCTCGGAACGGTCCGCAAGGCGCAGGACCAGGACGACACGCGCGCCGTGCTGCTCGGCGACCACCCGCGGTTCTAGTTCGAACCGGATCTGCACGAAGCACTGTGCCCGGGCCCGGGCACAGTGCTTCGTGCTTCGGTGCGTGCTGAGATCCCGGGCCGGGGGCATCCGTGCCGTCGCGGCGCGGAAACCCGGAGAACGCACCCCGGCCGGGATGCGTTCTACGCCAGTAAAGGGGAGCCGGTGTTGCCGGCTCCCCCCAGTCCGTGCGTGGGATTACTCTGGGTCAGCGACGCCAGTCGTCGTCCGAGTCGTCGTCCCAACCGGAGCGTTGGTCTGCGAAGACTTCGTCCCGGTGCGAGATGGGTTCACCACCAGACAACTCTCGCTGGAGGCTCTCGAAGTCGGTGGACGGCGAGCTGTACTTGAGTTGCCGTGCAACCTTGGTCTGCTTTGCCTTAGCCCGGCCGCGGCCCATGGCTAACCCCCTCGCGCTTTGACGGGGCGGCCTGGGGAATTTGGCGGCCCCGGTGATGTGAGTATTTTCCTGCGCTCCACTCTAGCGTGGAAAAGTTCGTTCCGCCTCCACACACCCCGCCGAGGCCGTGTCCGATGCGTCTCATCCGGACACGACCTGCACCGATGACGGTGTTCGTCGGGTGGTTCGGCGGTCAGAACACCCCCGGGATCGCGCGAACCGTGCCGACCCGCACACCTCCGCCGAGCACCGGCTGCGATGCGAGGGTCGCGTGTTCCTCGGACCAGTCGACGCCGAGCCGGTGCAGCAGGGCCGCGGTCAGCGGCAACCGGGCACGTTCGTGACCGTCGTCGATCTTGAACGCGAAGGCGGTCCCGTCCGGCAGCGCACCCGCGTGGATGCCGTCGGCGCCGGCCTTGCACATCAGGCCCGGGACCGCGGTCATCAGCCGATCGTCGTCCTTGCCGGTCCCGGAGACGAGGAACGGGTGGGCACGCAGGGCGTCGGCGACCGCCCGCTCCGGGGTGTCGGGGGCGGCGGTGACGAGCCGCGAGTACGCGGTCGCGAGGTTGAACAAGGGCAGCGGCACGATCGGCAGGCCGCAGCCGTCGATACCGAGCTCGGCGTCCTCGACGTCGCCGGCCAGGTCCAGGACGGTGTCGACGACGGCCTGCTGCAGCGGATGGGCGGGGTCGAGGTAGCTGCGCGTGTCCCAGTCGTTGGCGGCGCACGCGGCGAGCATCGCGGCGTGCTTGCCGGAGCAGTTCATGTACACCGTGCGCGGCGGCCGCCCCGATGCCAGGACCTCCGCGCGGGCCAGCTCGTTGCCGGGCAGGTCCGCCGGGCACTGCAGATCGGTCTCGTCGAAGCCGTACTCGTCGAGCAGATCCTCGACGAGCTCGACGTGCTCGGACTCGCCTTCGTGCGACGCCGTCGCGATGGCCAGCTCGGCGGTCGTGCGGGGGACGAAGCCGTGCCGCAGCAGCGCGGTCGCCTGCAACGGCTTGTTCGACGATCGCGGGTAGACGGGGGTGTGGACCTCACCCAGCGAGATCAGGACCTCGCCGCGCGGATCCAGGACTATCAGGGAGCCGCGGTGCACGCACTCGCGGAACCCCGATCGCACCACCTCCACCAGTTCGACGCTCACTTCGCCCCCTGCACCTGTCGTTTCGCGAGCCGCCGGCGAACCTTCTCGACGACGGTCGGCGACAGATCGTCCTGCTGTTCGAGCAGCAGCGCGAGCCGGTCCGGGTCGCGCCCGGTGAACATATCCCGGACGGTGACGCCGTGCTCGGGAACCGACACCACCCGGATCTCGTCGCCCTCGGCGATCGGGCCCTCGGTGACGACCTTCAGGTACGCGCCGGTGTCACCGCGCTCGGTGAAGCGCTTGACCCAGCCCGGCTCGGCCGCCCACACCCCGAAGGTGCCGCACGGGGTGCGGGGCTCGGTCACCTCGAGCACCAGACCCGCGGTGCCGATCCGCCACCGCTCACCGATCACCGCGTCCGTCGTCCGGATGCCGCTCAACCGCAGGTTCTCGCCGAACCAGCCGCTGGACAGGTCCCGGCCGAGCTCGGCCGCCCAGCGCTGCGCCTCGTCCTCGCCGTAGACGTAGACGGCCTTGTGACGGCCACCGTGGTACTCGGTGTCGCACTGGCGGTCGCCGGTGAGGCCGAGAGCGTGCACGTGCACCGGGCCGGTCACCGGACGCTTGTCGATGGCCGTGCGCGGAACCCGGCGGGTGCCGCTGTCCCGGATCGCGTGGACCACGCACACCGCGTCCACCCGGCCGAGCCGGGCGGTGTCCGGCGCGGTCACCGGCCGCGCAGCCGCTCGACGGCCAGGCGGCCCGCCTGGATTCCGCTGTCGTCCGGCACGGAATCGGCGTCGATCGCGGCGGCGCACGGCCCCGCGACCAACGCCGTTCCGGCGGGAACGTTGCGTTTGATCAGGGCGAGCGCGATCGGTCCGAGCTCGTGGTGGTCGACGACGGTGCCCAGACGGCCCACGGTCCGGCCGTCCGCGGTCACCGGATCTCCGGGTTCGGGGCGGCCGTCGGCGGAACCGTCGAGGTGCAACAGCACCAGCTGCCGCGGCGGCTTCCCGAGGTTCTCCACCCGGGCGACCGTCTCCTGGCCGCGATAGCAGCCCTTGTCGAGGTGCACGGCGCCGAAACGGTCGGGAGCGCCGATCCAGCGCGCCTCGTGCGGGATGGTGCGCTCGTCGGTGTCGAGTCCGATGCGGGGTCGCACGGCCTCGACGCGCAGGGCCTCGAAGGCCCACGTGCCTGCGGGGCGGGCGCCGGCGGCGGTGAGAGCCCCGAACACGTCGGTGAGCTTCTCCCGCGGTACCAGCAGGTCGTACGAATGGGCGGTCGGCCACGGCATGCGTCGCACGAAACCGCCGCCGGGCAGCGCGACCGCGGCGTACGGCTCGGACGGCAGCGCGTCGAGCCCGAGAGCCGCGAGGATGCGGGGGTCGCCGGACTGCGGGCCCAGCAGGCTCAGCATCGCCATTTCGTTCCCGTCGCGCGGTTCGGCCGCGGCCCAGAACACCATCTTGGTGAGGAACGCCAGCAGGTCCGGTCCGCGCGCGGGTTCGGTGTCGATCCAGGTGACGCCGTCGAGGTCGGTCTGCACGAAGTGGTGCTCGATGCGCCCGTTGGCGTCCAGGCTGAGGTTCTCGGCCGAGGTGCCGTCGGGCAGTGCCGCGACGTGCTGACTCGAGATCGTGTGCAGCCACGAGAGCCGTTCCTTGCCGGAGATCGCGACGATGAACCGCGTCGACCGGTCGATCACCGCGACTCCGAGCGTCGCGGCGCGCTGTTCACCGAGGGGATCGCCGTGGTGCCA
Source organism: Rhodococcus phenolicus (assembly GCF_001646785.1). Classification (GTDB taxonomy): domain Bacteria; phylum Actinomycetota; class Actinomycetes; order Mycobacteriales; family Mycobacteriaceae; genus Rhodococcus; species Rhodococcus phenolicus. The sequence continues at coordinate 38,471 of NZ_LRRH01000092.1, forward strand.
GGGCAGTCCGGCATCGGGTGTGCCCGGAGGTGCGGCAACGGCGTCGGGGAGCGCGAGAAGTGGGCTTTCGGTCACGTTCGGAAACTCGGCCACGACACCAGTCTATGGGGAAGCCGGTCCTGCACCGCCAATGGATATTGTGGGCGCCATGGCTGATCGGGTGCTGGTGACGCTGGACGGCGAGGTGCGGGACGCGGAGGCGCCACTGCTCCACGCCGACGATTTCGGGGTGCTGCGCGGGGACGGCGTGTTCGAGACGTTGCTGGTGCGGGACGGGCGGGCACGGACGGTCGAACTGCATCTGGGCCGGATGGCCGCCTCCGCCGAGGCCGCGGGTCTGCCCGAACCCGATCGCGACGACTGGCGGCTGGCGATCGAGATGGCCGTCGAGCACTGGGGTGCGGACCGCGAGGGTGCGCTGCGGCTGGTGTACACCCGAGGGCGCGAGGCGGGTAGCGATCCGACCGCGTTCCTGCTGGTCACCCCGGTTGCGGAGCGGGTCGGCGTGGCACGGCGCGACGGTGTGTCCGTGGTGACCCTCGAACGCGGCTTCTCGGTGGATCTGGCGGCGAAGGCGCCCTGGCAGCTTCTCGGCGCGAAGACACTGTCGTACGCGACGAACATGGCGGCGCTGCGGCACGCGGAGTCGCTCGGTGCGGACGACGTGATCTTCCTCAGCAGCGAGGGATGCGTGCTCGAGGGTCCGCGTTCGACGGTGGTGATCGCCCGGGGCCGGACGCTGCTGACACCGCCTCCGGCGCACGGGATCCTGCCGGGAACCACGCAGCAGGCGCTGTTCGAGGTCGCCGAGCAGCGTGATTTCACCGCGCGGTACGAGACGTTGCGGCCGGCCGATCTGATCGTCGCCGACGGTGTGTGGCTGGTGTCGAGTGTCGCGCTCGCGGCGCGGGTGCACACGCTCGACGGGCATCCGCTGAACGGGCGGACCCTGGTCGGTGAGGTCGAGGAGCTCGTCGACCTGGCGGTCGACACCGTCGAGTAGGGGAGCGGGCCGCGCGGTTCCGGTGAGTGATTCGTCGACCGCCCGACCCGGACTGTGTTTGTGGACACCGAGTCCGCATCCTGCGGGAATTATCTACTACATTTTGTAGTAACACCGGATCGTCCGCGCGTGCCCCGCGTGGTCGCTACGTTGTGCACAGGATTCGGGTGTGCCTGCCCACGACCCGGATTCGGCGATTGTTCCTGGGCGTCACCACGGAGTTGCCATGGATGTGTTGGACCTGTCCCGGTGGCAGTTCGGCATCACCACCGTCTATCACTTCATTCTCGTCCCGCTGACCATCGGCCTGGCGCCGATGATCGCGATCATGCAGACGATGTGGGTGGTCACCAAGAAGGACCACTGGTATCGCCTCACGAAGTTCTTCGGGAAGCTGTTCCTCATCAACTTCGCGCTGGGCGTCGCCACCGGCATCGTCCAGGAATTCCAGTTCGGTATGAACTGGAGCGAGTACTCCCGGTTCGTCGGTGACGTCTTCGGCGCACCTCTGGCCCTCGAAGGCCTCGTCGCGTTCTTCCTCGAATCCACGTTCCTCGGCCTGTGGATCTTCGGCTGGACCCGGCTTCCGAAACTGCTCCATCTCGCGACGATCTGGCTGGTCGCGATCGGCGTGAACGCCTCGGCGTTCTTCATCATCGCCGCGAACTCGTTCATGCAGCATCCCGTCGGCGCGGTCTACAACCCCGACACCGGGCGTGCCGAACTCACCAGCATCTGGACACTGCTCACCAACAACACGGCCCTGGCCGCGTTCCCGCACGCCGTCGCAGGTGCCTTCCTCACCGCGGGCACGTTCGTCGCGGGTATCGGCGGCTGGTGGATGGTCCGCAACATGCGGCGTGCGAAGGAGGCGACCGACACGGCCGAGGCCGAGCGCTTCGAAAGCGAAGCCCGGACGGTGTTCCGGCCCGGTACCCGCCTCGGCCTGCTCGTGATGATGATCGCCGGCGTCGCCGTGATCTTCACCGGCGACATCCAGGCCAAGCTCATGTTCCAGCAGCAGCCCATGAAGATGGCGTCCGCGGAATCCCTGTGCCACACCGAAGTCGACCCGGACTTCTCGATCCTCACGATCGGGACCCACAACGACTGCGACGGTGTCATCCACCTCATCGAGGTTCCGTTCATCCTGCCCTACCTCGCCGAGGGGCAGTTCACCGGTGTCGAACTGCAGGGTGTGGAGGACCTGCAGGCGCAGTACGAGGAGCAGTTCGGTCCCGGCAACTACCGGCCCAACCTGTTCGTGACGTACTGGTCGTTCCGGGCCATGATCGGCCTCGGCGCCGGCTCGCTGGCGCTCGCCCTCGCCGGACTGTGGGTCACTCGCGGCGGACGCGTTCCCGATCAGAAATGGTTCGGCCGGCTCGCGCTCATCGCCATCCCGACACCCTTCCTGGCCAACAGTGCCGGCTGGATCTTCACCGAGATGGGTCGCCAGCCCTGGGTCGTGCACCCCAACCCGACCGGCGTCGACATGATCCGGCTGACCGTCGACCAGGGCGTCTCCGATCACTCCAGCGCCACGGTGATCACCTCGCTGGTCGCGTTCACCCTCGTGTACGCGGCGCTGGGTGTGGTGTGGTTCTGGCTGATCCGCCGCTACACGATCGAAGGACCTCTGCCGCACGACGCACACCCGCCGGGCGAGCACGACGAGCCTGACGACGACGGCCGGCCCAAGCAACTGTCCTTCGCGTACTAGGAGAGCACGATCATGGGACTTCAAGAACTCTGGTTCGTCCTCATCGCGGTGCTGTTCACCGGGTACTTCGTGCTCGAGGGCTTCGATTTCGGCGTCGGCATGCTCATGCCCGTCCTCGGCCGGGGCAGGGACGCCGTCGCCGACACCCGGCGCCGGGTGCTGCTCAACACGATCGGTCCGGTCTGGGACGGCAACGAGGTGTGGCTGCTCACCGCGGGCGGCGCGTTGTTCGCGGCCTTCCCCGAGTGGTACGCCACGTTGTTCTCCGGCTTCTACCTGCCGCTGCTGCTGATCCTGCTCGCCCTCATCGTGCGGGTCTGCGCGATCGAATACCGCGGCAAGATCGACGATCCCACCTGGCGCCGCCGCTGGGATCTCGGCATCATCGTCGGTTCCTGGGTGCCCGCGGTCCTGTGGGGCGTGGCGTTCGCGAACATCGTCCGCGGCGTCGCGATCGACGCGGACAAGCAGTACGTCGGCGGGTTCTTCGCCCTGCTCAACCCGTACGCGCTGCTCGGTGGTGCCACCACCGCACTCGTGTTCGCGTTGCACGGCGCGGTGTTCCTCGCGCTCAAGACCGGTGACGAGGTCCGCGGCGACGCGGTGAAGCTCGCCCACCGCCTGTCGATCCCCACGGTTCTGGTCGCAGGCGTGTTCGTGCTGTGGACGCAGCTGGCATACGGCAAGAACTGGACCTGGATCCTCGTGGGTGCCGCCGCGGCCGCGTTGCTCGCGGTCGTCGCGCTCACCCGGGTCGAGCGTGAAGGCTGGGCGTTCGTGTTCACGACCTTCGCGATCGTCGGCACCGTCGTTCTGCTGTTCGGGTCGCTGTTCCCGAACGTCATGCCGTCGACGCTGAACGACGCGTGGTCGCTGACGATCCAGAACGCGTCGTCGAGCCCGTACACCCTGAAGATCATGACGTGGGCCGCGGTGATCGTCACCCCCGTGGTCCTGGTCTACCAGGGATGGACGTACTGGGTGTTCCGCCAGCGCATTTCGACCCAGCACATCCCGAAATCGATCGGGCTGCCGCTCGGAGCGGGCCGGTCGTGACCACCGCCGACGTCACCCCCGCGAACCGGCCCGATTCCGCGGAATCCGGTGCGCGGGGGCGCCGTCGCCCGATCGATCCGCGGCTGTGGCGATACTCGCAGTCCGCGCGCGGATATCTCGTCCTGTCCGTCCTCGCCGCGCTGATCGACGTGGCCGCGATCGTGGTGTCCGCGTTGATGATCGGCCGGATTCTGGCGGGCGTGATCACCACCGATGCGCGCACCCTCGGTGACTGGCGCACCGACCTGCTCGTCCTCGCCGCCGCGATCACGATGCGCGTCACCACATCCTGGGTGCGCAGCCGTTACGCGCACCGTTCGGCGAGTCGCGTCGTCGCCGAACTCGAACACGAGGTGCTCGCCGCCGCGGCGGCATCGCCACCCCGGGAACTGGACCCGCGCCGCGACGAGATCGCCACCGTGCTCACCCGCGGTCTCGGCGGCCTCACCGAATACCTCACCGGCTACGTGCCGGCCCTGCTGCTCGCGGTCGTCTCCACCCCGATCGTGCTCGTCGCGATCGCGACCCAGGACATCACGTCGGCGATCGTCGTCGCCGTCACGCTGCCGCTGATCCCGGTGTTCATGATCCTCATCGGCCTGCTCACCAAGGGTCGTGCCGACCGCAGCCTGCGCACGATGACCACGCTGTCCGCGCAACTGCTGGATCTGCTCGCGGGCCTGCCGACCCTGCGCGCACTCGGCCGCGAACAGGGACCTGCGGGACGCGTCCGCGACCTCGGCGACGACCACCGCCACGCCACCATGTCGGCGCTGCGGATCGCGTTCCTGTCCGGATCCGTGCTCGAGTTCCTCGCGACCCTCTCGGTGGCGCTCGTCGCCGTCGGCATCGGTCTGCGTCTGGTCGTCGGCGGGATGCCCCTCGAAGCCGGGATCGTCGCGTTGATACTCGCGCCCGAGGCGTATCTGCCGCTGCGCACCGTCGGCGCCAAGTTCCACGCCGCGGAGGACGGAATGGCCGCGGCGGAAAGAGCTTTCGCGATCCTCGATGCCGCGCCTCCGGCCGCGACCGCGACCGCGACCACCGCGTCGCTCGATGCTCGCGGTCGCGACCTCGTGCTCGACGGCATCTCCGTCGCCGGTCGCGACGGGTACGCCCCGCACGGTCTCGCGGCCGTGTGCCGCCCCGGCACGATCACCGCGCTCACCGGCGCGAACGGTGCCGGAAAATCCACCGCGTTGCTCGCGATCCTCGGCCTCACCGGACTCGCGAGCGGGCGTGTCCTGATCGGCGCCGACGAAGTGCGCGGCACCGACGCGTGGTGGTCGCAGGTCGCGTGGTTGCCGCAGCGGCCCGTTCTGCTGCCCGGGACCCTGGCCGGCAATCTCGCGCTCACGGGCGTCGACGCCGCCGATCCGGAACTCGGAAATGTCTGTGCAGCAACAGGTTTCGACGAAGTCCTGAACGAACTGCCCCGGGGGTGGGACACCGAGGTCGGTGCCGGCGGAACCGGCCTGTCCCTCGGCCAGCGACAGCGGCTCGCGCTGACCCGCACCCTCGCGTCGCCCCGTCCCGTGCTGCTGCTCGACGAACCCACCGCGCACCTCGACAGCGACACCGAGGCGACGGTCCTGGCGGCACTGCGCGAACGTGCCGACCGCGGCGCGACGGTCGTGATCGTCGCGCACCGCCCCGCCCTCCTGGCCGCCGCCGACAGCGTCGTGGAGGTGACCGCAGGATGACCACGCCACGCCGAAGCGATCGCCCCGGAGTCGGTCGGCTCGGAGAAGGACGGCATGGCCGGCGTCGACGCCGCAGGGGCGACCTGCGCCGGGCCATGACGCTGCTCGAACTCGAACCCCGCCGCGTCGCCGTCGCCGTCGCGGCCGGGGTCGCGACCCTCGGTGCCGCGCTGTTCCTGTCGGGGCTGTCCGCGTGGCTCATCATCCGCGCATGGCAGATGCCCCCGGTCCTCGACCTCACCGTCGCGGTCGTGGCCGTCCGCGCCCTCGGTATCTCGCGGGGCCTGTTCCGCTACTGCGAACGCCTGGCAACCCACGACGTCGCCCTGCGCGGCACCACCGCCGCCCGCGCCGGGCTCTACCGGCGACTCGCCGCGGGCGACCCGGCCGCGTCCGCGGGCCTGCGCCGCGGCGAACTGCTCACCCGGACCGGCGCCGACGTCGATGCCCTCGGCGACGTGGTGGTCCGTGCGCTCGTCCCCATCGCCGTTGCGATCGTGCTGTCCGTCGCCGCAGTGGTGACGCTCGCGCTGATCTCCCCGCCCGCCGCCGCGATCCTCGCGATCGCGCTGCTGGTCGCCGGGGTGCTCGCCCCGTGGCTGTCCGCGCGTGCCGCTACCCGCGCGGAGGCCGACGGCGCCGAAGCACGCGCCCGGTTCGCGCAGGACGCGGTCACCGTGCTCGACCACGCGGCCGAACTGAGAGTCGCGGGCCGGCTCGACGCGACCACCGCGCGGGCCTACGCGGAGAACGATGCGCTGGTCGCGGCGACCGACCGTGCCGCGGCCCCCGCTGCGTTCGCGGAGGCGGCCACACCCCTGGCGATCGGCGCGAGCGTGCTCGGATCACTGCTCGTGGGCATCACCGCGTTCGCGTCGGATCCCGCGATGAGCCCGATGTCGCTCGGCATCCTCGTGTTGCTTCCGCTGGCCGCGTTCGAAGCGGCCGGGACGCTGCCCGCCGCGGCACTGACTCTGACCCGTGCCCGGATCGCGGCAGGCCGGGTCACCGACCTGCTCGACCGCGCCGCCCGGCCCGTCCCCCACGGGACACACCCGGTCGGCCGGGGCCACCTGAAGGCCACGGGCCTGCGCAGCGGATGGCCGAACGGCCGCGCGTCGGCACCGCTCGACGTGGACCTGCCTCCCGGCGCGCGCGTGGCGATCGTGGGTGCCAGCGGCAGCGGCAAGACCAGCACGATCATGACGCTCGCCGGCCTGCTTCCCCCGGTCGCGGGGACCGTCGCTCTCGACGGTGTCGCGCTCGCCGACCTGGACCCGGCCGAGCTGCGTCACCATGTCGGGTTCTTCGCCGAGGACGCCCACGTCTTCGAGACGTCGGTGCTCGAGAACCTGCGCGTGGCGCGCGGCGACATCGACGAGACCGCCGCCGCCACCGCACTCGCGTCGGTGGGACTGGCGGACTGGGTGTCGGGCCTGCCGGACGGACTGCACACGATCCTCGAAGGCGGTGCGCGTGCGCTGTCGGGTGGTCAGCGCCGACGGCTGCTGCTGGCGCGGGCGCTGCTGTCCCCGGCGCGGGTGCTGCTGCTCGACGAACCGACCGAGCATCTCGATGCCGACGACGGGGGCCACCTGCAGCGTCTGCTGCTGGACCGCGACGCCGGTCTGGTCGCGTCCGACCGGACGGTCGTCGTCGTCACCCACCAGCTGCCCGCCGGCACCGCCGCGGACCGGGTCGTCGAGGTCCTCGAGGCCTCGGAGGACGTCCCCGGAAATAATCCGTTGCCCGCCCGCTGAGCCCGGCGTACCTTCGTCCGTACACGAGGAAGGAGGTGGTCTGGACAATGAGTGAATGTCGGACACGTGAGGTGGCTGCCGGCTAGCCGCTGTCGCCGACGACGGTATTCACCGACCGCGCGCGCGGCTGGCGAATCCCAGGTAGTCACCCGGCCCCCGAGCCCCCGGTCCGTCCGGCCGGGACCCGTGAGGGAGTGGATGCGTCCGCCCTCGCCGGTACGGCTCGGGGGCCGCTTGCCGTCCACGGGCGGCGCGGTTCCACAGGTGGTTCGGTCTACCTGCCGATTCAGCCCATGTGCCGCGACAACCGCGCCGAGAGGCGCGGCTTCAGATCGCCGTCCGCGGCGACGCGTTCCTCGACGTACGCGAGGTCGCCGCCTTCGATGATCCCGTAGAGACGCTTCGCACCGCCGACGACCTCACCGGACTGGCTGCGAATCACCACGTCCGTCGCGATCTCCCACGACGACTGGGTCAGGGCCGTTCCGTAGTAGAGCTCGACGACACCGGAGCTGTGGCTGATCAGCAGCTCGAGCGTTTCGGGGTCTTCGCTGCCGGCGGTGTCCTGGCCGGCCACCCGCCAGAAGCCGCTCTCGCGGCGATCGGGCGCGGTGTAGCCGCCGTTCTCGTCGAGCCGCCAGGACCGCGATTCCCACACCAGATAGTCGCCGCCGTCGTGCGAGACGACGATCTGCTGACCGAACCGGTAGTCGCCGGTCTCGGGATCGTTGCCCTCGCCCTCACCGCGCCACACGCCGACCATGGGCAGCAGCGCCAGCAACGCGGGGTGCAGATCCGGTCCCAACCGCAGGTTGGCGGTGTCCTCGGGCAGCGGGAGCCCCGGCAGGACGGGAATGTTCAGGTCCGCGGTCGCCTTGGCGCGCTCGATGGCGTCGGCGACGGCCTTGTCCCCGCTGCCGCGAACGACACCGGGGTTGTCACCGTGTTCGGCCGTCACGACTCGTCGGCGACCAGGCGGTAGATGGTGTACAGCGTGAACCACGTGATGAGCAGCGCTGCCAGGACGAGAAGGACCTCGAAGAAAATGACCACGGGCACATCTTAGACCGCGTCCGGAGGGCACGAAAATCGACGGTCGGGATCGGTGCAACGAGGTCGACGGCCGCAGCGATTACTGTTCGTCCGATCCGGTCGCCTCGGCCGGCCCTCACGCATCTCCGGAGGTCGCGTGCGCCCGTTTCGCACCACAGTTCTCGCTGCAGCGGTGCTCGCTGCCCTGTCCCTGTCCGTACCGGTTGCCGCCGCGGTACCGGGCAGCGGATCGTCGCTGCCCGGGTCCGGGCCGCTCGTCCACCCCGACAACGCGGCGCTCGACTGCCCGGACCTGCTGATCGTCGCCGTCTCCGGTGCCACCGACTCGACCGCCGACCGGAATCCGGTCGAGGAGGAGACGCGGCAGGTGTGGTCCAACTGGGTCGGCAACGTCACCGTGCCCGCCGGCGAGGCGAACAGCAGGTATCCCGGTTCGGTGGGGTGGATGTACGTGCCCTATCCCGCCACCTACGGGCTCGGGTTGTTCGAGGACGTGCCGACCTACCAGGATTCGGTGGCGGCCGGGGTCGCCTCGACGAACCGCATCCTCGACGAACAGAAGACCCGCTGCGGGGACCGCACGCGGTTCGCGCTCGTCGGCTACAGCGTGGGCGGGGAGGTCGTCGAGCGGGTCGCCCGGGAACTCGGCCATCGCCCCGCCGACGCCCACGTGAGCCCCGACGACGTCGCCGGGGTCGTGCTGATCGGTGACCCCTACCGGCCGGCCGGGGTCGATTCGCTCGATACTCCGGGCCCCTCCGGCGGCGGTTTCATGTCGTCCGAACCCGCCGACTACGGTGCCCTCGCGGACCGCGTCCGGCACGCCTGCCGGCCCTACGACATCGCGTGCGACGCACCCGAGGAGATCGCGGTCCTCGAACTGGCACTCGGTGTTCTCGGGCAGATGCGGTTCACCCTGGCGAATCCCCTCCAGACGATCACCGACGCCCAGCGGGTGGTGTCCACGATGGCGGCCCGTGCCGCCGCGCACATCGTCTCCGACGACGAGTGGTGGGAGTCCGACGAATCCGTGCTCGACGTCCTGCGGGCGGTGGCGGACCGAACGCGTCCGGTGCCGGACGCGGACCTCGGCCCCGACCGGCTCCGGGAACTCCTCGACTGGGCGGTGGGCCCGGGCATGCCGGTCGTTCAGGAGAAACTGCGCGCCGAGGGGGCCGGTTTCGTCGAGGACAACAGCGGCCTGGTCGAGCTCGTCCTGAAGCCGTACATCTTCCTCGCGTTCATCCAGCACATCGCGTACTGGAACAACAATCCGCACGATCCCTGGTATTGGGAGAGCGAGAAGATCGTGGACTGGATCGGCGTGCTCGCCCAGGAGGAGCGGGCGCGGAATTCCGCCGGCAACTGAGACGACATCGCGGAGGGCCCCGTTCCGAACCGGAACGGGGCCCTCCGCGTGGATGCGGTCGCTGCTACTTCGCGACGGTCACGTCGACGTTGTGCACACCGGCAGCGCTCGGGCTGACGGTGGAGTCGCCGTTGCCGGCGCTCGAGAGTGCACGGACCTTCCAGTCGCCGGGCGCGGCGAAGAAGCGGAAGTCGCCGGTCGCGGACGCGACGACCTCGGCGGTGAATTCACCGGTGCCGTCGAGCAGGCGCACGAAGGCACCACCGACGGGCTGTCCGTCGGCATCGAGGACGCGGCCGGTGATGACCGTCTCCTTCTCGACGTCGACGCCGGCAGGCAGGCTCTGGCTCTGAACGGGTGCTCCACACATGTTTCTTACGCTCCCAACTCGATCGGTGCGCCGACCAGCGAGCCGTATTCGACCCAGCTGCCGTCGTAGTTCTTGACGTTCTGCTTACCGAGGATCTCCTGCAGCACGAACCAGGTGTGGCTCGAGCGCTCGCCGATGCGGCAGTAGGCGATGGTCTCCTTGGAGTCGTCGAAACCCTTGTCCGCGTACAGCTTCGCGAGGTCCTCGTCGGACTTGAAGGTGCCGTCCTCGTTGGCGGTGGTGCTCCACGGGATGTTGATGGCGCCGGGGACGTGGCCGCGCTGCTGCGCCTGCTCCTGGGGGAGGTGCGCCGGAGCGAGGATCTTGCCGGAGTACTCGTCGGGGGAGCGCACGTCGACCAGGTTGGCCTTGCCGATCGCAGCGATCACGTCGTCGCGGAACGCGCGGATCGAGGTGTCCGGGGCCGAGGCCTTGTACTCGGTGGCGGGGCGGGTGACGGTGTCCTTCGACAGCTCACGGCCGTCGAGCTCCCACTTCTTGCGGCCGCCGTCGATGAGCTTGACGTCCTGGTGGCCGTACAGCTTGAAGTACCAGTAGGCGTAGGCCGCGAACCAGTTGTTGTTGCCGCCGTACAGGACCACGGTGTCGTCGTTGGCGACGCCCTTGGCGGACAGCAGCTCGGAGAACTGCTCCTGGTTCAGGAAGTCGCGGCGGACGCCGTCCTGCAGGTCCTTGCGCCAGTCGAGGCGGATCGCGCCGGCGATGTGGCCGCCGTCGTACGCGGAGGTGTCCTCGTCGACCTCGATGAAGACGGTCTTCGGCGCATTGAGGTTCTGCTCTGCCCAGTCGGCAGAGACCAGGACGTCGGAGCGAGCCATGGATTTTCCTTTCGGTGATGACACTGAGGAAGTCGTGGGGAGCGGTCAGGTGGACGCGGGACGCAGACGCGTGACCAGGGGATAGATCCGGCAACCGAGGCACAGGCCGAAGGCTGCGTTGAGCAGCGCGGCGAACAGTGCGAACCCGGCCGCGACGGACCCGATCACCGCGGCGCCGGAGAGGAAGCCGACGGTACCGACGGCGGCGAACACGAAACCGACGAGCTGCGCGAAACGCAGCGGCGGCACCGGTTCGGTCTCGGCCGGCGCACCGAGACGCGGCGCCACCAGCGCCGCGAACAGCCGGCCGTAGGGGCTGCGACGCGGCCCGAACGCCGCACCGAGTGCGAACACCACGGTCTGCACCGCGAGCAGCACGCCTGCTGCCAGGGTGGAGAACGTCGCGACGATCAGCACGACGACGAGGACTGCGGTCGTGACCCACGCGGCGAACCGGGGGCCGCGGACGTCGACCCGGTCGACGGTGCCGGATCGGGAAACTGAAACGGACATCAGGGTGCTCCTGCGGGAATCGAGGGCGCGCATGGCGGATCGAGGTGCCGGAAGCGGTCGGTGGACCGCGAGGCGATCACATCGTTGTGTCTGAAGCGACGTACCGAAGGGTGGTGGACGTCGGGGCCGAGGTGATCAGCAGGAACAACAACAGCCACCGAGGCGGCACAGATCGACTGCGCGGCGTCGGGTGAGCATCAGCTCTTGGCGGAAGTGCACGTCACGAAGTGTAGCGAAGTTCTCAGGAAAGAGAATCCCCAGGGCCGCGCAGCGGCACCAGCGCAGAAGTCAGGTCCGCGGCGTTCGGGACTCCCGAAACCCGGAACCGCTCCGCGCCGCTCGCGTCGAACAGGAACGTCGTCGGCAGCGACAGTACTCCGAGTTTCCTTGCCAGCTCCGGGTTTTCGTCGAGATCGACCTCGACGTCCCGGGGGAGCGGCAGGTCGTCGCCCGCGGCGGCGAAATTCTCGATCACCTGCGCGACGACGCGGCGCACCGCGCTGCACGGTCCGCACCACGGAGCGGAGAAGTGCAGAACGGTCGGTTCGGGGCCGGCGCCGATGCCGAGCGCGGAGAGCAACGGGTCCACCCCCGCTGCGCCGGGTTCGGCGGCGACCGCCCGCACGGTGCCGGATCGGGACCGCATCAGCGTGCCCACCACGAGGGCGGCAACGAGCACCACGAGCAGAACGATGATTCCGGTCACAGTCGCTGCACCGCCTCCAGGTCGATGACCGTGTCGCGGGCTTCGCCCTCGATGACGATCTGGGAGCCGCGCGCCTCCACCGACGTCGGGTACACGCCGAACGGCAGATCCTGAGGTTCGATCGTGGTGGTGAACAGGCCCAGCACGATCGGCTTCAGCGGTTCGGGCACCGTGTAGTCGGCCTCGCCCTCGGGTCCGAAATACAGATCTGACGCGACGATGCGGATGCTGTCGCCGTCGAGCACCAGGTCGGCCTGGACGCTCACCTGAGCGGAGACCGGTCCGACCGGGACGGTGCCGGTGAGCACGACGCCGCCCGCGGTGGTCGGACCCGAACCTCCGGATCCGCCGGTGCCGTCCGACTTGTTGGCCGGCGGTGCGGAAATCTGCAGGTCGGGGATGTTGTACAGCCTTCCGAGCTCGGTCGCGTCGATGCGGACCCTCCCGAAGAGCAGGTCCACCGGCACCGACCGGATCGACCCGTCGAGCAGTTCCGCGGCCGGGGCGTGCGCGCCGATCAGGTTCGCCTCGATGGTGATGTCGCCGAGCATGTCGCTGTGGACGCCCTGGGCGCGGATCTCGACGTTCTCGTAGTGGCCGTCGCGGGCCTGCACCAGGAACGGGAAGCCGTGGATGGTCACCGCGGGATCGGAGGTCAGGGCACCGCCGTCGCGCAGGGCCCGGGAGACCCGGTACTCGGACCACGCGGCAGCGCCGAAATCGACGAGCAGGGCGAGTCCGAGCAACACGACGAGGCCGAGGATCAGTTTGCGCACGCCCACCATTGTGACCGACGCGGCGAGGAGCCTCATTTGCGTGCTTACACGGTGGTAACAAAAGGGGCGTTAATCTGTAGCGCGTCGTTCATAAGCGAAAAAAGCGCTCGTGACACCAAGAATGGAGGCCCGGTGGAACTGCTCCTGCTGACCTCCGACCCCAACCCCGATGCGGTGTTGCCGTCCCTGTCGCTACTGGCGCATTCCGTCCGGCCTGCGCCGACCGAAGTGTCCTCCCTGCTGGAGGCGAGTTCGGCGGACATCGCGATCGTCGACGCCCGCACCGATCTGGCCGCGGCCCGAGGACTGTGCCGGTTGCTCGGCAGCACCGGTTCGGCGGTTCCCGTCGTCGCCGTGCTCACCGAGGGCGGGCTCGTGGCGGTCAACCCGGAGTGGGGTCTCGACGACATCCTGCTCACCACGACCGGCCCGGCCGAACTCGACGCGCGGCTGCGGTTGCTCCTCGGTCGTACCGGCGGCGCGGTCGCACCCGAGAACACCGGCAAGATCACGCTCGGTGAGCTCACCATCGACGAGGGCACCTACACCGCGCGGTTGCGCGGTCGCCCGCTCGACCTGACCTACAAGGAGTTCGAGCTCCTCAAATACCTCGCGCAGCACGCCGGCCGGGTGTTCACCCGGGCGCAGCTGCTGCAGGAGGTGTGGGGTTACGACTTCTTCGGTGGCACCCGCACCGTCGACGTCCACGTCCGGCGGCTTCGCGCCAAGCTCGGCCCCGAGTACGAGTCCCTGATCGGCACGGTCCGCAATGTCGGGTACAAGGCGGTCCGGCCCACCAGCAAGTCCGGTAAGGGCGGCGTCGCCACGGTCGAATTCGAGGACCCCGACACCGAGTTCGCGGACTAACCTCGGCGGGATGGAATTCGACACTCGACCGACCCCCGACGTGGCTGCCGCAGTGCGCGCGGTCCTCGATCGCGCGACCGCCGCCGACGGCACCGCACCCGTCTCGGAACAGGGCGTGCACTCGCTCGCCCGCGACGACGACGCCCGGCATGTCGTGGCGAGCATCGACGGTGAAGTCGCCGGCTGGGCGGTCCTGGTGCCCGGCCACGGTGAACACAGCGCGATGGCCGAGGTCGTCGTCGATCCCGGGCGCCGCGGCCGCGGGCTCGGCACGGAACTCGTCGAGGCCGCCCTGTCGGCCGGTGGCGACGACACCCGGGTGTGGGCCCACGGCGACCTGCCCGCGGCGCGCGCGGTCGCCGCGCGGCTCGGACTGACCGGCGTGCGGGAGCTGCTGCAGATGCGCCGATCCCTCACCGACCCGAAGCTGCCCGACGTCGAGGTGCCGGACGAGCTGCTGCTGCGCACCTATCGGGGCCCCGAGGACGACGCGGAACTGTTGCGCGTCAACGCGGCAGCGTTCGCATGGCACCCCGAGCAGGGCCGCTGGACCGAGCCCGACATCGCTGAGCGCCGCGCCGAAGCCTGGTTCGACCCGGCCGGGTTGTTCCTCGCGTTCGACCGCGACGACCCCGCACGGCTGCTCGGCTTCCATTGGACGAAGGTGCACGCCGCCACCGACACCGAACCGGCGCTCGGCGAGGTGTACGTGGTGGGGATCGACCCGGAGGCGCAGGGTCGTGGGCTGGGCAGGCTGCTCACGCTGGCGGGTCTGCACCACCTGCGCGACCGGGGCCTCGGCACGGTGCTGCTGTACGTGGAGGGCGACAACACCGCCGCGCTGAACACCTACGGCCGGCTCGGCTTCGACCGGTTCCACGTCGATGTCGCCTACGCTCGGGAGGCCGGCCGGACCGCGTGAGCGAGTACTGCGTGATTGCCGTCACCACGCCGAGTGAACGGACTGTGACCGATGTAATACACCCATCATGTATTCGGTGTCGGTTCACCTTCCGTTCACCGACGATCCCCTGAGCGGCCACTGTCCGCCTCTAACTTTCGCTACGGGTCGAGCCTTCGGCCCGGTACCGGAATCGACCGGTACCTGCACGGTCGCGAACTCCGGAGGAGAACAGGTGAACTTCAAGCGCAGTGGCGCCCTGCTCGGCGTGGTGGCCGCGGGTGCCCTCACTCTGGCCGCATGCGGAAGCGACAACAACGCCTCCGAGGTCGACGTCGACACGTCCGCCTCGACCGCGAGCTGCGAGGGTAAGCCGACGTTGTCGGCTGCCGGCTCGTCCGCGCAGAAGAACGCCATGGACACGTTCGTGTCCACGTACATCGCGGTGTGCTCGGCCAAGGGCGCGAACGTCAACGTCGCGTACAACCCGTCCGGCTCCGGTGACGGCCGCACCCAGTTCATCGCAAAGCAGATCGACTTCGCCGGCTCGGACTCCGCGATCAAGGACGAGCAGGCCGCCCAGGCCGCCGAGCGGTGCGCGGGCAACCCGGCGTGGAACCTGCCGCTCGTGTTCGGTCCGGTCGCGGTCGCCTACAACGTCGACGGTGTCGACAACCTGGTGCTCGACGCCGAGACCATCGCCAAGATCTTCAACGGCGGTATCACCAAGTGGAACGATCCGGCCATTGCCGCGCTCAACAGCGGTGCGACGCTGCCGGATACGCCCATCGCCGCGATCGTCCGCTCCGACTCGTCGGGCACCACCGACAACTTCCAGAAGTACCTCGAGACCGCGTCGGCCGGCGCGTGGACCACCGGTGCGGGCTCCGACTTCACCGGTGGAATCGGCGAGGGCGCGAAGGGATCCGCCGGTGTGGCGCAGGCCGTCGCGAGCACCCCGGGGTCGGTGACCTACGTCGAAAGTTCCTTCGCCACCCAGAACAATCTGAACGTCGCGCAGATCGACACCGGTTCCGGCCCGGTCGAACTCTCCGAGGAGAGCGCGGGCAAGGCCATCGAGGGCGCCGCGTTCGCCAGCACCGGCGGCGGCGACCTCACCCTCGACCTGTCCTCGATCTACGGCACCACCGAAGCCGGGGCCTACCCGCTGGTCCTCGCCACCTACGAGATCGTCTGCTCCGGCGGGTACGACGCCGACACCTCCGCGGCGGTCAAGTCGTTCCTCACCAGCGCCGCCAACGAGGGCCAGGAGGGCTTGTCCGAGCAGGGTTACGTCCCGCTGCCCGACTCCTTCAAGACCAAGCTGACCGAGTCGATCAACGCCATCGGCTGATCCGCCGCAGTGCGCCGACCGCCCGGAACTATATTCATGCCTACAGAGATTGCGAGCGCAGATGAGTGACGCGCCCACCACTTCGGCACCTCGCACCCCCGCCCACCCATCCGGGGGGGTGGGGGCGGGCGGTCCGCACGGCAGCACCCCGGAGGCCACGATTACAGATCCCCGCAACGGCGCCCGGAAGTCGGTGAGCAGGCCCGGCGACCGGATTTTCGGGTCGCTGGCCACCGGATCGGCCGTGTTCATCTCGCTGATCATCGGCGCCATCGCCGTGTTCCTGGTGTGGCGCGCGGTTCCGGCGCTGCAACGCAACACCGTCAACTTCCTCACCAGCCGTGAATGGGTCACCCAGGACATCGAGAAGATGGCCTTCGGCGTGCTCGACCTGTTCCAGGTCACGGTGCTGGTGTCGTTGTTCGCGCTGCTCCTGGCGATGCCGGTGGCGCTGGGCATCGCCATCTTCCTCACCTCGTACTGCCCGGACCGGATCAAGAAGCCGCTCGCGTACGTCATCGATCTGCTCGCCGCGGTGCCGTCGATCGTGTACGGCCTGTGGGGCCTGCTGGTGCTGGCACCGGCCATCCGCCCGTTCGCGCAGTGGCTCAACGACAACCTCGGCTGGTTCCCGCTGTTCGCCGACGGCTCCGGTTCCATCGTCGGCGGCGGCACCATCTTCACCGCAGGCATCGTGCTCGCCGTGATGATCCTGCCGACCATCGCCGCGGTCAGCCGCGAAGTGTTCGTGCAGACCCCCGTCGCGCACATCGAGGCCGCGCTCGCGCTCGGCGCCACCCGGTGGGAAGTCGTGCGGACCACCGTCATCCCGTTCGGCAAGTCCGGGTACATCAGCGGTTCGATGCTCGGCCTCGGGCGTGCGCTGGGCGAGACCATGGCGCTGTACATGATCCTGCGCACCACCTCGCAGGCGTTCTCGTGGTCGCTGTTCGACGGTGGCGCCACCATCGCGTCGAAGATCGCTCTCGGATACGCCGAGTTCAACAACGACATCCAGGCCGGTGCCTACATCGCCGCGGGTCTGGTCCTGTTCGTGCTCACCTTCGTGGTCAATGCCGCGGCCCGCATGGTGGTCGCCGGAAAGAAGGACTGACCCATGTCGACGACCGTTCTCGACTCGCCCGTCAAGGGGCCGACCTTCCGGGGTGTGGGTACCCGCCGCCGGCTGGCCGACTACACGGCCACCGTCCTGGTGACGCTCTCCGTCTTGGTCGCGCTGGTGCCGCTCGCATGGGTGCTGATCACGGTGATCTCGAAGGGCATGACCGCGCTGCTCTCGTCGACGTGGTTCACCCATTCGTTCAGCGGCCTGACCGCGTCGTCGATGGGTGGCGGTATCTACCACGCGCTCATCGGAACGCTGATGCAGGGCCTGGTGTGCGCGGTCATCTCCATCCCGCTCGGCGTGTTCGTCGCGATCTATCTCGTCGAGTACGCCGGCGGTTCGAAGCTCGCCCGGATCACGACGTTCATGGTCGACATCCTCAGCGGTGTGCCCTCGATCGTCGCCGCGCTGTTCATCTACGCGTTGTGGATCGCCACGTTCGGGTTCCCGAAGTCCGCGTTCGCGGTGTCGCTGGCGCTGGTGCTGCTCATGGTCCCGGTCGTCGTGCGCAACACCGAGGAGATGCTGCGCATCGTGCCGCAGGACCTGCGCGAGGCGTCGTACGCGCTCGGCGTTCCGAAGTGGAAGACGATCGCGCGCATCGTTCTTCCCACCGCGCTGCCCGGCATCATCACCGGCATCATGCTCGCGCTCGCCCGCGTCATGGGCGAGACCGCGCCGCTGCTGATCCTGGTCGGCTACGCGCCGTTCATCAACTTCAACCTGTTCGGCGGGGAGATGGGTTCACTGCCCGGCGTCATGGTCGCCGAGATGAACAACCCCACCGAGGCCGGATCGATGCGCATCTGGGGTGCAGCCCTGACCCTCATCCTGGTCATCGCGGTCCTGAACATCGCCGCCAAGCTCATCGGCCGCTTCTCGCAGGTCGGCACCGCGAAGTAGCCGTCATGCACTCACTCGACATCGATACACCAGTAGGGAGCCGGTAATGGCCAAGCGTCTGGATCTCAAGGACGTCAACATCTACTACGGCAAGTTCCATGCCGTGTCCGACGTGACCTTGTCGGTGCCCCCGCGCAACGTCACCGCCTTCATCGGCCCGTCCGGTTGTGGCAAGTCGACGGTGCTGCGGTCGCTGAACCGCATGCACGAGGTCACCCCCGGTGCCCGCGTCGAAGGGTCGGTGCTGCTCGACGGCGAGGACATCTACGACTCGTCCGTCGACCCGGTCGGTGTCCGTAAGACCATCGGCATGGTGTTCCAGCGGCCGAACCCGTTCCCCACCATGTCGATCCGCGACAACGTCGTCGCCGGCCTGAAACTGCAGGGCGTGCGGGACAAGAAGAAGCTCGACGAGATCGCCGAGCGGTCGCTTCGCGGCGCGAACCTGTGGAACGAGGTCAAGGACCGCCTCGACAAGCCGGGCGGCGGCCTGTCCGGTGGCCAGCAGCAGCGTCTGTGCATCGCCCGGGCGATCGCGGTGTCGCCCGACGTGCTGCTCATGGACGAGCCCTGCTCGGCGCTCGACCCGATCTCGACGCTCGCCATCGAGGATCTCATCACCGAGCTCAAGCGGGACTTCACGATCGTCATCGTCACCCACAACATGCAGCAGGCCGCGCGGGTGAGCGACCAGACGGCGTTCTTCAACCTCGAGGCCACCGGCAAGCCGGGCAGGCTCATCGAGATCGACGACACCGAGAAAATCTTCTCGAATCCGACGCAGAAGGCCACCGAGGACTACATCTCGGGCCGCTTCGGATAGGCGCCCACAGCACAATGGCCCGGCCGGAAACTCCGGCCGGGCCATTGTCGTCAGTGCTTCTTTCCGCGATCGCTACTGCTGGTCGGGGTACACCGTCAGGTGATCGACCTTCTTACGGAACGCGCGGAAGTCCTCGTCGGTCGGGAGCTTGCCGGTGACGAGGAAGACCACCCGGCGCCCGACCTCGACCGCGTGATCGGCGAACCGCTCGTAGAACCGGCCCAGCAGCGTCACGTCGACGGCGGCCGCGACCCCGTGATCCCAGTCCCGGTCCATCAGGACGGTGAACAGGTGACGGTGCAGATCGTCCATCGCCTCGTCCTCCTCGTGCAGCCGCGCCGCCCGCTCGGGGTCGCGGGTCTCGAGGATTTCCTTGGTGGCGGCACCGAGGGCCACCGCGATGCGGCCCATCTCGGCGAAGTAGCCGTTCACTTCCTCCGGGAGCACGTGGTTGGGGTGGCGCCGGCGGGTGGCCTTCGCCACGTGCAGGGCCAGTGCTCCCATCCGGTCGATGTCGGCGACGATCTGGATGGCACTCACAACGGCGCGCAGATCACCGGCGACCGGACCCTGGAGCGCGAGGAGCGCGAACGCCTTCTCCTCGCAGATCGCACTGAGGTCGGTGATCTTGTCGTGTTCACCGATGACGATCTCGGCCAGGGGCAGATCGGCATGGAGGAGGGCCTCGGTGGACCGTTCCATGGCGAGACCGGCCAGACCCGCCATCTCTCCCAGGAGATCGGCGAGCTCGGTCATCTGTTCGTTGTAAGCGACGCGCATAATCTCGCAGCCTACGGCGGTAAGAAAGCCACGTCACGAGCACCGGATGAATGCTCGGTGAACGACCGGCCCGGTGGTACCGGACGGCGGGCGATCAGCCGCAGGAGTCGTCGCCGGCGTTCGTCACCGCGAGGTCGCCGGGAAGTTCGATCTCACCCGCCGGGGCCTGCTCCACCCGCACCGGTTCGAGGAGCGTGCCGGGAAGCTGCGGTTCCGCGATCGTCCCGGCGAAGTCGGACCCGAGCACGAGTTCGACGATGCCGTCGCGGTCGGCCGAGGACGACAACTGCTGCAGCACCGCCCCGGGGATCATCGACGCGACCGTTGCGGCCTGGGCTTCCTGACCGGGGGTGAACCGCACGACGGTCTGCGAGCTGGTGCCGGAGTAGTTGCCGACGGCGTAGATGGAATAGCCGTACGCGCCGAGCGACTCCGCGGTCCGTGCGGCGAGACCGGCTTCCCCGGACGCGTTGGACACCTGCAGGGTGATGTACGTCGTGTCGACCGATTCCTGAGCGGGCAGCACCTCCGGGGCCGCGACCTGCGGTGCCGCCGCGGCACCGGCCGCGGAGTCGGCGGGCGCGGGTTCCTCGCGCTTCTCGCCGGGGAGCGGCTCGTCGTCGATGATGGCCTGGAAGATCGCCTTGATGTCGTCGAGGCGCGGGATCTCGTTGCCCCAGTCGTTGGTGCCGTCCGTCGGCACGGTCAGGAAGGTCACGGCGCCGGCGTCGACGTTCTGCAGCGACCGGCCGAGCTTGACCAGCGACTCGGTGTTGACGTTCTCCACGAAGGTGGCCTGGGTGAACGCGTTGATGAAGTTGTTGAGCTTGCCGGGATCGAGCAGCACCTTGTTGGACAGCGCGGACCGCAGCAGCGACGACAGGAACTTCTGCTGCCGGGCGATGCGGCCGTAGTCGCCGTTGCCCTCGGCTTCGACCTTTCGGGCTCGGACGTAGTCCAGGGATTGGCGGCCGTCGAGCATCTGCCGCCCGGCCGTCGGGAGGATGGTGCCCAGCTCGCCGTCGACCAGCGGCACGCTGGTGCACACCTCGACACCGCCGATGCCGTCGACCATCGACTCGAACCCGGCGAAGTCGATCCCGACGAAATGTCCGATCTTCAGGCCGGACATCTTCTGGATCACCTTCACCAGGCACTTCGGTCCGCCCAGCGCGTAGGTCGCATTGAGCTTGTCGCCGTCGGCGGCCGGATAGAGGTCGGACTCGTAGTCGCCGGTGACGCTGTCCCAGCCGCGGCACACCGGACGCTCCACGTCGAGGTCGCGGGGGAACGACACCGCGACGACCCGGCTGCGGTCGGCGGGAATGTTGACGAGGATGACGGTGTCGGCACGGGCGCCCTCGGCGTCCTCGACGGTGCCGGCGCCGATCGAGCCGCTGGCCCCGGCGCGGGTGTCGGTACCGACGATCAGATAGGTCTCGTCGCCGGTCTGCCCGACCGGGTCGACGATGTCGGTGGATTCGGTGTCCAGCGCGGCGATCTGCGAGAAGCCCGCTTCGGTGGACCGCACATACCCCCAGACGCCGCCGGTGCCGACCAGAGCCAGCACCGACGCGAACGCGACCACCGTCCGGCCCGCGAGCGCGAGCCGGGACCGGCGTCTGCGTTTGCTGAGGGCGAGACGGCTGAGCCCGGCGGTTTTCCCGGCCGGCTTCGGCGCCGCTCGTTGCGGCGCGTCCGAGTCGGTGGGCCCTTCCGGCTGCTCCGGAGTCCCGGAGGGTGCTCCCGCGTCCACGGCCTCGAGCTGCACGGTCGGCTCGTCGTCCGGGTCGACCGGGGTGCTGCGCGGACGCCGTGCCGGAGGCAACGTGGTCGCGGTGGCGCGGGGTTGTTCGGTGGCCGGGCGCGGTTCGACCGGCCGGGGTGGAGCGACGATCCGGGTCTGTTCGACGACCGGGAGTGGTTCCACGACGTGGGGCTGTTCCAGGACGCGGGGAGGTTCGGCGACCCGGGTCCGCTCGGCGGCGGATTCCGGTGGTGCGGGAGGCCCTGACCGGACGGGCGGCGGCGTGGACGCTGCGGGCCGCGAGGGCGTGACTCGGGCGGGCGGTACGGGCCGGGCGCGAGGCGCCGATCGCGCGGGGGG
>NZ_LRRH01000093.1 GCF_001646785.1 Rhodococcus phenolicus
CTGGTGAGAAAACCTCACTTGTCATGACACGCCAGGTGAGGCAATGAATCCCTCGGCGGAGCCACATTTGAAACACGGCCTAAGGCGAATACCATGCTGCGGTTGGCCTCGTCGAGACGCTCGTTGTACTCGGTGTACACGTCCTCGCGGACCTCGAGTGCGCCGATGCCGTCCCGGGCCATGGTCACCAGCAGGTCGGTCACATAACGCACCTGCGCTTCGGCCAAGTTGATGTAGCTGCCGCCGGGGGGATTGGTGTTCGGACCGAACAAGTAGAAGAGGTTGGGGTAGCCGGGGCTGGCCAGACCTAGGTATGCGCGGGCGTTGTCGTCGTGCCATTCTTCCCGCAGCTGACGACCGTCGATGCCGGACACTTCCAGCGGGTAGAGATAGCGCTGTTGCTGGAAGCCGGTGCACAACACCAGCACGTCCAGTTCCACCTCGTCACCGCCGGTGGTGACCACGCCGCTCGGGGTGATCTGCGCAATTCCGCTGCGAATCAGGTCCACGTCGTCGCGCTTGAGCACGTCGAACCAGCCGTTGTCGATGAGGATGCGTCGTCCGAACGGCGGGAAGGACGGTGTGCACGCCTCGATCAGGTCGGGCTGGTCGTGCAGCTTGCGTGTCAGGTAGTCCATGTAGAAGCGGCGAAGTGACTCGCTGTAGCCGTTCACCGAGTTCTGACTGGTGTCCCATTCCGGATCCACCTTCAGTGCCGGGAACATGCCCTCGGTGTACATCCAGTACAGCCGGAATCGGTTCCACTCCCAGTAGAAAGGGATATTGGCGAGCAGCCAATGGTCGGCCTCCGAGACCTCTTGGAAGTAGAGGTCATTGGGAGCAACCCAATGCGCGGAGCGTTGAAAGACGGTCAGGTGAGCGGTCTGATCGACCACCGCCGGCACCACCTGCATGGCGCTGGCGCCCGATCCGATCACGCCGACCCTCTTGCCGGTGAGGTCCAGGTCTTCGGACCATTGCGCCGAATGCACCACCTTTCCCGCAAAACTGTCCATTCCGGGAAAGTCCGGGATCTTCGGCCGGTTGTGCAGTCCCACCGCGGTGATCACGGCAGACGCCTCGAGGGTCTCTTCGCCCTGCGGGGTGGTCATGGACAACACCCACAACTGCCGCTCCGCATCCCATCGTGCGCTGTGCACTTCCACGCCGAATCGGATCGCATCCCGCACGCCCAGTTCCTGCGAGGTTCGGATCAAGTACTCGGAGAGCTCGTCCCGCTGGGAGAAGTGCTCGCTCCATTGCTTGTCTCCGAATGAGAAGGAGTAAAGATTGCTGGGTACATCGACCCGTGCCCCGGGGTAACGGTTCTCCCACCAGCTACCGCCCACCTCGGAGTTCTTCTCCAGCACGACATGGGGAATACCTGCGGTCTTGAGGCTGCGAGCGGCGGCAAGGCCGGAGATTCCGGCGCCGATCACCGCTACCGAAAATTCTCGACCGGCCGCGCCCAGCTGCTCACGCACCGACTCGGGCCGATAGGGGCGTAGGCCCAGCTGCTCGCTGAGCATCGGTGCATAGTCCGCAGGTACGGGCGCGCCCAGGCACTGGCTCATCAGCGCGGCCATCAGGGTCGGTTCCGGATCAGGGACAGCGGGCTCCAGTTCTCCCTTCTGCCAACGCGTTACCGCATCGACAGCGGCAGCGCGAATCTCGGCTCGGATCTGTGGCTCCAGCCCGCCGGTGGGGTCCTCGGAGAACCCGACCGGGCGGGCGGGCGTGTAACGTTCGTCCAGCCACCGGGTGTCACCGGTCAGTTGAACCAGTGCGGGCAGCAGCAGGGGGATGCTGGCCCGCTCGATCATGGCGGCCAGGTCGACCTGGTCCTGCTCATTGTTTCTCTGGGCTTTCATTACACACCTCGACAGTGGGTCGGTTGGAAAGACCGGAACGGTCAGGAAGCCAGGGTGTCCGACGCTTTGCGCAGTGTGCGCACCGCTTCGGCGATCCGAGCGGGGGCTTCGTTCATCGGTTGGATGGTGAGCAGACCAATGCCTGCTCGCTGGAATGCGCCGAGCTGTTCGGTCACCTCGTCCTGTGTTCCGATCAGGGTCGTTTCGCGAACGAACTCGTCGGGGACTGCGGCTACGGCTTCGGATACGCGTCCGGCAAGGTATGCGTCCTGAATCCGTTCCGCCTCAGGGCCGTATCCGTATCGGCGTGCCAGATTGTTGTAGAAGTTCTGCTTCTTCGATCCCATCCCGCCGATGTACAGCGCCAGCTGGGCGCGGGCTTTCTCGAACTCTGCGGTGGTATCGGCCCCGACGGCTACGGGCACCCGCGCAACGATTTCCAGGGGCGGCAGTTCCGTGGCTCGATCGGCTCTACCGGCTGTGAGATCAGAACCCCAAACGTCGGTGGCACGACCGGGATGGAAGAAGATCGGTTCCCAGGCGTCGGCCTTGGATGCTGCCATCCGAACGGTCTTCGGGCCGGTTCCGGCTACCGAGATCGGGATGGTCGGGCGGGTCGGCTTCTGGATCAGCTTGAGGGGTGGATAACCTTCGGTCCGAGGGATGTTCCAGTGAGGTCCGTTGTGCACCAATTTCTCTCGGCGCCACACTTTGCGGCACACATCGATGGTTTCCGAGATTCGGCCCAACGGTGCATCGTAGGCAACGCCGTGGAATCCGTCCACGACCTTAGGGCCGGAGGCGCCCAGGCCGAGCCGGAACCGCCCTTGGGAAGCGAAGTCCAGTCCGGCTGCGGTCATTGCCAGCAAGGTGGGGGTGCGTGAGTGCACCGGTAGGATTCCCGTGGCCAACTCCACGGTGTGGGTCTTTGCGGCCAGAAATCCGAGCTGGCTCACTGCATCGAAGGTGTATGCCTCCGACACTGTCACCGACTCGAGTCCTTCGTCTTCCAGCATTGCGAGCTGATCGCCGGTCTCACCGAGGTCGGAGACTACCCCGATCAGTAGTCCGATTCTGACGCGCCGAGCCATCCCGGTCTCCATTCATAACTATAAGATTGACTAACAGAATGTGACCGTATCAACATTTCAGCTGGTTGAGAAGAGGGTTATGTGACCAGATTTACGAAACCTGGATTCACATTTGCCCGCGTGACGAGAGCGGCGGCAGACACAGGGTCAGAGCGCAGAACGGCACTTGCCGCCGGGTCTCGTTGAGGATGTGAGCAGCCAGAACTGCGGCGTCGCCGGTGCGGGGCGCTAGTGACCCCCTCGCCAACGCCAGGCGTACGGTCAGCTCCTCACCTTCGGCCACCTCGTGCCAGTAGGCCATCTTCTGGCGTCCCAATCGGTGCGCCGCGGGGCATAGTGCGTTCCCGGACCACCATCGGTCGAGACCGGCGGTCGCCAACGCGAGATAGTGAGCGAAACCGAGATGGCGGTTCACGTCCACCCACTCCACGGGGACGGTCACTCGCAGCGCCACCGAGCGGCCGGACAAGGCCTCCCATGTCGGGGCGTTGCGACTCAGCCGGAGCCGACGGGAGTGGAGGGGATGTTCCTGTTCCACGGTCGATCTCGAGCGTTCTCTGCTATCAGGACCGGAGCAGTGCCGTCATCAACGTGACCAAATCCTGATGAAGGGTCTTTCGGACGCGCAGTCGTGGGGTCTGGGTGATGTCGGCAGCCAAACCCAGGGCAGTCCGAACCCGAGCACGCGCTTCGGAGCTACCGAGTTCCGGTCGCGTCTCACGCAGTACCGAGACCCATTGGCCGACATGACCGCGGTAGCCCTTGAGCAAGTCGGTGCGCTCTTCCTCGCTCAGCATCCTCACTTCCTCGTCGAAGATGCTGAAGGTGCGGCCGTGAGGTCCCAGCGCCAACTCGACATACAGGTCGAGTAATGCGTCCAGCTCGGATTCGGGTGTCGGTAGGCCCGCCAGGCGGTGCGTCACCACGTAGTTGAGACCTTCGATGCTGCGGCGCAGGATCACGCCCAGCAGGGCCAGCTTGCTGTCGAAGTACTGATAGATCGTGGCGAGCGCGGCGTCTGCCTCGGCGGCGACGTCTTCCATGCTGACGTCGACGAACCCGCGTGCGGCAAAGAGTCGGGTGGCCGCCTCGATGATCTGCTCCCGCCGGCCGCCTGCGCGAAAGGTCGGCGTTTCCTCGGAAACGCCGCCTTCCTTCAGCGGAACCTGCACTACGGCGGCGGCGAACCGGCGTAGTAGGCCGGCGGAGGAATCACGGCCGTTGGACGAGCGCAAACCCCGCGAGTGCCCAAATACCGACAGCACCGCCCAGCTGAGAAGCTCCACGTCGGCGGCCGTGGCATCGGGGCGCAGACCGGAGATCACCAAGGCGGCCGCCGCCTTGAGCTGACGAGCTCGCGTCCGATACGCGGCCACGTCGTTCTCGGAGAGGTTCCGACGCTCCCACCGCCAGAGCATGGCCTCGTCTCGGGCCAGGACCAAGCGGGCCAGATCCTCGGTCATCATGTCGAATCGCTCCTGCGCGGAGCCCTCGAAATTCGCGGCGGTCTCGACCACGGACGCGGTCACCGAAATCTGTTCGAGCACGACTCGCGCCAGGATGTCCTGCTTGCTGCGGAAATGGCGATACAGTGCGGGACCGCGAATACCGACCCGCTGGGCGATATCCTCCATGCTCACCCGGTGGTAGCCGTGTTCCTGGAAGAGCTGGCCGGCGGCCTCGACCAACTGCAGCTTGCGGGCGGACTCCTTGCGAGGTCGGGTCTGCTCTGTTGCTGGTGGGTCGACGTCTTCGACGGTTCCGACCATGCCACCTGGAGTATCGCTCACGGGTTCGCCCCTCACCTCTGCCATGGCCCACCGGCCAGCTGGGCCCCACGGTGGGGAAGTGTAGTGCACAGCGACTGGTGGCACCAGTGATCAGCAAGTCGCAATTCTGCTGCTTGTCGCACGACTAAAGCCTATTTGCAGTCGCTTATCGTCAAAACCGTTATTCTCGGTTATGGTTGTCCCGCACCGAGTCGAGGAAGGCTGCCATGGGGCACTACAAAAGTAATCTCCGGGACGTGGAGTTCAACCTGTTCGAACTACTCGACCAGGATCCAATGTACGGCGCGGCCCCCTTCGGGGAGTATGACCGCCCCACCATCAGCAGCGTGCTGCGCGAAGTCGAGCGACTGGCCAGAGAGAAGCTGTCCTCGTCGTTCGTCGAAGGCGACCGCACCCCGCCCACCTTCGACCCGAGCACCCACTCTGTGACCATGCCGCCGGGATTCGCCGCGGACTACCAGCGATGGATGGACTCCGAATGGTGGTTGCTCCAGGTGCCGGCCTCGCTCGGTGGCCACGCGGCCCCGGCGACGCTCGTCTGGGCCACCGCCGAATTCGTTCTCGGCGCCAATCCCGCGCTGTGGGTCTACGCCAGCACCCCGACCGTGGCCCGCGTGATCGCCACCAACGGGACCGAACGGGATCGGAATATCGCCCGGATCCTGCTGGAGCGGCGTTGGACCGGGACCATGGTGCTCACCGAAGCCGAAGCCGGGTCCGACGTGGGTGCTGCGCGTACCCGCGCTTTCCCGAATCCTGACGGAACATGGAACCTGACAGGTACGAAGCGCTTCATCACCGCCGGCGACCACGACATGTCCGAGAACATCGTGCACCTCGTTCTGGCCCGCCCGGTCGGGATCGAGGGCGGGGGCGGACCCGGAACCAAGGGACTGAGCCTGTTTCTCGTTCCCAAGCACGATTTCGATCCCGCCACCGGCGAGCTGACCGGTCGCCGGAACGGCGTGTATGTGACCGGCCTCGAACACAAGATGGGTCTTCATGCCTCGGCCACTTGCGAGATCAGCCTAGGCGACGACGAACCGGCCCGGGGATGGCTGCTCGGGGAGGTACACCAGGGCATCGCTCAGATGTTCGACGTCATCGAGTACGCCCGGATGATGGTCGGCGCAAAAGCCGTAGCCACCCTGTCCACGGGCTACCTCAACGCGCTCGACTACGCCCGCACCCGGATCCAGGGAGCCGACCTCACCCAGTCCCACGACCCGACTGCCCCCAAGGTCAGTATCGTAGGCCATCCTGACGTGCGTCGCTCACTGCTGACACAGAAGGCCTATGCCGAAGGCCTGCGTTCGTTGCTGCTGTGGACTGCAAGCTGGCGCGACCGCGCAGCGCAGAAACGCGATACCGGCGAGGATGCCACGGTGGAATCCCGCGTCAACGATCTGCTGTTGCCGATAGTCAAGGGCTACGGCTCCGAGCGCACATGGATACTGCTGGGAACCGAAAGCTTGCAAACCCTGGGCGGGTCAGGCTATCTCGCAGACCACCCGCTCGAGCAGTACGTCAGAGACGCCAAGATCGACACCCTCTACGAGGGAACCACCGCGATCCAGGGCCAGGACCTCTTCTTCCGCAAGATCGCCCGTGATTCCGGACGCACCCTGCAGGTGGTGCTCGACGAGGTGCGCTCCACCCTCGCCCACCTCGATCCCCGGCTCGCCGAGGAACAGGTGGCGATGAAAGCGGCAGTCGAAGATGTCGACATCGTTGTCGCCCGGCTGCTGCAACAGGCCGCACACTCGGCCCGCACCGATCCTTGCGCGATCTACGACGTCGGCCTGAACACCAGCCGACTCCTCATCATGCTGGGTGAAGTGCTGGTGGCCTGGCTCCTGATCCGAAGTGCCTCGATCGCCCTGGCCGCTCTGGACGGCAATCCTTCCGAGAGCGACCGGCATTTCTACACCGGCAAGATCGGTGCGGCGCGCCACTTCTGTCGACTGGTGTTGCCACACGTGGCCGCCGAGCGACGGATCTGCGAATCCACCGACCGGAGCGTAATGGATCTCGATCCCGCCGTCCTCTGATCACGCCGACGCATCCCCCACCCGGCAGGAGTTGCCATGACATCTACCACGACCACCACCGCTACCTCGGCCGACATCGGTACGGTCCCGCCGGACACCACCGAGAAAGCGCACCACGCCGACCTGACCACCGACGAGCATGGCGGTATCGATCTGCGGATACTCGACCGGCAGGTGCGCGCCGCCTTCGACCTACCGACGACTGCCCCCGTGCGTCGAGAACTTCTCGGCGGTGGACTTTCGCAAACCACCATCCGCTACCGGTTCGATTCGGAGGCCCCGCATTCTTCAGTCATCGTGCGGATCCCCCCGGTGCACGGACCCCTGGCTCCGTACAGTCCCGAAGGAGAAGCTGCGCTGTTGCGCTGGTTGGCAAGGCACGATGTGGACGTGCCCGCGGTGCTGCACAGCAGTTCTGGCGCCGGCCCGCTGGGACGGCCCTTCCTGATATCCGAAGAGGTCCGTGGCGACGTCGTACGGGACGGCGCGCGTGGTTACACCGACGAGGACAAGCGACTGCTGGCACATGCATACACCGCTGCCCTGGCCGGGTTCCACGCACTGAGCGACGCAGAGCGAGCCCCCGACGTCCTCGACTGGGCACCGCGCAAGGATCCGGGCGGCGTGTTGGAGCGGTGGACCCGAAGCCTCGACGAGACCGATCTGGTGCTTCCGGATTTTCACAAGTTCCTCGCCGACTGGTTGGTCGCCCGCATGCCGGAATCCGGTGACGCCACGGTAATCCATGGTGACTACCGGCTCGGCAACGTGCTCTGGCGCCGACCGGGAGAGATTGCGGCCATTCTCGACTGGGAAGAAGCCGGCGAAGGCGACCCGTACTTCGATCTCGGATGGACCCTGATGGGCACCGACAACCCCGACGACTCCATGATGGGTGTTCTCAGCCGCCGCGAGTTCCTGGCTCTCTATGCGGAACTGAGCGGCGTAGAAATCGACCATGAACGGTTGCTGTGGTGGGAAATCGCCGCCGGTTGGTCTCGGCTGTGCATGGAGGCCAAAGCGATCTCGTTGATCGGTGAGGGGCACTACTTCGACCTTCGCCCTCTGCTGTCCACGTACTTGAATCGACGGCTCTCGATCATCCTGCTGGAGAAGATCCAGCGCCATGAGGGCTCTCGTATCGGATCGGAGCACCTGTAATGGACTACCTCACCCACGCCAACGCCCTGGAAGCGATTGTCCGCACCGTCGAGCAGGACGTGATCGGACGGATCGATGACGCTTACGCTCGAAGCCAGTTGTGGTCTACCACAGGAATTCTCGCCAACATTGCTCGTGAACTCACCGAAGCCGATCATGAGTCCGGTGTCCGGTCGTGTGGGTCCACTTCCGATGACCCAAATACGTCGAGCACCGAAAGTCTCGCTATCCGTGCGACCACCTTGCTCGAGGAAGTCCGTGCCGAGGTGGCCGCTCAACGCTCGTTGCACTACCGCAAGGCCACCACGGGCGCGAAGTGACCGGCAGTTGTACGCGGGCGTCGAAGAAGGGGCAATCCCCGACAGGCAACCGCGGACGAGGCAACAGATAGACAGCACGGTGCCGTGAGCGTGGAAACCTGCCGGAACGGCACATATTTCGGCATATGACCGGCGCGGTCGGCTGCTCGATTCGTACAGGCGGCCGACCCGGTGCCGGGATCGAATTTTCCGAGGAAAGAGCAAATGCGCGTCCATGAATTGCTGGACCACTGGGCCGACCGTTTTCCGGACGAGATCTACGTCAGTGACGACCGGCGGACTCTCACGTGGGACGAGATGCGTCGGTGGACACACCGAATCGGTACCTGGCTGGCCGACGAACTGGAGCCCGGCGAGAGGTTCGGCATGCTGGACCGCAATTCCCTGGAGATGATCGCCTTGTACTTCGGCGCCTCGCGCGCCGGGGTCGTGCCGGTGCCACTCAACTTCCGCCTGGCGCCTCAGGAATGGGAATACATCGCCGAGGACGCACGATGCGCCCTCGTGGTCCTGCACGAGGATTACGAGCAGGCGCTGACCTCGGTGTTGCCTGACATCAGGACCTCGGTTCTGAGAAGTGCCGGCGAAGAGACACTCGGCTTTTCCGCAGATGTGGTCGCGGTCTCGGACGAGACCGTCGATCGTGACGTTCCGGCCGATTCCGTTTACCACCAGATGTACACGAGCGGAACCACGGGCAAGCCCAAGGGTGCAATGGTGACGCATGGGGCTGCTTGCACCAACGCATTGCAGATCCAACTCGCTCTGGGATCGGTGCGCAAGCGCACACTGTGTGTGATGCCGTTGTTCCACGCCGGGGCCGCGTTACAGGTCCTTGCGTACACCTCGGGTGGATGTTCCATTCACGTCGTTCGAGACTTCGACCAGACCGGTGTCCTGCGTGCGATGTCGGAGCGTGGGATCCAACTTCTCACCCTGGCCCCGGCAATGATCCAGGGCATGATCGGCGACCCTCTCAGTGCATGCCTCGACTTCTCGGCACTGGAAGTGATGGTCTACGGCTCTGCTCCGATGGCCGTCGAACTGGTGAAACGTGCCATCGAGGTGTTCGGTTGCGACTTCGTGCAGGCATACGGGATGACCGAGGCCTGTGCGGTGGCGACCGTTCTTTCGCCGGAAGATCACCACAGAGCGTTGTCGAGCCGCCCGGAGATTCTCACGTCGGCGGGGCGACCGGTACTCGGTACATCGATCCGGGTGGTGGATCGGGACGGTGCGGAACTTCCGACCGGCGCCGTCGGCGAGATCCTGGTTCGCGGACCCCAACTCATGAGCGGATACTGGGGGCTCGCGGACGCGACACGCGACGCGATGAGCGGCGGGTGGCTGCGCACCGGCGACGCCGGCCGTGTCGACGACGAGGGGTTCTTGTTCATCTCGGATCGGGTCAAGGACATGATCGTCTCCGGCGGTGAGAACATCTATCCGCGGGAGATCGAAGAAGTACTCTTCGGGATGCCGGAAGTCGCTGATGCGGCCGTCGTCGGCGTGCCGAGCGAGCGGTGGGGCGAAAGTCCGATCGCGCTTGTAGTCGCCGCGCCGGGAGCAGTTCTCACAGAGCGTATGGTCGTCGAACACTGCCGAGCCCACTTGGCTGGATTCAAGTGCCCTGTGGCGATCGAGTTCGCGGATGACCTGCCACGAAGCGCCGTCGGGAAAGTCCTCAAACGCGAACTACGCGAGCCGTACTGGCAGGGCATGGAGCGCCGTGTCAACTGAGCCGCTCGTCGACTGACACATCCACGGGAGGCGACCGTGCCGAGACATACCTCGGTGATGGTCGCAGCGACCGAAACCTGTCGGATTCGCATGTTCTGTGGTGTCTCGAACGGACCCCCACCACCGACTTCTTCCGACGCAGATCCGAACGGACGTGTCTCCTCCCCGTCGATGGCGCGACGTTCGCTGAGTTTGCTTCACAGAAAGGCTCTGCCATGACCCTGAAGATCATCGACAACGGACCGGTACGGCACATACTGATCGACCGTCCTGAACGCAGGAACGCGGTCGACAAGCACACCTTGCATCACATGGCGGACGTGGTCGAAGATGCGGGTACGAACCCCGACGTGCGGGCAATCGTCGTCTCGGGGACCGGCCCGTGCTTCTGTGCCGGGGGCGATCTCGATGTCGAGGACCCGCTGTCCGTCGAGAACACTGCAAGTACTGCCGATGCGGCCGCCCGATGTGTCACGGCGATCACGCGGGTCCCACGTCCGGTGGTTGCGGCGGTCCACGGACCGGCTGTGGGGGTGGGAGTATCGATTGCGCTCGCTGCCGATCTCACTGTCGTCCGTTCCGACGCATATTTCGCGATGCCGTTCACATCGATCGGCTTGATGCCGGACGGTGGTGCCACGGCACTGGTCGCGGCGTCGGTCGGTCGCGCAACAGCGATGCGTATGTCGCTTCTCGGAGGACGGATGAGTGCTCTCGAAGCGGAGCGGCTGGGTCTGGTCACGGCGACCTACGAGCCGGACGTATTCGATTCCGAGCTCGGGAAATTGACGGCAATGCTGACCGAGCGTTCCACCGATGCTCTCGCCCAGACCAAACACGCGATCAACGATGTGAGCTTGAGTGAACTCGCCGGCGCGTTCGACCGTGAACGGGACGGTCAGATCCGGCTGACAACAACGGATGCCTTCCGGTCTGCTCTGGTGGCGTTCTCTGCCAAGAAAGCACGGTAGAGCACAAGCAGTCACGACTTCGATCGCCGCTGTCGAGTGCACGGTGCGCTGTATCCGTACGATCCGATGTTCTCTACCTCGCCCAGACGGTCATCGATACCCGCACCAGCACACCGGTGATCGCCGTCGACACTGCGGATCTCCTCGGCGGCGCTCCCTGTCACGGTCGACGCTGCAATGGGGTAATTGTCTCGGCCAGGGCGGTTCGTGCCATAGCGGCCGCCAACCGGTTCCACGGCTCCTCGTCGTCGGTGACGATCGGGACGACGAGGAGCCGCGCGAGGATCAGGCCGTCGTGAGCTTGTTCCGCAGGTCCGTGAGCGTCTCCTTCTCCAGGCCGAGTCCTTCGGTCAGGTACAGGTCGAGCGAGCCGTACTGCTCGATCGCCGTGGAGATGCCGGCTTGGAGGTAGTCGGCTTCGACGCTGAGGACGACCCGGATGGCTTCACCGAACTCGGTGCCGCGCGTCTCGGCCATGGCTGCTGCGGTCGCGTCGATGTAGTCGGCTGCGTACTCGTTGGTCAGCAGGTAGTTCGCCATGATGTCCTCGTCCGATACGCCGGCGATGTGCAGGAGTAGGGCGCTTGCCCAGCCGGTGCGGTCCTTGCCGGAGGTGCAGTGAATGACCACGGGCCCGTCGGCCTCGGCGATCTGTTCCAGCAGTGTCGCGAACTGCGCGCGTTGGTCCTCGGCGGTCACGAACGTGATATTGGCGTCGGTCAGCAGCCGGCGGCCTCGACGGTCTTGATCGACTCCAGCGAGCCGACGAGGGCCGCTGCTTCGGGGGAGTCACCGATAATGTTGACGCGGGTGTACTCGGCCCCGGGGATCTCCACGTCGGGCTTCTTCTCGGCTTCGGCCGTCGTGCGCAGGTCGAAGATCGTGCTCATGCCGAGAGGCTCGATGGCAGCGACGTCCTGGGGCGTCAGGGCGAGGGCGTCCGACCGGTAAACAACTCCCGGGCGGACGGTGTGGCCGTCGGCGGTGATGTATCCGCCGCCGGGTCCGCCTGCCAGATCGCGGAAGTTGGACGCGGTGGTCAACCGGGGCACCTCGACGACCGTGGTCGAGGAGATTGTGGAGCTCGCCGAGGAGGTAGGCGATTGCTCGGTCTCGTCGCTCGAACAGGACGCTGTTGCAACGGTAATGGTCAGGGTGCACCCGACCGCGGCGATCCGTCGCAACCACACGGATGCGCTACGGGGGATAGTCATGAACGGAAACGATGGCATGGATCATGACAGCGCACCAGACCGGAAGGGAATCGAGTGTGACTGGTATTCGGCGTGTTTCGGCGTATGTGCTCGATACCTGCTCGAGGGCTCACCTTGATGTTGAGATCCTGAAAGCGGTGTCGGCGTTGGGAATATGACAATGCCGTGCCCTGCTGCACGGTCGAGACATCGTGCCGAAGATCGCCCTCCGAAGCGTCCGGAGTGCCGTCATGTCTTGGTGATGATTCTCGATTATCGACATCGGTCGATGTCCATGATGCGCCCGTAGTATCTCTTGCGAGACAATAGTGTTCGACGTTCGGATGCGTTTCGGTCAAAGTTCCGCGGACGGAGCTTGACCCCTGATCTTGGACACGTGGAATCCAGCACACTGCTGGGGGAAGCGAGAATCCAAGGATGGCCAGAAAGAACTACACCGACGAGTTCCGCCGTCGGGCGGTGGACTTGTATGAGTCCACGCCGGGCGCGACGCTCAAGGGGATCGCGGCGGATCTGGGCGTGTCTCGGGGCGCGTTGAAGGAGTGGGTCGACAAGCTGGGCTCGGGGACCATGACGGCGGGTGCAGCGCCGGTCGCGCCGAGCCGAGGCCGGCCCGAGTCACAGACGGCGAGGATCGCGCGGCTGGAGTCGGAGAACGCCGCGTTGAGGGTCGAGCAGGCCAAGCTCGCTGAGGAGCGGGACATCCTCCGCCAGGCGGCGAAGTATTTCGCCGGGGAGACGAACTGGTGAACCGCTTCCAGTTCGTCGAGGACCACAAGGACGCCTGGGGCGTGAAGCGGTTGTGCGAGGTCATCGAGATCGCCCGGTCGTCGTTCTATGCGTGGCTGGCCGCTGCGCCGGGACGTGCCGCGAGGCAAGCCGAGGATGCGGCGCTGGCTGAGCGGATCCGGGTGCTGCAGGACCCGGCGCTGGGCGGGGACCGTGCCTCGGGGGCACCCAGGATCACCGCCGACCTGAACGAGGGTGCGGCCGCGGACGGGCGGGTCAACCACAAGCGGGTGGCCCGCGTGATGCGCGAGCACGGCCTAGCCGGCGTCCGGCTGCGCCGTCGCGTGCGCACCACGATCCCCGACCAGTCGGGACGGCGTTTCCCCGATCTGATCGGCCGCAACTTCTCCGCCGGCGAACCGAACCGCCGCTACGTCGGCGACATCACCTACCTACCCGTCGAGGGCGGCACGAACCTGTACTTCGCCTCGTGCATCGACCTCGGCTCGCGGAAGCTCACCGGGTGGGCGATGGCCGACCACATGCGCACCGAACTCGTCGAGGGCGCGCTCGAAGCCGCCCGGCGCGAGCGCGGTTCCCTTACCGGTTCGGTGTTCCACTCAGACCACGGGTCGGTCTACACCTCGAAGGCATACGCCGCCCTCTGCGAGCAACTCGGGGTGACCCAGTCGATGGGGGCGATCGGATCGTCCGCCGACAATGCCCTCGCCGAGTCGTTCAACGCGACCCTCAAATGTGAACTCCTCGAAGGCCGTTCTGCGTTTCCCGACGCGGCCACTGCCTACCGCGCCGTGTTCCGCTGGGCGAACCGCTACAACACCCGGCGCCGCCACTCCGCGATCGGCAATATCAGCCCGAACGCCTACGAAGCCGCTGCCTCCGCTACCCTCGCGGAAGCGGCATAACCGAAATGACACCGTGTCCAAGATCAGGGGTTAAGGCCCTTCGACGTGAATCGACACACCGGCCGGACGTGCCTGTGCGATTTCTGTATCGAGAGCGTTCGGCCCGAGTACCCGCGACTCTGTCGTCACGATGGCGAGTCGTCGTCCGGGTCTCCGGTCGTCAACCACCGGATTCCGCCCTCGGCGATGAACCGGCCTTCGTCGGCTGCCAGTGCTTCTCTGACCGACGGTTCGAGCATCGCCTCGATCAAGTGCTCGGCGTCGGTCCGGGTTGCGAAAGTGATGTGGGTGATTGCGGTGGTCTCCTTGTCGACGGTGTCACCGCGGCCTGTTGCCAAACGACGAGCCAGGTCGTTGTCCAGTCGGTGGTGGCGTACATACGAGACGGGACGGGCTTTTACGAGGCGTGCAACCAATGGCACGTGCCGTTCCTCGTAGTAACGCCTGAACTCCTCGTCCGTGAGGTCGTCACGCTTGGTCAACAACATGGTCAGGGTGATCACTGCGGCTCCCGGGCGAAGAACGCCGCGATTTCCTCGACCGCGTCGCGGCCGGCAGGCAGGAACGACTCGAAGAGCGGCCAGGCGTGTGGGACATCATCGTAGATGTGCAGGTGCGTCGTCACTCCTGCGTCGGTGAGCCGGTCGGCAACCCGGACGGAGTCGTCGAGCAATACCTCGGCACTGCTGACTTGAACCAATGTCGGAGGAAGGTCGTGCAGGTCGGCGTTGAGCACGGTGGCATCGGGGTGTTCCCGGTCGGTGCCGCGCATGTAGATCGCCACGATGGTGCGAATGCCCTGTCGGCTGACAGCGGGGTCCAGCTCGGCGTTGGACACCATGCTTTGTGCAACTCCGGTCAGATCGAGAAGCGGTGAGACGAGCACGGCGTGACTGGGGAGGGTACCTCCGGCGTCCCGCCGGCGAATGAGTGAGACCAGAGTGAGTGCACCGCCGGCCGAGTCGCCACCGACCGTGACATCCTCGATTGGGCCGAGGTCTCCGTCCAGGACGGCCGCCAAGGCCGAGGCGGCGTCGTCGACTGCGGCGGGAAAGGCGTGTTCGGGTGCACGGCGATAGTCGGGGAGCAGCACTGTGTGGCCGGTCGCGGCGGACAAAGCCGCCGCCAAGCTGCGGTGTCCGCGCGCACTGCCCAGGATGTAGCCCCCGCTGTGGAACCAGACCAGTATTCGTCGCGGCGAGGCCGTGGGTGCGGTGACCCGCAACCCGGGAACGTTTCCCATGTTGACCTCGTCGATTGCCACGTCGGGGTGGATCGGGAACCGGTCGAGCATCGCCTCGAATCGTTCGCGCGTGGCGTCGATGCTTTGTTCCTGGTCGGCGCCGAACACCTCCTCGTAGAGGGCGCGGGCACGAAGGATCGAATCCTCGGTGCGGACCTGATGGGGGAGGGGCCCCAGCTGTTCGCAGGATGAGGTGGCAGATGATCTGTACGCGGGTTCAGCGCGGTGCGACATGCTCGAAGATTAACAGTGACTAGAGAAGTCCGCTAGAAGGGAAAATAGAACCGTCAATAACTCGGTCCCTTGGCTACCGCTGAAATAGTGGCGTTGACGAACTCTAAAAACGAAATTACTGTTCACCTTACACGGGCAGGTGTGTGATGCCGAGCACACGGTCAGCGCTTCGGTCGGACCCGCCACGCATCATCATCGCCCGCATCGATCAGCGGCGGGCGTAAGTCATCAGGAGGACATCGTGTACCCCGGCACTCGAGCCAAGAACTACCCCGATCGCGTAGCCCTCGTCATGGCGGAGACCGACGAGTCGCTCACTTACCGTCAATTCGACGAACAGACCAACCAGATGGCTCACTTCATTCGCGATACCGGGGTCGGACAGGGCGAGCGCATCGCAGTGATGTTCGAAAATTCGCTCGGCTCCGTAGTAGTGCAGGGCGCAGGCGAGCGCACCGGTGTGTACTACACCCTCATCAACTACCACCTCACCGCCGACGAAGCGGCATACATCATCAACGACTCCGACTCGAAGATCGTCGTAGTCTCGGCCTGCGTCGCCGAGGTGGCGCGTCAGTTACCTGCCCTGTGCCCCAAGGTGGAACGGTGGCTGATGCGGGACAAGCCCGCCGAGGTCACGGAGTTCGAGGACTACGCGGCCGTCGTCGGCAAATTTCCCACCACGCCCGTCGCGAACGAGAAGCTGGGCACGGCCCTGCTGTACTCGTCCGGTACGACCGGGCGCCCGAAAGGTGTGCTGCGGCCGCAACTGGACGTGGACCCGAGCGACCCGTTGCCGATCTTCCAGCTGGTCCCGAAGGTGTACCGCACCCGTCCGGACATGATTTTCCTTCAGCCGGCACCCCTGTATCACTCGGGCCCCCAGTCGGCTACAGCGGAATCGCTGCGTTGCGGGGGCACGTGCATCATCATGTCCCGATTCGACGCGGAGAACTTCCTCCGGCTCGTCGACAAGCACAAGGTGACGCACTCGCTCGTGGTGCCGACGATGCTGTCACGGATTCTCCAACTGCCCGAGGACGTACGAGCACGATACGACGTCTCCTCCCTCGAAGCGATCACCCACGGCGCCGCCCCCTGCCCGCCCTCGGTCAAACGAGCCATGATCGACTGGCTCGGTCCGATCATCTACGAGTACTACGGTTCGACCGAGGCCAACGGCAGCGTCATCTGCGACTCGGAAGAATGGCTGGCCCATCCCGGCACCGTCGGCAAACCGCTGGCGGGTGAGTTGCTCGTTCTCGATCCGCTTGGCAACGAGGTGCCCACCGGTGAGACCGGGCAGGTGTGGATCAAGGGTGTGACCAACTTCGTCTATCTCAACGACCCCGACAAGACGGCCGAAGCGCAAAGCGCCGACGGCTCGATGAGCACCACCGGCGACATCGGCTACGTCGACGCCGACGGTTACCTCTACCTGACCGACCGCGTCGGATTCACGATCATCTCGGGCGGAGTGAACATCTACCCCCGCGAGATCGAGGACGTGCTGGTCGAGCACCCCGAAGTGGCCGACGCCGCCGTCGTCGGGATCCCTGACGACGATCTCGGTGAGGTGGTGAAGGCAGTCGTCGAGCTGTTGCCCGGACACGATTCGAAAGGAATCGAGGCCGACATCCTCGACTTCTGCCGACAGAGACTGGCGAAGTACAAGTGGCCGCGTTCGATCGACATCGTTCCCTCGTTGCCGCGCAACACCAACGGCAAGCTCATGAAACGGGAGATCCGTGACATGTGCCTGAAATCCGTTGCCGGCTCCTGACACGAAAGAAGACACCCATGTCCCGCAGTTACGGCGACTTCTCACGCCCTTCCTATCGCGACCCCCGGTGGATGGAGACCCACTGGTTCTCGGCAACGACCGAGAGTAACATCCGGTTGCACTTCTGGACCGGGTTCCGGTTGAACACAGGAGTCGCGACCACCAAGATCTACGCATTCTCCCGCATGTGCGACTCCGTGCTCGACATGGAGATGTGCGACATGCAGTACAACAGCCCCATCGGCAACGCCCGGCTCGCCGACTTCACTCTGGACAGCGGCATCCGCGTCAAGGGCCAAGCCCCGCACACCTACGATCTGACCTATCGCTCGCACTGTCGTCGAATGCAAGCCGATCTGCACTTCGAGGCACTGATGCCACCGGTCAACCTCGAATTCACCAAGTTGGCGGACGGCCCCGAGGGATTCGTCGCATTTCATCGAACTGCAGGCCAAGGCGCCCCGACCAACCGAACCGGAACCGAGCCGTACGGCCATATCGACCAGACCATGCGGGTGACCGGAACGGTGATCATCGACGGCACCGAACACCGCGTGGACTGCATCAGCAACCGCGACCACTCGTGGAGCCCCAGGGCCGAAGTCGCTCACACGATCGGGACCTTCGATCTGATCCACTTCGGTGACGAACTCACCCTGCTCACCCACACCGGTGAGCGGCCCGACGGCAGTCCCGAGGTCTCCCACGGTTACATCCTGCGTGACGGCCGTCCGTTGCGGCTGAACAAGGCCGAGGTGAGCTACACCCGTGTGGGATTGCGGATCACCGGTCTACGTTACGAGGTGATCGACGAGGAAGGCACCTCGTACGTCATCACCGGCACTGCACGCGCCTCGGCCGAGATCGATGGTGGTCAGAACATCTTCCTGGTGATGGGCCTGTTCGACTGCGAATGGGAGGGCCGCACCGGCTACGGCGAGGTGCAGTGGCACGACTACATTTCCCGCCTGCAGGGTGTGCGGGCTGCGGAACGGGAGCGCGCAGGCCGCTGACCTTGCCCTCGGCTCTCAACACAGCGGCACGTGGTCGACGACACCGACCGCGTGCCGCTGTGCTGATGCTCCGATAGATCGTCAAGTCGTTCTCAGGCCACGAGTACCTCGTGGCCTGAGAACTGTTCACCATCGGTGCTGATGTCGGTGCGGGGAGAAAACGAAAGATTCGTGAGCGAGATAGCATGCCGCAGCAAATGATGTCGCGTTCGGACAAACGTTCGCAGGTCCCGGCATTAGTGCTGCGGTGGCGTAGCCGATACCGACAGCGTCGACGAGGCGGTTGCTGACGCAGCGGTCACGCCTTGAGTGACGCTGCGTGAGCTTCGGCTCCCTTTGCAGGACCAGCCAGCGGTGTGCCATCGCAGTAAGGGCGTGACGCATTGCTGCCTCAGGATCGGCCGGGACTACTACCGCCGGGATGCCGTGACGGACCGAGGCCGCGGTTCGGGGGTATCAGGCGCAGCGCAAGTGGTGACAAGTGTGTGGTCGGTGAGCTTTTCGAGGGTCGAACCCAGGTACTCGTCGGCGGTAGCCAGGGTGGTCTCGAGCGTGATCATCGTGGTTGCGCCGGCTTGGGCGACACCGTCGTACGTGATCTCGAACTGTCGGATCGTCTCGACGGTGTTGTCGGCGGCTTCGGTGTCGCCAGCAGTCCGCATCGGGTGCCACCTTCTGGAGTCGATACGTCAATGCGGAGGTACCCGCAGGGCGGATCGAAAAGGTCAGACCTCCGACTGCGACATGTACAGAATGCTCGCAGGCATAAGAGGTGAAGAATCGAAAAGCCAAGGGCAGTAGAGGCTTCATGGGTGCACTAACTAACGCGTTCGGCATCCCGACTGCGCGAACGGCCGACTCAGCTCCGCGCAGTGAGCCTTCCTGCGTGGAAGTCGTCGAGGACAGCGTGAGCGATTTCGCGAGCGTCGACGCGGTTGGAGCCGATGCCTCCGGAGGGGCCGCGTCGGATCCATCCAGAGGCATAGAATCCGGTCAGCTCCCGACCATCGGTACTCATCACTCGTCCCGACTCTGTGGGCACCACACAGCGGTGGTCGTCCCAGGGCAGGCCTGGAATCCCGGTTCCCACGAAGCCGGCGGCATTGAGAACCAGGGAGCAATCCAAGTCCAATGTGCGAGTGGATGCCTGCGCCACGACCTGGCCCTCACTGTCGGTCTTGAGTTCGTTGCAGACCAGTCGAATCCCCGTTACTCGATCGCTACCGTGGAGGTACTGCGGGGAAACCGCGAACATCAGATCGACCCGACGCTCACCGGCAGGCACGGTGGCCGCCGCTTGCCTCATCAACATCAGTCTATGGGCGGTCAGTGCATCGTCCTCGGAGCGCTCGTCGAGGTGCTCGAGTGTGCAGTGGAGCTCGATGCCTGGGGTGTTGCGCAGTCCTATCAGCTCGGAAGTGGTGAACGCGGCCTCGCGCGGCCCCCGACGTCCCAACACGGTAACCCGGCGAATGCCGCTGCTGCGCAGCGCCGCCAGCGCGTACGGGGCGATGTCTGTCTCGACCAGTCGTTCCGGGTCGCTGAGTAGGATACGAGCAACGTCCAGCGCGACGTTTCCGTTGCCGATCACCACAGCGTGCTCACCCGATAAGTCCACTTGAAGGTCGCGGGCCTCGGGGTGGTTGTTGTACCACGCGACGAACTCGCCGGCGGTCAATGAGCCGGTCAGATCTTCTCCCTCGATGCCCAGTCGACGGGTGTTCTTGGCTCCCACTGTCACCAGCACCGCATGGAACTGTGCACCCAGTTCGGTGATGTCCACGTCGCGACCTACCTCGACACCGGTGTGTAGGCGCACGTTGGCGCGTTTGAGCACTCTCTCAAGTGTGCCCAGTACGCTGCGGGTGCTGCTGTGGTCGGGAGCGACGCCGTACCGGGCCAGGCCTCCGGTGTGGTCCGTCCGTTCGAAGATTTCGATCTCCAACGGCACCCGGCTCTGAGTCAGCAACTCCTGCACCGTATACAGGCCGGTGGGACCTGCGCCCACTACGGCGACCCGCAGCGTCTCCTCTGGTGCCTGCGGCCTGGTGATCACCGGGGGCCGGGGGGGTGTGCGCTCGTATTCCTGGTGCCGGGGATCGGTGTACCAGAGCGCGTTGATGTCGATGAATACCTCGTCGCCCTCGGATAGTTCGTCGTCCGGGAGGATTGCGTCGATGGGGCACGCATCCACGCAGGCACCACAGTCGATGCACGATTCGGGGTCGATGTAGAGCATCTCGGCCGTCGAATATTCTGGTTCGTCCGGAGTGGGGTGGATGCAATTCATCGGGCATACGGACACACAGGAAGCGTCGTTACAGCAGTGCTGGAGGATCACGTGAGGCATGAGTCTTGTTCTCCGGGGTGGTGCTGGTCTGGTCAGATGTCGAGGACGAGTCGGTCTCCGACACAACGCGAGACGCAAATCATCATCATCTCGCCGGAGTTCTGTTCCTCGGTGGTGAGTACCGAGTCGCGATGATCCGGTACGCCCTTGAGTACTGCGGTCTCACAGGTCCCGCACATTCCGGCCTGGCAGGACGAAAGAAGACGTCGTCCGGTGGCTTCGACGGTGTGCAGAATGCTCTCACCGACCGGCACTCGTACCGTCTCGCCTGATCGGGCCAGCACAACGTCGAAGGGGTGGTCGGTGGTCTGATCGGGAAGGTCTGCTCCGAAGCGCTCTGTGCGTAGCGTGATCTCATGATTCTTCGACGCTGCGTTCTTGGCGGCTTGAAGAAGGGGGGCAGGGCCGCAGCAGTGCACCGTGGTGCCGGGAGCTGCGCTGGCGACGAGCCCGGCCATATCGATCAGTCCGTCGGTGTCCTGTGGTACCAGGACGACTCGGTCGCCGTATGCGCCGAGCTCGTCGGTGAATGCCATCTCCGAGACGCTTCGAGCGCCGTAGACCAGACGCCAGGGGCGTCCGGCCGCGTGGGTCTCGGCCACCATGGGCAGGATCGGGGTGATACCCACCCCACCGGCCACGAACAGATGCTCGGGGGCGGGTTCGAGGGGAAACTGGTTGCGGGGACCACGGATCCGCAACCGATCCTCTTCAGTGATCTGATCGTGCAGATGATGGGAGCCGCTGGGGGC
The DNA here is from genome assembly GCF_001646785.1 of Rhodococcus phenolicus. GTDB lineage: Bacteria > Actinomycetota > Actinomycetes > Mycobacteriales > Mycobacteriaceae > Rhodococcus > Rhodococcus phenolicus. The sequence goes on from NZ_LRRH01000093.1 coordinate 21,240, forward strand.
GCGCGGATTGTCCTCGCGTAGCACGGCAATCCGCCATGTGAACCGGTCCGCGGGATCACCGCACAGCGAGTACTGGCGGGCGAGTCCGGCATCCATCAGGACATCGATATGCGCGCCGGGCTGCCATTCGGGCAACTCGTGGCCGCCGATCTCGGCCAGCTCGAAGGCCACGATTCGATCGGCCACGCGTATTTTCCGCCGCACAACGACCTCGGCCTCGTACTCCCGCATCACCCGCCGCACGGTCGTGGCTGAAGGGGCAGAGCTGACGGCGTTCATGGTGCTGATCTCCGAGTCGCGCGATGGTGTGTGAAAGGGCAAGTGGTTGAAAGGAAGTCGGGAGGGTCGGGGGTACCCGGCTGCCCTGGGGCCTCCTCCCAGGGCAGCCGGGGGATCACCAGGTGAGTTGCAGCTCGGAAAGCCCGAAGATCTTCGACTGCGGCTTGATCTGAGCCTCCGGGTCCACCAACGCCAGGGTGGGAATCCGCCTCAGGAGGGTCTCGATCACGACCTGCAGTTCGATCCGGGCCAGCGGTGCACCCAGGCACGAGTGGATACCGTGACCGAAAGCGAGGTGTCCGCGCGAATCGTTGTGAATGTCGAAGGTGTTCGGGTCGGGGAAGACCCGATCGTCCCGGTTGGCGGCATCCATCGCCACCATCACCAGCGAGCCTTTGTCCAACTGGCGCCCATTGATCTCCATGGGCTCAAGCGTGGTGCGCGGCAGGTTGCCAATGATGTCCAGGTACCGCAGAAGCTCTTCGACAGCCTGTGGAATCAGATCGGGATTCTGCCGGAGTTCTTCCATCTGCTCGGGATGGCTGAGCAGTGTATAGACGCTCAGAGAGATCATGTTGCCGGTGGTTTCGTGGCCGGCCATCAGTAGCAGCGTGGCCATACCGGCAACCTCGGGCACCGTGACCGTGCCGGTGCGGGCGTGGTGTACCAGCAAGCTGATCAGATCATCGCCCGGATCGTCCATCTTGATCGTGGCCAGCTCTGCGAGGTACATCATGACCGCCCCGATCGCCTGGCCGATCTCTTCCGGAGAGCGGGACGTGTCGAGGACCTTGCGGGTCTCTTCCTGGAACCAGTTGTGCTTGTCGTACGGCACGCCCAGCAACTCGCAGATCACCAGTGACGGCAGCGGGAGGGAGAGCTTGTCCACCAGTTCTGCCGGCTTGTCGCCTGCGAGGATCGCGTCGAGCAGTTGGTCCGTGATCCGCTGAACGGTCGGTCGCATCGCCTCCATCCGGCGCGGAGTGAACTCCTTGGCCAGCGTCTTTCGAAGGACGGTGTGCTCGGGCGGGTCCATCGCCAGGAAGAATCCGGGGAGGCCACCATCACCGCTCTCTTCGCCTGTGTCCCCGCGTGACAGATCCGGTACGTTGCGCACGCTGCACCGGGAATCGGCGAGTACCTTGCGGACATCGTCGAACCCGGTGACAAGCCAGGCCGGAGCGCCCTTGAACATCACCGGCGTGGGAGGGCCGTCGTTCGGGACATTCTGGTAGTCCTCGGCGACGGAGAAGGGGCAGCGACGCTCGAAGGGGAACGGGGGGGCGCCTGCGTGAGTAGCGGTGTGTTGGGTCGGAGTAGCAGTCATGTCTGTCTCTCGGGTCGTGGTGCTCATTGTGGAAGGCACCGATGTTCAGGAAACCGGGTCAGAAGTACTGGGCTCCGCCGTCGACACTGATGTGCTCGGCGGTGATGAAGTTGGCGTCATCAGAAGCCAGGAAGAGTACCGTGCTGGAGATTTCGTCTGCTTCCGCCGAGAATCGGGGCAAGAACGGAGTCCCCATGTTCATCAGAGCCGGGTTCGTTGCTGCGGCACGCTCCAATGCGCCGATCATGTCGCCCGAACCCATCGGGGTGTTGACGTTGCCCGGATGCACACTGTTGACGCGAATATTGTGTTTGCCGAGTTCGGCAGCGAATGCCCGGGTCATGCCCGTGACGGCATGCTTGCTCGCGGTGTAACCCACCATGAACGGTTGAACCTTCTTACCGGCGTACGAACTGATCAGGATCACCGAGCCGCCACCACGGGTGACCAGGTGGGGTGCTCCTGCAATCACCGTGTTCCACACACCGGTGACATTCGTGTCCATGTGCGCAGCAAAAACTTCCGGAGGCGTCTCATCCCACGTGGACGGAATGCACACGCCGGCATTGGCCACGACGATGTCGAGGCCACCGAACTCGGCAACACCCGCATTTACCACTTCCTTGAGGCGGGCTGCATCGCGGACATCACCTTGTTGGGCGAGGATTCGACCCCCGGTCTTCTCGACCAAGCGCACCGTCTCTTCGAGATCGTCCGGAGTGGTGGAGTCGTACGGCACGCTCGGAATGGGGCCGGCAAGATCGACGCCGATGATGGCCGCTCCTTCCTCTGCCAAGCGCACCGCATGTGCGCGTCCCTGACCGCGCGCCACACCGGTGATGAAGGCGACCTTCCCTTCCAAGCGACCTGCTGTTGACATGGCAACTCCTCTGACGACTCGACGGATTGCGGGAAGAAGCCCTCTGGGCGGCAGGGTGTCGTGTCTACCCGCCCGCTTGTGACTACCCTCACAGCGAAGAATAGTAGAATGAAGATTTCCGAGTGTCTAGCTCTACTGGGTTTTTGTTCCGGCTATGGGCATATCCATCATTCACGCAAGAGGTGAAGGCTAGGGTGCGCGCGCTGAGGGATGTTGACCAGCGGCGGGTCCAGAAATCGGACGCTGACACCAAGCTCATCGCCTGAATACAGGATCGGGATGGTGGCCTGACCGGCGCAACTGACCATGTTCACGTTCGGCGCATCCAGGTGCGCGTCGAGGTTCACGGCCGGCACCACATACGGGCCCACCGAGGCGGGAGTCAGATCGATCGCGCGGATCCCGGCGTCGGCGTAGCGCGAGGCTGCGGCAGCGTGCACTTTCGCCGATGTCGCTTCGAACACCACGTCGGGAAGCTCGGGCCGGTTGAGCAACCAGTCGACTCCTTCTGCGGAGGCTTCGAGCCCTTCGTGTCGGGCCCGTTCGAGTCCCTCGCTGGCCGGATCGATACCGACCATGTACACGGGATCGACGTGCTCGGAGCGCAGCAACTTGTACATCAGATCCGTTCCAATGTTCCCGGATCCGACGATCGCAGCTTTCAATCGACTCATCTGTACGGCCTTCCCTGAACTCTCGGGTGATGGGCTCGACGCTAAGAAGAGGTGGTTGGTCGAGGAGCTGCTATCCCGCGGTCCTGAACATGTGCAGGGTCGGGCACGTCCCTGTTCGGCTATCCCGAATGCCGATGACCGCCTGGTTCACATCGCCGCAAGCTCGTGATCACCACCACAGCCGGTGCAGCTCGCCCGGACAGCCCAGATCAGGAGTAGCCATGACCGAACTCACTGCTCGATTCGACATCGCGCATCTCGCCCGCGCCGAACTGTTCACCCCGAAGCCACAAGAGACGCTCGACTTCTTCACCAAGTTCCTCGGCATGTACGTCACGCACCGTGAGGGGCAGTCCGTCTACCTTCGCGGCTACGAGGATCCGTACCAGTGGAGCTTGAAGGTCACCGAGGCACCCGAGGCCGGGATGGGTCACGCCGCGCTGCGCGCAAGCTCTCCGGAAGCGCTCGAACGCCGGGTGGCATCGCTCAAGCAGGGCAACGTCGACGGGAAGTGGAGCGAGGACCAGTTCGGCTACGGCAAGACCTTCGAGTTCCAGTCCCCGGACGGCCACAACCTGCAGCTGTTGTGGGAGGTCGAGAAGTACGTCGCCCCGGCAGAACTGCAGAGCAAGATCCTCTCGCGCCCGTCGAAGAAGCCGCTGTCGGGTATCCCTGTCAAGCGCATCGATCACCTGAATCTGATGGCCTCGGATGTCACCCCGCTCAAGGAATCGTTCGAGCGGCACCTCGGGTTCCGCACCACCGAACGTGTCGTCGACGGCAACGTCGAGATCGGGGCGTGGATGAGCTCGAATCTGCTCGGCCACGAAGTTGCCTGCATGCGCGACATGACCGGCGGACACGGCAAGCTCCACCACCTGGCGTTCTACTACGGCACCGGACAGCACCTGGCCGACGCGGTGGAAATGTTCCGCGACTACGACGTCCGCATCGAAGCCGGCCCGGACAAGCACGGCATCACCCAAGCACAGTTCCTGTACGTGTTCGAACCCGGCGGAAACCGCATCGAACTGTTCGGCGAAGCCGGTTATCTGCACCTCGACCCGGACGCACAGACCAAGACCTGGCAGATGTCCGACATCGATACCGGTCTTGCCGTCGGCGGCGCGAAGCTGCCGTGGGAAACCTACTTCACGTACGGCACTCCCAACCCGCTCGCGCTTGATCAGCACATTGAGAAGTTCGCGCACTTCGGTCCCGGGGCGCCGACCGAAGATCCCGACGTCGTCGCTGCCGAGCACGCGATCCCGGACGACATCGACCACTCACGCGCAGTCTCCGGCTCGCCTGCCTGACGGGCTCTTCACCGGTGGACAAAGCTGTGTGATCGCTGCTTAGCGAACGAGGTCTCCGATGTAGACAACGAGTTGAAGAACTCCCTACATCAGTCCTGGTTACCGATCCGCGGCCTCAGGGGATGGGCGTGTTGTCAGGTCACCGTTGTGGGCCGATCACCTCGGGGCGCCCGGAAGCACCTGGTGTCCTGACATCCCGATCACATCGGCGTCCTCGCTGCCACGGGGTCGATGCCGCGCAGGACATCCCGGCTCCACTTTGTTTACGCAACAGTGCGGTCTGTGGCTCAACATCGCGTGTTGCGCCCCGGGTTCAGTGGAGGCTCTCGATGACCCGCTCGGTTGTTCCGGTCCTCTTGCCCGCGAGGTCCGTCGCGAGTAGTGCCCCATAGA
>NZ_LRRH01000094.1 GCF_001646785.1 Rhodococcus phenolicus
TGTTTCAGATACCGCACAGTGGACGCGTAGCTTCTTCGTGGTAAGTCCTCGGCCTATTAGTACCAGTCACCTCCATCCGTTACCGGACTTCCAGTTCTGGCCTATCAACCCGGTGATCTGCCGGGGGCCTTACCCCCTCGAGGGGGTGAGAAACCTCATCTTGGAACAGGCTTCCCGCTTAGATGCTTTCAGCGGTTATCCCTTCCGAACGTAGCCAACCAGCAGTGCCCCTGGCGGGACAACTGGCACACCAGAGGTTCGTCCGTCCCGGTCCTCTCGTACTAGGGACAGCCTTCCTCAAGTTTCTAACGCGCGCGGCGGATAGAGACCGAACTGTCTCACGACGTTCTAAACCCAGCTCGCGTGCCGCTTTAATGGGCGAACAGCCCAACCCTTGGGACCTACTCCAGCCCCAGGATGCGACGAGCCGACATCGAGGTGCCAAACCATCCCGTCGATATGGACTCTTGGGGAAGATCAGCCTGTTATCCCCGGGGTACCTTTTATCCGTTGAGCGACACCGCTTCCACATGCCGGTGCCGGATCACTAGTCCCGACTTTCGTCCCTGCTCGACCTGTCAGTCTCACAGTCAAGCTCCCTTGTGCACTTGCACTCGACACCTGATTGCCAACCAGGCTGAGGGAACCTTTGGGCGCCTCCGTTACATTTTGGGAGGCAACCGCCCCAGTTAAACTACCCACCAGGCACTGTCCCTGAACCAGATCATGGTCCGAGGTTAGATGTCCAATACGATCAGAGTGGTATTTCAACAACGACTCCACAACCACTGGCGTGGCCGCTTCACAGTCTCCCACCTATCCTACACAAACCGAACCGAACACCAATACCAAGCTATAGTGAAGGTCCCGGGGTCTTTTCGTCCTGCCGCGCGTAACGAGCATCTTTACTCGTAATGCAATTTCGCCGAGTCTGTGGTTGAGACAGCAGAGAAGTCGTTACGCCATTCGTGCAGGTCGGAACTTACCCGACAAGGAATTTCGCTACCTTAGGATGGTTATAGTTACCACCGCCGTTTACTGGGGCTTAAATTCTCAGCTTCGCCACCGAAATGGCTAACCGGTCCTCTTAACCTTCCAGCACCGGGCAGGCGTCAGTCCGTATACATCGTCTTACGACTTCGCACGGACCTGTGTTTTTAGTAAACAGTCGCTTCTCTCTGGTCTCTGCGACCACCCCCAGCTCACGGAGTAAATCCGGTCACCAGGCGTGGTCCCCCTTCTCCCGAAGTTACGGGGGCATTTTGCCGAGTTCCTTAACCACAGTTCTCTCGATCGCCTTGGTATTCTCTACCTGACCACCTGTGTCGGTTTGGGGTACGGGCCGTGTACCAACTCACTAGAGGCTTTTCTCGGCAGCATAGGATCACTGAATTCCCCTCAACGGGTACGCATCACCTCTCAGGCCACATGAGACGCGGATTTGCCTACGTCTCGCCCTACCGGCTTACACCAGGTATTCCACCACCTGGCCCAGCTACCTTCCTGCGTCACCCCATCGCTTGACTACTACAGCCAGGGTCCCGTGCAGCCGTCCCCCGGACTCCCGAAGGAACCCGAAGAACTTTTGGACGGTTAGCACAACTGATTCGCCATTGGGCGCGGATACACGGGTACGGGAATATCAACCCGTTGTCCATCGACTACGCCTGTCGGCCTCGCCTTAGGTCCCGACTCACCCTGGGCGGATTAACCTGGCCCAGGAACCCTTGGTCATTCGGCGGACGAGTTTCTCACTCGTCTTTCGCTACTCATGCCTGCATTCTCACTCGCATGGCCTCCACACCTGGATCACTCCGGCGCTTCCACGGCCACACGACGCTCCCCTACCCATCCACACCACTGCCGGAAAGACCGTAACCCTTCCGGGGTGTTGTGTGAATGCCGCGGCTTCGGCGGTGTACTTGAGCCCCGCTACATTGTCGGCGCAGAACCACTTGACCAGTGAGCTATTACGCACTCTTTCAAGGGTGGCTGCTTCTAAGCCAACCTCCTGGTTGTCTCAGCGATCCCACATCCTTTTCCACTTAGTACACGCTTAGGGGCCTTAGCCGGCGATCTGGGCTGTTTCCCTCTCGACTACGAAGCTTATCCCCCGCAGTCTCACTGCCGCGCTCTCACTCACCGGCATTCGGAGTTTGGCTGATTTCGGTAAGCTTGTGGGCCCCCTAGACCATCCAGTAGCTCTACCTCCGGTGAGAAACACGCGACGCTGCACCTAAATGCATTTCGGGGAGAACCAGCTATCACGGAGTTTGATTGGCCTTTCACCCCTACCCACAGCTCATCCCCTCAGTTTTCAACCTAAGTGGGTTCGGGCCTCCACGACGTCTTACCGTCGCTTCACCCTGGCCATGGGTAGATCACTCCGCTTCGGGTCTAGAACATGCCACTGATACGCCCTATTCGGACTCGCTTTCGCTACGACTACCCCACACGGGTTAACCTCGCGACATGCCACTAACTCGCAGGCTCATTCTTCAAAAGGCACGCCATCACCCCCAGTGACAAGTCACTCGAAGGCTCTGACGGATTGTAAGCGCACGGTTTCAGGTACTATTTCACTCCCCTCCCGGGGTACTTTTCACCTTTCCCTCACGGTACTAGTCCGCTATCGGTCACCAGGGAGTATTCAGGCTTATCGGGTGGTCCCGACAGATTCACACCAGATTTCACGGGCCCGGTGCTACTTGGGTATTCACATCGACAGTCACCATGTTTTCGTCTACGGGATTCTCACCCTCTACGACAGGCCGTTCCAGACCACTTCGACTAACACGATGATTTCTTACTGTCGGCCGGTCCGGCAGAACCGACACAATGAACCCCACAACCCCACGACCACAACCCCTGCCGGGTATCACATGACCATGGTTTAGCCTCTTCCGCTTTCGCTCGCCACTACTCACGGAATCACATGTTGTTTTCTCTTCCTGTGGGTACTGAGATGTTTCACTTCCCCACGTTCCCTCCACACACCCTATATATTCAGATGCGGGTAACACGACATCACTCGTGCTGGGTTTCCCCATTCGGAAATCCTCGGATCACAGCTCGGTTGACAGCTCCCCGAGGCATATCGCAGCCTCCCACGTCCTTCATCGGCTCCTGGTGCCAAGGCATCCACCGTACGCTCATAAACACTTACAACAAAGATGCTCGCGTCCACTGTGCAGTTCTCAAACAACACACAACATTCACTACTCACGCCGGCCACACGGCCAACCGCTTTCACAAACATCGTCGCTGATCAAACACTCGCGTGTTCTCTCAGGACCCAACAGTGCACCGATATAACCTGATCTCCCACCGACACACGGGCCGGCAGTGATGAGAAAAGATGCTTGTCAGCGTTCCACCCATGAGCTCCCGTGCCGCACGTACGGCGGCAAACGGGCTCTGCCAGAGAACGATTCGACTGTTCGAACCGCCACCCTGGAGTTGCTCCTTAGAAAGGAGGTGATCCAGCCGCACCTTCCGGTACGGCTACCTTGTTACGACTTCGTCCCAATCGCCGATCCCACCTTCGACGGCTCCCTCCCACAAGGGGTTAGGCCACCGGCTTCGGGTGTTACCGACTTTCATGACGTGACGGGCGGTGTGTACAAGGCCCGGGAACGTATTCACCGCAGCGTTGCTGATCTGCGATTACTAGCGACTCCGACTTCACGGGGTCGAGTTGCAGACCCCGATCCGAACTGAGACCGGCTTTAAGGGATTCGCTCCACCTCACGGTATCGCAGCCCTCTGTACCGGCCATTGTAGCATGTGTGAAGCCCTGGACATAAGGGGCATGATGACTTGACGTCGTCCCCACCTTCCTCCGAGTTGACCCCGGCAGTCTCCTGCGAGTCCCCACCATTACGTGCTGGCAACACAGGACAAGGGTTGCGCTCGTTGCGGGACTTAACCCAACATCTCACGACACGAGCTGACGACAGCCATGCACCACCTGTATACCGACCACAAGGGAAACCGTATCTCTACGGCGGTCCGGTATATGTCAAACCCAGGTAAGGTTCTTCGCGTTGCATCGAATTAATCCACATGCTCCGCCGCTTGTGCGGGCCCCCGTCAATTCCTTTGAGTTTTAGCCTTGCGGCCGTACTCCCCAGGCGGGGCGCTTAATGCGTTAGCTACGGCACGGATCCCGTGGAAGGAAACCCACACCTAGCGCCCACCGTTTACGGCGTGGACTACCAGGGTATCTAATCCTGTTCGCTACCCACGCTTTCGCTCCTCAGCGTCAGTTACTGCCCAGAGACCCGCCTTCGCCACCGGTGTTCCTCCTGATATCTGCGCATTTCACCGCTACACCAGGAATTCCAGTCTCCCCTGCAGTACTCAAGTCTGCCCGTATCGCCTGCAAGCCCGCAGTTGAGCTGCGGGTTTTCACAGACGACGCGACAAACCGCCTACGAGCTCTTTACGCCCAGTAATTCCGGACAACGCTCGCACCCTACGTATTACCGCGGCTGCTGGCACGTAGTTGGCCGGTGCTTCTTCTGCAGGTACCGTCACTTGCGCTTCGTCCCTGCTGAAAGAGGTTTACAACCCGAAGGCCGTCATCCCTCACGCGGCGTCGCTGCATCAGGCTTTCGCCCATTGTGCAATATTCCCCACTGCTGCCTCCCGTAGGAGTCTGGGCCGTGTCTCAGTCCCAGTGTGGCCGGTCGCCCTCTCAGGCCGGCTACCCGTCGTCGCCTTGGTAGGCCATTACCCCACCAACAAGCTGATAGGCCGCGGGCTCATCCTGCACCGGTAAACCTTTCCACCAAAAACCATGCAGCCTTTGGTCGTATCCGGTATTAGACCCAGTTTCCCAGGCTTATCCCGAAGTGCAGGGCAGATCACCCACGTGTTACTCACCCGTTCGCCACTAATCCACCCAGCAAGCTGGGCTTCATCGTTCGACTTGCATGTGTTAAGCACGCCGCCAGCGTTCGTCCTGAGCCAGGATCAAACTCTCCGTTAAAGACTCTCGATTCTCCCCCGAAGGGAAGCAATCAGCCATAAGCGTAGAGCCAAATCACTAGCGTAAAAACTCAAACTAGCAAAACACTGATC
>NZ_LRRH01000095.1 GCF_001646785.1 Rhodococcus phenolicus
ACCCCGTACTGGGGCACCCGATCCGAGCTGATGGAGGTCGTGGACCTGGCCCGCGCGGGCCGCCTGGACATCCACACCGAGACGTTCACCCTCGACGAGGGCCCCACGGCCTACCGGCGGCTGCGCGAGGGCAGCATCCGCGGTCGCGGCGTGGTCGTCCCGGGCTGAAACCCAGCGCGCACTTGACCTCCTGGATTCCTAACAGGTCATCTGGCGGGGAGATCCGCCCTCCCTGATCTACGGGTTCTGACCATTGCTTCCCGTCCGTTCCCCATCGGCTCTTCCATCTCGGGAGCTCGGCTCCTATCGTGGAACGATGGACACCACCTCCATTCTGGAGGACAAGGTCGCGCTGGTCACCGGTGCAGCCCGCGGAATCGGTGCACACACAGCGCGGGCCCTTGCCCGTCGCAATGTCCGGCTCGTGCTGGTGGATCGGGATGCCCAACCACTGCACGTACTCGCCTCCGAACTCGGATCCCAGCTCGCGGTGGCGGCGGTCGCCGACGTCCGGGACCTGCAAGCCCTCGAGAAAACGGTTGCTGCCGGCGTGGACCGCTTCGGCGGCATCGACCTGGTGCTGGCCAATGCAGGAATGGGCTGTTACGGGTCGGTGGCGCACATCGACCCGACCACGTTCGCGCGAGTCATCGAGGTCAACCTCATCGGTGTCTTCCACACCGTCCGGGCCGCGCTACCGACGCTCGTCGATCGCCGGGGCTACGTTCTGATCGTCTCGTCGATGGCGGCGTTCCTGCCCGGCCCAGGACTGTCTGCTTACGCTGCCAGCAAGGCAGGAGTCGAACATTTCGCGAGCTCTCTCCGCCTCGAACTGATGCCGCAGGGTGTCGACGTCGGATCGGCGCACATGACCTGGATCGACACCCCCTTACTTCGGGACGCCCACGCGGATCTACCAGCCTTCGCCGACATGCTGGCAACGCTGCCCGGCCCGCTCAGGAAGACCCTGCCCGTCGAGGTGTGCGCGGACACATTCGTCGAAGCATTGGCAACACGTAAACGGCGGGTCTACGTCCCGAAGTGGGCGATGGCATTGGCTTGGCTCAAACCGGTCCTGACAATGCCACTCGTGGAGCGTGTGAACGCGAAACGCAGCGGCCTGGGGTCCGGTTCGGAGTCGTTCCTCGAAGCGGCGGACCGGCAGGTAGCCGAACTCGGCCGCAGCACCAGCGCCCGCACCATTCCGGCACCTCCCGCCGGATAGCCGTCGTCGCAACGACATCCGACCCACACACGGAAATCCATCCCCTGTACTAGCCTCGATTCGTACCGCAGGCTCTCGACGCGGACCCGAGGTCGAGACGCGTGACATCACCGGCGAGGACCGGTGGTATTCATCGAATAGAACTGGATCGTGGCCTCTGAGGATTCAGCCACAGGGGAGCCCGTCGGCGCCGACGTGGAAATCGACCCGCTATCTGTTCGGCAGCACTCTCTGGGACACACTGTGCATCGGGCAGAACGGGGTGTGGACGGTTCGGCTGCAGGCCGAGGCTGGTGGAGTGAGGAGCAGGGATGTACGGAGTGTGGAGGAGCCGGGAGCATTTTTCGGTGCCTGGATCGAGTCCGGCTGCGACTTCAGTTGATGTGCACGCTCTCGCCGATGCCGCGCGCCGCGCGGGCGGCGTCGTTCGGGGTCCGGCGCCGGTGATCGCCGAACGTGTCGCCGGCGTGTGGCAGTTGGTGTTCTTCGCCGAGGCGGACCGGTTGCGGGAGATTACCCGGGTGCAGGGCCGAAAGTACGAGGGGGTGCGCGCGGGCAGGTTGCGGTGGTCATCGACGATGCGTGCTGTTCCTCCAGCGTCGGAAACCACGGCGCCGACACGTGATCTCGACGCTTCTGAGGCTCAGACCGGGCTGGAGCAGTGGTGAGCTGAGCCGGGAGGGTCATACCAGCCCGTTTCGCATTCTGATCTGTACCGTTCGGTGATGAGCACCGCCCATGCGTACGAGGTCTACACCCTCGAACTCGGCCCCTACGACAGCCTCGCCGAGCTGCACGGCGAACTGTCCAACCACGCAGGCACCTTCGCCAACGAAGTAGCTGTGACCGCAGACGCCGTCGTGATCTCGATTTCGCATTCGGTCATCGCGGTCGACGGACGCTGGTGGGCCTCGGTTGTCACCACGACCGACGAAGGCGTCGATCCCTGATCGCGGTGTTATCGACCGGTACCCCCTATGGGCTATGAGCAGTGATAGAGGGGGCTGTACCGTCCCGCGCCCCAGAGTGATCGAGCGCCGAGGATCCGATGTTCGGGGCGGTGCTGTCTGCATCGGATGGTCCTTCACCTCACAGGTGCCGGCGCCCAGGGTGTGTCGCCTGTGCGTTGCCATTCGACGGGCCGGCCGTCGACTCGGACCAGGCGCGAGTCGAGCCAGAAGGTAGCGTCGGGATCCCATCCGGCCAGGACACTGGCCCCGGTGTGCGTGGTCAGCGGGAGCGCCAGCCCGGGTGTGGTGAGATACCCGAGCACGGTCAGGTGCACCGCGTCGTAGTCGACGCTCACCGCTGCCCAGTCCGGCTGATACCACTGCAGATGCTCGCCGGTGGCCTCGTACCAGTCGGAGCGCCGCGACGCCGGCACCGCCAGGGGATACGCGTCGACCAGGTGAGTCCAGGCGTCGGGGTCGGTGATCTCGTAGATCCGTGCCGCGTCGTCGACATGCACCGGCCACACCCGGGCGCGGCGACCGTCGGAGATGTCGTATTCGGCGAGCAGCAACTCCACCGCACCCAGCTTTTCCCGTGCGCGGCTGGTGACCCGGACTCTGCTCGGGACCGGGGTCGACCACCACTCGCCGCTGATCTGGCGTTCGGGTTCGGCGTCCAGAAAGCGGCGGAACCGATCCTCGGTGTCGAGGACATGCCGCCGCCAGGCGGGTAGGTCGGCGTCCTGGTCCTGGTTGTTCCAGAACGTCTCGGACCATTTATCGGTGGAGGTGTAGCGCTTCTGCACTGCTCGTTGGCATGTCGGAGCCATCGGCGTGCTCCACCACCGGGTGTGCTCGCAGGTCAGTACCGCCTCGACGATTGGTCTCGAGGCGGTGACGGTAGCCGGATCGGCGAACCAGAGGTCCTCCTCGTCCGGGGGTTGCCAGTACCGCGCGAAATCCGTTGCCCGGCCCAACGCGTCTAGTACGTCGAGTTCCGGCAACCGGGCGACGGCCTGAGCGTCGACGGTGGCCAGGACGTCGAGGGCATCTGCCCGGGTGAGGGGTTCGCGGTAGTTGCTTGCTCGCTCGTCGGTGCTGCACGCATAGCCGAGGTGGGCGGCGAACCGCCGGCCCCGGGGTGAGGCCAGCACCTGCTCGACGATATCCATGTCGACGAACCTACCGCGACGACCACCAGGGCAAACCCCGTCTCGAGACACAAAAACGCTAGGGTGCGCTATGCCGGAAATCGCGCGCCGGCGGCGAACACAGCCGCCCCCGCCGCACATCGTCTACCAAGCCCTGATCGACCCCGACCGTGATCCGAGGCGCCCGTGGTTGATTCTGCGCGAGGACGAACAACGCCCCGAGGTCGTCGAGATGGTCGAGCCGGCTCTGGTGGTGTGGACCTCGATCTGGCCGTGGCGCCGCGACGCACGGATCCGGTTCGAGCTCTCGGGATCTCGGCGCAGTAGCACCACCGTGTGCTGGATACTGACGGTCGACGACCCGGTACCGGACGATGAGACGATCCTGCGGATGCGCAAGCGCGTGAACGAGCTCATCAACGCCAATCTGCGCTCTACGTTCGGTCAGTAGCTTCGCGCTCTCACCTCACGAGGCTGCGATGGCAACACGCGGGGTCACGATCTCGCTGTGGTTCGGCGAGATCGTGGGGGACTGCTGCTCGATCGATCGCGACAACGACGCCAGTTTGGCGCTGATCCGCAAGTTTTCCGAGTTCAGAGAAGACGGCGACGAGAGCGACGAGAAGTCGTTGTTCTTCAAGCACATCCGGAGGAGCGGGGCAACGGGTCGTAAGGTCGAGGCATTGGGTTGAGGTGTGCTCGTCCGGTGGCGCCTCGGCCGAGGTCGGCGCTGGCGATGGACCCTGCGACAGCAGCCCGACGGGTCCCGATGTCCCGGAGTTGTTCCGATGATCACGAGGTCCCCGAAGGTATCGGGCTACGGGGATGGTTTCCGCGATGCGGTTGCCGCTGAACATGATCCGACCGGTGTCACCGCCTTGGTTGTGCTCATGTTGTTGCGGGGGTGTGGGTGGAGGCGAGGTCGATGAGGTCCCGCAGTGTTTCGGATGTGTCGACGCGATGCCAGTGGCCGAGGGGTCGGGGGTTGACGGAGATGTCGACGAGGTATTGGTCGGGGAACATGGTTGGTGCGCCGACGGAGATGCCGGGGAAGAACGAGACGGTGACGGTGCCGGAGGGCAGGGTTCTGCTGGTGCTTATCTGCATGCCGGCGTCGGCGGGTTCTTCGCGAACCCATCCATTGCGTTCCAAGCCGATCAGTGCGGCGGCGGGCACGTGCAGGCGTTCGAAGCGGGTCAGGCGCAGGTCGGTGCGGTCCAGCCCGGTGGCCTGGTACACGGTGCGGTGGAGTTGTTCGAACGGCTGCGCGATTTCGAATCGGGTACGCCATGCGGTGAGGGTGTCGCCGAGCTCGCAGGGATGGACGAGTCCGATGACCTCCTCGTCGCCGGCGGAGACCACGATGTCGTCGAGGTCAAGGAAAGCGTCGTCGTCCGAAATGCGGAAGGCTGCGCGCAGTTGCTCGCCAGTGGAGGTATAGATACCCCACACCAGTCGCCGCACGAGATGGATCAGCAGCGGGTGGTCGACGAAGAAATCGGTGAATTCGATTGTGGTCCAGCGTCGGCGGGTGACCATCGCCTGCTCGAGGCGGACGATCTGATCGCCGGCGACGGGTTTGAGATTCTTGCGCAAGGCGGCGAACCGGGCGTATGCGGTCGAGGCGAGGTCGGGGTCGTCGCCGGCGGCGGGTTTGGGCAGTGTCTTACGTACGCGGCCGGTGGCGTCATAGAGGATCGGCCGCAGGTGTTCGTCGAAGTCGAAGGTGAACGAGCGCGGCCCATAGTTCAGGTGCAGCGCGTCGGGGGTGTCGAGATCGAAGGTCGGGACGAGGCGGTCGCCGAGTTGGTCGGTGGTCAGGCCCAGGTCGACGGCGATCTGCTCGATCTTGTCCTGCGCAGCGGTTTTCAGGGCGGGGAATTTCAGTTTCTCGGAGATGGCGTGCAGGTGCAGCAGGGCGGTGTCGGTGCCGATCTGGGCGAGGGCATCGAGGCCGGCGACAGCGCGTTTGTGGGCCGATTGGCCCGGCCAGCTGCGGATCAGGGGACTGAGCATGGTCACGGTATCGTCGTCACCGACGAGTGCTTGCAGGGTAAGGATCCAGCCCTGCGCCGCCGGATATCCGGCGTGGCGCCACTGCTCGAACACTGCCCGCGCCCACTGCGCCAGCGTGGGCGCGTCGAGTTCGCCGATCACCTGCTCGATACCGGCGTACACCACATCCGGCTGACACAATGCCGCCATCAGACACAGATTCGTGACGGCGTCGAGCGGCAACGCGTCGTCGCCGCCGCGTGCATGGAGAGCCGGGAGCAGTTCCGGGCGCAGCCACGACGGCAGGGCCGGCATCCGGGCGGGCAGCCGCAACACCGGATCGGTGGTGAGCAGCGTGTCGATCACCTCGGCCGCCTCGCGCCCGTATCCGGCCGCGGCTGATCGGACGGTGTCGCCCCAGCCGATGCTGTGCAGATACAGCAGGGCAGTCTCCGCGGCCGTGCGCGGCGGTCCGGGGGTACCGACCGCGGCGGGAATCAGATCATGCGCTGCGGTGGGGGCGTGCCGCTCCAGCCACTGCTGAGCCGCAGCACGGGTGGTGCGGCGGGTGCACCAGGTGGCCATGAGCGCGGCGATCTCGCCGCCTTCGACCGGCAACAACGCCTCGATGTGGCCGACCGGTTTGGAGCGCACCGCCGCGAGCACGTAGCCGATCGCCTCGGTGTCGAACCGGCCCAGGATCCGTTGCAGGTCGGGCAGAGCGCGCCACACGAAACCGGGCTGTGCGCCGTGGAGATAGGGCCGGATCATCTCGACCGGGGCCTGCGAAAAGGTCTCGACCCTCAAACCTCGCGGATGCCGCAGAGCGGCCTCGATATGTGCCCGCCAGCCCGAGCCGGGACCGATCGGATAGCGGGGCGCAGTCTGCGTCCACCGCTGTCGTTCCCCGGCGCGCCAGCGCGTGCACACCGGAGTGGGGGAGGACTCGACCGAGACAGTGACCGGTTTCGGTCGGCGATAGCCCACCCACGGGGGCGAGGCCAACAGCGCCGGCACCCGGCCGACCGGGACGTCCGCAGGGACTACGGTGTCGGAGGTTTCGGGGGACAGTTCGGGGTGGGTGCGCACATGGTCGTCACGCAGGCGCTGGAGTCCGCGTTCGGTGAACAGGCGCAGCGCCCGGCGGGGGAAGCGGTCCGCGGCGGCGAGCACCGAGCGTTCGACGTTCTTGCGGCCGAGGCGATCGAGCAGCAGGACGAACGCCTCGTCGGTAGGCATATGGGACAGATAGTCGTAGATCTTGTAGCGGTTGGCAGCCGAGACGTTGCCGTCGGCGATCTCGGCGAGCAGCGGCGCGCACGCCGGCCCCAGATGACAGACCAAGCTGGGCAGGACCGCTTTGCCGGTGCCGATCATCCAGATCAGATGCCCGCGGTCGTGGCCGGCGTCGATCGATGCGTCGATGAGCCCGTCGAGTTGGTCCATCGTAGTGATCGATCCGAACAGCGCCTGCCGGTAGCCGTCGAGATCGCCCCAATGATTACGCGGGGGGATCGCCGCGATGGCGGCGTCGACCCACTCCTGCCGGGATGGGAGCAGGTAGACGATCATGGCGTCGACCGCCCGGGAGCGGCCCCGCAGCTGCGCGAATGCTTCCACCAGGGCGGTGTAGTCGTCGTCCGGCAGGGCGGCGACCAGACGCCGCAAGCGGATATGGGGATCCCACGGCCGGAATCCTTCGACTTGCCCACCGCGACAGCGCGTCGTCACGATGGGGCCTTGGATCAGGTCGGGGGCGACAGCGCCGATGGCCGGGGGTCCCTCGTAGGCCGGTCGGCCATCGGAGGGGGTCGACCGTGCCACCCCGAGTTGTGTCATCGATGCGACCAGTTGCGCTGCCCCGGCGACCCCGAATCGGGTGACCCACAGATCCAGCAGGAGTAGTGCCCCAGAGGGTGTAACTCGGTGGCCGAGACCAGTGTGCGATTCCGTGTGTGCACGAGTACATTCGGTGCTCCGGTGAGGGCGGCGCGCCCGTGCGTAACGAGGGCCGGATCGGAATCGGGATTGTCCAGCGCCGTGGCGACGAACTCTGTTGCGTCGTCGTAGGTCCTCGCTGCCCGGGCGGCGGCATCGGCGGACACCCGCTCGCGGGGAGCCGGGCCGAGTCCTCGGATCGGCAAGGCTGTGCCCCACCAGCGGGTCGGTACAACCCAGCGGTCCTCGTCGGTAGCGGTGTCCATGCCGGCGATTGTTACCGATGGTACCGACACCACGGCCGCCGACGCGCCACTGAGACAAATACAGGCCTTACATCAGGTGAGATGTCGGGCGGCGGGTCGATCCACCTCGCCTGGCCGCCGGAGAGCCCGAACCCGTGGGATGAGCACGGCCCCGGCCGGCTGTAGCCCCTGTATGCGCCCATCGCGGAGGCACCGGCAGCGGCCGGTCGTGCAGGACCGACCCGCCGGTACCCCAGCCGGGATGTCCCCGCACCCACGGCGCGCGGGGACGTGTCATCTGCACAGCTCACAGCACATCTTCGGGCCGCGCAGCGGGTCAGTCGGCGCTCTGGCTGTGCTGGCGGGCACGCCGGTAGGCGTAGGTGCAGGCGGCCGAACGCCGGACCTGTTCGGAGCCGTCCACCCCGGCGCAGTCCCACGCCGTCGCTCAAGGTGGGAACCTCGACGGCATCAAGACTGTGATTTACCATGTGATCAGGAGGTGGATTGCTATGACAACCGCACACCCACGCCCCGACCTCGCCGCCTACAACGACGCCGCCCGCATGAGCCAATCACAGCTGGTCACCGCACTGCGCGACCTGCTCGGCGCCAAGCTCGTCGCCTACCTGGGCAAGGTCAAGGAAACCCGCGCGGTCCGCCAGTGGGCCGAAGGCACCCGCACCATCAACAACGACACCGACGTCGAACGCCTGCGCATCGCCTACCGCGCCGCCCGGCTGATCGCCGAACGCGACACCCCCGCCGTGGCCCAAACCTGGTTCCAGGGCCTGAACCCGATTCTCGACGACCGACCGCCGGCGCTGCTGCTGCGCGAAGGCGAGCTGTCCGACGTCGGCCCGAAGGTCCTCGCCGCGGCCCGGCAGTTCGCGGCGGTCGGATGAGCGCACCGGACCGAACGCTGATCTCCACCTCGCGCGGCGATGTCCGCTGCGTCCACGTCGGCGGTGTGGCCGCCTACCGGGTGGGCTACCCGCCGACCTCGTGGGAGTGGACACCGTGGGAGTTCGCCACCGACGGGCGCTTCACCGGCCGCTGGGACGATCCGGCGGGGGTGTGGCGAACCCTGTACGTCGGGGCGACTCGCCTGTCCTGCTATCTCGAGGTCCTCGCCTACGCCCGTACGAGTGAGGAGCTCAGCGCCGCGCTCGACGAGATCGTCGACGACGACGAGGGCGAGTTCCCCACCATCGCGCCGGGTCGTGTCCCGCGGTCGTGGATGTCGTCGCGTGTTACCGGCAGCGGCACGATCACCGGATGGTTCGTCGTGCCCGGCGACCCCGAGTCGGTGGCCACCTTGCGAGCCCTGTTCCGGCCCCACGCGATCCGGCTCGGTCTGCTCGATCTCGACACCGCGGCGATCCGCGACGGTCGCCCGCGTGCCCTGACCCAGGCGATCTCGCAGTGGGTCAACACTCTTTCCGATCCCGGTGGTGAGCCGGTGGCCGGCATCGAGTTCGAGTCCCGGCACGGTGACGGGTTGGTGCTCTGGGCGCTGTACGAGCGTCCCGGTGACGGACCGGTCAGCAAGAACGTCACGGTGCTCGACTACGGCCCCGTCGAGGAGCACGACCCCGATCTGATCGAAGCGATGCGCCTGCACAACCTGGTCTGGGAAGACGACTGAATCATCGCCTCCCCGCGCGGCCGCCGCGGTATTCCTCCGGGCGGACCGGTCCGATCCGCGCCACCTCGTTGTATGCCCTATGGGCTGTCAGCAGAACCGGCCGGCCCTCGTCCTGATCGGCACTCAGCTGAACAACGCAGCCAGCCACGCCGCGGCGAGCAGCACGTCCGGTCCGCGAAGCCATTGCCGAAGCAGATCGACCGGGATTTGTCCCACGGCGGTTTCCAGGATCAACCCGTCATAGCTGATCGACGGCCGGGTGCGTACTCGGCACGCGGCCGCGCAGCCCCCGACCAGCCCGATCGCCAGCGTCGTCACTGTGCCACCGGTCAGGAGCGTCATGGATATCGCGGCCAGTACCGCGGCCACACCCGGCACGACGGTCAGCGGCCACCGTATCCGCCGGTCGTCGACACCGAGCACGGCACCGAAATCGCGGTCGCGCAGGACATCCCGGAGCCCCGCACTGAAGATCATCGCCACGACGACGACCGCGGCCAGGTACAGCACGGCCACCGCCGATGGTGTGGTCACCATCGGCGCAACACTCGCCGCTCCGATAGCGCAGATCGCCGGCGCCAAGGACACCGGCCGACTTCGTCGAAAGAATGACTCCGTCTGCTGAGTCCGGTGGCGCCCCCGACCGTGCCGCCATGACCGACATGATCGAACTGCTCACCACGCGGTTCGCAGAACCCATCGCGGTCTACCGTGACCTGCTCCGCGGCCTCGCCGCCACCGGAGAGCCCCCATATCGCCAGTCGGTACTGCTCGACACCCATCCTGTCGAGGGGCCGTCGTTGACGACGCCGCACCTGCGGATCCAGGTGAGCTACAGCTATCAGGACGCCGACGAGCTGGGATCATTCCCTGCGGATATGAGGCCGGTGTGTGTGCGGATCCATGTGCAGGGCTATCCCGATAAGTATCCCGACCGGCGGGCAGCGGGCTCCGATCTGGTCCACGAGTACCCGGCCGTCGAACCGGAAGCGTGGGCGCGTGCGGTGCTCGGCCGACAGTGGTCGGATTATGCGTACCAAATGATCCGCCGGACCGATGTGGACCGGCGTATGCGCACCAGCCTGATCTACACCCAGCCGCTGTTCGTGGTGTTCGTCGCCTCGGACGGCGCCCCGGTGCTGGCCCCGGACAACATTGCCTGGAACCGGTTGTGGCTCAAGGTCATCGACGCCCGCAAACTCGATCCGGATCCCGGATCGAGGGCACTGCGGGACCATATTGCCCGGGTCGGTCCGTACGCCCCGACCGCAGGAATCCGCCATCCCGACACTGAACCCGACGGCGGCTGGCGCCTGGAGGTCACCGGTGTGCCCGTCGACCGGCTCACCGACACCGCGGCCGAGACGGTGCGCGCACTGCGCAACGGTATCCGGGTCCGCGGCAGGATCGCCAAGCAGTTCCGCCCGATTCGACTACACGTCGAACTCGACCACGTGGTGGTGTACTTCAAGTGGGCCCGCAACCCGAACACCTTCGCTGTGACCATGCATCCACCCCAGACGGGCGACGAGCTTGCCGGTCCGCCCTGGCACACCCCCGCCGCCGTCGCCGGCACCATGATCTCGGGATGGCAAGAGGAGCTGTGTACAGGTCTGCTGGTTCGCGGTACCCGACGCCGCGACGGTGACACCATCTACATCTCGGCTCCGCCTTCAGCCCCGGTCCACCCAGAATTGTTGCGCCCCGGCTTCAGTAGAGGCTCTCGACGACCCGCTCGGTTGTTCCGGCGGGACTATGTGAATCGTAGTAGGACTGTTCGGCTTCGACGGGCGAGATCATCCCGATCTCACCGTGCAACCTCCGGTGATTGAACCAATCGATGTACTCGGCCACCGCAATTTCGAGGTCATCGATAGAGCGCCACGGTCCCTTGTTACGGACCAGCTCGGCCTTGAACAGCGAGTTGAACGCCTCGGCGAGGGCGTTGTCATACGAATCGCCGCGGCTGCCCACCGAAGCGACCGCGCCGGCCTCGGCAAGGCGCTGGGTGTAGCGGATAGCTCGATATTGAGCTCCGCGGTCGGAGTGATGTATCAACTGCGACAGGCCCTGACCTGCATGCTCGCGGGTCCAGATGCCCATCTCCAATGCATCGAGTGCGAGATCGGTGCGCAGACTCGTCGACAACTGCCATCCCACGATGCGGCGTGAGAAGACGTCGATGACGAACGCGGCATACGTCCATCCGGCGAACGTGCGGACATAAGTTATATCGGCGACCCACAGCTGGTCCGGTGCTGAGGCGGTGAATCCGCGGTTGACCAGGTCAGCAGGCTTGTCGGTGTCCGCTGCGGCGATCGTGGTCCGGGGGTTCTTCGACCGGGCGATGCCGCGTAACCCTTCGGCGCGCATCAGGCGCTCGACGGTGCACCGGGCCACCCGGACACCCTGCCGCTGCAGCTCCGCATGGACCTTGCGGGCACCGTAGACGGCGTAGTTCTCGGCGTGGACCCGGTGGATTTCTTCGATCAGTTCCGCGTCGCGGACCGCCCGCGCTGAGGGTGGACGGGTCTTTGCTGCGTAGTACGTCGACGGGGCGATCTGCACACCGGTCCGAGTGAGGACTCTGCAGATCGGCTCGACCCCGTGACCGGCCTTGTGGGCGTCGATGTAGTCGACGATCACTTGAGTTTGCGGTCGAGCTCCGCTGCCGCGAAAAACGCCGACGCCGTCTTCAGGATCTCGTTGGCACGGCGCAGTTCTCGGTTCTCGCGTTCGAGTTCGGCGATCCGTTTCGCCTCGTCCGTCGTGGTGCCGGGGCGGACACCACCGTCGATCTCGGCCTGACGAACCCAGGTGCGCAGGGCCTCGGGATGGATGCCCAACTGCTCGGCGATCCGCTTGATCGCTCCTGTCTTCGATCCTGGATCGCGGCGTGATCCCTCCCGGCGTTT
>NZ_LRRH01000096.1 GCF_001646785.1 Rhodococcus phenolicus
GGAAATCCCGGGAGGGATCACGATTTCTTTCGGTTCGGTGGTTACGGGAAAACCCAGATCGCTGGTGTTCGCGACCGCGGCATCCGGCTCGGCGACCGTCTCGTCGGAACACACTGCCAGGAAGTCGAACGGGCGGGTGGTGTGCGCAGTCCATTCCCGTAGCGTTTGAGCCAATAATGACAGCGAAGGCAGCAGAACCAGCGTGCGTTCTGCGGCGATCTTCTCGTTGATGAATAGTGCGGTCAGGGTCTTTCCTGTACCGCACGCCATGATCAATTGGCCGCGGTCGTGTTGGTCGAAACTCTCGACCACCTTGTTGATGGCTTCTTGTTGGTGCGATCGCGGCTGGTTCGGTACGGGTTGCGGGACCCTCAGGTCGGAAAGCGAGCGGGGCCACTCCACGTCGGCGTTGTCAAGATCACCGCGAAGAAGGACGCCGACCTGTTTCTCCTGAGCCTCGAGCGTCCGTCGGGCGGTGTTCCCGATTAGATCGGTCGTCGCGATCAGCAATCGAAAACTGAACTCGGGCCGTGCTGACTCGGACAGGAAGGTGTCTATGTCGCGTTTGGTGATCGAGCTGGTGGGAGCATAGGCCTTGGTTTGGATCGCCCATAGGTGCCCGGAACGGTCCTCGGCAACGAGGTCGATCCCTGCGTCGGCTCCCCACCGCAGAGGCCAGTCTTTCCAGAGCCACACGTGTCGCAGTTCGTGTGCGTAGACCGGATCATGCTTCAGGAACCATTGGCAGATGCGCTCGAACTGCCTTCCCCGCTGAACTGGACCAGGGTCCAGTTGTTTCAACAGATCACCGAGTGTTGCCAGAGTGTGGAGCATCAGTTTCTGCTCTCCGGACATGCCGCGGGAGTGGGCCGAATACGAGGAAATCCAATCGAAGGGCAACCCCTCCGACGACCTACCGGAGTAGGAAACTCCCGAAGCATCCGCGCATCCTTTCCGCCCTCGACTGTGGCGGCATCGAGTGGCCAGTGTGCAGTCGCAGCAGCTGTATCAAGCTGAAGTTAGCACTACGACCATACACGAAGATCCGGGAGAATCCACGAAAGACCTTGTGTCACAAGATATATGCTGCACGCAGCTTGCATCTTTTCGGATTGGCCGAAGTGTTGACGGCACTGGTCCTGGTGCGTGCGGCCGTCTTCGTACCAACGGAGTCGATCTCACCTCGCGGAGCAGATAGGGCGCGGCGTCGACCCACTCCTGCTGGGATGGGAGCAGGTAGACGATCATGGCGTCGACCAGACGCCGCAAGCGGATATGGGGATCCCACGGCCGGAATCCTTCGACTTGCCCACCGCGACAGCGCGTCGTCACGATGGGGCCTTGGATCAGGTCGGGGGCGACAGCGCCGATGGCCGGGGGTCCCTCGTAGGCCGGTCGGCCATCGGAGGGGGTCGACCGTGCCACCCCGAGTTGTGTCATCGATGCGACCAGTTGCGCTGCCCCGGCGACCCCGAATCGGGTGACCCACAGATCCAGCAGGAGTAGTGCCCCATAG
>NZ_LRRH01000097.1 GCF_001646785.1 Rhodococcus phenolicus
ACCCCGTACTGGGGCACCCGGTCCGAGCTGATGGAGGTCGTGGACCTGGCCCGCGCGGGCCGCCTGGACATCCACACCGAGACGTTCACCCTCGACGAGGGCCCCACGGCCTACCGGCGGCTGCGCGAGGGCAGCATCCGCGGTCGCGGCGTGGTCGTCCCGGGCTGAAACCCAGAATGCACTTGACCTCCTGGATCGCCTTCGTCACCTGGATGCGGCGGGGGCACGCGTCGGGGCAGTTCACGGTGGTGCGGCAGCGCCACACGTCTTCGACGTCGTTGAGGATGGCGAAGACGCTCGGCGGCGCCCTCGTCGCGGCTGTCGAAGATGAACCGGTGCGCGTTGACGATGGCGGCGGGACCGAAGTAGCTGCAAGGCGAATTCGGCCCCGACCGTGCATGTGCCGTTCGAGCATCTTGATGCGGTGGACGTGGTTTCGGTGGCGTCAGAGCTGTAAGGCAGCGTCAGTGCATGGTGGCGACGAGCCGACAAGCGACAAAAGGTTCTGCTGCAGTTAATTATTCGCAGCCGATACCGTCGTTGTCACGGTCCAGATGCGAGCCGTAGCCCGGTTCGCCGATGTACACCGGCGCGGCACCCGCGGCCCGCGCGGCGGAGCAATTCTTGTAGTACACACTCGACGGGGCCTCCACGACTGGCGGCGGGGTGTACACGGGGGGTGGGGTGTAGACCGGCTCCGGGGTGTACACCGGAGGCGGCGTATAGGTCGTCGGCGGAGGTGTGTACACCGGCGTGGGCGCCACGTAGGGAGTGGTCGTGGGGGTCACACTCTGCGTCGGCGGGGGCGCGACAGCGGGTGCAACCCGGGTTGTCGTCGTGATCGGCGCCGTCGTTGTCGCCCGCGGTGTCGTGGTTGCCCGCGTCGTTGTTGTCGCCGCAGGTGTCGTTGTCGTTGCGACGACCGAGGTGCTCACAACTGGCGACGCCTCCTGGTCGTCTCCGGCGGCGTTCCCCAGGACTCCAATAGCGAGTACGGCGGCGGCGCCCGTGCCGGCAATGATCGGCCACTTCTTGCGGCCGCGCGGCTTATGTGCCCCTGCATTCGGATCGTTCGGTCCGCCCGGGTACTGGCCTGGTGAGTTCATGGGAGTCCTGTTCTGCGTATGTACTTACATGCAGATCGACGGCCCACATCGACGTGTTACACAGGCCACAAGCAAACACGGTGCGATGGTTGGATGTTCGACACAGATGATCGCGGACAGCATCTGGATGAGACGGCGAGCGAACCTCCCCGTGCCGGCCGTGGCGGGTGGCGGTCGACGGGGACGGGGAGGCACGCGACGGCGCTCAGGTTGCGGAGTTGACCGCGTGGATGCCGGAACTCACCCGCGCGACCCGGCCGGGTC
>NZ_LRRH01000011.1 GCF_001646785.1 Rhodococcus phenolicus
GTTGATCGTGCGCGTACCCAAGGCCTGACCCATTCGTCCCTGACGCATACACCCGTCACGGCCCCGGCGCATGCCGTCGGGGCCGTGACGTGCCTCACGTCAACGACGGGTCGTCGTAGGACTCGGGCACAATGGCGAGCATGACGAACATCCTCGACCTGTCCACCCCCGCGAAGCGATTCCGTCTCGTCGCCATCTGGGAAGCAATCACCTGGCTGGCCCTGCTGATCGCGATGTTCTTCAAGTGGGTGCTCGGCCACGAGGAAGCCATCCGGATCCCCGGCATGGTGCACGGCATCGCCGGATTCATGTTGTTCGTCGTCGTCGCCCTCGCGACCGCCTGGTCGCTCAAGTGGGATCTCAAGACGACATTCCTCGCTCTGGTCTCGAGCGTCCCGCCCTTCGGCACCATCGTCTTCGAGCGCTGGGCTGTGCGCACCGGCCGCCTCGGCGAGCTCTCCGATCCCGCTTCGCGCGAAACCGAGCCCGCACTGTCCTGACCACCCGACACGGTGCGCGCAGAACGTGACAGACTGGACGGCGTGACTCGACCCGGTTCCCGTCCAGCACGTTCCGCCGCGGCAGCAGCGGCGATCTCCGGCGCGGTGGATCTCGCACCGCTCAAGGAGAGGGCATCCGCGCCGCCGCCGCCTCCACCGCCGTCCGGTGACGGTGCCGCCGCCGGCGGCCTCGCTCCCGTCATCGACGTCACCGAGGCCACCTTCGAGGCCGAGGTACTGCAGCGTTCCATGCAGGTCCCGGTCATCGTGGACCTGTGGGCCACTTGGTGCCAGCCCTGCAAGCAACTGTCACCGGTCCTCGAGAAGCTCGCTCACGAGGCCGGCGGCACCTGGGTGCTCGCGAAGGTGGACGTCGACGCCAATCCGCGTATCGCCCAGGCGTTCGGTGTCCAGTCGGTGCCGACGGTCGTCGCGATCGCCGGTGGGCAGCCGATCGCCGACTTCCAGGGCGTGCAGCCCGAATCGGCGTTGCGCGAATGGATCGCCGCGATCCGGAACGCCGTCGCCGGGAAGCTGTCCGGCCCGCCCACAGGCGAACCGGAAGACACCCCACCGGACCCGCGGTTCATCGCCGCCGAGCAGGCACTCGACGCCGGCGACCTGGCCGGAGCCGAGGCCGCCTACAACCTGGTCCTCAACTCCGAGCCCAACAATGCCGAAGCGCTCGCCGCGGTGCGTCAGGTGCGGTTCCTCGCCCGCGCCCAGGAGCTGCCCGACGACGCGGTCGAGCGGGCCGACGCCGCGCCCGCCGACCTCGACGCCCAGCTGGCCGCCGCCGACGCCGAATTGTTCGCCCAAGAGCCGGAGAAGGCGTTCGCCCGGTTGATCGGGTTCGTCTCCCGCAGCGTGGGCGACGAGAAGACGGCCGCCCGTACCCGGCTGCTCGAACTGTTCGAGCTGTTCGATCCCGCCGAGCCCTTCGTCGTCACGGCGCGACGGAAGCTGGCGTCGGCGCTGTACTGAACACCGGTTACCAACAGACGAACGGCCCGGTCGCGGCACTGCCGCCACCGGGCCGTTCGCACTGCGGGGCCGTTCGCTCGAGTCAGTGGTACCTGCCGGTGCAACCTGCCTCGCCGCCGAGCACACCCGTGCGGAACGCATCGACGCGGGCGAAGCCGCTGGGGACAGTGTTTCCGTTGACATCGCTCGCGGCGAGACCGTCGGTGAGCAGCCCGGACACGGCCTCGTCGAGGTCGCCGGGGGACAACCACACGAGACTCTCGTCGGGATTGCCCGTCGGGTCGACGTTCGTCGGGCTCAGCGCGGCGCTGATCGCCCCGGACAGGCACGCCGCGCGCAGGGCGGTCTGCGCGTCGGTCAGCGACGCCCCGGCCTCTCGCTGCACGGCGAGCGCATACCGCGAGGCGAGCAGCACGTAGGCGTTGTAGTCACCGCGGACGTCCGCACTGAACGGATTCGACCCGGATTCCGGGGGCGCGCCACGCTCGGCGAGTTCCTCCAGGTCGACGCCGATCGTGTTCGTCGCCGGGCAGTACGACACCGGCGAGGTCGCCTTCGCGTCCGGGCAGCCGAGGTCGGAACCGGACAGGTCGAGCGTGGGCGGCGACGACAACCCGAACACGTAGTCGAACGAATGCATGATCTGCTCGACGGATTCGGCGGTGACGGGCAGCTCTCCGTCGTCGCTGCTGTCGAAGAACTGCGGAAGATCGGCGCGCCGGGATTCGACCTCGGTGGCGTCGATGCGCGTGCAGGCCTCGGCGCCGTCGGAGAAACCGATCTGCATGGCGGTGACACGCTCGAACGCCGACCCGTGGACGGAATCGGGATCGTTGGGGTCGGTATCGCGGAACTGGACCATCGACGCGAGTACCGAATTGAGTCCGTCGGACGTGTTGAGCTGGAAATGCTCGGAGTTGCCTTCGGCGACGTGCCGGACGAACGCGCCGGCGAAGCAGTCCGCCTGCTGCTCGAATACGATGCCCGGGTCGTCGTCGGAGACGATGCCGGACTTGTACTGGATGGCGTGCCCGTATTCGTGGGCCAGCACCATCACCACCGACATCGGGCCGAACACGTCGATCAGCTCGGGCAGGAGGAATGTGCGGTCCCACCCGATCACGTCGCCTCCGCTGCAGTACGCGGCGTTGACGAAGTCGAAGGTGGGCTCGCCACAGAACTCGGGACCGCGGCGCTCGGAGGGGTCCCACGAGAGCAGGGTCGAGACCGGTTCGAACGTCCCCTTCGCGATCGAGCCGAACGTGCGCTCCCAGTACGCCTCGATGTCGGCGATCGCGTTGCCCACCAGGATGTCGACGTCGCCGCCGTCACCGTTCTCGACGGTGACCTCGGCGTCCGGCACGCCGCTGCGCGGGCCGGACGGGCCGGACGACACGGCCAGTCCGGCGACGGTGAACGGGTTGTCGTAGATCGAGACGGCGGTGCCCTCGATCCGGCTCGCGCAGCCGGCCAGCAGAGCCACGGTCAGTGCTCCGAGCGCGCACCGCGTCGGCCAGCCCGTCCTTCTCACCTTGATCGCTCCTGTCGTCGAAGGACCGCGGTCACCGATGCAGTGCCAGCCAGATCGCACCGTGAGCGGGCAGGGTGACCCGCGCCGAAGCGGGTCGTCCGTGCCAGGAGTGCGCCGTTGCCGTCACGGCACCGAGGTTTCCGGTTCCGTTACCGCAGTAGGCGGTCGCATCCGTGTTGAGGATTTCCACCCACCGACCCGTTTCGGGTAATCCGACACGATAGTCCGCGTGGGTGCTCCCGGAAAAGTTGTACAGGCACGCGACGATCGAGCCGTCGCTCCCGTAGCGCAGGAAGCTGAGCACGTTGTTCACCGCGTCGTTGGCGTCGATCCAGGAGTAGCCGCCGGGTGAGGTATCCAGCGTCCACAGCGCGGGATGCTCGCGATACGTGCGGTTGAGGTCGCCGACGAGCTGCCGGACCCCGGTGTGCAGCGCACCGGTGTGTTCGTCGTCGAGCTGCCACCAGTCCAGGCCGCGTTCTTCCGACCACTCGGCGACCTGCCCGAATTCCTGTCCCATGAACAGCAGCTGCTTGCCCGGATGCGCCCACATGTACGCCAGCAGGGCGCGCAGGCCGGCGGCCTTCGTGAAGTCGTCGCCGGGCAGCCGGGTCCACAGGGTGCCCTTGCCGTGCACGACCTCGTCATGGCTGATCGGCAGCATGAAATTCTCGCTCCACGCGTACATCAACGAGAACGTGATCTCGTGATGGTGGTAGGTGCGGTGCACGGGGTCACGGGAGAGGAACCCGAGCGTGTCGTGCATCCAGCCCATGTTCCACTTCATGTCGAACCCGAGTCCGCCCACATTGGTCGGACGCGTGACGCCCGGCCACGCCGTGGATTCCTCGGCGACGGTGACCACACCCGGATGGAGTTTGTGCACGGTGCCGTTGAGTTCCTGCAGGAACGCGACGGCTTCGAGGTTCTCGCGACCGCCGTGGATGTTCGGGGTCCAGCCGCCGTGCGGCCGTGAGTAGTCCAGGTACAGCATCGAGGCGACCGCGTCGACGCGCAGTCCGTCGATGTGGAACTCCTCGATCCAGTAGAGGGCGTTGGCGACGAGGAAGTTGCGGACCTCGCGGCGTCCGAAGTCGAACACGTAGGTGCCCCAGTCGAGTTGTTCGCCGCGGGTGGGGTCGGGATGTTCGTACAGCGGGCTGCCGTCGAACCGGGCGAGGGCCCAGTCGTCCTTCGGGAAGTGCGCGGGAACCCAGTCCATGATCACGCCGATCCCGGCGCGGTGCAGCCGGTCGACGAACTCGCGGAACTCGTCGGGAGATCCGAAGCGGGAGGTCGGCGCGTAATACGAGGTGACCTGATATCCCCACGACCCGCCGAACGGATGCTCGGCGACGGGGAGCAGTTCGATGTGGGTGAAGCCGGTTTCGGTGACGTACTCGGCGAGCCGGTCGGCCAGTTCCAGGTAGCCGAGGCCCGGCTGCCAGGACCCGAGATGCACCTCGTAGACGCTCATCGGTTCCTGCCACGGCTGGGAGTTCGCGCGCGTTTCGAGCCACTCGCCGTCGCGCCACGTGTGCCGCGACTCCGTCACCACCGACGCGGTCGCGGGTGGCACCTCGGTCGCGTACGCCATCGGGTCGGCCTTCTCGCGAACCGAGCCGTCGCGACCGTGCACCCGGAACTTGTAGAGGGCGCCCGGGTGGACGTCGGGGACGAACAGTTCCCACACACCGCTGGACCCGAGCACCCGCATCGGCGCGGTCCGTCCGCCCCACATGTCGAAGTCGCCGGTCACCGTCACCCCGCGCGCTGCGGGTGCCCACACCGCGAAGGAGGTGCCGGTGACCGTGCCGTCGGGGGTCTCGTACGCGCGCGGGCGCGCACCGAGGATCTCCCACAGCCGCTCGTGGCGGCCCTCGGCGAACAGGTGCAGATCCAGTTCGCCGAGCGTCGGGAGGAATCGGTAGCCGTCGGCGACGACGACGGTGTGGCCGAACGGGTAGGTCACCACGAACCGGTAGTCGGCCGGGTCGTGCACCGGAACGAGCGCGCTGAACACGTCGGATCCCACCGGTTCGAGGGGATGATCGACGTCTCCGATGCGGACCGCGACCTTCTCCGCCCCCGGGCGCAGCGCGCGGATCAGGGTGCCTTCCGCGTGCGGGTGCGCACCGAGGATCGAATGCGGGTCGTGGTGTTCCCCGGCCGCCAGGCGCGCCAGGTCGCCGGGGGCCGGTGCGTGCCGGCGTGTCGAGACCGAGGGGGAGCCCGGCCGGTTCGGGGTGGGGTCTTCCTGCCGGGTCACGGCTACCTCCTGTAGGCGAGGGTGGTGCGCGCCGGCACCCCGATCGGTGGCAACACGAGAATGTGCGCGACGGCCCGCCACGGCTCGAGGCGCACGAAATTCGCCTGCCCCCAGTGGTATTCCTCCCCACTCACCTCGTCATGCACGGTGAAGTGCTCGTGCCAGTCCCGTCCGATCGCCGGCATGTCCAGCCACAGCGTGCCCTGTTCGGCGGCATACGGATCGAGGTTGACGACGGTGAGCACCGTGTCGCCCGACGTCGGATCGAACTTCGAGTAGGCGAGCAGCGCATCGTTGTCGATGTGGTGGAAGTGGATGTTGCGCAGCTGCTGCAGCGCCGGATGTGCACGCCGGATCCGGTTCAGCGCCGCGAGCCACGGTTCCAGTGATTCGCCGCGGCGGCGTGCCTCGTCGAACCGTCGCGGCCGCAGCTGGTACTTCTCCGAATCCAGATATTCCTCGCTGCCCGGGCGCACCGCGACGTGCTCGTACAGCTCGTATCCGGAATACACCCCCCAGGTGGGGGCGAGGGTTGCGGCCAGCGCGGCGCGCAGCGCGAACATGCCGGGACCGCCCCGCTGCAGCGTCTCGTGCAGGATGTCCGGGGTGTTCACGAACAGGTTCGGCCGGGCCTCGTCGGCCTTGGCGGCCAGTTCCTGCCCGAACTCGGTGAGTTCCCACTTGGCTTCCCGCCACGTGAAATACGTGTAGGACTGGGTGAATCCGCGCCGGGCCAGCCCGTACATCCGGGCCGGCCGGGTGAACGCCTCGGACAGGAACAGCACGTCGGGATCGGTGAGCTTGACCTCGCCGATCAGCCATTCCCAGAAGTCGGCTGGCTTGGTGTGCGGATTGTCGACCCGGAAGATCTTCACGCCCAGCGCCACCCAGTGCCGCACCACGCGCAGCACCTCGGCGTAGATGCCGTCGCGGTCGTTGTCGAAGTTGACGGGGTAGATGTCCTGGTACTTCTTCGGCGGGTTCTCCGCGTAGGCGATCGTGCCGTCCGGCAGCACCGTGAACCATTCGGGATGCTGCGTCGCCCACGGATGGTCGGGGGCGCACTGCAACGCCAGATCCAGTGCCACCTCCAGATCGAGTTGTGCCGCGCGGGAAACGAAGTCGCGGAAGTCCTGCTCGGTCCCCAGCTCCGGGTGGATGGCGTCGTGGCCACCCTCGTCGGAGCCGATCGCCCACGGCGACCCGACGTCGTCGGGTCCGGCGACGAGGGTGTTGTTCGGTCCCTTGCGGTTGATCTTTCCGATCGGGTGGACCGGCGGCAGATACACCACGTCGAAGCCCATCGCGGCGATCCGCGGCAGGTCCGCGGCCGCGGTCGCGAACGTGCCGTGCCGTGGGGTTCCGTCCTCGTTCCAGCCGCCGGTCGAACGCGGGAAGAACTCGTACCAGGAGCCGAACAGGGCGCGCCGCCGGTCCACCTGGGCGGTGAACGCACGTCCCCGGGTGACCAGTTCGCGCAGCGGATGCGCCCGCAGGATCTCGGTGACATCGGCGGCGAACGCCGGCGCGACCCGTTCCGGCAGCGTCCGCGGCGACCTGAGCGAGGCGGCGACGGCGAGCAGCGCGGGGCGGTTGCCGCGGGGCACCGTCTTCGCGGCCTTCTCGAACAGCTCGGCGCCGATCTCGAGATCGTTCGCGAGGTCCTCGGCGCCCTGGCCGGCGGAGATCTTCGCGTCCACCGCGTGCCGCCAGGTGGTCACCGGATCGCTCCACGCCTCCACCCGGTACGTCCACGTTCCGGGGCTGGTCGGGGTGAACGTCGCGTGGAAGGTGTCGGGCAGCGACCCGGGCGCCATCGGGATGCGGACGAGTTTGCCCTCGGTTTCCGGGTCGGAGCCGGGGCCGCGGACGGCCAGGGTCGCGGCGACCGCGTCGTGCCCCTCGCGCCACACCACCGCCGACACCGGCACGACTTCGCCGACGACGGCCTTGACCGGATAGCGCCCACCCGCGATCTGGGGCTGGACGTCGTCGATGGCGAGACGACCTGTCACATGTACTCCGTTTCCGTGTGCGGCCGGCAGGCGAACCGGGCGATACGAACAGCGCGGTGTATTCGCAGACAACCGTAATCGAGGTGCGGATTCCGGGCCGATCATGCGGCCGGTTTGCTCCGCGGGCCGCGATCGGCGGGTGCACCCGTGGCCGGGGCGTCGGGTGAGGGCCGCCCGGACGGACGTCACAGCTCCCGACCTCGCGCCACGACGGAAACTCGGTAGTCTTCGCGGGGTGAAAGCCTTGCGTCGGTTCACCGTACGAGCCCACCTTCCCGAGCGGCTGGCCGCGCTGGGAACCCTGTCCGCCAACCTGCGGTGGTCCTGGCATCCGCCGACCCAGGATCTGTTCGCGACCGTGGACCCGGCTCTGTGGGAACACGTCGGTCACGACCCGGTCCGGCTGCTCGGTGAGGTCCCGCCGTCGCGGCTCGACGAACTCGCCGCCGATCCCGACTTCCTGGAACGGCTCGGTGCCGCCGCCGCGGACCTGGACGAGTACCTGGCCCGGCCGCGCTGGTATCAGCACCAGCAGGAGCGCGGCAACGACATGCCGGGGGGCATCGCCTACTTCTCCATGGAGTTCGGTGTCAGCGAGGTCCTGCCCAACTATTCGGGTGGTCTCGGCATCCTCGCCGGCGACCACCTCAAGGCGGCCTCCGACCTCGGGCTGCCGCTCATCGGCATCGGACTGCTGTACCGCTCCGGCTACTTCCGGCAGTCCCTGACCGCCGATGGCTGGCAGAGCGAGCACTACCCGTCCTACGACCCGCAGGGTCTGCCGCTGCGCCTGCTCAGCGAACCGGACGGCACCCCCACTCTGGTCACCGTCACCGTGCCCGGAAACCGTGAGCTGGCCGCGCGCGTGTGGATCGCGCAGATCGGACGGGTGCCGTTGCTGTTGCTCGACTCGGACATCGCCGGCAACGACGAGGAGCTGCGCGGGGTCACCGACCGTCTCTACGGCGGCGACCAGGACCACCGCATCAAACAGGAGATCCTCGCCGGCATCGGCGGCGTGCGCGCCGTGCGCGCCTACACCCGCATCCACGGCCTGCCCGACCCCGAGGTCTTCCACATGAACGAGGGCCACGCCGGTTTCTCGGGGGCCGAGCGCATCCGGGAACTGGTCACCACCACCGGGCTCGACTTCGACGAAGCCCTGTCCGCCGTGCGCGCGGGCACCGTCTTCACCACCCACACTCCGGTGCCCGCCGGGATCGACCGGTTCCCGATCGACCTGGTGCGGCACTACTTCTCCGGGCCGAACGGGGAGAACGAGTCGTCGCTGCTACCCGGCCTGACCGTCGACCGGATCCTCGCCCTCGGCCGCGAATCCGACCCGCACGTGTTCAACATGGCCCACCTGGGACTGCGGCTGGGCCAGCGCAGCAACGGCGTCTCCCGGCTGCACGGGCGCGTCAGCCGCGGCATGTTCGACGGGTTGTGGTCCGGCTTCGATGCCGCCGAGGTGCCGATCGGATCGGTGACCAACGGTGTGCACGCTCCGACCTGGGCGGCGCGCGAATGGATCGCCCTGGCGAACCGGCTCGCCGGTCCCGACCGGGTCGAGGAGGCCCGCGGCTGGGAACTGCTGCAGACCGTGCCGTCGCAGGATCTGTGGGACACCCGGAACACGCTGCGCGGGCAGCTCGTCGCGGAGGTGCGGCGACGGCTGCGCGCATCCTGGATCGACCGCGGCGCCACCTCCGCCGAACTCGGCTGGGTCGACGGGGTGTTCGACCCGGACGTGCTCACCGTCGGTTTCGCGCGCCGCGTGCCCACCTACAAGCGGCTCACGCTGATGCTCCGCGACGAGGATCGGCTGCGGTCCCTGCTGCTCGACGAGGATCGGCCCGTGCAGCTCGTCGTCGCCGGCAAGAGCCATCCCGCCGACGACGGCGGCAAGGCCCTGATCCAGCAGGTCGTGCGGTTCGCGGACCGGCACGACGTGCGGCACCGCATCGTGTTCCTGCCCGACTACGACATGTCGATGGCGCGCTTCCTGTACTGGGGTTGCGACGTATGGCTCAACAACCCGCTGCGTCCACTCGAGGCGTGCGGCACCTCCGGCATGAAGTCCGCGCTCAACGGCGGCCTCAACCTGTCCATCCTCGACGGCTGGTGGGACGAGATGTACGACGGGGAGAACGGCTGGGCCATCCCCACCGCGGACGGGGTGGTCGACGAACAGCGCCGCGACGATCTCGAGGCGAGCGCCCTGTACGAACTGCTCGAACGGTCCGTGCTGCCGCGGTTCTACGACCGGGACGAGGAGGGAGTGCCGACCCGCTGGATCGAGATGGTGCGGCACACCCTCGAGAACCTCGGGCCGAAGGTGCTGGCGTCGCGCATGGTCCGCGACTACGCCGTGCAGTACTACGCCCCGGCGGCCGCCGCGGCCCGCGTGGTCGTCGCCGACGGATACGCCGGCGCGAA
Organism: Rhodococcus phenolicus; assembly: GCF_001646785.1. Classification (GTDB taxonomy): domain Bacteria; phylum Actinomycetota; class Actinomycetes; order Mycobacteriales; family Mycobacteriaceae; genus Rhodococcus; species Rhodococcus phenolicus. Next base: position 9,739 of record NZ_LRRH01000011.1, read on the forward strand.
GGCACTGGCCGACTACCGGCACCGGATCGAGGCGGCGTGGCCGTCGGTGCGGGTCGCGCAGGTCGACAGCGACGGGTTGCCCGACAGCGCCGAGATCGGTGCCCGGCTGGCGCTCACCGCGCACGTGCAACTCGGCGGGCTCGACCCGGCGGACGTGCTGGTGCAGGTGGTGATCGGCCGCGTCGGCGTCGACGACACCCTCACCGACGTGACGACCACTGCGATGCGGCACACCGGCTCCGATGGTGTCGGTGAGGTCTTCGACGCCGAGGTCGCGCTGCCGTTGGCCGGCGCGGTCGGGTACACGGTGCGGGTGCTGCCGCAGCACGACCTGCTGGCGACCCCCGCCGAACTCGGACTGGTGGTGCTGCCGTAGGGCAGGGAGACACGCGGTCGCGGCGACCCGGAACGGTCAGTCCCGGAGGCGCGTGAGGGCCTTGCGCACGATCTCCGGATCGGTGGTCTCCCAGAACGCCGGTAGCGACGCCCTCAGGTAGCCGCCGTAGCGGGCCGTCGCCAGCCGCGGATCGAGAACCGCGACGACCCCACGGTCGCTGGTGCTGCGCAGCAGCCGGCCGACGCCCTGCGCGAGCAGCAACGCCGCATGGTTCGCGGCGACCGCGAGAAAACCGTTGCCGCCGCGGGATTCGACGGCGCGCTGCCGCGCGACGAGCAACGGGTCGTCGGGCCGCGGGAACGGGATGCGATCGATGATCACCAGGGACAGCGACGGCCCCGGAACATCGACACCCTGCCACAGCGACAGCGTGCCGAACAGCGAGGTCGCCGCGTCCGCCGCGAACTGCTCGACGAGCGCGCCGGTCGTGTCGTCGCCCTGGCACAGCACCGGGGTGTCGAGCCGCTCCCGCACCGCCTCGGTGGCTGCCTTCGCCGCGCGCATCGAGGAGAACAGTCCGAGGGTGCGGCCCCCGGCGGCGGTGATCAGCTCGGTGATCTCGTCGACGTACGCGGGGGACAGGCCGTCGCGTCCCGGTGTCGGCAGGTGCCTGGCGATGTACATGATCCCCGCCTTGGCGTGGTCGAACGGCGATCCGACGTCCAGTGCGTTCCACTTCAGGTCGCCGTCGTCGGACGGCGGTTCGGCACCGGATGCGGCCGCGGTGTCGCTGCGCGTCGGCGCCTGCGGAGGCAGTCCCCAGTTCACGGCGAGCCCGTCGAACGAGCCACCGACCGTCAACGTCGCCGACGTGAGCACGACCGTCGATTCACCGAACAACCGTGACCGCAGCAGCCCGCCGACGGACAGCGGGGCCATCCGCACCGTGCGGCGCACTGCCCCGCGGAACTCGTCGGCGGCGAACCACACCACGTCCTGACGCTTCGCCGGATCCGGCTCGTCGAAGGCCGTGAGCACCCGCACCGCGCCGTCGTGCACCTCGTCGACCTCGGCGACCGCCTGGGTGCGGGCCGCCGCGGCCTCCGCATCCATGCCCGGCTTGGCCGGACCGACGGCGGTGCGCAGCGCCCACGCGGCGTCGCGGACCGCCGCCAGCGCCGCCCCGGCGCCGTCGGGCAGAGTGTCCCAGCGGCCCGGCGGCAGTTCCTCGAGGAGCATCTCCCAGTTCTCGGCGGCGCCCTCGAGCTTGTCGACGTCCTCGTCCTCGGCGAGCTTCGCGCAGCGGCGCGCGGCCGCGGAGATCGTGCCGCCGGACAGTTCCGCGGTCGCGACTCCGGTCACCCGGTCGACGAGTTCATGTGCCTCGTCGATGACCACCGCGTCGTGCTCGGGCAGGATCGCGATGCCGGTGATGGCGTCGATCGCGAGCAGGGCGTGGTTGGTGACGACGATGTCGACCTGCGAGGCTTCGGCGCGGGCGATCTCCGCGAAGCAGTCCTCGCCGACGGGGCAGCGGGCCTTGCCGAGACATTCGCGGGCGGTGACGCTGACCTGTCTCCATGCCTGATCGGACACGCCGGGAGCCAGGTCGTCGCGGTCGCCGGTCCCGGTGCTCGACGACCATTCGGTGACTCGACGCACCTCCCGGCCGATCCGAGACAGCGCGAATGCGTCGAACAACTGCTCGCCGACCGGCGGTTCCTCCGCGAGTCCGGTATGAATCTTGTTGAGGCACAGATAGTTTCCGCGACCCTTCAGGATCGCGAAGCGTGGCCGCCGCCCGAGGGATTCGTGCAGGGCATCGGCCAGGCGCGGCAGGTCGCGGTCGACGAGCTGCCGCTGCAGCGCGATCGTCGCCGTCGAGACGATCACGGTGCGCCCCGTGCGGACGGCGTAGCGGATGCTCGGCACCAGATAGGCCAGCGACTTTCCGGTGCCGGTACCGGCCTGCACGGCCAGATGCTCACCGGTGTCGAGGCAGTGCGCGACCGCCGACGCCATCGTCAGCTGGTTGCGCCGCTCCGCACCGCCCAACGCGTGCACCGCGGTCCGGAGGAGTTCGGGGACGTCGGGGAGTTCTGGCACCGAGCCAGGGTATCGGTCCCCACCGTCAGGTTCGTGCGCCGACCTGACCGACCAGTTCCACACCCGCGTCGCGCAGCCGCGTCAACGCCGCCCCGACCGTCGCGTCGGACACACCCGCGGTGTAGCGCAGCAGGACGCGGGTGGCGAAACCCGCCTCCACGGCATCGAGCGCGGTCGCGCGAACACAGTGATCGGTGGCGATGCCCGCCACGTCGACGGCGGTGACGCCGCGTTCGCGCAACCAGTCGGCGAGGGACTCGCCGGCCTCCCCGGCACCCTCGAATCCCGAATAGGCGGCCTCGAACGCGCCCTTGGAGAACACCGCCTCGACCCGTTCGAAGTCCAGGGCCGGGTGGAACTCGGCGCCGGGCGTCCCGACCCGGCAGTGCGGCGGCCACGAATCGACGAAATCGGGTTCGTCCGAGAAATGGCCGCCCGGATCGATGTGATGGTCGCGGGTCGCCACCACGTGCGCGTACAGGTCGGTGGTCTCGGCGAGATAGCCGCTCAGGTCCGCCGCCACCGCGGCACCACCCGCGACCGCGAGCGCCCCGCCCTCGCAGAAGTCGTTCTGAACGTCGACGACGATCAGCGCGCGCGTCATGGCACTCACTCCTGACCGGCGAAACGGGTGGGAACCGCCGGATCACCCTCGGACAACATCAGTCCCTCCCACGGCAGGCTCCCCAGGCCGGCCGCCAGGATCGCCCGGCTCTCCTCCAGGGTAGGAAGCCCCTCGACGCGTTCGCCACCGCGCATCAGCGGCACCATCAGCTCCGTGGGGGTGCCCTCACCGTCCGGCACCGGCACGTGCGCCGAGTGGATCACCTCTTCGGTGAGCGTGCCCGTCGGCCGGGCAAATCGCACCGCGCGCTTGGCGCCGCCCCGCGACTGCTTGTGCGCGCTGCGCTTCTCGACCGGGATGCCGTCGACCTCGACCAGCTTGAACACCATGCCGGCGGTCGGCGCGCCGGAACCGGTCACCACCGCCGTTCCGACGCCGTACACGTCGACCGGTTCGGCGCGCAGTCCCGCGATCGCGTACTCGTCGAGATCGCCGGACATCACGATCTTCGTGCCGGTCGCGCCCAGCGAATCGAGCTGCTCGCGGACCTGCCGGGCCAGCACCCCGAGATCACCGGAGTCGATACGGACCCCGCCCAGCTCCGGACCGGCGACCTCGATCGCGGTCCGCACCGCCGCGGTGATGTCGTAGGTGTCCACCAGCAGCGTCGTGCCCACCCCGAGGGTCTCGACCTGGCTGCGGAAGGCGGACTCCTCGTTGCGACCCGCCGCCGTCGTGTGCAGCAGCGTGAACGCGTGCGCGGCGGTGCCCGCCGCCGGGATCCCGTAACGCCGGGCGGCCTCGAGGTTCGACGTCGCATCGAATCCGGCCAGGTAGGCGGCGCGCGCGGCGGCGACGGCGGACTCCTCGTGGGTGCGGCGCGAACCCATCTCGATCACGGTGCGGCCGTCGGCGGCGCTGACCATGCGCGCGGCCGCCGACGCGATCGCGCTGTCGTGGTTGAGGATCGACAGCGCGAGGGTCTCGAGGAGCACACATTCGGCGAACGAGCCGCGCACCGACAGCACCGGCGAACCGGGGAAGTAGAAGTCACCCTCGCGGTAGCCGTCGATGTCGCCGGAGAAACGGTAGGCGCGCAGCCACTCGACGGTCGACGGCGCCAGGAACTTGGAGACGACGTCCAGTTCGGCCTCACCGAACCGGAACGAGGCGAGCGCGTCGAGCAGACGGCCGGTCCCGGCGACCACACCGTAGCGGCGCCCTGCGGGCAGGCGCCGCGCGAACACCTCGAACGCGCACGGCCGATTCGCGGAACCGTCCGCGAGCGCGGCCTCGAGCATCGTCAGCTCGTACATGTCGGTGAACAGTGCGGTGCTCACGATGCCGGTGGTGTTCGAGTCATGAGGGTCTGCAGACACCCGATCACTCTAGATTGCGGATCCCGAGGCGGGTTTTTCACCGCGCACGAACGCCGTACCCTGGACACATGGCGCCGTGTTCCACGACAACCCCGTTCGACGTCCCGGTGATGGCGGCAGGTCAGGCGATGCCCGCCGAAGCGGAGGTCGTCGAAGAGGTCGAGGCGGTGGACCGGCCCTGGGTGACGGTGGTGTGGGACGATCCCGTCAATCTCATGCACTACGTGACATTCATCTTCCAGAAGCTGTTCGGCTACAGCAAAGCCAAGGCCACCGAACTGATGCTCAAAGTGCACAATGAGGGCAAAGCGGTCGTCTCCAGTGGGTCGCGTGACAAGATGGAGCACGATGTCCAGCGCCTGCACGCGGCCGGCCTCTGGGCGACCATGCAGCGCGACGAATGAACCCGAACAGGAGGATCCGGCCGACGTGCGTCAGTGGAGCAGGAAGAACTCGCTCAGCGGAGTGAAACTGCGGTCCGAGATGGACGCGCACGAAGCGTCGGTCCTGCGATCCCTGGTCGCATCCGTGCTCGGCATGCTCGAGGAACGTTCCTCGCAGACCCCGCAGGACGATCTCGCGGTCCTCACCGGGCTGCGCACCGGCAATTCGAGCCCACCCGACGTTCCTGCTCTCGCACGGCTGCTGCCGGACTTCCACCGGCCCGAGGCCGACCACAACCAGCACCCCGACGACGAGACCGCCGACCTCAACGGCGCCCTGCGCAGCCTCCACGAACCGGACATCATCGACGCCAAACTCGCCGCCGGCGCGGTGATCCTGCGGACCGTCCCCGAATCCGGCGGCAAGGTCGTGCTCAACCCCGAGCAGGCCGAAGCCTGGTTGTACGGCCTCAACGACGTGCGCTTGGCGCTCGGCACCACCCTCGGCATCGACGCCGACACCCCCGACGCCCTCGACGACGACGATCCGCGCGCCCCGCACCTCGACGTCTACCACTGGCTCACGTGGATGCAGGACTCGCTGGTGCAGGCGCTGCTGCCGTGAGCCCGACGCTGACGCCGGGCCCCACGAACTCCCTCGCCGACATCGCCGGACTCCACGTCGGACACCACCATCTGCTCGACGACGCCGTCACCGTGGCCGCACCCGGAGCGCCCGGCGCCGGCGCCGCCACCGGCTGCACCGTCGTACTCACCGACCGGGCCGCGGTCGCGGGCGTCGACGTTCGCGGCGGCGGTCCCGGAACCCGCGAAACAGACCTTCTCGATCCCAGCCATTCCGTGCAACGCGCCGACGCCGTGCTGCTCACCGGGGGCAGCGCATACGGCCTCGCCGCCGCGGACGGTGTGATGCGGTGGCTCGAGGAACACGGCCGCGGCATCGCGATGGGAGCCGGCGCTCCCGGCGAACCACCCCTCGTCGTGCCGATCGTGCCGGGAGCGGTCATCTTCGACCTGCCGGTGGGGGACTGGTCGGCCCGTCCCACCGCCGACAGCGGATTCGCTGCCACCGCGGCCGCGGCCGGCGCGACCACCGTCCCGCGCGGATGCGTCGGCGCCGGCGTCGGCGCGCGCGCAGGAATCCTCAAGGGCGGGGTCGGGACCGCGAGCGTGCGCATCGGCGACGGTGCGGCGGCCGGGGCGACCGTCGCGGCGCTCGTCGTCGCGAACCCGGTCGGATCCGTCGTCGACCCGGAAACCGGTCTGCCCTGGGGACTGGGGCCGGGACGGGCGGCGGAGCTCGGGCTCACCGCGCCCGCCGCCGAGGACATCGAGGCCGGCCGGGCGCTCGGCGCCAAGGGCACCGTCCTGAACACCACCATCGGTGTCGTCGCGACGGACGCCCCGCTGACGAAGGCCGCCTGCCGCCGCGTCGCGGTCGCCGGGCACGACGGTCTGGCTCGCGCGATCCGGCCCGCTCACTCGCCGCTCGACGGGGACACTCTGTTCGCCCTGTCCACCGGCACCGCGAACCTTCCCGAGACCGGGCCGGTGCCCGACGCGTTCCCGGCCGAGCTGCCCGTGCTCGCCGCGGTGTGCGAGGCCGCGGCCGAGGTGGTGCAACGAGCGATCGTCGATGCGCTCCTCAGCGCGACGGGACTCGCCGGAATTCCGTCCTACCGCGACGTGTACTCCACCGCATTCACCCGGCGGTGACCCCCGCGGGAGCAGCGCGCGGGCCGGGCACACAGCACAATGGAGCAATGACCACACCGACCGGCATCGAAGCCGCGACCCGGCCGATCTGGCAACGCGCCGCCCTGTGGATCGGCGGCTTCGTCGCTCTGCTGTACGGCATCGAAGGCGTCGACACGGTGACCTCCGCGGACCTCGACGCGGCCGGCGTCGAACCTCGCACCGCCGACGGCCTGACCGGGGTGCTGTTCGCGCCGCTCCTGCACGACGGCTGGGGCCACCTGTCGGCCAACACCGTCCCCCTGCTGATCCTCGGTTTCCTCGTATTGCTGTCCGGGATCGGACGTGGCCTGGCCGCGACCGCGATCATCTGGGTCGTCGGGGGACTGGGAACCTGGCTGTTCGCCGGTTCCGGGTACATCCACGTCGGCGCGTCGGTGCTGGTGTTCGGCTGGCTGACCTATCTGATCGTCCGGGGCTGGTTCACCCGCCACACCGGGCAGATCGTCATCGGCATCGTGGTCCTGCTCGTCTACGGCAGCATGTTGTGGGGTGTGCTGCCCAGCGACCCGCGCGTGTCCTGGCAGGGCCACCTCTTCGGTGCGATCGGTGGTCTCCTCGCCGCCTGGATCCTCTCGGCCGACGCACGCAGGGCCCGCCGCGCAGGGGTCCCACCGGGCACGCTGCCACGCTGACCTGAGACGGAGACAATCCGTTCATCACCGCGACCGCCACGTCACAACGTTCGTGTCACTGTGAGTTGCCGGCTCGTAATCGGGCTCTGCTTCATCGGGGACCTTCGACGTGGCAGCATGACCTCTATGCGCATGACCGTTCTGGGCTGCTCGGGCAGTGTCGCCGGGCCCGATTCTCCCGCGTCGGGTTATCTGCTCACCGCTCCGGACACCCCGCCGCTGGTGATCGACTTCGGTCCCGGCGTCCTCGGCGCACTCCAACGGCACGCCGATCCCGGTGAAGTCTCCATTCTGCTCTCGCATCTGCACGCCGATCACTGCCTCGACATTCCCGGACTGCTCGTGTGGCGGCGCTACTCCCCGAACCGGCCGGAAGGGCGTGTCCCCCTGTACGGACCGAGCGACGCCGCGGTCAGGCTGGGAGTAGCCTCCGCCGAATGCGCCGGAGAGGTGGACGACCTGTCGGACACGCTCGACCTGAACACCCTCACCGACGGTGGCGACTTCCGGTTCGGTGCGCTCACCGTGCAGCCCCGCCGCGTCAACCATCCGCCCGAGGCATACGGATTCCGGATCACCAGCGATTCCGGGCGCACCTTCGTCTACACCGGCGACACCGGCATGTGCGACGAGGTCGTCGAACTCGCGCGCGGCGCCGACGTGTTGCTCGCCGAAGCGTCGTGGACACACGATCCGGTCGCGCGCCCCGAGAACATGCATCTGTCCGGCACCGAAGCGGGACAGGTCGCCGCGCGCGCCGGCGTCGGTGAGCTGCTGCTCACCCACATTCCGCCGTGGACGTCGCGCGAGGACGTCATCGCCGAAGCGAAAGAACAGTATTCGGGGCCGGTGCACGCCGTCTCCGCCGGGGACGTCTACCGCATCTGACCGATCGCCTAGGCTCGTCGGGTGACCACACGAGAAGACGGCAGGGCGGACGATCAGCTCCGCGACATCCGGATCACCCGAGGATTCACCAACCACCCCGCAGGCTCGGTGCTCGTCGAATTCGGGCAGACCCGCGTCATGTGCACAGCGAGCGTCGAAGAGGGCGTGCCGCGCTGGCGCAAGGGCTCGGGCCTGGGCTGGCTCACCGCCGAATACGCGATGCTGCCCGCCGCGACCCACACCCGCAGCGGTCGCGAATCCGTCAAGGGCAAGGTCGGCGGGCGTACCCAGGAGATCAGCCGGCTCGTGGGCCGCTCGCTGCGCGCCTGCATCGACCTCGCGGCGATCGGTGAGAACACCATCGCACTCGACTGCGACGTCCTGCAGGCCGACGGCGGAACCCGCACCGCGGCGATCACCGGCGCCTACGTCGCGCTGTGCGACGCGGTGACGTGGCTGCGTGCCGCGGGCCGGCTCGCGGACCCGCAGCCCATCTCGTGCCAGATCGCCGCGGTCAGCGTCGGTGTGGTCGACGGCCGCATCCGGCTCGATCTGCCGTACGAGGAGGACTCGCGCGCCGAGGTCGACATGAACGTCGTCGCCACCGAGACCGGCACCCTCGTCGAGATCCAGGGCACCGGTGAAGGCGCGACCTTCCCGCGCTCGACGCTCGACGGACTGCTCGATTCCGCGCTCGCCGGCATCGAGGAACTGTGCCGCATCCAGCGGGAAGTGCTCGCGCAGCCCTACCCGGGCGTGCTTCCGGAACCGGAGATCGTCGAGCCCGCGAAGAAGAAGTTCGGAGCCTGACGTGGCGGTGAAGGTGCTCGTCGCGAGCCGGAACGCGAAGAAGCTGCGCGAACTGCAGCGCGTCCTCGACCGCGCCGGAATCGACGGTGTCGAGCTGATCGGTCTCGACGAGGTGCCGCCGTTCCCGGAAGCCCCCGAGACCGGCGCGACGTTCGAGGAGAACGCCGCGGCGAAGGCCCGCGACGGTGTGCTCGCCACCGGTCTGGCGTGCGTCGCGGACGACTCCGGACTCGAGATCGACGCGCTCGGTGGCATGCCGGGGGTGCTGTCGGCGCGCTGGTCGGGCACCCACGGCAACGACGACGCGAACACCGCGCTGGTGCTCGCGCAGTTGGCGGACGTGCCCGACGAGCGCCGCGGAGGTGCCTTCGTATCGGCCTGTGCGCTGGCCGTTCCCGCCGGCAACGACGCATCGGTCACCGTCGTACGGGGTGAATGGCGCGGCACGATCGAGCGGGCGCCGCGCGGCACGAACGGTTTCGGCTACGACCCGATCTTCCGGCCGGAAGGCGAGGAACGCACCGCCGCCGAACTCAGTGCCGAGGAGAAGGACGCGGCATCGCATCGCGGACGCGCGCTCGCGCTGCTGGTACCGGCCCTCGAGGCGCTGAGCCGGGGCTGACCCCGGCACCGAACGCAGCCGCTCCCCACCCGGACGACCGGGAGGGGAGCGGCGTTCGTTTCGTCAGGCCCGAGCCAGGGCCGTGGGATGCGCTTCGGTGTCGATGCCCGGGATGCCGCGTCCGCGCAGCGACGCGCCGGCGGTCTCGGCCACGAAGCACAGCGCGACCAGGCCCACCGCGCACGCCCCCATCATGTAGAAGGCCGGCACCAGATCGTTTCCGGTCCGCTCCACGAGCCATTCGTTGACCGCCGGTGCGGTCCCGCCGAACAGCGACGTCGCGACGTTGTAGGAGATCGCGAAACCCGCGAACCGCACCTGCGTCGGGAACATCGCCGGGAAGGTCGCCGAGATGGTCGACAACTGCAGGACGTACAGCAGGCCGAGGACGGTGAACGCGACGATCGCCCAGGCGAAGTTGACCGACATCAGCATGTACATCGGGATCGCGAGCACCAGCAGACCACCCATGGAGACCGCCCACAGCGGTTTGCGGCCGATCCGATCCGACAGCGCGCCGGAGAACGGAATCACCGCCATCATCGCGAGCTGGCCGATCACCACCAGGATCAGCGACGACGTGCTCGTCAGCCCGATCCGATTCTCCAGATAGGTGGGCATGTAGCTCAGCAACGTGTAGTTGCACACGTTCAGGGCGACGACCAGGCCCATCAACTTGACGACCGGTCGCCAGTACTTGGCGATGAGGTCCTTGAACTCGGCGCCGACGCTCGCTTCCTCCCCGTGCGCATCCTCGAGTTCTCGGAACACCGGGGTCTCGTCGAGCTTGGAACGCAGGTACAAACCCACCAGCGCGAGCGGGCCCGCGACGAAGAACGGCAGTCGCCAACCCCACGTCGCCATGAACGCATCGGTCGAGAGCAGATCGATCATCAGGACGAGGATCGCACCCACCGAGAAGCCGCCGAGCGTGCCGAACTCGAGGAAGCTGCCGTAGAAACCGCGTTTGCGGTCGGGGGAGTACTCGGCCATGAACGTCGCGGCGCCCCCGTACTCGCCGCCCGTCGAGAACCCCTGGATCATCCGCAGCAGGACGAGCAGCAGCGGCGACCAGAAGCCGATGGACTCGTACGACGGGACCGCGCCGAGCAGTACCGTCGCGCTACCCATCAACAGGATGGTGAAGGCGAGGATCTGGCGCCGGCCGAGCCGGTCACCGAGCGGCCCCCAGACGAAGCCGCCGAGCGGACGCATGAGGAACGAGACGGCGAAGACACCCAGCGTGAGCAGCGTGGCGGACTCGAGGTCTCCGGGAAAGAACGAATTGGCGATATATGTGGCGGTATAGGCGTAAACGCCGTAGTCGAACCATTCGGTGAAATTGCCCATCGCGGACGCAGCGATGGCGCGCCGTACCTGACTCGGAGGTTCTCCGTGTGACTCCAGAGGCTCGCCGGCTGAAACGGTACTCACGAATATTCCCCTCGATCGAAAGTAATATCCGGAGCGAGTACCCGAGCCCCCGGCGGATGAAACATACCCGGTGTTTCTTCGGTGCCGTCGAACCGCCGCTGGATCACCGTCTGCACGTAGGTGGTCACCATCGCGGTCAGTTCGTCCGCGATCACCTCGCGGTCGATGTCGGGTTCCTCGAGAACGTACGCGATCGCGACGTTCTCGACGGTCCGGACCAGCATCCACGCGATCGTGTCGAGCGGCCGGCCCGAACGATGCGCGCGGTTGGACCTCAGCCACACCGCGAACAATGTGCCGATGCGCTCCTCGAACTCCGACAGTCGGTTACCCGCGGTGCGGGGGATCTGTTCGAGCATCACCCGCAGCAACCGCGGGTTCTCACCGAGCGCGTCGAGTAGTTCGAGCACGGTGGCCCGCACCGACGACGACCAGGTCGGGCCCTCGAGCGCCGCGACGAATACGCGCGAAATGCGAGCATGCAGTTCTGTCGTCCACCGATCCACCACCTCGGCGACGATCGCGTCCTTGTTCGGAAAGTACTGGTACAGCGATCCCGGGCTGATCCGTGCGGTCGCCGCGATCCGGTTCGTCGACGCACCCTCGTAGCCGTGTTCCAGCAGAACCGTCCGCCCTGCGTCGACGATGCGCTCGACCATCTCGCGGGATCGGTCCTGTCTCGGGGTGCGACGCATCTGCCGCCGCCCGGGCGTCGTCACCGGCGCAGCCGAAATACGAATTGAACGCGAGTAAAAGCTCGTGTGACCATGACCGCATGATGACACGGGAGCTTCCGACCGGCACCGAGACCGGTGCGTACCCAGCGCGATTCGCCGGAATCCGCCCGCGCAACGAGCGCATCGGACGGCCCTTGAAGCACTTCGCGCGGGTCGACACCGTCGACGAGGAACTGCTCGACCGGATCGGGCGGCGCATGAACGCCCGCGACGAACTCGGGGCAACGCTCGTGCACGCCCTGCGCCGCGACCGCACCGACCCGCAATGCGTCACGATGCGGCAGTTCCACCAAGCCCTCGAACACGGCATCGACACCGTGCCCGATGCACCCGAGACGCTGCGCGAGTTCTTCGCCGTCGTCGACACGGTTCCCGGCTGGGTGGACTTCGACCTGCTCGAGAAGGGCGCGCGGGCGTTCCGCCGCATGGGCCGCAGCCGGAACGACGTGCTTCTCCAGCTCTCGTTGATCGGCGGCTACCGGTTCGGTGGCCCGCCGGACCTGCTGGTCGCCACGGGCGGGTTGACCGGCTCGACCGCCATGCGACGCCTCGGTGAAACCCAGAAGTGGGGTACCGCCGTCGGTGAGCCGGGTGGGATGCGACGCGATGGTGAAGGGTTCAAGCTGACCGTCCACGTGCGTGCCATGCATGCGCTGGTCAACCATCGCTTCGAGACGAACGGTCGCTGGGACGTCGAGCGCTGGGGGCTGCCCATCAACCAGACCGATCAGGCCGCGACGCTCGGGTTGTTCAACGGCACGCTGCTCCTCGGCGTCCGTGCTCTCGGCTACCGGGTTTCACGCGACGAGTCCCGCGCCGTGATGCACCTGTGGAAATACGTGGGCTGGCTGATGGGCATCGACGAGGAGTGGCTGTTCGACAGCGAACGTCGCCAGCACCACTTCAACTATCACGTGGTGCTCGTCCAGGACGACGTCACGCCCGCCGGCGCCGATCTGTCCCGCGCGCTCGTCGACGGCCAACGCGAACTCGATTACGGCCGGTTCCCGAAGCTGCGCGGGCAATACGAGAGAGTGCGTCTGCTGAGCATGCTCCGATTCTTCCTCGGCACCGACGGCCTGAACGATCTGGGTCTGCCGTCGATTCCGCCGCTGGCCGTCGCACCAGTGATCGCCGGAAACGTCGTCAAATCGATGGTGATCAACCGCACCGCGACCGGCCGGCGGTTTCTGGAGCGGGTCGGCGACCGCGCCGCGCGCCGGGAACTGAGGCTGAAGTTCGGAGCGACGGAACCGACCGTCGGAAAACTGAACGTATAGCGCTCGGCGTCAACGGAATTCGACAACGTACCGGCGCTGCCACGGAGTCTCGACGGCGCGGGGCGCGTAGTGCTCGCGGACGAATGCGACCGCTTCGGCTCGCGGCACCCCGTCGAGCACGGCAAGGCACGCCAGCGCGGTGCCGGTGCGTCCGATCCCGCCGGAGCACGCGATCTCCACGCGTTCACCGGCGGCGCGTTCCCATGCCTCGTGCAGCGCAGCGGAGGCGTCGACGCGGTCGGTCGGCAAGCGGAAATCGGGCCAGCGCACCCACCGCGCCGGCCAGGCCGTCGGCGGGGGATCGCGGCGCTGCAGGTACACCGCGAACGTCGGCACGGGACCGTCGGGCACCGGACGGCGCAGGCCGCGACCGCGGACGAGCCGCCCCGAGGGCAGGCGCAGGACACCCGCAGCCGTGGGGTCCCATGATTCCGATGCCACAGGTTCGGATGCCACAGGTTCGGATGCCACAGGTTCGGATGCCACAGGGTCGGGTGTCAGACCCCGAAGTCGGCCTTCACCTGCTGGGTGCGCTTGTGCTCCACGAAGAACGACAGAAACGGAATGGTGCCTGCGATGAGCGTTCCGATCGTGCGGCTGAGCGGCCAGCGCACCTTGATGGACAGGTCGAACGTGAGCACCAGGTACACCGCGTATACCCATCCGTGCACGATCGCGATCCACGACGGAACGTTCTCGATGCCGATGACGTACTTGGCGATCATCTCGCCGACGAGGACCAGCAGCCAGATGCCGGTGGCGTAGGCGAGGACGCGGTATCGCAGGAGCGCCGAGGAGATCTTCTTCCGGTCGGCGTCGCTGAGGATCCGCGGCGCTGTGCCGGTCGTCTCGGGGGTGGTGCTCACTGACCGCTCCTTCCGGACCTGCGCGCAAGCTGCGCGAGGCAGTCGTTGTACTCCAGCATCTGCCGGGCCTCGGGGTCGTCGAGGTTGGTGTCCTCGGCCGGCGCGAGCTTCGTGCCGGGGCGCGGGGGCAGCAGGTGCTCGGGGATTTCGGTGGGCTCGCTCGACTCGGACGGTCGCGGTGCCCCGGTTTCCTGGGCTTCGGTCTCCTCGGCCTCGAGGCGCACGAACCGGCGGTAGGCATACACGCAGAAGAACGCGAATGCCGGCCACTGGAAGGCGTATCCCAGGTTCTGTCCGGTGCCACCGACGGCCTCGAAGCGGGTCCACTGCCAGTACCCGAGTGCCAGGCATCCGGTCGCCGCGACGACGACCAGGATGATCAGAGCGGCGCGGCGGGGCGGACGAGTTTCGGACACGCCATCGACGGTACCCGAATGCGCTGCCGACCTGCCGAGACCGGTCGTGCTGCCGTGCGCCAGGTCACCCGGGAGCGTCCACGTTTCGGAGGACGCCGCGCGCGCCGGGGAAGGAGTGATGAGTTCGGGTCCGCGGCCGAGTCGGTATCAGCAGGCTCAGGAAGGGACGTGGACGATGAGCGCACAGACGAACACCCGCACAACCGAGGTGCGGAAATCCGTGACGAGCAGTGACGACGAGACCATGGTGGTCGTTGCCGGGCACTGCCGCTTCCCGGCCGAGCATCGCGATGCCGCCCTGGCCGGGTACCGAACTCTCATCGAGGCAGCCCGGCGCGCACCGGGCTGTATCGACCTGTCCATCACCGCCGATCCGATCGATCCCGAGCGGATCGACATCTGCGAGATCTGGGCAGGGGAGGAGCAACTGAATGCGTGGCGCCGGAAGGCGCCCCACCCGAAGGTGCCGCGCGGGGTGCAGGCGACGGACCTGGAGGTGTGGGAGTACGTCGTCGCGAATCGCCGTGCGCCGTTTGCCGGTAGTCGGAAGCGGTGAACGACACGAGGTCGCGAACTCTGGGAGTTCGCGACCTCGTGTCCGCAGTTCACGGTACTGCTACGCGTGCGCGAGGGGGGATTCGAACCCCCACGCCCTTCCGGGCACGGCGTCCTAAGCGCCGCGCGGCTGCCTGTTACGCCACTCGCGCGTAGGCGTATGCAGAATACGGCATAGGACTCAGTCTCGTGCGTCGCGTTGCCTCAGATTGCGACCAGCGTATGTCGGAGTCTGGCTATGGCAGTTGGGACACAGAAAGCGGACGTTTCCGGGTCGAGAATCGTTCGGGTTCCCGTCTATGTGATCTACATGCAGGGTGAGTGGCATCCCATTCCACACGGAGTCGATCCCGCACAGAGCGCAGATATGGGAAATTCCGTACTCGAATAGTGCTCTCCTCAACTGATGGGCGGGTACCCGGCGGGAGCCCTCGGGCCGCTCTGTGAGCAGAGTTTGCCAATTGTGCCGGTTGTGAGGCGTGTACTCGCCCGGGCCGGGCTTCCCAGTGAAGTGGGATGTATCGAGCCCGAGGCTTCGGATACGTCGGGAAATGTACGTGTGGGTGCCCCCCGCGGGTCTCAGGCCTAGGCAGCGGAGAACTGCCGCCATGCTGGATGACGCTCGTACAGCCTCCTCGAGCATCTCTTTCGTGTACTTGACCGCTCTGGCCATCGAACCCCCTGATGTCGAATGTATGTTCGATAAGTTCGAC
This sequence comes from Rhodococcus phenolicus, assembly GCF_001646785.1. Classification (GTDB taxonomy): domain Bacteria; phylum Actinomycetota; class Actinomycetes; order Mycobacteriales; family Mycobacteriaceae; genus Rhodococcus; species Rhodococcus phenolicus. The sequence continues at coordinate 25,241 of NZ_LRRH01000011.1, forward strand.
AGTAGCGCCAGGGTCCGACAAGTTTCGGCTCTCGAGCACGCCGCCGCCTGCCCGTCAAGGTGGTAACAATTAGGTAACAATAAACGTGAGGGTTTCCTCGGGTTCGTGGACGTCCACGCACCGGCGCAGCCAGCATGGACGAGACCTACTCGCGAGTTACTTTCGATGCGATTGTGAGACGAATCACTGGTCAGGCGTCCGCGCGCGACCCTTCGCGAAACAAAACATGAGGAAATCCTCATGATTCTGTGTCAATCTTGGCCCCGCACGTAAGAGCAGATCAGAGCCCATGCAACACGCCAACGACGGCGAGTGCTTCCAGGATTCACGCCTCGACCGCAGGGGTGTTCAGGAGAGGAACAACACGCGTGACGATCGACGAGACCACACCAGCCGACAACGGACGGAACTCGAAGGCATCACGACGCACCAACGAACGCGGGGTCACCACCTCGCGGCCCGGCGCACTGGTCGACAAGATCCTCGCCGGTGAGCCCTACGCTCTCGCGTTCGGTGGACAGGGTGCCCCCTGGCTCAGCTCGCTCGACGAACTCAGCCGCGACAACGGCCTCGAGCCGGTCCTGACCGACCTGGTCAACGCCGCCGCAGCAGCCCTCGCCCCCGTCGCACACGACCTCGTGGTCGTGCGCCCTGCCGGATTCGATCCCGTCGCGTGGATCCTCGAGCAGGATGTCGCCGACGAGGACGAGCAGCCGGCTGCCGGACCGTCCCCCACCACACTGACTTCCGCCGCGGTGTCCATGCCCGGCGTCTTCCTCACCCAGGTCGCGGCTCTGCGCGCCCTGGCCAACCAGGGTCTGGACGTGTCCGCGCACGCGCCGACCGCCGCAATCGGTCACTCCGCCGGCGTGCTCGCCGTCGAGGCCGTCGCCGCCGGCGGCCGCAAGGACGCCGAGATCCTCGCGATCGCACAGCTGATCGGTGCTGCCGCGACCCTCGTCGGCCGCCGTCGCGGCGTCATCGCCGGTGCTGAGCGTTTCCCGATGGTCGCCGTTGCCGGGGTCGACCCCGACCGCCTGCGCGCCATCGTCGCCGAGGTGTTCGACGGTCAGGATCCCGAGCGCAGCGCGGTCGTCGCGATCCGCAACGCCCGTCGTCGCGTCGTGCTGTCCGGCCCGCCGGCGGCGCTCGCGCGCGTCCAGCAGCGCTGCGAGGAGATCTCCGCCGCCGAGACCCGGGAGCGCGAGTCGAAGAAGCGCGGCGGTGCCGTGTTCGACCCGACCTTCGAGCCGGTTTCCGCCGAGGTCGGCTTCCACCATCCCGCTCTCGCCGATGCGGTCGAGCAGGTCACCGACTGGGCGTCGCGTTGCGACCTGGACGTCGAACTGGCCCGTTCGCTCGCGCAGGCGATCCTCGTCGACCCGGTCGACTGGATCGAACTCGTCGACGGTGCCGTCGCGTCCGGCGCCTCGTGGATCCTCGATCTCGGCCCCGGTGAGCTGCTCACCCGGATGACCGCCTCCGGTCTGCGCGGCCAGGGCGTCGGCATCATCGCCGCCGCGACCCGTGGCGGCCAGCGCAACCTCCTCACCCCGGGCGCCGAGCCCGAGGTGCCGCGCGCGTGGACCGAGTTCGCGCCCAAGCCCGTCGCTCTGCCCGACGGCCGCATCGGCGTGGAGACCTCGTTCACCCGCCTGACGGGCCGTTCGCCGATCCTGCTCGCCGGCATGACCCCGACGACGGTGGATCCGAAGATCGTCGCGGCCGCCGCGAACGCCGGTCACTGGGCCGAGCTCGCCGGTGGCGGCCAGGTCACCGAGCAGATCTTCGCCGACCACGTCGCGGAGCTGAAGGACCTGCTCGAGCCGGGCCGCGCCGTGCAGTTCAACTCGATGTTCCTCGACCCGTACCTGTGGAAGCTGCACGTCGGTGGCAAGCGGCTCGTGCCGAAGGCCCGCGCCGCGGGCGCGCCGTTCGACGGTGTGGTCGTCACCGCGGGTATCCCGGAGCTCGAGGAAGCCGTCTCGATCATCGAGGAGCTCACCGAGGCCGGCATCAGCCACGTCGCGTTCAAGCCGGGCACCGTCGCGCAGATCCGTTCGGTGATCCGCATCGCGAACGAGGTCCCGGACTTCCCGGTCATCGTGCACATCGAGGGTGGCCGCGCCGGTGGTCACCACTCGTGGGAGGACCTCGACGACCTGCTGCTCGACACGTACGCCGAGCTGCGCACCCGCCCGAACCTGGTGCTGTGCGTCGGCGGTGGCATCGGCACCCCGGAGCGGGCCGCCGACTACCTGACCGGCCGCTGGTCCACCGAGTACGGCTTCCCGGCGATGCCGCTCGACGGCATCCTCGTCGGCACCGCCGCGATGGCCACCCTCGAAGCGACCACCGCTCCCGTGGTCAAGCAGCTGCTGGTGGACACCCCCGGCACCCCCGACTGGGTCGGTGCCGGTACCGCGACCGGCGGCATGGCGTCGGGTCGCAGCCAGCTCGGCGCCGACATCCACGAGATCGACAACGCCGCGTCCCGCACCGGCCGCCTGCTCGACGAGGTCGCCGGTGACGCCGACGCCGTCGCGGCCCGCCGCGACGAGATCATCGCCGCGCTGGACATCACCGCGAAGCCGTACTTCGGTGACGTCGCGGAGATGACCTACCTGCAGTGGCTGACCCGCTACCTCGAGCTCGCGATCGGCGCGGATTCCGCATGCGAGTTCGACTGCGGCACCGATCTCGCCGACGCCGTCGCCGAGGCGCACACCAGCCCGTGGCTGGACGTGTCCTGGCGTGACCGTTTCCGCGAGATGCTGCAGCGCGCCGAGGCCCGTCTGCACCCGGTCGACCGCGGCCCCATCCCGACGCTGTTCGACGAGGACGCGACCCTCGAGCGTCCCTACGCGGCGATCAAGGCGCTCACGGGCCGGTACCCGGACGCAGGCGACGTCGTGCTGCACCCGGCGGACGTGCCGTTCTTCGTTTCCCTGTGCCGCACGCCGGGCAAGCCGGTGAACTTCGTGCCGGTCGTCGACCAGGACGTGCGCCGCTGGTGGCGGTCCGATTCGCTGTGGCAGGCCCACGACCCGCGCTACACCGCCGACCAGGTCTGCGTCATCCCGGGCACCGTCGCCGTCGCGGGCATCACCCGTGTCGACGAGCCCGTCGGCGAGCTGCTCGACCGCTTCGAGAAGGCCACCGTCGACGAGCTGCTCGCTGCCGGTGCCGAGCCGGTTCAGGTCGTCGCGCGTCGCCACCGGGACCGCGCCGCCGGCCTGCTCGACGCCGTCCTGTCCGCGCCCGACGTCGCCTGGTCGGGCCGTCAGACCCTGAATCCCGTCCACCGCCTCGGTGATGTCGTCGAGTGGACCGTCGAGGCCGACGGCGCTGCCGTGCACGCCCCGACCGGTGCGACCCTGAGCGTCCTCGACGACGAGCACGTCGGCCTCCGCGTGCCGCTGCTCCGCGACAAGGCCGTCGAGATCCGTATCACCGTCCCGGCATCCGTGCGCACCGGCGGTGCCCCGGTCGTCACCGAGGCCGACGCCGCCGCGTCGATGTCGGCGCTGCTCGGTGTCGCCGCCGGTCAGGAACTGCCGGTCGTGAAGAAGGGTGCCGCCCGCATCACCCTCGGCTGGCTGCCGGAGAAGATCGCCGACCACGCCGGTGTCACCGGCGCCGGCCTGCCCGCGAACCTGACGACGGGCACCAGCGGTGTTCCGGACGTGCTCGTCGGCGCGTGCTGGCCCGCGGTGTTCGCGGCACTCGGCGCGTCCCGGACCGACGACGGGCTGTCGGTCATCGAGGGCATGCTCGACCTGGTCCACCTCGACCACGCCATCGACGTCAAGGACGGTCTGCCGAACGACCCGGCGATCCTCGGCGTCAGAGCACAGGTCGCGAACGTCGCCGACACCGACCTCGGTCGTGTCGTCGAGGTCCGTGTCGACATCGCCGCCGACAACGGCGACGGCTCCGGCGACAACGTCGTCGCGCAGCTGGTCGAGCGGTTCGCGATCCGCGGCCGCACCGGCACCGTCGAACTCGCCGACCCGGTCCGTGCCGGTGGTTCGCTCTCGGACGACGCCGCGGACACCGCCCGTCGTCGCCGCCGCGATGCCGTGATCGTCGCGCCCATCGACATGAGCGCGTTCGCCCGTGTCTCGGGTGACCACAACCCGATCCATACCTCGGACAACGCCGCGCTGCTGGCCGGTCTGGGCACCCCGATCGTGCACGGCATGTGGTTGTCGGCCGCCGCTCAGCAGGTCGTCACCGCCGTCGAGGCCGACGCGAAGCTGCCGGTCCGCCGCCTGACCGCCTGGACCGCCCGGTTCCTCGGCATGGTCCGCCCGGGCGCGCAGATCGACGTGCGCGTCGACCGCGTCGGCACCGACAACGGCGCCGAGATCATCGAGGTCGGCTGCCGCGTCGACGGCGACCTGGTGATGGTCGCGACCGGCCGCACCGCTGCCCCGAAGACCGTCTACGCGTTCCCCGGTCAGGGCATCCAGCGTCCCGGCATGGGCCTCGACGCCCGCGCCCGCAGCAAGGCCGCCCGCGAGATCTGGGATCGTGCCGACAAGCACACCCGGAAGGCACTGGGCTTCTCGATCCTCGCCGTGGTGCGCGACAACCCGACCGTGCTCAAGGCGCGCGGGGTCACCCACAAGCACCCGGACGGTGTGCTGCACCTGACGCAGTTCACCCAGGTCGCGATGGCGACCCTCGGTGTCGCGCAGATCGCCGAACTCCGCGAGGCCGGCGCGTTCGTCGAGGGGTCGTACCTCGCGGGCCACTCGGTCGGCGAGTACAACGCGCTCGCCGCGGTCGCCGGTGTGCTGCCGCTCGAGGCGGTGCTGGAGGTCGTGTTCCAGCGCGGCTCCGCGATGCATGCCCTCGTCCCGCGCGACGAGCAGGGCCGCTCGAACTACCGCATGGCCGCGATCCGGCCGTCGCAGTTCGGTGTCGCCGACGACGACCTGCAGGACTTCGTGGCCGGTGTCGCCGCGGAGGCCGGTGAATTCCTCGAGATCGTGAACCTGAACCTGCGTGGCTCGCAGTACGCCATCGCCGGTACGGTGGCGGGTCTCGAAGCCCTCGAAAGCGTCATCGAGCGCAAGGTCGCCGAGTTCGGCGGCAAGCGCGCATTCATCCTGGTCCCGGGCATCGACGTGCCGTTCCACTCGACCGTCCTGCGTGGCGGTGTGGATGACTTCCGCGAGCGGCTGCTGCACCTGCTGCCCGAGCAGATCGACCCGGACATCCTCATCGGCCGCTACATCCCGAACCTCGTGCCCAAGCCGTTCAACCTGCGCCGTGAGTTCATCCAGGAGATCGCGGACCTGGTTCCGTCGCAGCCCCTCGCCGAGGTCCTCGCGGACTTCGACACCTGGGCGGCGAAGCCGGTCGAGCTGACCCGCGTCGTGCTCGCCGAGCTCCTCGCGTGGCAGTTCGCGTCGCCGGTCCGCTGGATCGAGACGCAGGATCTGCTCTTCGCCGACGAGGCCGACGGTGGTCTCGGCGTCGAACGTTTCGTCGAGGTCGGCCTCGGTGCCGCCCCGACCGTCGCGAACCTGGCGTCGCAGACCCTGAAGCTGCCGGGCCGTTTCGGTGAGCCCGTCGAGGTCCTCAACATCGAGCGGGAAGCGTCGGTCGTGTACTCCACGGACGTCGATCCCGCTCCGGTCGAGGACGACGAGCCGGCGGCGCCTGCTGCCGAGGCCGCTCCGGCTGCCGCTGCCGCTCCGGCCGCTGCTCCCGCCGCACCCGCCGGTGGCCCGCGCCCCGACGACATCGCGTTCAAGGCCGCCGACGCCACCCAGGTGCTCATCGCCCTGTGGACGAAGCTGCGCCCCGACCAGATCGGCCCCGCCGACACGATCGAGGCCCTGTGCGACGGTGTGTCCTCGCGCCGCAACCAGCTGCTCGTCGACCTCGGTTCCGAGCTGTCGCTCGGTGCGATCGACGGTGCCGCGGACGCCGACATGGGCGCACTGGCAGGCACGGTCGATCGTCTGGCCCGCACCTACCGCCCGTTCGGCCCGGTGCTGACCGACTCGATCAACGACCACCTGCGCAAGGTGTTCGGGCCGTCCGGCAAGCGTCCGGCGTACGTCACCGACCGTGTCACCAAGGTGTGGGGCCTGGGCGAAGGCTGGTCCCAGCACGTGACCGCCGAGGTCGCGCTCGGCAGCCGCGACGGTGTCTCCATCCGCGGTGGCGACCTGGGTGGCCTGTCGCAGGGCGCCCTGTCCGACGCTGCCGCCGTCGACACGCTGATCGACGCGGCCGTGCAGTCCGTCGCCGGTCGCCGCGGTATTGCGGTGTCCATGCCGTCCGCCGGTGGCGGCGGGGGAGCGACCGTCGACGCCGCAGCTCTCGGCGAGTTCGCCGAGCAGATCACCGGCCGTGACGGTGTGCTCGCCAGCGCCGCTCGCCTGGTGCTCGAGCAGCTCGGCCTGGCCGAGCAGACCTCGGGCCTGGCGGACAAGGCAGACAGCGAACTGATCGACCTGGTCTCCGCGGAGCTCGGCTCCGACTGGCCGCGTCAGGTCGCACCGGCGTTCGACGCCCGCAAGGCCGTCCTCATCGACGACCGCTGGGCCACCGCCCGTGAAGACCTGGCCCGTGTCTGGCTGAGTGACGGGGCGAGCGAAGCGACGGGGAACTCGAACGGGGCGAGCGAAGCGACGGGGAACTCGAACGGGGCGAGCGAAGCGACGGGGAATTCCGACGGCATCGCCGTCGAGCGTTTCACCGGTGCCGGCGCCACCGTCGCCGCGCACGCCGCCTTCTGGCAGCGCAAGGCCACCGAGGCCGGTCGCACCGTGCTCGCCGAGACCTTCGGCCGCATCGCGACCGCCGCCGCCGACGTCACCGACGCCGAATACGCGGACGAGGTCGCCGTCGTGACCGGCGCCAGCAAGGGCGGTATCGGCGCAGCCGTGGCCGCGAAGCTGCTCGGCGGTGGCGCGACCGTGGTCGTGACCACGTCGAGCCTGAACGACTCCCGTCTCGGCTTCTACAAGGAGCTGTACGCACAGAACGCGCGTGCCGGTGCGGCCCTGTGGGTGATCCCGGCGAACATGGCGTCCTACGCGGACGTCGACGCCCTGATCGAGTGGCTCGGCACCGAGACCGTGGAGAACGCGGGTGGCGCCAAGAAGCTCGTCAAGGACGCGCTGACCCCGACGCTGCTGTTCCCGTTCGCCGCGCCGCGCGTGGCCGGCTCCCTCGCCGACGCGGGTGCCCGCGCGGAGATGGAGATGCGGGTGCTGCTGTGGTCGGTCGAGCGGCTCATCGCCGGACTCGCCGCAATCGGCAACGACCGCGACGTCGACACCCACCTGCACGTGGTGCTGCCCGGTTCCCCGAACCGCGGCATGTTCGGTGGCGACGGCGCCTACGGCGAGTCGAAGGCCGCGCTCGACGCGGTCGTCACCCGCTGGGGTTCCGAGAAGATCTGGGCCGAGCGCGTCACCTTGGCGCACGCTCTGATCGGATGGGTACGCGGCACCGGCCTCATGGGCGGCAACGACCCGCTGGTCGAGGCCGTCGAGGCCGCCGGCGTGCGTACCTGGTCGACGCAGGAGATGGCCACCGAGCTGCTGAAGCTGGTCGGTCCGGAGGCGCAGCGCCTGGCGGCCGACAAGCCGCTCGTCGCGGACCTCACCGGCGGTCTCGCCGGGGCCGATCTGGATCTGCCGGCACTGGCGAAGCAGGCGCAGGACGCGGCCGACGCCGCCGAGACCGAGGTCGAGGACGAGTCGGGCACCATCGCGGCCCTGCCGTCCGCGCCGCGCCTCGACGCCGCCCTGCCCGTCCCGGCGTGGAACGAGCTCGACGTCGACCCGGCCGACCTGGTCGTGATCGTCGGCGCCGGCGAGCTCGGCCCGTTCGGTTCGGCCCGCACCCGCTTCGAGATGGAGGTCGACGAGGAACTGTCGGCCGCCGGTGTGCTGGAGCTGGCCTGGGTGACCGGCCTGGTCGAGTGGGAGAACGACCCGAAGCCCGGCTTCTACGATGTCGAGTCCGGTGAGCTGGTGCCGGAGGCGGAGATCGCCGATCGCTACCACGACGCGGTGGTCGAGCGCTGCGGCATCCGCCGCTACGCCGACGACGGCGCCATGATCGACAACACTGCTCCGCTGCTGACCTCGGTGTTCCTCGACAAGGACCTGTCCTTCGTCGTCGGTTCCGAGGCCGAGGCCCGCGCGTTCGTCGACGCCGACCCGGAGAACACGGTCGCGTCCGTGGACGCCGAGTCCGGCGACTGGACGGTCACCCGCAAGGCCGGCACCGAGATCCGCGTCCCGCGCAAGGCGAAGCTGACCCGCACGGTCGGCGGTCAGATCCCCACCGGGTTCGACGTCACCAAGTGGGGCATCCCCGCGGACATGGCGGAGTCGGTGGACCGGGTCGGCCTGTGGAACATCGTCACCACCGTCGACGCGTTCCTCACCGGTGGCTTCACCCCGTCGGAGCTGCTGCGCTGGGTGCACCCGTCGCTGGTGGCGAACACGCAGGGCACCGGCATGGGCGGCATGACCTCGATGCGCTCGCTGTACATCGACACGCTGCTCGGCGAGTCCCGCGCGAACGACATCCTGCAGGAAGCCCTGCCGAACGTCATCGCCGCGCACGTCGTGCAGTCCTATGTCGGCGGCTACGGCGCGATGGTGCACCCGGTCGCGGCGTGCGCCACGGCCGCGGTGTCGGTCGAGGAAGGCGTCGACAAGATCAAGCTGGGCAAGGCCGAGCTGGTCGTGGCCGGCGGCTTCGACGACCTGGGCATCGAGGGTATCGTCGGCTTCGGTGACATGTCCGCGACCGCCAAGTCGGAGGACATGACCGCCAAGGGCATCAGCGACAACCGGTTCTCACGGGCCAACGACCGCCGTCGCGGCGGGTTCGTCGAGTCGGCCGGTGGCGGCACGGTGCTGCTGGCGCGCGGTGACCTGGCACTGGAGATGGGCCTTCCGGTTCTCGGTGTGGTCGCGTGGGCCGGGTCCTTCGCCGACGGCGTGCACACCTCGATCCCGGCTCCGGGTATCGGAGCTCTCGGCGCCGGTCGCGGTGGACGCGAGTCCGGCCTGGCCCGGGAACTGCGCAAGCTCGGGGTGACCGCCGACGACATCGCCGTGATCTCCAAGCACGACACGTCCACGGCGGCGAACGACCCGAACGAGGCCGAGCTGCACGAACGCCTGGCCGGCGCGCTGGGCCGCAGCGAGGGCAACCCGCTGTTCGTGGTGTCGCAGAAGACCCTCACCGGTCACGCCAAGGGCGGCGCGGCGGCTTTCCAGCTGATCGGCCTGTGCCAGGTCCTCAGCCAGGGTGTCGTCCCGCCGAACCGCAGCCTGGACTGCGTCGACGAGAAGATGGCCGAGTTCGAGCACCTGGTGTGGGCACGGACCCCGATCCGGTTCGGCGAGCAGTACGCGCTCAAGGCCGGTCTGCTGACCAGCCTCGGGTTCGGGCACGTGTCCGGTCTGATCGCGGTGGTGCACCCGCAGGCGTTCGTCGAGGCGATCCCCGCCGAGCGCCGCGCGGCGTACGTCGCGCAGTCGCAGCAGCGCACCGTCGACGGTAAGCGTCGCCTGGCCGCCGCGATGACCGGCGGTGCCGCGCTGTACCAGCGGCCGGCGGATCGTCGCCTCGGGGGCGACGGGGTTCCGGCGAAGGCGTCGCGTCAGCTCGAGGCGGACATGCTGCTCAGCGCGGAGGCGCGTCTCGGCGACGACGACGTGTACCGCTCGGGTCTGCCCGGCTGCAAGTAGCAGGGGCCGGGGCGAGCGAGGCGACGGGAAAGGTAACAGCCGGATGGGAGTCGCGGGTGTCGGGTTCGACCTGGTGTCGGTGACGGAGTTCGAGGAGCAGCTGGGCCGCCCCGGCACCACGATGCTCACGAGCTTCACACCGGGGGAGCGTCGCGACGCGAACACCCGCAGCTCCCGTCCGGGACGCCACTTCGCGGCCCGGTGGGCGGCCAAGGAGGCGCTGATCAAGGCATGGTCGGCGTCGATGTTCGGTCGCCCCCCGGTGCTGCCGGAAGGCATCCACCGTGACATCGAGGTGATCTCCGATGCGTGGGGCCGGCCCGGCATCCGGGTGTACGGGGCTGTGGCCGAGCACCTGGCGGGCATGAGCATCCATGTTTCGCTCACCCACGACGGGGACATGGCGGGGGCGTTCGTCGTTCTCGAGGGCGCGCCGGGCGGGTAGATCCGGCAGTGCGACGGCTCAGGCCGGGGAGGTCGCGGCCTCCTCGGCTTCGTCCGTTCCCTGGGCCGTGTCGGTGTCGAGATCGCCTGCCGCCATTTCGCCGGCCGCTGCCGCCACTGCGCCGGCCTTGGCCTGCAGGCGCTTGCGTTTCTTGGCTCGCGCCCGCGAGTCCTGCTCGGCGACCTGCAGATACGCGACCATCAGCCGTTTCAGTTCGACGACCGCGTCGGCGTGGGACTGGTCGTCCTGAACGGAGAAGTTCAGCATCGAGTAGACGACGTGGACGAGGACCTCGGCCATCAGTTTGCGGCGCGGCCTGGGGGTTTCGGGGGTGAGCGGCGCGAGCATCCGTTCGACCTGCTCGGCGAACTTGCGTTCGTGGATGGCCCCGGTCGCGCGGGTCGACGGGGTGGACTGCATCGCCAGCCACACCTCGCGGCGCGACGGATCGGTGGTCCACAATCCGGCCATGTGGTCGACGAAGCTGTTGAGGAACCGCAACCAGTCGACCGACGGGATCTTGCCGTTGAACTGGGCCAGTTCGTCGCGCACACCCACCAGGTCCTGGCGGTTGAGTTCGCAGACGATGACGTACTTGTTCGCGAAGAACTGGTAGAGCGTGCCGATCGGAACATCCGCGCGGGACGCGACCTCTTCACACGTGAACGATTCGAAACCGACCTCGGTGAGCAGTTCCCGGGACGCGCTGAGCAATGCGTCGAACTTGCGACGGCTGCGCTCCTGCGTCGGGCGCCGCCGCGGCACGAGTTCCTGTGGCGCTGACTGCACCTCCAGCGCCGGGTCGATCCGGCGCGAAGTTCGCCGCGCGTTCGTTGCAGACTCCACGCGCCCAGGCTAGCCGCAGAGTGTCCGATTGCCGAGAGATATCCGTGAGGGCGAGTCGCAGCAATCGCGGCGCGGCAGCTGCCCGCACAGTCACGCGGCGAGCGTGAACTGCATCACGTCGATGTGTCCGGTGCGGAAGTGGTCGGCCGAACCGCGCAGATATTTCATGAAGCGCTGGTACGTGTCCTCGGACGACAACGCGACCGCTTCGGCGTGCCGCGCGGACAGGGCGGCGGCCCAGAGTTCGAGCGTCCGGACGTAGTGCGGGCCGAGCGGATGGATGCGTTCGACCCGGAAGCCGGCGCGTTCGGCGCACTCGACGACCACTTCCGGTTGCGGGAGCTGCCCGCCGGGGAAGATCTCGCGTTTGATGAACAGGTGGAACAGTGCGTCGTCGCGGGTCACGGGGATCCCGCGGGCCTTCAGTGTGGCGAGGGTGTGCCCGACGATGGTGTGCAGCAGCATCCGGCCGTCCGGTGGAAGTATCTGCCGGCACCGGTCGAAGAACTCGTCGTAGCGTTCGCGACGGAAGTGTTCGAACGCCCCGATGCTCACGATCCGGTCCGCGCTGCCGGTGTACTCCTCCCAGCCCTGCATCAGGACCCGGGCGGTGCGCGGCCCCGGCAGGCGGTCCGCCCGGGCCGCGACGTGCTCGTACTGGTTGCGGCTCAGCGTCAGCCCGATCGCGTTCACGTCGTAGTGCGTGACCGCCCGGAACATCGTCGAGCCCCATCCGCATCCGATGTCGAGCAGGGTCGCCCCGGGGTGCAGGTCGCATTTACCCAGAGCCAGATCGATTTTGGCGGTCTGTGCCTGCTCGAGCGTCATGTCGTCGCGTTCGAAGTACGCGCAACTGTAGGTCAGGGAGGGGTCGAGGAACAGGGCGAAGAAGTCGTCGGACAGATCGTAGTGGGACTGGACCTGTTCGTAGAACGGTGACAGTTTCCGGGCCATCGCGATGCCTTTGTTGTCCACGGGCCTGGAGTGATTCGACGGTGGCCCGTCTGTCGAAGATCAACGGTACGCGGTCACCGTGCGGTGCGTCGGCGGAACAGTGCGGTTGCCGTCAGCAGCCCGATTGCCGTGAACGCCGCACACCAGGCCACCGCGACCACCGCGGCATCACCGATGGGGGTTCCGGTCAGGAGGCCGCGCACGGTCTCGATCACGGGAGTCACCGGCTGGTGTTCGGCGAAGCCCCGCAACCAGGTGGGCATCGTGTCGGGAGGCACGAAAGCGCTGCTCACGTACGGCAGGAAGAGGAGGAAGAAGGTGAATCCACTTGCGGCCTCCTCGTTTCCGGCGAGCATTCCGAGTGCCGCCGAGATCGCCGAGATCGCCAGGACGAAGAGCGTGACGACACCGAGCGCGGCCAGCCATTCGGCGGGCGTGGCGTCGGGGCGGAATCCCATGAGGGCGGCGACCGCGAACACCACGGCGGTGCTCACGAGATTCCGGACGACACTGGCGACGACATGGCCGGTGAGGACAGCGGAGCGGGCGATCGGCATCGACCGGAACCGGTCGACGATGCCGCGCTGCATGTCGGATGCCACCGCCACCGCCGTCTGGGCCGCACCGAACGACGCCGAGAGCAACACGATGCCGGGCACGACGTAGTTGAGGTAGTCCGTCCCGGTGTCCATGGCGCCACCGAAGACGTAGACGAACAGCACGAGCAGCATCACCGGCAGTGCCAGACCCAGGAGCAGGGCGTCGGGACTGCGGACCATGCGACGCAGGTTGCGGCCCGTCACCGCGACGTAGTCGCGGGCGGTCTCACCGAGCGGTGGGATGCGGTCGGCGGATGCGGTGATCGTCATGACAGAACCTCCGAACGGCCGGCAGCACCGGTGAGGGAAAGGAACACGTCGTCGAGCGTGGGCGAGTGGAGACCGAATTTCTCGACCGGAACTCCGGCGTCGGCGAGGCGGTTGAGCAGTTGTGTCAGGTGCGGAAGGCTCCCGTCGGTGGGCACCTCGAGTGTCAGCGCCTCCCGGTCCGGGTTACCTGCCAGCACCGATGTCGCGTGAGCGAGGTCGCGTTCGCCGGCGAAGCGCAGTTCCAGATGTCCGCCGGGAACGAGTGCCTTCAGTTCGTCGGGCGTGCCTTCGGCGACGATCCGCCCGGCGTCGAGGACGGCGACGCGGTCGGCGAGCCGATCGGCTTCCTCCAGGTACTGGGTGGTGAGGAAGACGGTGACGCCGTCGGCGGCGAGTTCGCGGATCACCTCCCACATGACGAGGCGACTGCGTGGATCGAGGCCGGTGGTGGGCTCGTCGAGGAACAGCAGCTGAGGTGACGCGACAAGGCTCATCGCGATGTCGAGCCGCCGGGCGGTGCCGCCGGAGTAGGTGCCGGCGCGCCGGTCGGCGACATGGCCGAGGTCGAATCGCTCGATCAGCTCCCGGGCGCGCCGGTCGACCGCCGCGGCCGGCAGGTGAGCGAGGCGTGCGGCGAGGCGAAGGTTCTCGGTGCCGGTCAGAACGTCGTCGATCGCGGCGTACTGACCGGTGAGAGCGATGCGTCGGCGGACCGCGCGGGCACGGGCCGGGAGTGTCGCACCGGTGACCTCGACGGTGCCGGAGTCGAAGGGGAGCAGTGTGGTCAGGATGCGCACGGTGGTGGATTTGCCTGCGCCGTTGGCCCCGAGGAGGGCGAAGACGGATCCGGAGTCGACGCGTAGGTCGACGCCGTCGAGCACGGTCGTCGAACCGAACGACTTGCGCAGATTCTCGACGCGGAGTGCGGGGGAATTGTCGGACATGTCACCGTCCTGGAGGTGTGAGGAGGACCGACCTGTGGCCGAACTGTGTATGTCATATACCACTGTGTAGAGCATACACAGTTTTAGGATGGCGGCACACCCCGAGAAACGGAGAAGCATGAGCACCTGGACTCCCGGCGGCGGACTGCCGCGCAGCGTGCGGCTCGCCTGGGGGCTGACCGACCACGGCTCCCGAGGCCCCAAGCGGGGGCTGAGCCTCGATCAGGTGCTCGACGCGGCCGTCGCGGTCGCCGACGCGGAGGGGCTCGCCGGGCTGTCGATGAGCAACGTGGCCAAGCGACTGGGCTTCACCACGATGTCGCTGTACCGGTACGTCGACAGCAAGGAACAACTCGTCGAGCTCGCGTGGGACCGGGCGATCGGCCCGCCCCCGCAGCTTCCGGAGACCGGCGAGTGGCGTGCGCGGCTCGAACGCTGGGCCGTCGCCGAATACCAGGCGATCCGCGCGCGCCGATGGTGCACACAGCTGCCGATACGCACCGCACCCTACTGGCCCAACAACATGCGCTGGCTGGACGCCGCGCTCGGAACCCTCTCCGGCACGGATCTCGACGAGCCGACGAAACTTCAGGTGGTGCTGACCGTCTCGCTGTACGTCCTCGGCCGGGCGCGGCTCTCCTGGGAGCTCGAGCTCGCGACGCAGAACGACGAGATGGATTACGCGGACGTCATGCCCCGGCTTCTCGACCCGGAGCGATTTCCCCGGGTGCTCGCCGCGGTGGAGGGCGGCGCGTTCGGGCCCGACGACACCCCCGACGACCCTGCCGAGAACGCGGAGTGGCACATCACCGACTTCCGCTTCGGGCTCGACCGGCTCCTCGACGGATTCGACGTGTTCATCCGACAGATCGAGGAGGAATCGTGAGCGGGGCAGACACCGAACTGATCCGGAGCCGGATCCGAGCGCAGATGCCCACCGCCCGAGGTGAACTCGCGACGCTGGTGGGATTCCGGTCCGTCGCCGACCCGCGCCAGTTCCCCGTCGAGGAATGCGTCGGTGCCGCCACCTGGGTGCGCGACGCCTTCCTCGCCGCGGGGATCGAGCAGGCCGACCTCGTCGAAGCCTCGGACGGATCACTGGCCGTGATCGGGCACAGTCCGGCCCCCGCCGGAGCGCCCACGGTCCTGCTCTACAGCCACTACGACGTGCAACCACCGGGCGACGAGGCCCTGTGGACGAGCCCTCCCTTCGTCCTGACCGAACGAGACGGTCGCTGGTACGGCCGCGGCGCGTCCGACTGCAAGGGCAACGTCCTGATGCACCTGCTCGCCCTGCGGGCTCTGCGTCCCGACGGCCCGCTGCCGGTCGGTGTGCGGATCGTCGTCGAAGGGTCCGAGGAGATCGGCGGCGCCGGACTCCACGATCTGGTCGCGCAGCGCCCGGATGTGTTCGCCGCCGACATGATCGTCATCGGCGACTGCGGCAACGTCGAGGCCGGACAGCCCACGCTCACGACGTCACTGCGCGGCATCGCGAACGTCGTCGTACACGTGGAAACGCTTGCGGGACAGGTGCATTCCGGAGTCTACGGTGGGGCGGCACCGGATGCGCTCGCCGCTCTGGTCCGGTTGCTGAACACGCTGCGCGACGAACACGGCGACACCGTCGTCGACGGACTCGACAGCACCGCCCGGTGGGGCGGGGTGCCGTATCCGGAGGATCGCTTCCGGTCCGACGCGGGCGTGCTCGACGGAGTGTCCCTGCTGTCGTCCGGATCGGTCGCCGATGCCGTGTGGGCACGGCCGGCGCTCAGCGTCGTCGGTCTCGACGCGCCGCCCGTCGTCGGCTCGGCAGCCGCGATCGTGCCGCGCGCATCGGCCCGCTTGAACCTGCGGGTGCCGCCCGGTCTGGACCCGACGGTCGCGCAGGACGCCCTCGTCGCCCACCTCGAGGCGCACGTGCCGTGGGGTGCACACCTGCGGGTGGAGCGGGAGTCCGTCGGGGAGCCGTTCCTGGCGGCGACCGACGGCCCCGGGTACCGCGCTCTGCGCGCGGCACTCGAGGCCGCATACGGCCGCGAGGTCGCGACCGCCGGCGAAGGTGGATCGATCCCGTTGTGCACCGCGCTGCAGCGCGCCGTCCCCAACGCCGAGATCGCACTGATCGGGGTCGAGGAGCCGCGTTGCGTCATCCACGCCCCGAACGAGAGCGTCGATCCGGCGGAGATCGAGAACCTCGCCGTCGCCGAGGCGTTGCTCCTGCGTGCCCTTGCCGACCGGCCGGAAACCTAGACCGACAGGTCGCGACGCAACTTGGCGACGTGACCGGTCGCGCGCACGTTGTACTGCGCGACCTCGATCTTTCCGTCCTCGTCGACGAGGAACGTCGAACGGATGACGCCGGTCACGGTCTTGCCGTACATCTTCTTCTCGCCGAATGCGCCCCAGGCGGTGAGCGTGGCCTTCTCCGGATCGGACAGCAGCGGGAAGGTCAGCTCCTCCTTGTCGCGGAACTTCGCGAGCTTGGCGGGCTTGTCGGGGGAGATTCCGACGACGTCGAGGCCGGCACCGTTCAGTTCGGCGAGGTTGTCGCGGAAATCGCATGCCTGCTTCGTACAACCGGGTGTGCTGGCGGCGGGGTAGAAGTACACGATCACCTTGCGGCCGCGGTAGTCCGACAGCGACACCTCGTTGCCGTCGGCGTCGGGCAGGGTGAACTCGGGTGCGGTGTCGCCGGGGGCGAGTCTGCTGTTTTCCGTCACGTCCGCCACGGTAGTGGACTCCGCGTCCACTACCGTGGTCGCAGCACACAGCAGCGACTCCTGGAGGATCACGTGGGTAGGGACACCGAGGCCATCGAGCGGGACATCGAGAACGCTCGCAACCAGCTCGCGAGCACGCTCGACGAATTGAGTGTGCGGGCCAATCCGAAGAATCTGGTGGCCAACACCAAGCAGACGCTCGTCGCCAAGGTGAACCAGCCGAACGTCAAGTACGCCGTCATCGCGGTCGGTGTCGTCGTCGGCGCTCTGGTTCTGCGCAAACTGCTGCGCTGACGATCAGTCGATGCGAGGGGCACCGTCGTCCGGTCACGGACGGCGGTGCCCCTCGCCTTGCTTGCGGCCGGTGTGAAGCGCCACTACCTTCCCGCTTCGATCTTGGCGTGGTTCACTGAGAGGACGTCGATCGTCTCGTCTCGAAGGGGTGGCGGTCATGCGGAACGCGCAGCGTGTTGCACGACTCGTCCTGGTTGCGACGCTTGCCGCGACCCTCGCGCTCGGCACGGGAGCCGCGGCCACCGCCGGCCGCATCGGGATCGACCCGCAGGGCGGGCCGCCCGTGCATGCACTGACACCCGCGAACGGGGCTGTCGTCGGCATCGCGCACCCGGTGACCGTTCGCTTCGACGGCCCGGTGGCGGATCGGGCCGCCGCGGAGCGGTCCGTCGCGATCATTCCGTCCGTGCCCGTCGCCGGAGGATTCCGGTGGCTCGACGACCGGCAGGTGCAGTGGGTTCCCGACGGCTTCTGGCCCGGCCACACCGCCGTCACCGTCCTGGCGGGCGGCACGCGGTCGCAGTTCCGGACCGGCGACGAGTTCGTCGCCGTGGCGAACCTGTCCACGCATCAGTTCACCGTGTCGATCGACGGGGAGATCGTGCGGACGATGCCGGCGTCGATGGGCAAGCCCGGGTACGAGACACCGACCGGGACGTTCCCGGTGCTCGAGAAGTTCCGGGACCTGGTGATGGACTCGTCCACCTACGGGGTCCCGATCGATGCCCCGGAGGGCTACCGGATCGACACCGAGTACGCGGTCCGGCTGACGTGGAGCGGCATCTTCGTGCACGCTGCTCCCTGGTCGGTCGACTCGCAGGGATACGAGAACGTCAGTCACGGGTGCATCAACCTGAGTACCGAGAACGCGGCCTGGTACTTCGACAACGTGGAGATCGGCGACCCGGTCGTCATCACGTACTAGCGCTCGTCCACGCCGTCCGCAGGTGCTCGGCAGCGTGGTCCCGCTGGCTTCCCCGCGCCTCTGATCGATGCCGCACTCGGTGCTGGGGAGCGACTGCGGTGCGTCCTCGAGCGGGCCGTCGCATCCGTCGAGTTCAGCGAATTTTTCCCCTCGGTCCTCGTCGGCTCCGGTGGTGGATGTGTTCGACCTGTTCTGGCCGAGGGTGGAGAACCGGCTTCGATCTGAGAAACGAGGAAGGCCTGCACCGAAATTTCGGTGCAGGCCTTCTGCTGTGCGCCATCAGGGACTCGAACCCCGAACCCGCTGATTAAGAGTCAGCTGCTCTGCCAATTGAGCTAATGGCGCTTGGCGGTTTGTCTCCGGGCCGTTGTCTCGGCGACGAAAAGAAGATTACACACTCCGCTGTATCGCGCCAAATCGCCTGCTCATCGCCGGTTTCCTCGGTCGCGGCCGGTAACGTCAGAGGGGTGGCCGGCGATTGGTATTCGAACGTTATTCGCGCTCCGGGTTTCTGGTTTGGTTCGGATCTTTGCAGCCTGGCATCATCGTGGATACGTGCATTGACGTGCAGTTTTGCGGCCTGGGGGGAGGTCCGGACATCGGAGGGTGGATTGTGATCGAGAAGAATCTGCGGGTGCCTCGGCGCCGGTCCCGGCGTTCGGCCGCGGCGATGCTGGGAGCGGTTCTGGTCGGAACCATGACCTTCGTCACTGCCTGTTCCGGGGGATCGGCCGGTGGAGCCGATGAGGTGCCCATCGATTCCAACCCGCTCGCCGCGCTCATCAAACCGACGGTGTCGTCGAGCGCTGTCGACGGCGGTGTCGGTTTCTCGCCGATCGACCCGGTGACGGTGTCCGTCGTCAACGGAAAGCTCGACTCGGTCACGCTCAGCAACCCGGACGGTGTCGCCGTCGGTGGCGCGCTCGCGCCGGACGGCACGACCTGGGTCAACACGGAACCACTCGGCTACAACCGCGAATACACGCTCGAGACGGTCGCGTACGGGCTCGGTGGCGCGACGACCTCTGTCGCCAGGTTCACCACGAGTGCCCCCGGCAACCTCACCCAGCCCTACGTGCTGCCCGGGGAAGGCTCGGTCGTGGGCATCGGCCAGCCCGTCGCGGTGCAGTTCGACGAGAACATCCCGGACCGGCGTGCGGCCGAAGCTGCCATCACGATCGTGACGAATCCGCCGGTCGAGGGTGCGTTCTACTGGCTCAGCAACCGTGAGGTGCGGTGGCGTCCGGAGAACTACTGGGCGCCCGGCACGACCGTGACCGTCGACGTGAAGGCCTACGGCAAGGATCTGGGCGACGGCCTGTTCGGTCAGTCCGACGTGCACTCGTCGTTCACCATCGGCGACGCCGTGGTCATCGAGGTCGACGACAACACGAAGACCGTCACCGTCAACCGCAACGGCAGCGCGATCATGTCGATGCCGACGTCGATGGGCAAGGACAGCACGCCCACCCCCAACGGCGTCTACACCATCGGTGACCGCTTCGATCACATGATCATGGATTCGTCGACGTACGGGGTGGCGGCCGACTCACCGCAGGGTTACCGGACGCCCGTGGATTGGGCGACCCGCATGTCCTACAGCGGGATCTTCTTCCACTCGGCGCCGTGGTCGCTGGGGGATCAGGGGGTCCGCAACGTCAGCCACGGCTGCCTGAATCTGAGTCCGGCGAATGCGAAGTGGATCTTCGACAACACCAAGCGCGGTGACATCGTCGTCGTGCGCAACACGGTCGGCGGAATCCTCGAGGGAACCGAGGGGCTGGGCGACTGGAACATCCCGTGGGCGACGTGGAAGGCGGGCAACGCCAGCACCTGACCTCGCGTACGCACAACGGAGGGTGACCGGAACGCCGGGCGCCCTCCGTTGTGTTGCGGGCTGGTTCAGGGGCGGGGCCAGGGACGGCCGACGTAGCGTTCGACGTCGGTGTTGAAACGTTCGAGCCAGCCGGCGAAGGTCGCCACGTCCTCCGGGGACCATTCGTTCAGGATCTCGTCGAGCACCCGGATGCTGTGCGCGCGTTCCTCGGCGAGCCGGTTGCTGCCGTCGCCGGTGATGCGGAACTTGCGTGCCATCCCGCCGTCGGGGTCGGGTATCCGCTCGACCAGCCCGTCGCGCAGCATCGCGCCGGTCTGCCGGTTCAGGGTCGATGCATCCAGGCCGAAGGCATCGCTCAGTTCACCGATCGACATCGGACCCTGCATCTCGATCCGGCCCAGCAGCGTGTAGGCGCTGCGGTCCAGGCGACCGACTGCGCGTCGGGGGCGGGCGGTCTGTGCGCTGAGGTGCCGACCCAGCAGCATCGTCTCGAACTCGATCAGGTTGGTGGGCTTGTCCATTTCGTCCTTTTGCTGCTCGGCCCCCGTGGAACTTTCGTCAGGTATACCACGCGATGTGCGTAATGCATAAGTTGTGCACGATGCACTGCATATGTAAGGTGCACAGAATTATATTGCTCTAGTTAAGGAGATTGGGGTGAACAACCCGACACCCGCAGTTCGTCCGGGCGCACTGGTAGGTGTGCTCGCCTTCACCGGCATCGTGGCCTCGCTCATGCAGACGCTCGTCGTGCCGTTGATCGCGCAGCTGCCCGTGATCCTCCACACCACCGCGTCCAACGCGTCCTGGGTCATCACCGTCACGCTCCTGGCCGCCGCGGTCGCGATGCCGGTGACCGGGCGCCTCGGCGACCTGTACGGCAAGCGTCCCGTGATGTTCGCCTGCACGATTCCCCTGATCGTCGGGTCGGCGATCTGCGCGATGGCGTCGTCCCTGTTCCCCATGATCCTCGGCCGTGGTCTGCAGGGCCTGGGCATGGGCCTGATCCCGCTCGGCATCAGCATCCTGCGCGACGTGCTGCCGCCGGAGAAGCTGCATTCCTCCATCGCGCTGATGAGCTCGTCGATGGGTATCGGCGGTGCCCTCGGTCTGCCCGTCGCCGCTGCGGTCGCCGAGAACGCGAACTGGCGGGTGCTGTTCTGGGCTGCTGCGGTGCTCAGCGCCGTCGTCCTCGTGGCGATCTGGGTCATCGTGCCGGCCACGCCCGTCCAGGGAACCCGCGGAAAGTTCGACCCGTTCGGTGCGGTCACGCTCGGCATCGGACTCGTCTGCCTGTTGCTTGCGGTCTCGAAGGGCGCCGACTGGGGCTGGACGAGCAGCACCACCCTCGAGATGTTCGCGGCCGCGATCGTCGCGATCGGTGTGTTCGCGTGGTGGGAACTGCGCATCGACGATCCGCTGGTCGACCTGCGTATCACCGCTCGCCGTCCGGTCCTGTTGACCAATCTGGCGTCCATCGTCGTCGGCTTCGCCATGTACGCGCAGTCGCTGATCGTGCCGCAGCTGCTGCAGCTGCCGGAATCGACCGGGTACGGCCTCGGCCAGTCGATGCTCGCGATGGGACTGTGGATGGCTCCCTCCGGCATCATGATGATGCTCGTCTCGCCGCTCGGCGCGCGACTGTCCGCCGGTCGCGGACCGAAGGTGACACTGCTCGTCGGTGCCCTGGTCATCGCTCTGGGCTACGGCTCGTCCATGGCACTGATGGGCACGACGTGGGGCCTGCTGATCGTCACCAGTATCTGTGGCGTCGGCGTGGGTCTGGCCTACGGTGCGATGCCCGCGTTGATCATGGGGTCCGTGCCGCAGACCGCGACCGCCGCCGCGAACAGCTTCAACTCGCTCATGCGGTCGGTCGGCACCTCGGTGTCGGCCGCGGTCGTCGGTGTGGTGCTCGCGCAGATGAGCATGCAGCTGGGTGAGCACACGCTGCCCACCGAAGCCGGTTTCCGGACCGGACTGCTCATCGGCTGCGGCGTGGCGCTCGTCGCCGCGTTGATCACCCTGGCCATCCCCGGTAAGCCCGCCGGTGCGACGTTGCGGCGCGCCGACAAGGAGCGCGACACCGTCGAGGTCTAGTTCGTTGTCCGCGGCTGTGGCCCCCGACCGGAAACGGCCGGGGGCCACAGCCGTTTCCCGTTCCCGGGTGACGGTTCTCTTCGGCGGGGGACGGGAAACGCGGTGGTAGGGAAAAGAAAAGACCCCCGACCGCGCGGTCGGGGGTCTTTCTCGGGGGTGAGTGACGGGACTCGAACCCGCGACAGCCAGGATCACAACCTGGTGCTCTACCAACTGAACTACACTCACCATCGCATCCGCTATCGGCCGGGGCCGGTTGCGACTGCGATAGAAATACTAGCCTGCTTTCCCCGAAAACGACGAATCGCCTGGTCAGGCAGGTCCAAGATCCTTTACGGCGGCGGTGATGTCCGCAGGCGGCGGCCCGGGAGGCGCCACGAACGCGGTGCGCCGGTAGTAGCGCAGCTCCCGGATGGACTCCTTGATGTCGGCGAGCGCGCGGTGCGACAGGCCTTTCTGGGGCTGGCCGAAGTAGATCCGCGGGTACCAGCGCCGGCACAGTTCCTTGATCGAGCTGACGTCGACCATGCGGTAGTGCAGATACGTGTCGAGTTCCGGCATGTCCCGGGAGATGAACTGCCGGTCGGTGCCGATGGAGTTGCCGGCCAGGGGAGCGGTACCGGCTTCCTTGACGTGCGTCCGGACGTAGTCGAGGACCAGTTTCTCGGCTTCGGCCAGCGTGACCGTCGAGCGGCGTACCTCGTCGGTCAACCCGGACCGTTCGTGCATCTGCTGCACGACCTCGGGCATCGCGGCCAGCGCGTCGTCGTCGGCGTGGATCACGATGTCCACACCCTCGCCGAGCACGTTGAGATCGCTGTCGGTAACCAGCGCGGCGATTTCGATGAGTTTGTCGCTTCCGATCCGCAGACCGGTCATTTCGCAATCGATCCAAACAAGTTTGTCCTGCACGAGAGTACAGAGTAGTCAGACGGGCGACCGGGTTAAGGTCTGCGGGGGAAACAGACGCCGGCCGTGCTGGTTCGAGGAGGCTGAACATGACCGTGGATCCGACCCGATCCGGCGAGGCACTGTCCGCCGCCGAGAAGGCGAAGGCCGCGAAGGCCGCCGCCGAAGAAGCGGCCCGAGTCGCCGCCGAAGCCGCCGCCGCGGCCGAACTGGCTCAGCGTGAGGCCGAGGAGGCCGCCGCCGCGGCCGAGACCGAACCGGATGAGGCCGCCCAACCGAACGCGGCCACCGCCGGAACCGCCGCAGGCCCGGCCGCGGAGATCGCCGCGGGTTACGCGTTCTCCGGTGCGACCCTGGAACTGGGCACTGTCGTCCACGACGGCGTCGTCGACCCGGGTGCCCGGGTCCGGATCCCGCTGGCCATGATGAACCGGCACGGCCTCATCGCCGGCGCGACCGGCACCGGTAAGACCAAGACCCTGCAGGGCATCGCCGAGCAGCTGTCCGCGGCGGGCGTGCCCGTGGTCATGGCCGATGTCAAAGGCGACCTGTCGGGCCTGTCCGCGCGCGGGGAGGGCGGCGACGCGATCGTCACTCGCGCCGCCGACACCGGCGATGCCTCGTGGACCCCGGCCGGTTTCCCGGTTCAGTTCTTCTCGCTCGGCACCGACGGCATCGGCATCCCGGTCCGCGCGACCGTCACGGCGTTCGGCCCCATCCTGCTGAGCAAGGTGCTCGGCCTGAACACCACCCAGGAATCGACGCTCGGACTGATCTTCCATTGGGCGGATCAGCGCGGCATGGCGCTGCTCGACCTCAAGGATCTGCGGCAGGTCATCGCGTACCTGACCAGCGACGAGGGCAAGGCCGATCTCAAAGGTATCGGCGGTGTCTCGGCCGCGACCGCGGGCGTCATCCTGCGCGCGATCGTCAACCTCGAGGCCGACGGCGGCGACACGTTCTTCGGCGAACCGGAGATCGACACCGAGGATCTGCTGCGTGTCCTGGGCGGCAACGGGGTGATCAGCCTGTTCGAGCTGGGCGCGCAGGCAGCGCGTCCGGTGCTGTTCTCGACGTTCCTGATGTGGGTGCTCGCCGACCTGTTCCAGACACTGCCCGAGGAGGGTGACCTGGACAAACCGAAGCTCGTGTTCATCTTCGACGAAGCGCATCTGCTGTTCGCGGACGCGTCGAAGGCCTTCCTGCAGCAGGTCGAGCAGACCGTCAAGCTCATCCGGTCGAAGGGGGTCGGCGTGTTCTTCTGCACGCAGCTTCCTACAGATGTTCCCAACGCGGTCCTCTCGCAGTTGGGTGCGCGGGTGCAGCACGCGCTGCGTGCGTTCACGCCCGACGATCAGAGGGCCCTCACCAAGACGGTCCGCACCTACCCGAAGACGAGGTTCTACGACCTCGAGAACTCGCTGACCTCGCTCGGGACGGGGGAAGCGATCGTGACGGTCCTGTCGGAGAAGGGAGCGCCGACACCGGTGGCGTGGACCCGGATCCGGCCCCCGCGTTCGCTGATGGACACCGTCGGCGACGACGCGATCCGTGCCGCCGCCCAGGGACATCCGCTGTTCGCGAAGTACGGGCAGACCGTCGACCGGGAGTCGGCGTACGAGATGCTCACGACGAAGGTCGCAGGCGCGCCCGATGTGGATCCGCCGCTGGACGTGCCGCCGCTGCCGGATCTGTCCGAGACGATGCCGGCCCCTCGGGACGAGGGGCCGACGATCGTCGAACAGGTGCTGGGCAGCTCCGCGATGAAGAGCTTCCTGCGGTCCGCCGCGTCCGCTGCGGGGCGGGAGATCTCCCGCAGCATCTTCGGAACCGGTCGCAAGCGGCGCTAGCCGCCGAGCTTCTTGTAGAAGGTCCCGACGATCGGGGCGACGATCGCGCGCGGGGTGTAGTTGCCCGCGACGGACATGGCTTTGCTGATCAGTCCGGGCACGATGCGCATCCGGTTCTCGGCGAGACCGTCCAGCGACACCTTCGCGGTGTGCTCGCTCGAGATCCACAGGAAATCGGGGACGAGCTTGTCGACGATCGAGGCGTCGGCCGGGTCGGGGGTCTCGGTGCGCACCGGCCCCGGTGCCAGCAGGGTGACGTTCACGCCGGTGCCCTTGAGTTCGCCGCGCAGCGATTCGGAGAACGTGTTGACGAACGCCTTCGAGGCCGCATAGGTCGCGTTGTTCGGGATCGGCATGTTGCCCGCGGCGGACCCGACGTTGAGGATCGCGCCGGAGCGACGCTCGAGCATCTGCGGTAGCACCGCCAGGGTGAGGTCGTGCACGGCGACCGCGTTGAGCTCGACCTGCGCGCGTTCGTAGGACGGGTCCAGATCGGACACCGGTCCGAATGTGGCGATCCCGGCGTTGTTGCACAGGATGCTGACGTGGCGGTCGGCAAGTTCCTCGACCAGCTTCGCGCGGGCGTCGCGATCGGACAGGTCGCAGGCTCGTACCTCGACGGTGACGCCGTGCGCCGCGCGGAGAGTGGTGGCGAGCTCTTCCATCACCTCGCCGCGCCGTGCGACGAGGATCAGCGAGTGACCGCGCGCTGCGAGTTCGGTGGCGAGGGCCTCACCGATACCGGAGGAAGCGCCGGTCACGACCGCGCGGGCGTCTGGAGTGGGGTTCGGCAGAGTCACGGTGGGTCAGCCTAGTCGCCGCGGCTCGGGCTCGGTTGTCCGTGTCTTTCGGGAAGACTTCCCTAAACGGGGAGGTTGGCCGGTATTGTTTGTAGGGCGCAGGTCGCGAAGCGCCGCCGATGCCCCCGAGGTTCGGCGCGTTGGAACGAAGGAGTGATCGTGGTCACAGCTGTCATGGACGGTCGAACAGCCCGCGCGGAACGCACGCGCCGAGCGGTGGTCGAGGCGCACATCGCGCTGCTCCGGGCGGGCATGCTCAAGCCCACAGGTGCGCAGGTCGCGGAGCAGGCAGGCGTTTCCCTGCGGGCGCTGTGGGTCAATTTCAGCGACCTCGACACCCTGATGGCGTTCACCGGGGCGGAGATGCTGCGCCGTCAGGACGAACTGTTCGTGCCGGTGCCTCCGCATCTGCCGCTGGCGGAACGGATCGACGGCTTCTGCCGGCAACGCGCGCGGCTGCTCGAGTTCATCGCGCCCTACTCACGAGCCGCGGTCGTGCGCCAGCATTTCTCCGAAGCGCTCCGGGCTCACCGGCGGCGCCACATCGCGCGGGTCACCGACGAGGTGAGGGTCCTGTTCGCCCGCGAACTCTCGACCCTCGACAAGGACCGTCGCGCCCGCCTGGTCTACGCGCTCGGGGTCGCCGCCACGTGGGGATCGTGGGCGGTCCTGCGCGACGAACTGCAGCTCGGCGTGGACGAGGCGACCGCCGTGCTGCGCCAGTCGGTGGCCGGGCTACTGGCCGGCGTCACCGTCTGACAGGTTCTCAGATCCGGGCAGCGAGCCGGGTCCCCTGCTCGATCGCGCGCTTCGCGTCGAGTTCGGCGGCGACATCCGCCCCGCCGATCACGTGTGTGGTGACGCCTGCCGACAGGAGTTCGTCGGCCAGGTCCCGCACCGATTCCTGACCTGCGCACACGACGACCGTGTCGACGGCGAGCACCCGGAGGTCGCGGCGCTCGGCGCCGAAGCTGATGTGCAGGCCGTCGTCGTCGATGCGTTCGTAGTTCACACCCGACAGCTCGTGTACGCCCTTGTGTTTCAGGGACGCTCGATGCACCCAGCCGCTCGTCTTACCGAGCCCGGCCCCGATCCGGCCGGACGATCGTTGCAGCAGGTACACCTCGCGCGGAGACGGCGACGGTTGCGGGACGGACAATCCACCGTTCGCGTCCTCATCGTCGCAGACGCCCCATTCCCGCTTCCACTCCGCGAGATCCATTGTCGGGGAGGAGGTGTGGGTGAGGAATTCGGCGACGTCGACGCCTATGCCGCCCGCGCCGATCACCGCGACCCGGGTGCCGATCGGGGCCTCGCCGCGTACCGCCTGCGGGTACGACAGGACGTTCGGCCGGTCGATACCCGCGATTTCCGGCACGCGGGGTCGCACACCGGTCGCGACGACCACGTCGTCGAACCCGGTCAGGTCGGCGACGTCCGCGCGGACACCCAGTCGCACATCGACGCCGGTCAGCTCGAGCTGACGCGTGAAGTACCGCAAGGTCTCGGAAAACTCCTCCTTCCCGGGGATGAGCCGGGCGATGCCGAACTGACCTCCGATGCAGTCGTCCGCTTCGAACAGGGTGACGCGATGTCCGCGCCGCGCGAGGTTCACTGCCGCCGACAGCCCCGCCGGTCCGGCACCGACGACCGCGACCGTCCTGCTGCGCCGGGTGGGGGAGAGCAGCAGTTCGGTTTCGCGGCCGGCACGCGGATTGAGCAGGCACGAGACGTGCTTGTTGACGAACGCGTGGTCGAGACACGCCTGGTTGCAGGCGATGCACGTGTTGATCTCGTCGGCGGTTCCGGCGGCGGCCTTGCGCACCCAGTCGGGGTCCGCGAGCATCGGCCGTGCCAGCGAGACGAGGGCGGCCCGGCCGTCGGACAGGATCGCCTCTGCGGTCTCGGGCATGTTGATGCGGTTCGACGCGGCAACCGGAATACTCACGTGCTGGGCGAGTTTCGCGGTGACGTCCACGAACGCGGCACGAGGAACGGACGTGACGATCGTGGGCACCCGGGATTCGTGCCAGCCGATGTCGGTGTTGATGAAGGTCGCACCGGCTGCTTCGACTTCCTGTGCAAGCGAGACGATTTCGTCCCACCGCTGGCCGCGCTCGACGAGATCGGCCATCGAAAGCCGGAACGAGATCACGAAGTCCGGGCCGCCGACCGCCCGGACGCCCCGCACGATCTCGACGGCGAGACGGCGGCGCTTGGCGGGAGTGCCGCCCCACTCGTCGGTGCGCCGATTGGTGCGTTCGGCGAGGAACTGGTTGATGAAATATCCCTCACCACCCATGATTTCGACGCCGTCGTAACCGGCTTCCCGAGCGAGCCCGGCGCAGCGCACGAACGCCCGGATCTGTCGGCGCACACCCCACGAGGTGAGTCGGCGCGGCCGGAACGGATTGATCGGTGCCTTGATCGACGACGCGGACACGCTCAGCGGCCAGTAGCTGTACCGGCCGGCGTGCAGGATCTGCAGCAGGATCCGCCCGCCCTCCGCATGCACGGCGTCGGTGATCGTCCGGTGCCGGCGGGCCTCGATCCGGTTGGTGAGCTTGGCGCCGAACGGCAGCAGCCATCCGGTGCGCGTGGGGGCGTAACCGCCGGTGACGATGAGCGCGACACCCCCGCGGGCACGTTCGGCGAAGTATGCGGCCAGTTTCCCGGTGTTCGCGGCGCGGTCCTCGAGCCCGGTGTGCATCGATCCCATGATCACCCGGTTGGGCAACGTGATCGGTCCGAGGTCGAGAGGGGACAGCAGCGTGGGATAGTGGTCGGTCACGGCACGTCCTGTTCCGAAGCGGGAGTGAGAGCGTCGAGCATGTCCTGGCACCAATCGCGGAAACCCTCTTCGACGCGGATGCCTCCGCGCAGCACGAGGTACTGGTGCAGGTCCGGGCCCCGACGCGGCGGGGACTCCGGGAAGTCGCGTTTCTCGATCAGCCGGTAGACGTCGAGCCGCGCGGCGTGGGCGTCGCGGTGACGGGTGATCTCCGCGAGCAGTTCGGTCAGCGTGCCGGGGCGCGCTGCACGGACCTTCACGGCGAGTTCGCTGCGCAGATGGTCGGGTTCGGACGGCGTGGCGACCCAGCGGTCCAGTTCGGCGTGGCCGGCGCCGGCCACTCGATAGACCTTCTTGTCCGGGCGACCCTCCTGCGCCACGGTTTCACCGGTCACCCAGCCGCGATCCTTCATCCGGTGCAGTACCCGGTAGATCTGCTGGTGGCTGGCGCTGTGGAAGAACCCGATGGACCGGTCGAAGCGGCGGGCCAGTTCGTAGCCGGATCCGGCCCGCTCGTCGAGGGAGACGAGCAGGGCATGTTCGAGTGCCATGACGACAGTATGCAACGAGGTGCATATGGACACAAATGCATAGGGCGGAAGTGGTGGTTGGTATACCGAAATTTCGATACACCAACCATCATTGCGGGCACTTCCGGCCGGTCGGCGCCCGCGTGCAGGGACGTTGTCCACAGGTGGCAGTTCCATCCCCAGGACGAGCGAATCGAGTGGTTCTCCGGCGGATCCCGCGGTCGCGTTGCGGCACCATCGCCGGCATGGAGGATCCACGAGTGTTGACGCGCGCACGACTACTCGCGGCGGGTACGTCCGCCTTCGAGATCGCTCGCGAACTTCGAACCGGCGAGCTGGTGCCGGTCGCCCACGGCGTCTACTTGCGACGGGGCGATCACGGTGCGCTCGACGGCACCGGCCGGCATCGGGTGCTCGCGCGTCATTTCGGCTCGACTCTGGACCAGGGGGAGGCGATCAGCCACATCTCGGCGGCGACGCTGCACGGGGCACCTGTCTGGAATCTCCCGCTGACGCGTGTGCACGTGTCGCGGACTCCCGGCGCCGGCGCACGGCACCGGGGACGGTTGCACATCCACACCGCGCGATGGATGGATGCAGACCTCACAGTCGTCGATGCTGTACCGGTGACGTCGGTGGCCAGGACGATCGCGGACGTCGCACGCACCGTGCCGCGCCCACAGGCGGTGATCATCGGTGATGCGCTCCTGCGCATCGATCCCGCGGCCGCGGCGTGGTTGCCACGCGTGGTGGAGGCCGCGTCGGGGCTCCACGGTGTCGCACGTGCGCGTGCGGTGGCAGGCTTCCTCGACGCACGCAGCGAGAGTGTCGGCGAGTCGTTGTCGCGGGTCCGGATCGAGGAGGCGGGCCTGCCCCGTCCGGTTCTGCAGCACGAGGTCGTCGTGCGTGACGGACGGCGTTGCCGCCTCGACTTCTTCTGGGACGAGGCCGGAGTCGTCGGAGAGTTCGACGGGGCGGGAAAATACTCGGACCGGCGCGACCTCGTCGCAGAGAAACTCCGAGAGGATGCGTTGCGCGACGTCGGGTTCGAGGTGATCCGCTGGAACTGGGCGGAGCTGGACCGTTTCGACGTGGTCGTGCGGCGGTTCGAGCGTGCTCGCGCACGGAGAAGACGACAGTGACGATCGGTGTACCGAAATATCGGTCGTCAACCGTCATATGGGGCAGCTCCGCGACGACCGGTTTAGGCTGCGGGAATGAGCGCACACACGGCCGTTCCGGCAGGGATCGGGACGGCGACGACGCGGCGGCAGGTCTTCGCGTGGGGTCTGTGGGACTGGGGATCGGCCGCGTTCAATGCGGTGATCCTCACGTTCGTCTTCTCCGTGTACCTCACCGACGCCGTCGGCGACGACCTGCCCGGAACCGTCTCGGCGAGTACATGGTTGGGCTGGTCGCTCGGGATCGCCGGGTTCGTCATCGCGGTCACAGCGCCGGTCTCCGGGCAACGTTACGACGCCACCGGCCGGCGCAAACGGTCCCTCGCGGTACTCACCTTCGTCACGGTCGCGGCGATGGCCGGGATGTACTTCGTGCGCGACGACCACCACTATCTGTGGTTGGGGCTGGTCCTGCTCGGTGTCGCCTCGGTGATCGCCGAGCTCGCCCAGGTCCCGTACAACGCGATGATGCGCCAGATCTCCACCGAGGAGAACATCGGCAGGGTTTCCGGATTCGGTTGGTCCATGGGGTATTTCGGCGGCATCGTGCTGCTGCTGTTGTGCTATACCGGGTTCATCGCCGGAGACGGAGACACCCGCGGCTTCCTGGCGCTGAGTACCGACGACGGCACCAACATCCGGCTGGTCGCGCTGCTCGCCGCCGTGTGGTTCGGCGTCTTCGCGATTCCGGTACTGCTCGCGGTCCCCGAACTGCCCCCGACCGGTGTCGATCCCGGTGCGGACAAGGGTGGCCTCGTCGAGGCATACAGGGTGCTGTGGCGCGACCTGCGTGAGCTGTGGCGCGCGGACCGTCGCACCATCTGGTTCCTGGGCGCGTCGGCCCTGTTCCGCGACGGCCTCGCCGGCGTCTTCACGTTCGGCGCGGTGCTCGCCGTGACCGTCTACGGCATCGGGTCGGGCGACGTGCTGTTGTTCGGGGTCGCGGCGAATGTGGTGGCCGCGCTCGGCGCGCTCGTCGCCGGACGTATCGACGATCGGGTCGGCCCGAAGGCGGTCATCGTGGTCTCGCTCGCCGCGATGATCGTCGTCGGGGTGGTGCTCCTCGCGGTGTCCGGCCCGGTGATGTTCTGGATCTTCGGGCTGTTGCTGTGCCTGTTCGTCGGGCCCGCGCAAGCGTCCGCGCGCACGTTCCTCGCGCGGATCACCCCGCCGGGCCGGGAAGGCCAGATGTTCGGGCTCTACGCCACCACCGGCCGGGCGGTGTCCTTCCTTGCGCCTACGCTGTTCGGGTTCTTCGCGTGGGGATTCGGCGCGGACCGTGCGGGCATCGCCGGACTCCTCGTCGTGCTCGGCGCCGGTCTCGCGGCGTTGCTGGCCGTGCGGGCACCCGAATCGGCGGTCAGCCCTTGAAGTAGACGAGCTGGTGGGTCGTCGCGAGCAGTTCGCCGTCGCTGCTCCACAGCTCACCGGACTGGTCGAAGTAGCCCTTGCCGAAATGCTGCGAGCGTGCAGTGCCGAGTACCGACGCGTCGGACTGGCGTGCCAGCGCGTCCGCGTCCGCGTGGAAGTAGACGGTCAAGGACACCGTTCCGGCGGGCATGTACTGCCCGCGCCGCAGGAACACCCGCGGGAAGAACACATCGCACAACGAGGTCAGTGCCGCGAAGTCCAGTGGACGCGGCGGCGCGTCCCGCACCCACAAGGTCGTCGTCGAATCAGGGTTCTCGCCGGTCTCCGGCCCCGGTACCGCGCCCTCGACGAAGCGCATCTCGTAGTTGCGCGACCACGCGATGAACTCGGGGAGCGACTGTTGCGCGACATCCTGTGCCGGGGGAGCATCGGGCGCGACGGCCTCGGTCGACGACCAGGTGTCGCGTCGCGTGCCGAACACCGCGGTCGCGGTGGTCGTGACCGCCCCGTCCTGGGACAACTCGATCGACCAGTGCTGCGTCGACCTGTTGGTGCGCACCGGGCGCGCGGCGATCTCGAACTCACCATCCGCCAGTGGCCCGCAGTAGTTGACGGTGAGCGAGAGCGGCACGCCGAGAACCTCGGGATGCTGCTGGACCGCGCGCACCAGGGTCGCGGCCGTGATTCCGCCGAACGGTCCGACCATGTTCGCGTACGCCGGGTGGGTGCGGCCCGTGTAGCGGTGCGCGTCGGCGGCGACGAGCGAGACGGCGGCGTCGAAGACGTGGGTGTCTTCGGTGGTGTCGAGTTCGGTCACGGTGGACTCCTGACGTCCCGGTGCTGGCGTTCTAAGTATGACAACATACATAATTCGAGTAGGCAATTCCGATCGGATCGTGGGAGGGTGCGATGGCACGGCGGCAGAGCGGAACCACGGGACCGCGCGCGGCGATGACGGCCAGCGCCGTGACGTTGATGCGGGAACGCGGGGTGGCTGCGACCTCGTTCGCCGACGTCCTCGCCCACAGCGGAGCTCCCCGCGGGTCGATCTATCACCACTTTCCCGGTGGCAAGACCCAGCTGATCGAGGAAGCCACCCGCTCGGCCGCCGATGAGCTCACCGTCAGGATCGAGCAGATCCTGGACTCGGGCGACACCGTCAGCGCGCTCCGGTGGCTCGTCGACCTGTGGCGACGAGGCCTCGAGGCCACCGGCTACGTAGCGGGCTGCCCGATCGTCGCGGCCGCCCTGGGCACCGAGGCGTCGGCCCGCGACATCGCCGGCGCCGCTTTCGTGCGCTGGAGCGAGATGATCGGCGCGCGGCTCGTCGCCGACGGCATCGACCCGGCGCGTGCCG
The DNA here is from genome assembly GCF_001646785.1 of Rhodococcus phenolicus. GTDB lineage: Bacteria > Actinomycetota > Actinomycetes > Mycobacteriales > Mycobacteriaceae > Rhodococcus > Rhodococcus phenolicus. The sequence goes on from NZ_LRRH01000011.1 coordinate 57,710, forward strand.
CGACCCTCGCGACGATGATCGTCGGCGCGCTCGAAGGCGGGTTGATCGTCGCGCAGGCGCAGCGCAGTGCGGCGCCGCTGGACGCGGTCGTCGGCGAACTCGAACTGTTGTGCCGCGCTGCGGGGGCCGCGACGCCGGATACGTGAGTGCGAAGACCCGTCACTGCCCGATGCGTGTGCGGATCGCCTCCGCCAGTGCTGCGGGTTCCTCTTCCGGAACCCAGTGACTCACATCGTCCAGGACGACGAATTCGTAGTCGGCGTCGGCGTATTCGTGGCAGCGTTCCGCGCCGGCCCGGGCCACCGCGACATCTGCGGTGCTCCACACGTAGGTGGTGGGCACCTTCACCGACGGAAGATCGCGGAAGTCGCGTCCCATCGCGCGGTACCAGTTCAGCGCCGCGGTCATCGCGCCGGGCGCAGTCAGTACCCGGACGTATTCCTCGACGGCAGCGTGGTCGGGCATCGGGCTGTACATCGCGCGCAGGCGCCGGGCGCCGTCGTCGAGCAGCACCGACTCGGCTTTGCCTTCCAGGCGCAGCAGCTTGATGTACGCCGATCGTGACTTCTGGTCCTCGTCGTGCTGCAGCGCCCAGCTGTAGGCGGCGGGATGCGGCACCGAGACCGCGGTGAATGTGCGGACGCGGTCGGGGTGGTGTGCAGCGAGGTGCCAGCCGACGACGGCGCCCCAGTCGTGCCCGGCGACGTGTGCGGTGTCGATCCCCAAACCGTCCAGCAGCCCGAGGACGTCGCCGACCAGCGCACCGATCGTGTAGGACGACACGTCGGCGGGACGGGCGCCGGGGGAGTAGCCCCGCTGGTCGGGGATGACGACGCGCAGGCCCGCCTCGGCGAGCCACCGGCCCGCATGTTCCCAGCTGCGCCCGGTTTCGGGGAAGCCGTGCAGCAGGACGAGCGGGGCGCCCTCCTGGGGGCCGGCGATACGGACGTCGAAGGTGAGGTCGCCGAGTGCGACGCGGCTGATCTCGAACATGGCGCCACCGTACGGTGCGGGGTTCACTCGTGGGTGGGTTTCCACGCCCCCATGCCGAGGATGATCAGACGCATTTGCTTCTCGCCGCGGGTGATCACGGCCGCCTCGTCCGGCCCACCCGGCGTTTCGACGGCGAGCAGTTCGACGGCCACCTCGAGCAGGGCGACGACGAGCAGGGCCGCAGCCATCTCCAGGTCGTCGTCGCTCCACCCGTCCAGCCCCGGCATCCCACCGAGGTCGAGCGCGAGTTCCCCTGTGAGCAATCGCAATTCGTCGTTGACGGCCCGGGACACCTCGGGTGAACCACCGTGTCGTTCGCGGGCCAGGAATCGGAACGAGGCCTCGTGCGCGCGGATCTGCTCGACCAGCACGGCCAGCGACGCCCGGGCGTTGTCGCCCGCGCTCCGGGCGCGGCGGGCGTCACGCAGTACCTGCCGCAGGACACGCATCGTGTCGGCGGCCAGGGTGACGCCGAGTTCGTCCATCGACGCGAAGTGGCGATAGAACGCGGTGGGGACGATCCCGGCTTCGCGAGCGACCTCGCGCAGGCTCACCGTCGAGAAGCTCCGGTCTGCCGCCAGCGCGAGTGCGGCATCGAGCAGGGTGCGGCGCGTGCGTTCCTTGCGGGCCGCCCTGGTGGTGGGTTCGGGGACGGGGGCTACGGACACGGACCCGAGTCTAGGCAGAGCGGCCTCCAGGAATCGAATACCGGTGTAACGGGCGTCACATGCGTGTTGACAGGCGGCGGGTGGGTGCTGCAACACTATTTGAGTGTACAAGTGTGCACTTAAATCGGATCGGTCGGGAGGTCCCGCAATGGTCGTCTCACCCCTCACACGCGTCGGAGCCGGACGGCGTACAGCGAACGTGTTCACCGGCGCCCTGCGGCTGATGTCCTGGCCGCACCACCCGGATCGCTACCTGGAACTGCTGGATCCGCTGCTCACCACGCAGAGCACCCGCGCGCGGATCGTCGATGTCGACCGCACGGTGCCGGGGATGATCACACTCACGCTCCGTCCCGGGCGGCGTTGCCGGTTCGAGGCCGGCCAGCACATCCAATTCGGCGTCGTCGTCGACGGAGTCCGGCACACCCGCTGCTACTCGCCGTCGAATTCGCAGCACGCCGACGACCGGATCGTCCTCACCGTGCGTGCCCACCCCGACGGCGTCGTGTCCCGCTACCTGCACGAATCCGCCGAGCCGGGTGACGTCGTCGACCTCGGCCCTGCGGCCGGCGACTTCGTTCTCCCACCGGTCCGGTCGGACCGCCTGCTGCTCATCAGCGGAGGCAGCGGCATCACCCCGGTGCTGTCGATGCTGCACACGCTCGCCGACGAACGGCACACCGGTGCGGTCACCTTCCTGCACTACGCCCGTACCGCCGCCGACGTGCCCCAGCGCGCGCGCCTCGACGAACTCGCCGCTCGCGCCAACGTCGAGGTCGTCCTCGCTCACACCCGGGGAGACGGCGGCCATCTGCACGGCCGGTTCTGCCGCGAACACCTCGACGCCGTCGTCCCGTGGTTCCCCGGCACCGCCACCTATGCGTGCGGCCCGGCGGGGCTGACCGCGAGCGTCCGCGAGGTCTACCGCGACGCCGGTGCTGAACAACATTTGCGCACCGAGGAATTCACCCTGCCTGCCGTCACGGTCGCCGGTGGTGCCGAAGGTACGGTCAGCTTCACCACGTCCGGAGTGGTTGCGGACAACACCGGCAGGACACTGCTGGAACAGGCCGAATCCGCCGGTCTGCGGCCCGACCACGGGTGCCGCATGGGCATCTGCCATACCTGCACCACGGTCCGCCGATCCGGATGCACCCGCGACGTCCGCACCGGCGAACTCGATTCCGAACCCGACGCCCGCATCCGGATCTGCGTCAACGCGCCGGTCGGTGACGTCGCGGTCGATCTCTAGACCGGCTTCGCTCCTCGGAGCGCAGCCGATCACCCGATCTTTCGAACCCTTTGGAGGACATCATGTTCGGATTGTCCCTACCGTCGATTCCCTTCCTGCCGTTCCTGTCCGGAAGCCGTGCACCCGACCCGGATCCGGTGGTCCTGAGTCGTGAGCAGGTCGAGGACATCGGCCGCGAACTCGACGCCCTGCGCGATCGCACGGTGGCCTCGCTCGGAGCCGACGACCGCGAATACATCTACCGGGTCATCAAGGCGCAGAGAGGATTCGAGGTGGCGGGGCGTGGCCTGCTGTTCCTAGGCTTCCTGCCACCGGCGTGGATCGCGGGTGTCGCCGCACTGAGCGTGTCGAAGATCCTCGACAACATGGAGATCGGGCACAACGTGATGCACGGTCAGTACGACTGGATGCGCGAGCCCGGACTGAACTCGCGTGTCTTCGAATGGGACACGGTGTGCCCCTCGGATCAGTGGCGGCACTCGCACAACTACGTCCACCACACATACACGAACATCCTCGACATGGACCGCGACATCGGGTACGGCATTCTGCGCATGGATCCCGCACAGCCGTGGAAGCCGTACTACCTGGGCAACCCGCTCTACGCCGCGGCACTGATGCTGCTGTTCGAATGGGGCGTGATGCTGCACGACGCCGAAGCCGATCGCCTGTTGGCCGGCAAGCGCGACCTCCGCGAACTCGGCCCCCTCGCGCGCGGCTGGTGGCACAAGGCCGGACGGCAGGTGCTCAAGGACTATCTTGTGTTCCCGCTGCTCACCGGACCATTGTTCGTTCCCACCCTGCTCGGCAATGCGACCGCGAATCTGGTGCGCAACGTGTGGGCGTTCTCCGTCATCTTCTGCGGGCACTTCCCGTCCGGCGTGCAATCGTTCACCGAGGAGGAAACCGCCGACGAGACGCGTGGCGAATGGTACGTGCGACAGTTGCTGGGCAGCGCGAACATCACCGGATCGCCGCTCATGCACCTGATGACCGGCAATCTGTCGCACCAGATCGAACACCACTTGTTCCCGGACCTGCCGGCCCGCCGCTACCCGGAGATCGCCCCGCAGGTGCGGGCGCTGTGCGAGAAGCACGGTCTGCCCTACAACACGGGGGGCCTGCTCCGGCAGGTCGCGTCGGTGTGGCGCAAGATCTTCACGCTGGCGCTGCCGCCGTCCTGGGTGTCCGAACCGTCCGAGAGCTCGGTCGTGATCGAGCGACGCCCCCGTCCCGCACAGTCGGATCCTGTCCCCACCGCGGAGCGCAGGGCCGACGCGGCGCGAACGGCAGAACCTCCGCGTACCCTCGTCCACGACACCGTCTGAGGGGATGAACGCATGGTAGGACGCTTCGAACGCAACAAGGACACGGTGCAGGAGATGACCGAATCCGCCGCCACCCACGTCGGGAACATCGCGGGCATCATCACCGGAGCCGTGCGGGACGTCACCCGCGAGATCGGCAATTGGATCTCCGACGGCATCGAGATGCGCGAGGCCGCACGCAAGGCGCGGCTCGACCACGACGGCCCCACCGACTGACCTGGTCCGATGTGAAAGGCCCGCTCGAACGAGCGGGCCTTTCACATCGACGGGGCCGGATCAGATGACGCCCAGGGCGAACATCGCGTCGGCAACCTTCACGAAGCCGGCGATGTTGGCGCCGTGGATGTAGTCGCCCGGCTTGCCGTACTCGGCGGCCGTCTCCACACACCTGCTGTGGATGTCGCGCATGATGCCGGCCAGGCGCTCGTCCGTGTAGTCGAAGTGCCACGAATCACGCGACGCATTCTGCTGCATCTCGAGCGCGGAGGTCGCCACACCACCGGCGTTTGCGGCCTTGCCCGGGGCGAACGCCACACCGGCGTCACGGAACACCGTGATGCCGCCGGGGGTGGTGGGCATGTTCGCGCCCTCGGCGACGAACTTGACGCCGTTGTTGACCAGGACCTTCGCCGCCTCCTCGTCGAGCTCGTTCTGGGTGGCACACGGCAGTGCGATGTCGCACGGCACGTTCCAGATGTTGCCGCCGGAGTAGAAGTCGGCGTCGGAGCGCTCGTCGACGTACTCGGAGATCCGGCCGCGACGGACTTCCTTGATGTCCTTGAGCAGCTCGAGGTCGATGCCGGCTTTGTCGACGATGTAACCCGACGAGTCGGAGCACGCGACGACCTTGCCGCCGAGCTGGTGGATCTTCTCGATCGCGTAGATCGCGACGTTGCCGGACCCGGAAACCACGGCGGTGCGGCCGTCGAGGCTGGTGCCGGCGGTCTTCGCCATCTCGTTGACGAAGTACGCGGCGCCGTAGCCGGTGGCTTCCTTGCGCACCATCGAGCCGCCCCAGGTGAGGCCCTTGCCCGTGAGAACGCCCGACTCGTACGAGTTGGTGAGGCGCTTGTACTGGCCGAACAGGTAGCCGATCTCGCGGCCACCGACGCCGATGTCACCGGCGGGGACGTCGGTGTACTCGCCGATGTGGCGGTGCAGCTCGGTCATGAAGGACTGGCAGAAGCGCATGATCTCCTGCTCGGAACGGCCCTTGGGGTCGAAGTCCGAGCCGCCCTTGCCGCCGCCGATGGGCAGGCCGGTGAGCGCGTTCTTGAAGATCTGCTCGAATCCGAGGAACTTCACGATGCCGAGGTTGACGCTCGGGTGGAAGCGCAGGCCGCCCTTGTAGGGGCCGAGCACGCTGTTGTACTGCACGCGGAAACCGCGGTTGACGTGCACCTGGCCCTGATCGTCGATCCACGGGACCCGGAAGATGATCTGCCGCTCGGGCTCGCAGAGCCGCTCGATCAGCCCGGAATCGAAGTACACGGGGTGCCGATCGAGCACGACGTGCAGGGACTCGAACACCTCCGCTGCGGCCTGGTGAAACTCGGGTTCACCTGCGTTGCGAGCCTTGACCTGCTCGTAGATCTCTTCGATGCGGTCCGAGGTCGACACGCCCACCTACCTGACTGTGAGAACACTGTTACATGACATTTACCCAGTGCACTATAGGCCGTAATAACCGGTGTTCTTCCATGAGGTGCCCAGGTGGGAGATAGGACACAGTGCGCGGGCCACCGGTGAATCACCGCAGGTGGCGGTACCGAACCGGATTTTCGGCGCATTTTCCCGGCGTGGTTCGTTCACTCGGCACGGTTTCGGCGCACGGCGTGAATGCGGTCACACCTGCCGTCCGGCCAGCCTCGCGGCGAGCTCTGCGCGACTCCCCGCCCCCGTCTTCGCGTACACGGATTTGAGGTGGTCCTGCACGGTGTTCGCAGTGATGTGCCGACGCCGGGCGATCTCGGCTGTCGACAGGCCGCCCGACACATCGAGGCACACGTCCCGCTCGCGCGCGGTCAACGCGTACGCCGTGAACAGCAGGTCGGTGAACTCGCCCGCGGGGGCCGGTTCGATGGTGACCACCGTGCGGCTCTCGTCGCCGTCGGTGACCAGTGCGGTCGCGCGGACCAGGACCCAGTATCCGTGCCCGTCGTGCACGCGCGCCCGGAACACCCCGGTGCGGCTCGATCGTGCCCCGGAGGTGGCGGCGCGCAGCAGCACCGCCAGACGCACCGGTCCTGCGAGCCGGTCCTGCCAGCGCCGGACCGCGTCCGTGAGCCCGATCGGCTGGCCCGCCGCGTCGGTCAGCACCACCGCCGGGCCGGGGTCGCTCCCGGGATACGGCCGCATCGCGTGGACGGCGGCGGCTCGTGTCGCGGCGGCGAGAGCCGGCGCCGCCAAGGTCAGGAACTCGAGTTCGCGATCGGTGAAATCCGACCCCGACCGCACGAATCCGGCTGCACCCCAGCAGTATCCGTCCGCGGAAAAGGCCACCCGAACCTCACGGTCGAGACCGAGGGGGCGCCACACCGCACCGTGGCGGAGGCTGCGCCCGATGGCGGCGGCCGGCAGATCGGAGGCCCGCACGACGATCCGCCCGCTGCGCGCGAGGTCGGCAAACGTCGCGGGATCCTTTCCACCACACTCGGATTCGGCGAGAAGCGGCTCGTACTCTCGGGGGATGCGGTTGCGTCCGCTGGTCATCGAACCGAAGGTCAGGCTTCCCGGATCGATCAGCGCCCAGCACGTCAGGTCGCTGCGGACCGTGCGATCGACCAGTTCGATCGCCCTGTCGTGCACTTGCGTGACGTCGGCGCCGGTGCCAGCCAACGCGAGGATCTCCCGGCACAGCCGCTCCGCCCGCACTTCGAGCATGAACTCAGTATGCGCTGGTACGCGCAATGCGGGCATCCCCGATTCCTGGGATGTCCCGGCGTCTGCCGGAACCCTAGCGTTGCAGGTATGTCCGGTTTTCATGTCGAGCGGTCCGGTGAAGGCACGCGGCTTTCGCTGCCGGACGCGGTCGTCACGGTCCTGTCGTCCGGCGGCCACACCGAGGGCGCCTACGAACTCATGCTGGTGCAGGCACCCCCAGGCGAACCCCCACCGATGCACACGGAGCCCTGGGCCAAGACGTTCCACCTGCTGCGCGGCCGGATCCGGGTCCGGGTCGGCAGCGCGAGCTGCGATCTGGGGCCGGGTGATTCCCTCACCGTTGCGCCCGGGACCGCGAACTCCTTCTCGGTGCTCACCGCCGAGGCGGTGTTTCTCCTCGCCGCGGCCGGTACGGGCATGAGTGGTTTCTTCACCGATCTCGACGGTCTGCTGCGCGAACAGCACTCCTCGGCCGACCTGTCCTCACGGTTGGTGTCGCTCGCCGGCCGGCACGAGATCCGGTTCACGGGCGGGAGTCGATCGCCATGATCGTCGTCGCCCAGGTCGCCGCGCTGATCGCCGGTGGCGTACATCTGCTGGCGTTCGTGTGGGAGTCGATCCTGTTCCTCCGCCCCGGTATTCACGAGGACCTGTTCCGCATCCCCACGCGGGACACTGCTCCCGTCCGGATGTGGGCCTTCAACGTCGGGTTCTACAACCTCTTTCTCGGTTCGGGCGCGATCGCCGGGGTGGTGTTGTGGTGGGCGGGCCATGAAACTCCGGGCCGCACGCTCGTGGTCTACACGTGCACGTTCATGTTCCTGGCCGGGATCGTCCTGTTCGCCTCGGACAGGATGGCGATGAGCAGACCGCGCGGAGCGGGAGTGATCGGCGCGGCCTCCCAGTCCACGCCGCCGCTGGTCGCGCTCGCGGCTCTGCTCGTGACCTAGCCGCGCGCCGGCGCCCTCGTACGGATCGTCTCCACGAGCGCGGCGAGCCGAGCATGGTGGGATCCGGCCCAGAAGATCCGGCCGCAACCGGTGCACCGCCGGAAATCCTCGTAGTACCGGCGGGTCAACGGCTCCAGCCGATCGAGTACCTCCGATTTCGGTACCTCGACGACCGGCTCGTTGCACCGCAGGCAGCGGGTGAAGGGCGAGATCCGGCGCGTCAGATCGAGCCTCCGGATCACCTCGACCACCTGCTCGACGGGATCGACGGCGTGCACGTAGAGACCGTGGGTGACGACCCTGCGTGCGAGCAGGCCGCGGTCGCGGGTCAGCAGAATGCGCTGATCGTCAGTGCTGATGCGCGCCAGCGTGTCGTCGTCCGCGGACGCCGACCAGTTCACGTCGAATCCGAGCAGGCGCAGATAGCGGGCCAGTTTGCCGACATTGACGTCGGCAACGAACCTCGGGTCGCGCAGCGGCGCCGGCCGCAGTCGTTCGATCGGTTCGATATCCAGTGCCTCGAAGACCGGATACACCGCGATGCGGGCACCGGCGCGCGGCCGGTACGCGAGATCGACCGGTTCGCCGTCGACGACGATCAGATCGATCTCGGTGTGCGGAATACCCATCGCCTCGACGACGTCCTTGACGGTCTGGTGCGGGCGGAACGGCCGGCGCGAGGCGACGCCCCGGCACTCGGGGGCGACGAACGCGTTCAGTTCGGCGTAGGGGCGGACCTCCACGAAACCCGTCACGGGTGTCATCGTCCGTCCGTGTCGTAGGCCGGCGCAACTCGCGGGCGGTGGTCGTGTGGATCGCCGTCGCACCCTCGGGGGTACCGGGCGTGGTTCCGGTCCGCGCATACTGAGGACATGGCCGAGAAGCGGATGGCCGGGGCACTCCGCTCGTCCATCCGAGATGTCGCGCTCGCTACCGCAGGTCCGTCCGAATTCGGGCAGGCGGCCCTGCGGGTCGTCCGCACCCGGATCCCGTTCGATCGGGGTTGCCTCGCCACGGTCGATCCGGCGACGCTGATGCTCACGTCCGCCACGATGATCGACGTGCCGGAATCGATCGGCAGTGGGTTCGCCACCGTCGCGGAATTGGAGTACGGCACATCGCCGTATGCGAACACCTACGGCAGGCTCGCCCACGTTCCGGGCGGTGTACAGACGATCCGGGACGGCATCGACGGGGATGTCCGAAATGCTCTGCCGTACGGAGAGATCCTCGAGCCACTCGGAATGGACGACGAAGTCCGCCTGTTGTTTCGCGGCCGCGACGATCGCGTGTGGGGCGCCGGGACGCTGATGCGTGGAGCCGGCAATGGATTCGGCGATCCGGAAGTGAGGGCACTCGCCGCGTGTGCGCGTGAGATCGGTGAAGGACTGCGTCTGTCGTTGATCCGGCAGGCGCCGCTGGTGATGGCGGAGGTGTCCGGCGGTCCTGCCGTGGTGGTCGTCGGGGGGAACGACGACGTGGAATGGGTGACGTCGCGAGCGTCGGAATACCTCGACCGGATCGGCGGCGATTCCTGCGCCCGGATGATGCCCGCGGTCGCATCCGCCGTGCGATTCCGGAACTCGGGGGTGTCGGTGAGCACCCGTGCGCGGACAGCCGATGGTGAATGGCTCGTGCTCCGGGCCGGGAGGTTGGACGGGCGAGGATCGCGGGGGAGGGTTGTCGTCACGCTGGAACCGGCCCGGCCCGCCCAGCTCGTCGCGCTCGTGACCGAACTCCACCGGCTCACCGCGCGGGAGGCCGAAGTGCTCGGACATGTTCTCGCGTGCGAGACGCGCACAGAGATCGGACAGCGGATGTTCATCAGCCCGTACACCGTCCAGGACCACCTGAAGAGCATCTACGCCAAGATCGGTGTGAACAGCCGTCAGGAACTCGTCGCGCATCTGTTCTACACCCACCACCTGCCGCACTTCGGTGCGCCGGTCGGACCGGACGGCTGGTTCACCGGTGAGCACCGGCACGTCGGCCGCGGCCCGGAGGCGAACGCTCCGTAGCCGAGTGCACCGCCCACGCGGTTGCCGGACCTTCCGGATGCCTGCCCGGGCGACAGCAGAACCCGAGGGGCAGCGCGCTGCTCGCCCGACTTCGGCAGCAGCAAGAAGATCGGAAGGAAACATCATGGGAAACAGGGACATTCGCCGCACGCTCCACGGGATGTTCAACGACCGTGACGTCGATGCACTGCTCGAACTTCCTGAATGACACCGTGGCGCGGGGCGGACGCCGGCTTCCGGCCGGTACACCGCCCCACGTTGCCCGGGTGAGGAGGCATGTCGTGTCCGACATCCTGATCGTGACGTTCGAGGCGGGCGGCAACGTGCCACCGGCATTGGGAACAGGCCGGGAATTGCATCGTCGGGGTCATCGCGTCCGGGTTCTCGGTCACGCGATGCAGAAATCGGTGATCGAATCGGCCGGACTCGAGTTCCGCGCTTACCGGAGCTCACCGCGGTGGACGCCGCACGCCCGGTTGAGCACGTGGACCGTGTTGACCATGGGGCTCGCGATGGTGACCGACCCGGGGATCGGGCGCGATCTCCGGGACGAGGTTCGGGCCGATCCGGCCGATCTGGTGGTCGTCGACTGCATGCTGTTCAATGCGCTCGACGCGGCCGCCCGCGAGGACCTGCGGCACGTCGCGCTGTTCCACACGTTCTACGCAGCGTTCGACGGTTCGTTCCGGCGCGGCCCGTTCGGCGTCGTCGCCCGCTCGAAAGGACTCGGGCCGCGGCGGGTCTGGCACGGGGCCGACCTCGAACTGGTGTGTTCGGACCCGGAGTTCGATTCTGCAGCGGGTCGAACGAACGGTCACGTGGCCTGGGCCGGTGCCGTGCACGACGTCCGGGAGGCGGCGGTGGCTCGCACGCCGCCACGAGTGCTGGCCAGCCTCAGCACGGCCGGGTTCCCAGGCCAGCGCAAGGCGTTGCAGAACATCCTCGACGCCGTTGCCGGCATCGACGTCGAGCTGATCGTGACGACCGGACCCTCCGTCGACCCGGCGGGGTTCCGTGCACCACCGAATGCGTCCGTGCACCGGTACATTCCGCACAACGAGATCATGCGGACCTGCTCCGCGGTGATCGGGCACGGGGGACACGCCACCACGTTCCGCGCGCTCGCATTCGGAATCCCGGTGCTGATCATGCCGATGTCGGCCCTCACCGACCAGCCGATCGTCGGGAGGGCAGTGGCCACCGCGGGGGCCGGAAAGGTACTGCGCAGGACGGCGAGTCCCGGCCGGCTCCGCGACGCGATCGACGACCTGGTGGGCTCGCCGCACTATCGGACCGCGGCGGCCGAGCTCGGCACCCGGCTGCGGGCCACCGACGGCGCCGCCGTCGCCGCGGATCGGATCCTCGCGCTGATCGATTCACCCGGTTGATGCTTCACCCGGAACGACCGCGGGCCGGAGCGGACCGGACGGCCGCGGTGCGACGACGGGCGGAGGCGCGCGGGCCGACGTCGACATCCGGGCCCCAACGCTTCGCCGCCGCGCGCCGATATCGTCCGGCAAACGCGTGCAGCAGGATGAATCGTGCCGGTGCGGGCAACGCATCGGCCACCACTCGACAGCGGTCGTCGTCGAGTCCGTCGACGACCCAGGGGACCTCGCGGGCAAGCTCCATCGTCGGCTTGTCCTTCACCACCTCGTGTCCCCAGTCGTCCCATTGCCGGCGGGTGATTGTTCGGGACACCACCGGCATGACCTCGTCCTCCTCGCTGCGCAGATGCGGTAGCAGCACGTCCTCGAGTCCGCCGAGAGCCGTGACCACCGCCTCCAGCGTCGCCGCCCGGTCGTCGTCGCGATACGCCGAGGCTGCGTCGCCGAGGATGTCGATTCGGGGCGAGATGCGGGCGTGGTCCGCGTCCATCCGGTCCAGCAGCGGGCCGGTGTGCGGGTCGAGCCGCCGGATCAGCGGCCACAGGAACTCGTCCTCGACGCCGTGGTGATAGTGCAGGAATCCCATCATCCAGAGCAGATGATCCGAGATGGCTGTCCGCTGGGTTTCGGCGGGTGGATTCGTCGCGGTCAGAGCGGTGCGGGTGCGGATGAGGTCGCGCCGGAGGGCATCGTGGAGGATGCCCATCATCCGCGTATCCGCAGGTCCGTCCGTATTCGATTTCATGGCGTCGACTCCGATGCGGTGAGCGATCCGGCGTGAGGGAGGTGGCTGCGGACGGCGCCCGCGTCCGGTGTCGAGACGATGTCGTCGGGAAGGGAGTGCAGATACGAGCCCGCCTCGGCCGGGCGAGCGACGGCGGAGGGTTCCTCGGTGACGATCATGATCGGTCCCGTCGAAAGGGGTGGTTGCCGGAATTTCAGGACTCGCCGCGGAACACCATCTCGGACAGCGCGACCTCGAACTCCTGGGTTCGGTCGTCGAATCGAACGGTGTAGACGGTGGGGTAGTAGGCGGACCGCTGATAGGCCGACGGCTGCTTGATCTCCTCCTGGAGCGTCGGCTCGGTGAGCAGCCACGCGCGGGTGATCATCGGCTCCATGAACGTGTAGTTGCCGTCCCAGGACCCGTTGATGAACGTCTCGGTGAAGTCGTAGACACCCGGGATCATGCCTTCGGTCGCGTCGAGCCAATGCGTCCCCATGAACGGCACCGCCTGCTCCGCCGCAGGTCCGGGAGGGAGGATGTAACCCTGGGGAATATATTGCGCGGCAGGAAGATTCGCTGCGCGAGTCGCATAGTCCGGTGCGGCGGGATCGATCCGTCCGATCGACGCCATGTCGGTCATGTAGAAGTGCAGATCGAAATGTGGTTTACCGAAAAGGGTGTCCGGGGGATGGCCGCGCGGATTCCAGTTCAGCATCACATGGTCGAAGGCCGTTGCCGTCGCTGCCTCGGGGAGTTCGAGCATGAGCATCGTGCCTTCGCCGGACAGCCCGTCGAGTGCGGCCGCCGACAACCGGATGCCGACGGCCGTCGGGTTGCCGCCGGGGTCCACCGACGTGAATGTTCGAGCCACCCCGTCGCCGAGGGCGACGGTGGATCCGAAGTGCGTGCGGCTCTCGTCCGGCGCGGCGGTTGCGTTGTGCCAGACCGGCCCGCTCGCTACGACGAACGCAGCGACCGCCAGCCCTGCGGACCGGAACAATCGATGATGTCCCATGATTCGACCTCCTTGCCGAGGTCCGTTCGGGTACTGCAGGATTCGCCTGGGTGCACTGCCTGCCGGATCCTGTGTGCCCAGTATCGGACGGTGCCGGGTCCCGGACCATCCCTTGGACGAGGGGGTGTCACGGCGATGGGTCGCCGCTCGGTCGCGTTGCCGGAGCCGAGGTGCCCCAGCCGCGGAGAACTCGCTCCATGGAGGCGATTGTGGTCTTGACGCCGGAGGATGCGGGTGAACTGCTCACCCTGCAACGCGCCGCCTACGGGTACCGGCAGGGCGAGGGTCTGGGCAGTCGGTTGCTCGGGCTCGTGGAGCAGCGGCTTCCCGCCGCCGTCGGCACCGTGCGGTTGTTCACGGGGGAGCGCAGCACAGGCAATCTCCGCCTGCACGACCGGTTCGGGTACCGCGAAACGCACCGCACGCCGACGCCCGGGGGTTACGCGCGCGTCCATCTGGAGAAGCCGGTGCCCATCCCGGTCACCGGAACACGAGATTGACAGCCGGCGGGCCACACAGTCGAATCCGGCGACCCGTCCTCGTAACCGCAGGAGCCCGCATGACCGACGTCGTCAGTCTCTACATCAACGACGGCCTGTCCGAAGAAGAGATCGCGCGGCAGGCCGCGCTGTACGGGCCGCTGGCCGAGGACATCCGTGGGCTGATCCCGCTCGGCATCGCCTCCCAGGCCGACGACGACGAGGTCCGCCGGGCTCGCGAACACCTCGCGGCGGCCGCCGAGATCCTCGGGCGGCGACGCGACCCCGGGCCGTACGGGACCCGGTTCAACGACTCCGGCAACTTCCGGTCCTGGGGTAACGCCGCGGTGGGTCTGCGCAACGCGGTGGCGCCGCCGCTGAAGGTGCACACAGAACCTGACGGGCGAGTGTGGGCGGACTTCCATCTGCACCTCGGCTACGAGGGGCCGGCCGGCCACGTCCACGGTGGAGTCTCGGCCCTGGTCCTGGATCAGGTGCTCGGTGACGCTGCCCGCGTCGGTAGATCACCGGGCATGACCGGCACCCTCACCCTGCGCTACCGCAGGCCGACCCCGCTCGGTGACCTGCACGCCGAGGCGAAGATCGACCGCGTCGAGGGTCGCAAGGCGTTCGTCGTGGGACACATCGCAGGGCCGGACGGAATCTGCGTGGAAGCGGAGGGGGTCTTCATCGCCCCGCAGTGGATCGCGGACGCGCGGGCCAAGGTCGAATCACAGGACTGATCGATCGGTTCGGCCGCGCCGCAGCGAGCCGAACCAACCGGGAGGATCGGGTGACCCGATTCCGAAGGTGCCCCCGGCAGGATTCGAACCTGCGACCTAGAGATTAGAAGGCTCTTGCTCTATCCACCTGAGCTACGGAGGCGCGAGGAGCATCGTATCCGCTCGGTTCCCGGTCGGAAATTTCGGGCAGTCCCGGAGCGGGTGCCCAGGGTGATCTGCTGGGTGATCGGGGTCCCGATCGGCGGATTTTCCTGCGAGATCCGGGCACGAGGATACACTTCGCAGGTAGGGGATGTGAGGTGTATCACATGCAGGTGCCTGGGCCATTCGAATACGAGCGAGCGACGGGGATCGACCACGCGATCGCGTTGCTGGACGAGCTGGGCGACGAGGCGAGAGTGATCGCCGGCGGCCACAGTCTGCTGCCGATGATGAAACTGCGGCTCGCCGCCCCCGAGTTCCTCATCGACATCAACGACCTGGCCGGAGAGCTCGGCTACATCGACGTCGGCGACGAGTTCGTCCGGATCGGCGCGATGGTCCGCCACCGCGAACTGCTCGAGTCCGACGAGCTCGCCGCGATCTATCCGATCTTCCGTGACGCCGAGAAGGTGATCGCCGACCCGGTGGTACGCAACCGCGGCACGCTCGGCGGCTCGCTGTGCCAGGCCGACCCCGCCGAGGATCTGTCGACCGTGTGCACCGTGCTCGACGCCACGTGCCTGCTGCGCGGACCGTCCGGCACGCGGGAACTCGCGTTGGCGGACTTCCAGCTCGGTCCGTACGAGACCGCCGCCGCGAGCAACGAACTGCTCGTCGAGGTCCGTCTGCCGCGCCACGGCACCGGATCGAGTGCGTACGCGAAAGTCGAACGGCGCGCGGGTGACTGGGCGGTCGCAGCCGCCGGATCCGCGGTTTGGCTGACGGGCGGGACGATCGAGCGGGCGCGGGTCGCGCTGACCGCGGTGCGGCCCGACCCGGCTGCGCTCGCCGAACTGGGTGAATTCCTGCGTGGCGCCGAGCCTTCCGAAGACCTGTTCCGAGCAGCCGGAGCGCGAGCGGCGGCGGCGTGCAACCCCGACGCGGACCAGCGCGGAACCGTGGAATACAAGCGCCATCTCGCGTCGGAACTGACCGTCCGCACGCTGCGGCGCGCCGTCGAACGGCTCGGAGTGTCCGAAAGGGGCTGAACTCATGCAGGTTTCGATGACGGTGAACGGGCAACCCGTGACCGAGGAGATCGAACCCCGGCTACTGCTCGTGCACTTCCTGCGAGACCATCTGGGGCTCACCGGAACCCACTGGGGATGCGACACCAGCAACTGCGGAACCTGCGTCGTCGCGGTGGACGGCGAACCCGTCAAGTCCTGCACGATGCTCGCGGCGATGGCGGGCGGGCACGAAGTGCTCACCGTCGAGGGACTCGAGCAGGACGGCGTGCTGGACCCCGTGCAGGAGGGTTTCATGCGCTGTCACGGCCTGCAGTGCGGATTCTGCACACCCGGCATGATGATCACCGCCCGCGCCCTGCTCGATCGCAATCCCGATCCCGACGAGGCCACCATCCGGGAGGCGATCTCCGGCCAGATCTGCCGCTGCACCGGCTACACCACCATCGTCCGTTCGGTGCGCTGGGCTGCCGAGAACGCCCCCGCCGAGCAGGTCACCGAATCCGAGGAGGCAGTGTCGTGACCGCCGTCGAACCCGACCGGCAGGACCCGGAGACCGTCGACAACGACGGGACCCCGTGCGGGCACGGTCGGATGCTCCGCAAGGAGGACCCCCGCTTCATCCGTGGTCGCGGCAGCTACGTCGACGACGTCCGCCTGCCCGGCATGCTGCACCTGGCGATCCTGCGAGCTCCCGTCGCGCACGCGAAACTGGTGAGCATCGACACCACCGCCGCGCAGGCGCACCCGAAGGTCAAGGCCGTGGTCACGGGCGCCGACCTCGCAGCCAAGGGCCTGGCGTGGATGCCGACGCTGTCGAACGACGTGCAGTCCGTGCTCGTCACCGACAAGGTCCGGTTCTTCGGCCAGGAGGTCGCGTTCGTCGTCGCCGAGGACCGCTATTCCGCGCGCGACGCACTCGAACTCATCGACGTCGAATACGACGTGCTCGACCCGGTCGTCGATGTGCGGACCGCGCTGTCGGCGGACGCGCCGGTGATCCGCACCGACCTCGACGGCAAGACCGACAACCACTGCTTCGACTGGGAAACCGGGGACGCCGCCGCGACCGACGCAGTTTTCGCGAAGGCCGACGTCGTGGCCCGCCAGGAGATCGTCTACCCGCGTGTGCACCCGGCGCCGATGGAAACGTGCGGGGCGGTCGCCGATCTCGACCGTGTCACCGGCAAGCTCACGCTGTGGTCGACGAGTCAGGCACCGCACGCGCACCGCACCCTGTATGCGCTGGTTGCGGGACTGCCCGAGCACAAGATCCGCGTGATCTCCCCGGACATCGGCGGCGGCTTCGGCAACAAGGTGCCGATCTACCCGGGCTACGTGTGCGCGATCGTCGCGTCCCTGCTGACCGGCAAACCGGTCAAGTGGATGGAGGACCGCAGCGAGAATCTGGTCAGCACCGGCTTCGCTCGCGATTACGTGATGGTCGGTGAGATCGCCGCGACCCGCGACGGCAAGATCCTGGCGATCCGCTCACAGGTCCTCGCCGACCACGGCGCCTTCAACGGCACCGCGGCACCGGTGAAATATCCCGCGGGTTTCTTCGGGGTGTTCACCGGAAGCTACGACATCGAAGCCGCCTACTGCCACATGACCGCGGTGTACACCAACAAGGCGCCCGGCGGCGTCGCGTACGCGTGCTCGTTCCGGATCACCGAGGCGGTCTATTTCGTCGAGCGGCTGGTGGACTGTCTCGCCTTCGATCTCGACATGGATCCGGTGCAGCTGCGGCTGAAGAATCTGCTGCGCCCGGATCAGTTCCCGTACGTCAGCAAGACCGGCTGGAAGTACGACTCCGGGGACTACGAGACGACCATGCGCAAGGCCATGGACATGATCGGCTACGACGAGCTGCGTCGCGAGCAGGCGCAGCGCCGCGAACGCGGCGAGCTGATGGGCATCGGCACGGCGTTCTTCACCGAGGCCGTCGGCGCCGGACCCCGTAAGGACATGGACATCCTCGGCCTCGGAATGGCCGACGGTTGCGAACTGCGGGTGCACCCCACCGGCAAGGCCGTGGTCCGGTTGTCGGTGCAGTCGCAGGGGCAGGGCCACGAGACGACGTTCGCGCAGATCGTCGCGGAGGAACTCGGCATCCCGCCGGAGGACATCGACGTCGTGCACGGCGACACCGACAACACGCCCTTCGGTCTCGGCACCTACGGCAGCCGCTCGACGCCGGTGTCGGGCGCGGCGGCCGCGCTCGTCGCCCGGAAGGTCCGCGACAAGGCGAAGATCATCGCGGCCGGAATGCTCGAGGTGTCCGTCGCCGACCTGGAATGGGAGAAGGGACGTTTCCACGTCGCCGGCGACCCGGAGGCCGCGGTCACCATCGCCGACATCGCCATGCGCTCGTACGGCGCCGGTGATCTGCCGGAGGGTCTCGAGGGTGGGCTCGAGGCCCAGATCTGTTACAACCCGGAGAATCTCACGTACCCCTACGGTGCGTACTTCTGCGTGGTCGACGTCGACCCGGGCACGGGTGTGGTCAAGGTCCGCCGGTTCCTCGCCGTCGACGACTGCGGTACCCGCATCAATCCGATGATCATCGAAGGACAGGTGCACGGCGGCATCGTCGACGGTATCGGGATGGCGCTGATGGAGATGATCGAATTCGACGAGAACGGCACGTGCCTCGGCGGATCGTTCATGGACTACCTGATCCCGACCGCGCTCGAGGTTCCGCGCCTCGAAACGGGATTCACCGTCACGCCGTCGCCACACCACCCGATCGGTGCGAAGGGCATCGGGGAATCCGCCACTGTCGGGTCACCGCCGGCGGTCGTCAACGCCGTCGTCGACGCCCTGAAGCCGTTCGGGGTGCGGCACGCCGACATGCCGCTGACACCGTCGCGGGTGTGGGAGGCGATGCAGGGCCGGGCCACCCCTCCGATCTGACCGCAATCGTGAAGGAGCACCGATGGATCTGACCGTGCGGGCAGCGCAACTGTCCGTCGAACGCCTGCCGTTCGTGCGTGCCACCGTGGTGCGGGCGCAGAAGCCGACATCCGCGCGATCCGGGGACTGCGCGCTCGTGCTCGGCGACGGCACCATCGAAGGCTTCGTCGGCGGGCAGTGCACCGAGAACTCGGTGCGGGACGCCGCGCGAAACGTCCTCGACACCGGGGAGAGCGTGCTGCTTCGGGTGCTGCCCGGAAACGCGGAGGCGTTTCCCGAAACCCCCGGCGCGACCGTCGCGGTCAATCCCTGCCAGTCCGGAGGTGCGATGGAGATATTCCTCGAACCGCACCTGCCGGTGCCGGTTCTCGCGATCTTCGGGACCTCGCCGATCGCGGACAAGCTCGCCGCCTTCGCGACGCTGCTCGACTTCGAGGTGACCCGGCTGTCCGGCACCGACGTGCCCGACGGCGCGACCGCCGCGGTCGTCGCAAGTCTCGGAGGCGAGGAAGCGGCGGTGCTCCGGTCCGCCCTCGACGCCGGTGCCGGATACGTCGGGCTCGTCGCGAGCCGCACCCGCGGCCCCGCCGTGCTCGAACAGCTCGACGCCACGGATGCCGAGCTCGCCCGCATCCACACTCCGGCCGGCCTGGACATCGGGGCCCGCACCGCCGCCGAGATCGCCCTGTCGATCGTCGCGGACGTGGTGCGCGCACTCCGGTCCGGGGGACTCGCATCCTCCGCCGCGCACCCGGCTCCTGCGCCGCAGGTCGCGGTGGACCCGGTGTGCGGCATGAGCGTGACCGTCACCGAGTCCACCCCGCACCTGAACCTCGACGGCACCGACGTGTGGTTCTGCTGCCCGGGCTGCCGCCGCGCCTACCGGAAGGACCACGCGGCGTGACCGTGCCCGCATCGGCGTTCACCGACGTCGACGACGTGATCCGGCGTTTCGACGCACACGATCACCTGCTCGACGAAGGGACCGCCACGGCTCTGTATCTCGCGGTGGAACTGAACCGGCCGCTGTTGCTCGAAGGAGAACCGGGCGTCGGCAAGACCACCGCGGCGAAGGTGCTCGCCCGCGCGCTCGGCGCGCCGCTGATCCGGTTGCAGTGCTACGAGGGTCTGACGGCGAGCGAGGCCCTCTACGACTGGAACTATCAGCGCCAGCTGCTCGCGATCCGCCTCGCCGAGTCCCGCGGCGACACTCTGACCGAAGCGGACCTGTACTCGGAGGACTTCCTTCTCGAGCGGCCAGTCCTGCAGTGCGTGCGGCACCGCGGAGCCACCCCGCCGGTGCTGCTCGTCGACGAAATCGACCGTGCCGATGACGAATTCGAGGCACTGCTGCTCGAGTTCCTCGGCGAGTTCGCGGTCACCGTGCCGGAGCTGGGTACGCTTGCCGCGACCCGGCCGCCGGTGGTGGTGCTCACCTCCAACCGAAGTCGCGACCTGCACGACGCACTGCGCCGCCGCTGCCTCTACCACTGGATCGACTATCCCGACCGGGCCCGCGCCGTCGCGATCCTGCGCCGCACCGTGCCCATCGCCAACGCCGCGCTCATCGGCCGGGCCGCCGATTTCGTGGCCACCGTCCGGACTCTGGACCTGGACAAGGCGCCCGGGATCGCCGAGACCATCGACTGGGTGTCCGCCCTCGCCGCGCTCGGCGTCGCCGATCTCGTGCGGTCCGGCGCGTCCGGGCTGGCCGCCCTCGCCAAGACCCCCGACGACCTCGACACGATCGGCGGCGCCTACCGGGAGTTCGCGGAGACACCGTGACACCGCAGGGACCCGGCGACGGAGGTGTGCTGCGCGGTGTCGACCGGGCCGCGTTCGCCGTCGCGCTCGTCGATCGGCTGCGCACGAGCGGCGTCACCGTACCCGCGGATGCAGCCGCAACTCTCAGCCGTGCGCTGCACCTGCGTCCCCCGCGCACTCGCAGCCGCCTGTACTGGGTGACGAGGCTGGCACTCGTCGACCGCCACGACAACCTCGCCGGGTTCGAGGCGGCCTTCACCGAGGTGTTCGAACATGCGGCCCTGCCGGTCGATCCGCACGCGCGCCGGACCGGCCCCGACGACACCGCGCGGCCCGGTAGCGAACCGGCCGCGAGACGAACCGCGGACACCCGCGCCGCGATGGGCCGCTCTGCGGCGCCCGTGCCGTGGATCACCCGTTCCGCCGTCGCGCGCACCGCCGACGACGCCAGAGCGGGGGAGACCCGCCCGATTGCGCTTGCCGGCCTCGGGGATCAGCGCTTCGCGGACATGGACCCGGACGCGCTGTGGGCGCTCGGCGCCAGGCTGGAACAACTCGCGGTGCGGTGGCCGAGCCGCCCGTCGCGCCGCCGCGAACCGAGCACCAGCGGACGCGTCGACTTGCGCCGGAGTATCACGCGGTCCCGCCACACCGGCTACGAACTGGTACGGCTCGTGCACTCGCGGCCGCGCAGACGTCGCCGCCGGATCGTGGTGGTGTGCGACGTGAGCCGGTCGATGCGCGGTTACGCCGAGATTTACCTGCACCTGATGCGGGCCGCGGTCCGGGCCGGTGAGGCGGAGGTGTTCGTGTTCGCGACCGCTCCGACCCGCCTGACCGTGCCCCTCGCGCATCGTTCCGTGGAACGGGCCGTCGACGAGGCCAACGCGAAGGTCGCCGACCGGTACGGCGGTACCCGCATCGCGGGCAGTCTCGCCGAGATCCTCGGATCGCACCGCGGGCATCTGCTGCGCGGCGCGATCGTCGTGATCGCCTCCGACGGATGGGACAGTGACGCCCCGGCCGACCTGGCACGCGCGATGGCGCGAATCCGCCGGCGCGCGCATCGCGTCGTGTGGCTCAACCCCCGTGCCGGCCGCACCGGGTTCGCCCCGGACACGGGTGCGATGGCCGCGGCCCTGCCGTACTGCGACGCCCTGCTGCCGGCGGACACCTTCGACGCGTTGCGCGACGTGCTCGACGTTGTCGTCGCCGCGCGATGACCGGTGCCGGGCCGGCGGACCTCACTGTGCCGGTGGCCAACTCGGGCTGTGCGATCTCGGTCCCGAAACCGGTTGCTTCGCAACGCCATCTGCGCGCCGGATCGCGCACCGATCGGTTTCGTGCGGTCTAAACTTCCGAGACCGGCTGACGGAAGGCATGGCGCGATGCGGAAACTGATCTACGGCATGAACCTGACACTGGACGGCTACATCGCCGCGCCCGGCGACAACCTCGGGTGGAGTGGGCCGAGCGACGAACTGTTCCAGTGGTGGCTCGACGAGGAGCGTGCGATCGGCCTGTTGCTGTACGGGCGCAAGCTGTGGGAGAACATGAGTTCCTACTGGCCGACCGGCGACCGGCAGCCCGGCGCCACCCCGGCGGAGATCGCGTTCGCGCGGAACTGGCGGGACACACCGAAGGTGGTGTTCTCCTCGACGACGGAGAAGGTCGACTGGAACACCCGCTTGGTCACCGGCGACGCGGTCGCCGAGATCAGGCGGCTCAGGGCAGAGGACGGCGAGCCGATGAGGGTCGGTGGCGCGATGCTCGCCGGGGCTGCCGTGCGGGCCGGGCTGGTCGACGAGTACACGATCGTCACTCATCCCGTCCTGGTGGGCGGCGGCATCCCCTTCTTCCCCGCGCTGGACAGCTGGGTGAACCTGAACCTGGTGGAGACGCGGACATTTCCCGGCGGGACGGTTCTGACCAGGTACGAGACGAAGCGCTGAGTTGTCGCTGCGATCCGGGGGCCGGGTCGCAGCGATGCCCATGGAACACGCCCGGCAGGCTTTTCGCGCCGGCACCGTGGTCGGTGCGTCGGCCGGATGAACGGTTGCCTTCGGGCGGCCCCTCGACCGCCCGAAGGCAACACGCCTATTTGAGGTTGCTTCCGGCGTCGACGGTGAGGGGCAGCCCTGTGACGTAGCGGGATTCGTCGGAGGCCAGGAACAGCACCGCATTGCTGATGTCGTCGGGCTCCACCCAGCCGATCGGCAGGACGTGCATGAGCTGTGCGACGACCTTCAGGTCCTCCGGTCCCGGGTTCTCGAGATCGGGGCGGAACATCTTCATCGTCTCCTCGTTCATGAACATCGGAGTGTTCACGTTCGTGGGGTGAACGGTGTTGACGCGGATGGAGTGCTGTCCCAGCTCCACGGCGAAGGTGCGCATCAACCCGACGACGCCGTGCTTGGCGGCGATGTACGGTCCCATGCTCGGGTAGGCCTTCAGGCCGCCCACCGAGCTGGTGAGGACGATCGACCCGCCGTTTCCTGCCGCAATCATGTGCGGTACGGCGGCTTTGACCGACTTCCACACCCCGGAGAGGTTGATGTCGAGCATCTCCTGCCAGTCCACTTCGTCGGTCTGGTCGAGAGTGAAGCCGCCGGTTCCGATTCCGGCGTTCGCCACGACGATGTCGAGCCGGCCCAGCTGTTCCACACCGTCGTCCACCGCGGCCTTCACCGCGTCGAAGTCGCGCACGTCGACCCGTGCCGTCACGATGCGCCGGTCGAGACCCTTGATCAGTTCGACGGTTTCGGCCATGTCGTCCGGAGTGGACGGGGCGATCAGTGCGCCTTCCCGGATCGGTCCGCAGATGTCGATCGCGATGATGTCGGCGCCTTCCTGCGCCAGCCGCACCGCATGACTGCGACCCTGGCCGCGGGCCGCGCCGGTGACGAACGCGACCTTGCCTTCAACTCTGCCTGCCATGAACTGCCTTTCGTGTTGCGCACCGGGTGACTGCCCGATGCGGTGTCCGGGATCGTCGTCAGGGGGTGGGGGTGAACTCGATGTGGAGTTCGGTCAGTCCCCGCAGCAGGAACGTCGGTTCGTAGGAGTACCGGCGATCCGTGGTCGGTCCGTGCTCGGTCTCGCAGATCCGGATATCGCTCATCCGATCGAGCAGGCGGTTCAGGGTGATGTGGCCTTCGATGCGGGCCAGGGGTGCGCCCGCGCACGTGTGCAGGCCCCGCCCGAACGCGATGTGGTCGTGGGAGTTCTTCCGGTCGAGCCGGAACTCGTTCGGATTCTCGAACTTGCGCGGATCACGGTTCGCGGCAGCAAGACCCAGCATGACGACGGTCCCCGCCGGGATGTCGAGATCACCGATCGTGGTGGTCTTGCGGGCGAGGCGGAAGTCGACCTTCGTCGGGCTGTCGAAACGGAGCGACTCCTCGATGAACGGCCGGACGAGACTGCGGTCCTCGCGCAGGAGCTGCTGGTATTCCGGCCGGTCGCCGAGCACCCGCAGTGCCGAGCTGAGCAGCTTCGTCACGGTTTCCTGACCGGCGGCGAACAGGAAGGTCGCGGGCCGGACGACCTCGAGGAGCTCGGGTGTCGATCCGTCCGGGTACGTGGCCGTGGCGAGGCCGCTGAGGATGTCGCCGCGGGGCTCGCGCCGCCGCTCGGCGAGATAGCCGCTGAAGCGATCGTCGAGGTATTCCAGCGGGTTGATCCCCACCGGCTCGTGGTCGAGTGCCCCGACCCGCGCGCCGGGTCGCACGTCCGCGCCGAGTGCCCGGCGGAATTCGTCCCGGTCCTCCTCCGGGACGCCGAGCAGATCTGCGATGGCCAACGTGGCAAAGGGTTTGGCGTATTCAGCGAGGAACTCGCAGCGACCGTTGCCGATGAACTCGTCGAACTGCTGGTTGGCGAGCGTCCACAGGTACTCCTCGTTCTCCTTCAGCCGCTTGGGGGTGAGGAGTCGGCCCAGCAGCGCGCGGGCCTTCGTGTGGTCGGGAGGGTCCATCGTGACGATGTGCTCGAAGATGGGGAACTCGTGGCGGTGCGCCTCGATCTGGTCGGTGATGTCGTCACCTTCGGGCACGAACGGCAGCGGGGGGAACGGGCCGCCGATCGAGTTGACCGCGGAGAGGGCTTCGGTGTTCTTGAACCCCTCGACCACCTCCTGGTAGCCGGTGACGACCACCACGCCGTAGTGCGGTTCGCGGTAGACCGGGTTCCGGTCCCGGAGGTGATCGAAATACTCGAACGGGCTCTGCGCCACCTCTCCGTCGGAGAAGTAGTCGACTGATGCGAGATCGGTCATCGGAATTGTCGGCCTTTCGGATCGGCTCGGTGCGGTCGCTATGCCTCGGCGATGCTGATCGCCTGGCGCGGGCAGGCGCTTGCGGCGGATTTCACCTTGGGCCACAACGCTTCCGGTGGTGATTCGTCGCAGTGGGCGAGGTCGTCGTCGCCGAGGTCGAAGACCTCGGGCGCGATCTCGACGCACAGGGCATGTGCCTCGCAGAGGTCGTGATCGACGTTCAGGTGTATCGATGGCATGAATGCTCCACAGGGTGAGTGCGGGCTGGTACCGGCGGCGCGGACGTTCTCTGTGCGTCCCCCGTCGCGTCGGAGCGGAGTAACCGTGTTACTGGCGATACGATAACCGGGTTACCCCTACACGGCAAGGAAATTCACAAAATGGAGAACGCTGAGGTGGAGGGCGGGGTCGACCGGACCCCGGATCGACTTCTCGACACGGTCGTCGAACTTCTCGACGCCGGGGGCTACGACGCGGTCCAACTGCGTGAAGTCGCGCGACGAGCCCGCACATCGCTCTCGACCATCTACAAGCGGTACCCCACCCGGGACGAGCTGATCCTCGCCGCGATCGAACGCTGGATGGCGGCGAACCACTCCGGCCTCGTCAAGCAGAGCCGCGATCCGAACGAGCCGCTGCATCCGGCGATGATGCGGGTGATACGCGCGATCTTCGAGCCCTGGGTACAGCACCCGACGATGCTCCTGGCCTACTTCCGGGTGCGGACCGCGCCCGGCGGCGAGAGTCTCGCCGTGCGGGGCTTCGACGTCGTCGTGCCGGTCGGCATGGCAGTCCTGTCCGACGTCGACCCCGGCTTCGTCGCCGAGCTGGAGTCGATCCTGTCCAGCGTCGTCTACGGATTGGTCGGACGATGCCGGGAGGGGCACATCGAGATCACCGACATCCTGCCCACGCTCGACCGCACCGTCTTCTGGCTGACGACCGGCTACGAGGCCTCCCTACGGAACGGGGTCGCGGCACCGGCGTCCCCGGGATGATCGGCCGGCAGACCGTGGAGAGGGCGCACCGAGCCGCCGGTGTTCCGCGGGCGTACTCCGACGCCGTGCCCGCGGGCGTACTCCGACGCCCTGCCCGCGGGCGTACTCCGACGCCCTGCCCGCGGGCGTACTCCGACGCCGTGTCGTAGCCGGGTTCGGACAGGTCCTACCCTGGTAGGCATGGCAGCACCCGAGCTCGCGCAGCCCGAATCCAGACCCGCGTCCCCTGCGCGGTCGGGCACGTCCGCCCTGTACATCCTGTTCGGCATCGTCGCGGCGATCGTCGCGGCGGTCGTGGTCGGCTTGTCCGCGTCCCAGGCACTCGTGCTGCTCGGCATTCCCGACCCCGGCCCGCTCACCACCTACGGGCTGCCTGCGGTGCGGGGCATCGCGGAGATCGCGGCCGTCGTGACCATCGGTTCGCTGTTCTTCGCGGCGTTCCTCGTACCCCCGCAGCGCAGCGGCGTCCTCGACGTCGACGGCTACCGCACCGTCCGCACGGCCGGGGCGGCGGCGACCGTGTGGGCGGCGTGCTCGGCGCTGCTGGTTCCGCTGACCCTGTCGGACACCTCCGGGCAGCCGTTCGGCGAGGCGATCAAACCGGCCAACCTGTGGAACGCCGTCGGCCAGGTCGAGGTCGCGTCGGCGTGGGCGTGGACTCTGCTCCTGGCCCTCGTGCTCGCGATGCTGATCCGGTTCGCGGTGCGCTGGTCGTGGGTGCCCTACCTGCTGTTGTTGTCGCTGGTCACACTCATGCCGATCGCCCTGACCGGGCACTCGTCCTCGGGCGGCTCCCACGACATGGCCACCAACAGCCTCGTACTGCACCTGGTGGCGGCGTCGGTGTGGGCGGGTGGTCTGTTCGCGTTGTTCGTGCACGCGCGCCGCGGCGGCGACCACACCGATCTCGCGGCCCGCCGATTCTCGTTCGTCGCCGGAATCGCGTTCGTGGTGATGGCGCTGAGCGGCATCGTCAACTCCGCGGTACGGGTTCCGTTCGACGACCTCGCGACCACCACCTACGGACGGCTCGTCCTCGCGAAGGCAGTCGCCCTGATCCTGCTCGGCATCCTCGGCTGGGCGCAGCGCCGCCGCGCGCTGCCCGCCCTCGAAGCCGACCCCACCAGCCGCGGCGCACTCGTCCGGTTCGCGGCCGTGGAGGCGGTCCTCCTGGCTGCGACGGTCGGCCTGGCCGTCGGTCTGGGACGCACCCCGCCGCCCCCGCCGGCGTCTTCGCCGAGCGTCCTCGAGGTGGAACTCGGCTACAACCTCGACGCCGCGCCGACCTTCACGAACCTGTTCTTCGGGCCGTGGCGCTTCGACCTGATCTTCGGCACCGCGGCGCTCGTGCTCGCCGCCGCGTACGCGCTCGGCATGTGGACCCTGCACAAGCGTGGCGACTCGTGGCCGGTGGGCCGGGCGATCGCGTGGTTCAGCGGATGCTTCGTGCTGCTGGTCGCGACGTCGTCGGGTGTCGGCATGTACTCGCCGGCGATGTTCAGCGTGCACATGGGCGCGCACATGGCGATGTCGATGCTCGCTCCGGTACTGCTCGCGCTCGGTGGCGGGATGACCCTGGCGCTGCGGGCGTTCAAACCGGCCGGCCGCGACGGGGCACCCGGCCCGCGCGAGTGGATCCTCGAACTCCTGCACAGCCCGCCGTCGCGGTTCTTCACCCACCCGCTGGTGGCGTCGGTGATGTTCGTGGGCGGCTTCTACGCGCTGTACCTGGGCGGCATCTTCGCGTCGTCGGCGGACAGCCATGCCGCGCACGTGCTGATGAACCTGCACTTCCTGCTGAGCGGCTACCTGTTCTACTGGGTGGTCATCGGCGTCGACCCGTCCCCGCGGGAGGTGCAGCCGGTGACGAAGCTGGCGATGGTCTTCGGTTCGCTGCCGTTCCACGCGTTCTTCGGTGTCACGCTCATGAGCATGAGCACGGTGATGGCCGAGTCGTACTACCGCGGCCTGGCGTTGCCGTGGAACGACGACCTGTTCTCCGACCAGAAGGTCGGCGGCAGCATCGCCTGGTCCGCGGGCGAGATCCCCCTGGTTCTGGTGATGCTGGCGCTGCTCGTGCAGTGGTCGCGCAGCGACAGCCGCACCGCGCGGCGCGTCGACCGGGCCGCCGAACGGGACCACGACGCCGACCTCGCCGCCCACAACGCGATGTTCGCCGAGCTCGCGCGCCGCGACCGCGAAGGCCGCTGAGAACCACCCGCCGAACCGGTCCGCGTCTGCCACGCTGAAGACGGCGGTTCGCGGAACACGGGGGTGGGCAATGGGTCGGGTTCGGGTCGGGCTCGTCGCACTGCTGGGTGCGGTGGCGCTGTGCGGTCCGACGGCACCCGCCGCCGGCGCGATGCCCCCGCCGGCGGGAGCCGGTCCGGTCCCCGGATCGGTGATCGAGGTGCAGCCCCTCGCCGAAGGTCTGTCGCTGCCGGGGGCTGCGGTCGCCGAGCGGATCGAGTACCGCACGCAGTGGCGCTCGGGTGCCCCCGCCGTCGGCACCGGAGTGCTGTTCCTCCCGCCCGGGCCGGCACCCGCCGGGGGTCGTCCGGTGGTCGCGTGGGCACACGGAACCTACGGCATCGGTGACGACTGCGCACCGTCGACGCGACCGCGCGGCCCCCGCGACACCGCCTATCTCGACCACTGGCTCGCCCAGGGATACGCGGTGGTCGCCGCGGACTATCCGGGCCTCGGCACCGAGGGCGTCCACACCTACCTGGACGGTCCGAGCGCCGCGAACAGCGTCGTCGACATCGTCCGGGCGGCACGCGCCGTCGAACCCGGGCTGTCGGACCGGTGGATGGTGATCGGGCAGTCCCAGGGTGGGCACGCGGCGCTGCACACCGCACACCTGGCCACCGCCCGCGCCCCCGACCTGGACTTCCGGGGCATGGTCGCGACGGGTGCGCCGTCGAACCTCGAGTTGCTGTTCCCGCTCGGTTTCCCCGGATTTCCCGACCTCGGCCTGGAGGGCCTGACCGTCTACAGCGGCTACCTGTTCGCGGGTCTGCGGGCGGCGCGTCCCGACATCGACGTGAACAGCTACCTGTCGCCGCTGGGGGTCGAGGTGATCGATGCCGCCGAAACGTTGTGTTACGACGCCTTCGACGAGCGGTACGCCGATGTGAGCGTGGGACAACTGCTCTCCCGGCCGCTCTGGGACGAGCGGTTCCGGTCGGCGTTCGCGGACTACATCGGGGTCCCGACCCGCGGCTACGACCGGCCGCTGTTCATCGGCCAGGGCCTGCGCGACACGATGGTGCCGGCGCCCTTGTCGGTGAAGCTGGCCGCCGACCTCACCGCAGGGGGCGCCGACCTGCGTTATCGGACATATCCGGGGGATCACGACGACACGATGTTCGCGTCGCTGCCGGACACGACGCCGTTCGTCGCGCAGCTGTTCGCCGGGTAGCGGCACCGGGCCGTGCGGGCGGCGGGGACGGGAAGAAAATCCAGGATGTGGGTTCCCACGCTCGGACCGATACGCTGGAGCGCATGGCGGAGTTTATCTACACGATGAAGAAGGTGCGCAAGGCGCACGGTGACAAGGTCATCCTCGATGACGTCACCATGAGCTTCTACCCGGGTGCCAAGATCGGTGTGGTCGGACCGAACGGCGCGGGCAAGTCGTCCATCCTCAAGATCATGGCCGGGCTGGACCAGCCCAGCAACGGCGAGGCGTTCCTCGACCCGGAAGCGACCGTCGGCATCCTGCTGCAGGAACCTCCGCTCAACGAGGAGAAGACGGTCCGCGGCAACGTCGAGGAGGGCCTCGGCGAGATCAAGGTCAAACTGGACCGGTTCAACGAGATCGCCGAGCTCATGGCGACCGACTACTCGGACGAGCTGATGGAGGAGATGGGCAAGCTCCAGGAGGAGCTCGACCACGCCAACGCGTGGGACATCGACTCGCAGCTCGAGCAGGCGATGGACGCGCTGCGCTGCCCGCCGCCGGACGAGCCGGTCACCCACCTCTCCGGTGGTGAGCGCCGCCGTGTCGCGCTGTGCAAGCTGCTGTTGAGCAAGCCCGACCTGCTGCTGCTCGACGAGCCCACCAACCACCTGGACGCCGAGTCGGTGCTGTGGCTCGAGCAGTTCCTCGCGTCCTACCCGGGCGCGGTGCTGGCCGTCACCCACGACCGGTACTTCCTCGATCACGTCGCGCAATGGATCTGTGAGGTCGACCGCGGCAAGCTGCACCCATACGAGGGCAACTACTCCACCTACCTGGAGAAGAAGGCCGAGCGTCTCGAGGTGCAGGGCAAGAAGGACCAGAAGCTGCAGAAGCGCCTCAAGGAGGAGCTCGAGTGGGTCCGGTCCGGCGCGAAGGCCCGGCAGACCAAGAACAAGGCGCGTCTGGCCCGCTACGAGGAGATGGCCGCCGAAGCCGAGAAGCACCGCAAGCTCGACTTCGAGGAGATCCAGATCCCGACGCCGCCGCGTCTGGGCAACGTCGTCGTCGAGGTCAAGAACCTCGACAAGGGCTTCGACGGCCGCGTTCTCATCAAGGACCTGTCGTTCACCCTGCCGCGCAACGGCATCGTCGGCGTGATCGGCCCCAACGGTGTCGGTAAGACCACCCTGTTCAAGACGATCGTCGGACTCGAGGAGCCCGATTCGGGCACCGTCAAGGTCGGCGACACCGTCAAGCTCAGCTACGTCGACCAGACCCGCGCGAACATCGACCCGAAGAAGACCGTGTGGGAGGTCGTCTCGGACGGTCTCGACTTCATCGAGGTCGGCCAGAACGAGATGCCGTCGCGCGCGTACGTGTCGGCCTTCGGGTTCAAGGGCCCGGATCAGCAGAAGCCGTCGGAGGTGCTCTCCGGTGGTGAGCGCAACCGCCTCAACCTGGCGCTGACCCTCAAGGAGGGCGGCAACCTGATCCTGCTCGACGAGCCGACCAACGACCTCGACGTCGAGACCCTGAGCTCGCTGGAGAACGCGCTGCAGCAGTTCCCCGGCTGCGCCGTCGTGATCTCCCACGACCGCTGGTTCCTGGACCGCACCTGCACGCACATCCTCGCGTGGGAGGGCAACGTCGAGGAGGGCCAGTGGTTCTGGTTCGAGGGCAACTTCGAGGCGTACGAGGCGAACAAGATCGACCGTCTCGGTGCCGAAGCGGCCCGCCCACACCGGGTCACGCACCGGAAGCTCACCCGTGACTGATCGAGGCAGCA
Organism: Rhodococcus phenolicus; assembly: GCF_001646785.1. Taxonomy (GTDB): domain Bacteria; phylum Actinomycetota; class Actinomycetes; order Mycobacteriales; family Mycobacteriaceae; genus Rhodococcus; species Rhodococcus phenolicus. Next base: position 88,469 of record NZ_LRRH01000011.1, read on the forward strand.
AGGCGTTCTCCTGTGAACTCGAGGTGCGCTGGGCCGATTCCGATCGGCTCGGTCACGTGAACAACACCAAGTTCGTCGAGTACATGCAGGAGGCGCGGGTCAAGTTCATGCGCTCCGGCGGCTTCGAGCCGGCCCCGGTGGTGGTTCGCAGGACCGACGTGGAGTTCCTGCGGCCGGTCAAGGACGAGTCGGGTCCGATCACCGTCACGTTGACGGTGATCCGGCTCGGCACCACGTCGTACACGCTCCGGCACACCATCACCGACGTGGACGGCAACGTGTGCGGTGTCGGCGACGCGGTGCTGGTCGGGTTCGACCCGGTGACCGACACCGCGCGTCCTCTCTCCGACGACGAACGCCGGATGCTCGGTGAGTATCTGGCGGTACCGGTCGGCTGAGTCCGTTTCGCTTCCGGCCGGAGATCGGTTCGGCTGCTGTCGCGCCACGCCGCGGATAGGCTCGACCTCGGGCCCGTCCGCGGCGTTCGCATTCGTGCGGGTGGATCCGCGTGAGGAGGGTGGTCATGGCCGAGTCGCCTGCATCGCAGGGTGTTTCGTCGGATCTCGAAGTGCTGGAACGGGCCTATCGACGCGGTGACGGCGGCATCGCCGATCAGGACCGCGCGGCGGCGGCGCATCTCGCGCTGGGGCGGCAACGTCCCGCCGGCACCGCCGTCACACACGTCCACCGGGCCGGACGGCGAGACGGCGTCGGACCGGCCGTGCAGATCGTCACCGACGACATGCCGTTGCTGGTGGAGTCGGTGACGGCACTGCTGGACCGGCTCGGGGTCACCGTCGGCGACCTGGTCCACCCGATCTTCGGGGCGCGGCGCGGACCGTCGGGTGAGCTGGTCGCACTGACCGCGGACCCGGCGAGCGACGACGCGACCGCCGAATCGTGGATGCATGTGCAGTTGCATCCCACGACCACCGACTCGGCGCTCGACGCCGTGGACACGGAGCTGCCCGTGGTGCTCGCCGATGTCCGCCGGGTGGGGCTGGACACCGAGGCGATGCAGGCCAGGGGGCGCGCGCTCGGAGCGGACCTCGACGCCCTCGCCACCGACCCGCCGGGAGCCCGCACCGCCGAGGAGCTGACCGAGACGGCGGCGCTGCTGCGCTGGCTGGCGCAGGGCAACTACACCCTCCTCGGATATCGGCAGTACGACCTGGGTGCGCCGGACGAGCACGGTGCCCGCCGTGCCCACCCGGTGCCGGGCAGCGGCCTCGGGGTGCTCCGCGACGAGACCACGCACGATCCGATCGATCTGCCGGCCGTCGCGGAACCGGCGGACCGTCCGGTGCTGGTGCTCACCCAGGGCTCGCTCCCCGCGACCGTGCATCGGTCGGTGTACCCGTACTTCGTGGACGTGGCGATCCTCGACGACGGGGGCCACATCGTCGGTGAGCACCGGTTCCTCGGGGTGCTCACGGTCACCGCGCTGCACGAGAACGTTCTCGACATCCCCATGCTGTCGCGCCGGGTCCGCGGCGCCATCGCGCGGGCCGGGGTGCCCATGTCCTCGTTCACCGGGCAGGCGATGCTCGAGATCATCCAGTCGATGCCGCGGATCGAGCTGTTCTCGATGAACTCCGACACCCTGTACGACACGGTGTCCTCGGTCGTGGGCATGCGTCGCCAGGTGCGGCTGTTCGTGCGCGTCGACCCGTTCGGCCGCTACGTCTCGTGCCTGGTGTACCTGCCGCGCGACCGCTACACCACCCGCGTCCGCACCGCCATGCAGCAGATACTCATGCACGAATACGGCGGGGGCACAATCGATTACACCGCCCGCGTCACCGAGGGTGACCTCGCGTTGCTGCACGTGACCATCCGGTCGGCGGACGGTGCACCCCCGGTCCGGGTCGACACCTCCGAGGCCGAACGGCTGCGCATCCAGGGTTTGCTCGCCGAGGCCAGCCGCAGCTGGGACGACCGGCTCGCCGAGATCGCCGCGGGCGACCCGACCGTCGACCCGGCGCTGGTGCAGCGCTACGCGGACGTGCTGCCCGACGGGTACAAGGAGGACTTCGGCCCGGCGCACGCGCTCGCCGACGTGGCGCGCCTCGAGTCGCTGCGTGCCGACTCGATCGACATGCTGCTGTACCGTCCCGACCGCGCCGCCCCGCGCCGGTGGCGTTTCGCGCTCTACATCGGCAGTGAGGGCATCACCCTGAGCCGGGTGCTGCCGGCGCTGCAGAGCCTCGGCGTCGACGTCGTCGACGAACGGCCTTACCAGATCATCCGTGCCGACCGGATGAGCTGCTGGATCTACGATTTCGGACTCGACCTGCCGGTCGACGTGGATCCGGAATCGTCGGTGCCGCAGCGCTTCACCGATGCGTTCGCGGCGGTGTGGCACGGGTCGGTCGACAGCGACCGGTTCAACGAGCTGGTGCTGCGCGCCGGGTTGACGTGGCGCCGGGCCGCGATGCTGCGCGCCTACGCCAAATACCTGAAGCAGGCGGGCTTCCCCTACAGCGAATATCGCATCGCCGGAGTGCTGCTCGCCGCGCCGGAGACCACCGGCCTGTTCGTCGAACTGTTCGAGACGATGTTCGACCCCGAACTGAGCCCGGCGGTCGCGGCCGCGCGGGAACGGGATCTCGTCGCCGCGCTCACCCGGGCGATCGACGCCGTCGCGGGGCTCGACGCCGACCGTGTCCTGCGCGGACTGTTCGCCCTGATCCGGGCCACGCTGCGCACCAACTACTTCGTTCCGGTCGACGACCGGGACGCCGCAGGACGTGTCCTGACCTTCAAGCTCGACCCCACCGATATCGACGAATTACCCAGGCCGCGACCGAAATTCGAGATGTTCGTCTACGCGCCCGAAGTCGAGGGCGTACACCTGCGGTTCGGCCCGGTGGCGCGCGGCGGGCTGCGCTGGTCCGACCGCCGGGAGGACTACCGCACCGAGATCCTCGGCCTCGCCAAAGCGCAGGCCGTCAAGAACGCGGTCATCGTGCCGGTCGGTGCGAAGGGCGGGTTCGTCGTGAAGAAGCCCGTCGCACCGACCGGAGACGCCGCCGTCGACCGCGTCGCCGTCCGCGAGCAGGGGGAGCGCTGCTATCGCCGGTTCGTCGCCGGCATGCTCGAGGTCACCGACAACCTGGACCGGGCCACCAGGGCGGCCGTCCCGCCCGCGCGGGTGGTGCGCCGGGACGGTGACGACACCTACCTCGTCGTCGCCGCGGACAAGGGCACCGCGTCGTTCTCCGACCTCGCCAACGCGGTTGCGCGCGAACACGGTTTCTGGCTCGACGACGCATTCGCCTCGGGCGGCTCGGCCGGGTACGACCACAAGGAGATGGGCATCACCGCGCGCGGGGCGTGGGAGAGCGTCAAACGGCACTTCGCCGAATTCGGCGTCGACACGCAGACCCGGGACTTCACGGTCGTCGGCATCGGTGACATGAGCGGCGACGTGTTCGGCAACGGGATGCTGCTCAGCGAACACATCCGGCTCGTCGCCGCGTTCGATCACCGGCACGTCTTCCTCGACCCGGACCCCGATGCCGCCCGCTCCTACCTCGAACGCCGGCGGCTGTTCGACCTGCCGCGATCCTCCTGGGCCGACTACGAGCCCGCGCTGATCGGTGCCGGGGGCGGTGTGTGGGAGCGCACCCGCAAGTCGATTCCGTTGGCTCCCCAGGCGCGGGCGGTGCTGGGGCTGCCCGACGAGGTCACCGAACTGCCTCCACCCGAACTGATCCGTGCGATCCTGCGTGCCCCCGTCGACCTGCTGTGGAACGGCGGTATCGGCACCTACGTCAAGGCAAGCACGGAAACGCATCCCGATGTCGGCGACAAGAGCAACGACGCGGTCCGCATCGACGGCGACGAGATCCGCGCGCGGGTGGTGGGGGAAGGCGGCAACCTCGGCGTGACGCCCCGCGGCCGCATCGAATACGCGCGCGCCGGCGGCAAGATCAACACCGACGCGATCGACAACTCCGCCGGAGTGGACTGCTCCGACCACGAGGTCAACATCAAGATCCTGCTCGACTCGATGGTCGCCGCCGGGAAACTGCCCGAGTCCGAACGCAATCCGCTTCTCGAATCGATGACCGACGACGTCGCGCGGCTCGTGCTCGCCGACAACATCGCCCAGAACGGGGTGCTCGGTGTCTCCCGCGCCTCGGCGCCCGCGCTGCTCGGTGTGCACCAGCGCCAGCTCAACGCCCTCGTCGCCGAACGTGGTCTCGACCGGGCACTCGAGGCGCTGCCGGACAACGAGGAGATCGACCTGCGGCTCGAGGCCGGGGAAGGGCTGTCCTCACCGGAACTGTGCACCCTGCTCGCCCATGTCAAACTCGCCCTCGTCGACGACCTGCTCGACACCGACCTGCCCGACAGCGACACGTTCGCCGGGCGACTGCCCGGCTACTTCCCCGAACCGTTGCGGCAGCGGTTCGCGACCGGCATCAAGGCACATCCGCTGCGCCGGCAGATCGTCGCGACGATCCTCGCGAACGAGACCGTCGACAACGGCGGCATCAGCTACGTGTACCGGCTGAGCGAGGACGCCGGCGCGTCGAGCACGGACGCGATCCGCGCGTACGCGGCGGTCACCGAGATCTTCGGGTTGCCGCAGGTGTGGGCGCGCATCCGTGGCGCCGACATCCCCACCGACCTCGCCGACGATCTGCTGCTCGAAACCAACCGGGTCCTGGACCGGGCGTCGCGGTGGCTGCTGTCGAACCGCCCGCAGCCGCTGGCCGTCGGCGCCGAGATCAGCCGCTACCGGTCGACGTTCGCACAGCTGGCCCCGCGGGTGGGGGACTGGATGCGCGGCCACCACCGCGAGGACCTGGGCGATCGGATGGAACCGCTGCTCTCCCGCGGCGCCCCGCGGGCCCTCACCGAAGAGGTGTTCCGGCTGCTCGACCAGTTCCCGCTCCTCGATGTCATCGACATCGCCGACATCGTCGAATGCGACGAGGACGTCGTCGCCGAGCTGTACTACGCGATGGACGCCCATCTCGGTGTCGACCGGCTCCTGTCGGCGGTGTCCGAACTCGATCGGGGCGACCGCTGGCATTCGCTCGCGCGGCTCGCGCTGCGCGACGAACTCTACGGATCGTTGCGGGCGCTGACCCTCGACGTGCTCGCCGGCGCCGAACCGGAGGAGACCAGCGTGGAGATGATCGAGGACTGGGAACTGTCGAACGGGTCCCGGCTCGTGCGCGCGAGGGCGGCGCTCGAGGAGATCTTCGCGTCTGGAAGCCTGGACCTGGCCACCCTGCTGGTGGCGGCACGGCAGATCAGGACCATGGTGCGCGCGGGTGCACCCGATCGGAGGTAGCACGTGAAGGATGCGGCGGAGCAGTTCGGGTTCCGGACCGAGGTGGTGGTGCGCTGGTCCGACATGGACGCCTTCCAGCACGTCAATCACGCGCGGATGGTGACCCTGCTCGAGGAGGCCCGCATCCCGTGGCTGTTCGCCGACGGCCGGCCCACCGTGAACCTGCGCGACGGCGCGGTGATCGCCGACCTGCACGTGCGGTACCGCGGCCAGTTGCGGCACGAGGACAGCCCGCTGGACGTGGTCATGTGGACCGAGCAGGTGCGCGCGGTCGACTTCACCATCGGTTACGAGGTGCGGCCCGGCGGCGCCCCCGTCGACACCCCGCCCTCGATCGTCGCCTCGACGCAGATCGCCGCGTTCGACATCGACACCCAGCGACTGCGGCGGCTCACCGCCGCCGAGCGCGAGTTCCTGCAGCGGTGGCGTCGTGACTGACCCGGCACGCGCCGAACGGCAGGTGCACATCCCCGACGCACGCGACCGCGCGGACCTCACGACCTTCCTCGGCCGGGCGCTGCACCTCGACGAGGCGGCGGTGGTGCGGCTGCACCGGCGCCGCGACGGGCTGCTCGCGGCGTGGGTGCGCACCGGCTTCGACGCGCTGGCCGTGCGGGTGCTGCCCGGCGCCGTCACTCCGGCGGACACGTGCGTGGCCGCGGACGGACTGCGCGCGGCGCTGACCGAGCCCGGCGCGGGGGAGGGCATCGACCCGGGCTGGGCCGTCGATTCGGCGTGGCGGGGGTCTCTGCCCCCCGAAGCGGGGTACGTGCACGTCGACGACGTCCCGGCTCGCGTGCTCGTCGATCTCGCGCAGCGCGGTGTCGCGGTGACACGGGAGCAGGGTGCGCAGGGACCACCGGTGTCGTTGCTCGCGCAGGAGGTTCTCGAGGTCTCGGGCGGCGGCACCACCGTCGGGGTGCCCATGCGCATGGTGTTCGCGCTCAACGGCATGGGATTCGTGCCCACCGGCAGGGCGGCCGGCGCGACCGCCGACATCGATCTCGCGGGTATCGACCCCGCCGAGGTGGTCCGGGTACGGGCCACCGCGACCTGGCTGCGGCTCGATGCCCGTTACGGTTCGGTGTACCTGCGCCGCAGCGGGGGGATCGGTCTGAATGTCCTGTGACCCACCGTGTCCCGTGGTCTCACAGCAGCCAGACGGCGCTGTTCGGGGGCAACTGGGTCTCCGCGCCCGGGGCACTGGCGAGCAGCACAGCGCCCGGCGGCAGCGGCACCGGAACGTCGGTGGTGTTGAGCGCGCACGTCAGGCCGCCGCGCCGCCGGAACGCCAGGCACCCGGGTGGGCTTCCGTACCAGTCGATGCCGCCGGAGAACTCCGGCCGCCGCCGGCGCAACTCGAGTGCCGAGCGGTACAGCGACAGCATCGACGTCACGTCCTCGAGCTGACGTTCGGCGGTCAGCGCCGCCCAGCACTCCGGCTGCGGTAGCCAGGCCCGCGCCGCCGCGGTGAACCCGAACGGCGGGTGGTCGCCCTGCCACGGCAGCGGGACCCGGCAGCCGTCGCGACCACGGTCGGTGTACCCGGACCGTTTCCACACCGGATCCTGCAGTGCATCGTCGGGCAGGTCGACGTCGGCGAGCCCGAGTTCGGCACCGTTGTAGACGAACACCGCCCCGGGGAGCGCCAATTCGACGAGGATCATCGCCCGGGCGCGCGCCGTCCCGGCCGGCCCGCCCCCGAACCGGGTGACCTCCCGCGGGACGTCGTGATTGGACAGCGTCCAGGTCGGGGTCCCGTGCACCGGAGCGACCGCGGCGAGCGAACCGTCGATCGCGTCCCGGATCGCGGTGGCGTCCCATCCGGTCAGCGCGAGGTGGAAGTCGAATCCGAGGTGCAGTTCGTCCGGGCGCAGATACTCCGCGAATCGATGAGGATCGTGCACCCAGATCTCGCCGATCGCCACGGCGTGCGGGTATTCGTCGAGGACCTTCCGGATCCGCCGGTGGATATCGTGCACGTTCGGGTCGTTGAACCGCGGGTCGGTGTCGAAGTGCGAGAGCAGCTTGTTCGACTGCCACCCGTGGTGGTCGGGCAGGCCGTCGGGTTTGGCCATGCCGTGCGCGACGTCGATGCGGAAGCCGTCGACGCCGCGATCGAGCCAGAATCGCAACGTGTGTTCCAGATCGTCGAAAACCTCGTCGTTCGACCAGTTCAGGTCCGGTTGCTCGGGAGCGAACAGGTGCAGATACCACTGGCCGGGGCGACCGTCGGGTCCGGTGATCCGGGTCCAGGCGGAACCACCGAAGATGCTCGGCCAGTTGTTGGGCGGTTCGTCGCCGTCGGGTCCGCGGCCGTCCCGGAAGTGGTAGCGGGCGCGTTCGCGGCTGCCCGGTGCGGCGGCGAGTGCGGCGACGAACCACGGGTGCGCCGTGCTGGTGTGGTTCGGCACCAGATCCATCACCACGCGGATCCCGCGGACATGTGCCTCCCGGACCAGTTCACCGAGGACGTCGAGGTCGCCGAAGAGCGGGTCGATGTCGCGGGGATCGGACACGTCGTAGCCGTGATCGGCCATCGGGGACCGCATCACCGGGTTCAGCCAGATTGCGTCGACGCCGAGCAGTTCGATGTAGCCGAGGCGGTCGCGGATGCCGGTGAGGTCGCCGATGCCGTCGCCGTTCGCGTCCGCGAACGACCGCGGATAGATCTGATAGAAGACGGCGTCACGCCACCACGGCACCGGTGCGGGGGGTGCCGGGGGCGAGTAGCTGTGCGGCCGGGACACGGGAACATCGTGTCAAAACTCGTGGCCGCGTGCGGAAGGAGATGGGACGCCACGAGATGTGGAACACGAGGTCGTCAGCCGCGGCGCCCATCCGCCTCGGCAAGGACCCGCACGACCGCGGTCGTCAGATCGGCGAATTCATCATCGAATCGGCAGCCATGTCCATGTAGTCGAGCAGCTGGCGGCGGTGCGCGGCATCGAGCGTGACATCGTCGATCGAGGCGATCGCGATGTGCATGCAGCGCAGCCACGCGTCGCGCTCGGTCGGGCCGATCCGGAACGGGTGATGGCGCATCCGCAGCCGCGGATGCCCTCGCTCGTCGGAGTAGGTACGGGGACCACCCCAGTACTGTTCGAGGAACATGCGCATGCGGCGCTCCGCCGGGCCCAGATCCTCCTCCGGATACAGGGGCCGGACGACCTCGTCCCGGGCGACCTCTTCGTAGAAGCGCGCGGTGATCTTCCGAAACGTCTCGGCTCCGCCGACGGCGTCGTAGAAGGTCTGCTCGTCACTCATCGTTGCTCACCATTCCCTCTCGCCGCCCATTGTGCCCGGTTCCGTCACGGGGCCGCCGCCGGGGCGGTACCGGATGTTCACCGCGGCGACCACGATCCGTCGGCGAATTCGGGGTGCGATGTGGCTGCATCCGTGGTGCACTATTGCCAGTCTTCCGGAGGTCGCATGAAGCACCGCAGCAGCTCACATCGACAACTCCCGCCCACGGACACCCTCGACGGGGTGCCGGGGGCCAACACTCTGCGTGTCGTACGCGACCCGGGTGTCGTACCGGACTGGTTCGGGCTGCGGGTGCTGCTGCTCAACGCTACCTACGAACCGTTGACCGCGCTGCCGGCGCGGCGCGCGGTGGTGCTCATGACCTGCGGCAAAGCCGACACCGTCCACGAGGACCCGCTGGCGCCGGTCGTGCACTCGGCGGAACGATCCGTGCAGCTCCCGTCGGTGATCCGGTTGCGGACGTTCGTCCGGGTGCCCTACCACGCGAGGGTACCGATGACCCGGGCCGCGCTCATGCACCGTGACGGCAACCGGTGCGCCTACTGCGGTGCCAAGGCCGAAACCATCGATCACGTGGTCCCCCGCAGCCGCGGCGGGGAGCATTCGTGGGAGAACTGCGTGGCCTGCTGTGCGTCGTGCAACCACAAGAAGGCCGACCGGTTGCTCGGCGAACTGGGCTGGACGCTGCGGGCCGCACTCGTGCCGCCGAAGGGCAGGCACTGGCGTCTGCTGGCGACCCTGCAGGAGCTGCATCCGACCTGGTTGCCGTATCTGGGGGAGGGCGCAGCCTGAGCGCATCGTGCACATCTCGGGCCAAGTGCGCCGGGATGGTACCGCCTGGGCTACCGTTTGCGGTGTGAGCATTCTCGAGACAACCCTCATATTCGTGGGCATCCCGTTGCTGGTGATCCTCGTCGTCGCGGGGCTGGGCTACATCGGGCCGAAGTACACGGCCCCGGATCCGGCCGAGTACAAGCTCGGCGACAAGTGGGAACACGAGCCGGTGTTGTGGAGCGCTGTCGACGAGGTGACCGGGCACGGACACCACGGTGGGCACGGACACGCCGGTTCGGCGACGGAACTGATCGGAGGTACCGCAAGTGGTAAGTGGTGACGTGATCCACGCCCCGGCGATCGCGCCGGAGAACCTGCCGTACGCCGCCGCGCTGACGGCGAGCGGACGCATCTCCCGGGCCATCCCGCTCGGCCGGCCGTTCGACGAGAACCCGCCGTTCGCCAAGTGGGACCTCGTCGCGCTCGACGACGCGCTCACCGACGCCACCCGTGCCACCAAGGTGCGGTTCAACGTCTACATCGCGGATGCGGTGGACCCGGCGTCGGACACCGACACCGTCTTCCCGCACACGCCGGAGGCGGCGCGTTCCGTGCTCATCGCCGTCTACCCGAACCAGCGGTCGATCCAGATCCGCAGCGGCATCGACGTCGCGGACCGCGTGACCGATCGGGTCGCGCAGCTCGGCGTGACCGCCGCGGTCGCGTCCTTCGGCCAGGGTCAGCTTCTCGACGGCCTGGTCAGCGCAATTCGCGTCATCGGCAACGCGATCGTCGCGCCCTGATTTTCGGCGCTTCCCGGTGAGGGGAACCTTCGGCCTGGTCAACCGGCCGAAGGTTCCCCTCACCCGTTTCAGGAGGCGTCGAAGGTGCGTGCCTTCAGCGACCGGACGATGCCGGCGCGCCCCTCGACGACGAGCCGGCGCAGCGCGGGCGGCAGATCACCGGTGAGGAAGTCGTCCGCGGCCGCGACCGACGCCTCCGAGATCGACCACGCCGGGTACAGACCGACCACGACGGTCTGCGCGACCTCGCTCGACCGGCGCTCCCACACCCCCGGGACATCCGCGAAGTACCGCGCCACATACGGCTCGAGCAGGTCGCCCTGGCCGGCCGGTGCGAACCCGGCGATGATCGCGCGGGCGGTGATGTTCGCGACCGAGTCGTCGCCGATCACCGTCTCCCACACCTGCTCCTTGACCGCCGACTGCGGGCGTGCCGCCCGGGCGGCCGCCGCCTGCCGGGCCCCGGCCGCCGTCGGATCGCGCTCGGCCTCCGCGTCGATCACCGGCGACTCGACACCGTCGGCGTCGATTTCCCCGGCTGCAGCCAGGGCCTGCACGACCCGCCACCGCAGATCCGTGTCCACGACCAGCCCCGGCAGCCCCACCGTCGACGGATCGGCGGCGAGCAGCTCGGTGAGCACCTCGGTGTGCCACGGCGACAACTGCGCCGAGGTCAGAGCGTTGACGAACGCGAGCTGATGATCGGAACCCGGCTCGGCGTCGCGGGCCAGCTCCAGCAGACGGTTCGCGTGGTCCGGCCAGCCCTGGCCGTCCGCCCACGCCGGATCCGCGTAGCTGCCCAGTGCCGTGTGGGCCTGCATCAGCAGCCGCTGCACGACACCCACTTCGGTTTCGGCGGCGATCCCGCGCTGCACCAGCGCGGCGAAATCACGGGCCTTGAGCTCGGCCTGCCGCGTCATCTCCCACGCCGCCGACCACACGAGCGTGCGAGGCAGCGGCTCGGCGATGTCGCCGACCCGCTCGATCACCGTGCGCAGCGACTGCTCGTCGAGCCGAACCGAGCAGTACGTCAGGTCGTCGTCGTTGACGAGCACGAACCGCCCGCGCGGCACGCCGACCAGTTCCGGTACCTCGGTGCGGGCGGCGGCGTCGATGTCGATCTCGACCCGGTGGGTGCGCAGCAGCTTCCCGGAGCCGTCGTCGTCGTACACGCCGATCGCCAGCCGGTGAACCCGGAACTCGCCCGCACCCGGCTGCGCGCCTTCCTGCACGACCGCGAACCGCGTGAACTTTCCGTCGTCGTCGACCTCGAAGTCGGGGCGCAGGATGTTCAGGCCCGTCGTCTTGAGCCACTGCGCGCCCCACCCGGACAGGTCGCGACCCGACGCCTTCTCGAGCGCGGCGAGCAGGTCGTCGAAGGTGGCGTTGTCGTAGGCGTGGTCGCGGAAGTAGTCGCGCAGGCCCGCCAGGAACGGCTCCTCACCGACATAGGCGACGAGCTGCTTGAGCACCGACGCGCCCTTCGCATAGGTGATGCCGTCGAAGTTGACCTCCACGGCCGCCAGGTCGGGGATGTCCGCCGCGATGGGATGCGTCGACGGGAGCTGGTCCTGCCGGTACGCCCACGACTTCTCGACGTTCGCGAACGTCGTCCACGCATTCGTGTACTCGGTCGCGCGGGACTGGCACAGCACCGACGCGAACGTCGCGAACGACTCGTTGAGCCACAGATCGTCCCACCAGCGCATCGTGACGAGGTCGCCGAACCACATGTGCGCCATCTCGTGCAGCACGGTCTCGGCGCGCCGCTCGTACGACGCGCGGGTCACCTTGGACCGGAACACGTAGTCCTCGAGGAACGTGACGGCACCGGCGTTCTCCATCGCGCCCGCGTTGAACTCCGGCACGAACAGCTGGTCGTACTTGCCGAACGCGTAGGGCACCCCGAAGTTGCGGTGGTAGAAGTCGAAGCCCTGCTTCGTCTCCGTGAACAGCCGGTCGGCGTCCATGAACTCGCCGAGCGACGCGCGGCAGTAGATGCCCAGCGGGATGGTGCCGTGCTCGTCGGTGTACGAGTCGGTCCACACCGAGTACGGGCCCGCGATCAGGGCCACCAGGTACGTGCTCATCCGCGGCGTCGTGCGGAAGATGTGCTTGCCGGGCATGGCCGCGACGGTCTGTACCGTCTCGGCGTTGGAGACGACCGCCCACTCGACCGGTGCGGTGACCGAGATGTCGAAGGTGGCCTTCAGGTCCGGCTGGTCGAAGCACGCGAACATGCGCTTGGCGTCGGCCGTCTCGAACTGCGAGTACAGGTACACCGAGTCGTCGGTCGGGTCGACGAACCGGTGCAGGCCCTCACCGGTGTTCGTGTACAGGCAGTCCGCGTCGACGACGAGTTCGTTGCGTTCGGCCAGACCGGACAGTGCGAGACCGGTGTCCTCGGTGTAGCCGGAGACGTCGACGGGGGTGCCGTTGAGCGTCGCCGAGTGCACCGTCTGCGCGATCAGATCGATGAATGTCGACGCGCCCGCGGTGGCGCCGAAGGTGACCGTCGTGATCGACCGGAACGTGGTGGTGCCGGGTGCACCCGCACCGTCGGTGAGGTCGAGTTCGATGCGGTAGTTGTCGACCGCCAGGATCGCGGCCCGTTCGGCAGCCTGCTCACGGGTCAGATTCGGTGGTGCCACGGAGATCTCCTTCTCACGACGGGTTGCGACGGTCCAATCCCATCATGTGCGGGCACGGTGAACCGGACGGACCCGCTGCCGGCGGCGAAGCTCACGCTGTGAGATCGGCCGGAGCGATGCTCGGGTCGGCGAGCCGCGCCGGATCCACCGCGGCGCCCGAGGCGAGCAGCGCGCGGATGTCGTCACCGGCATCCCAGATGTTCACGTTCATCCCGGCTCGCACCCGGTTGCCGGAATCGAGCCAGAACGCGAGGAACTGCAGGCCTGCGACGTCGCCGCGGGTCACGACCCGCGCGTCGCGCGGCGCGTACCCCACGTACTCCATGCCCAGGTCGTACTGGTCGGTGAAGAAGTAGGGGAGTCGGTTGTAGGAGGCCGGACGGCCCAGCATCGTCGCCGCCGCGACCGCCGGCTGGTTCAGGGCGTTCGCCCAGTGCTCGACGCGGATCCGCCCGCCCAGCACCGGATGTTCGGCCTCGGCGATGTCACCGACAGCAACGATGTCCGGGTCGCTGGTGGTCAGCGCGCTGTCGACGAGCACCCCTCCGTCGACGGCGAGGCCCGCCGCCCTCGCGATCTCGATGTTCGGCGCCGCACCGACGGCGAGCAGCACCGCGTCCGCGGTCACGACGCTGCCGTCGCCGAGACGGACCCCGGTTGCACGACCGGATTCGACGACGATCTCCTCGACCGACGTCCGCACCCGAAGGTCGACGCCGTGCGCGCGGTGCAGGTCTGCGAATACGGCCCCGATCTCGGGGCCGAGCGCGGCCTGCAGCGGCTGGTCGGCCGTCTCGAGAACCGTCACGTCGGCGCCGTGTCCCCGGGCGTTCGCGGCGACCTCGAGCCCGATCCAGCCGGCACCGACGATCACGAGGCGGGCACCCTCCGCCCGCACCACGGTCAGCAGCGCGTCGGCGTCGTCGACGGTGCGCAGCACGTGCACACCCGCGGCGTCGGCGCCCGGCAACGGAATGAGCCGGGGCCGCGAGCCGGTCGCGAGTGCCAGCTTGTCGTAGTGCAGCGTCGAGTCGTCCGGCAGTGTCACCGTGTGCGCGGCCGGATCGAGTGCCGTGACGCTGGTGCCCAGGCGCAGTTCGACACGGTGGTCGCGGTACCAGTCGCCGCGCTGGACGGTGAAGTCCAGCAGTCGCTTGTCGCCCGCGAAGTACTCCTTCGACAGCGGCGGTCGTTCGTAGGGCAGATGCTCCTCGGCGCCGAGCAGCACGATGTGCCCGTCGAAATCGCGGGCGCGCAGTTCCTCGGCGGTCTTGGCGCCGGCCAGTCCGGCTCCGACGATCACGAACGTTTCTTCGGTGGGCATCGCAGTCTCCCGTGTCACGAGTCGTGCGGTTTCGACTCGACCGTACGGCGTGCCGCACGGGGGCCGGTGCGGTTCGGGAAGAATCCGGCCGACTGCGACGTTGTGTCGTCGACAGCGTTGAGTGCCGTCGACAGGCGACGACACGAACCCGAGGAGGACCCCGTGAGTGAAGCGATCACCAAGGACACTGCCGATTTCTGGTTCGATCCGCTCTGTCCCTGGTGCTGGATCACCTCCCGCTGGATCCTCGAGGTCGCCGAAGTGCGCGACATCGAGGCGCGATTCCACGTGATGAGTCTCGCGGTGCTCAACGAGGGCCGGGACCTGCCCGCGGAGTACGTGGAGTTGATGAAGACGGCGTGGGGTCCGGTGCGTGTGGCGATCGCTGCTGCCCAGAAGTACGGCGACGAGATCCTCTCGCCGCTCTACACGGCGCTGGGCACCCAGATCCACGACGAGGGCAACAAGGACTTCCCGGCGGTGATCACCAAGGCGCTTGCCGATCTGGGACTGGACCCCGAGCTCGCGGCGGCCGCCGACACCGACGCCCACGACGAGGCGCTGCGGGCGAGCCACGCTGCCGGCATGGACGCGGTGGGCCCGGATGTGGGCACCCCCACCATCCATGTCAACGGTGTCGCGTTCTTCGGCCCGGTGCTGTCACGGATCCCGCGCGGCGAGGACGCCGGGAAGGTGTGGGACGGCGTGGTCGCGCTCGCCGGTTACCCTCACTTCTTCGAGCTCAAGCGCACCCGTACCGAGGACCCGAGCTTCGATTAGACCCGGCGGACACCGGGCACGGACGAACAGGACCGGGCAGCGCGGCACTCTCGCCGCACTGCCCGGTCCTGTTCCGTCTTCCGGGACTACTCGTCAGGCCAGGGCGGATTCGATCTGGTCGAGGATCAGATTCGCGCCGACCACACCGATGCCGACCATCCAGGTTTCGTCCTCCATCTCGTGGACGTTGCCCGCCGCGACCGCGGGCTGCGCACCCCACAGCCCGGTCACGGTTGCCATGGTGCCGACGTTCGGGTCACCGGACGGGTTCGTGAAGAACACGACGTCGCCGTCGATCTGCGGGAACATCTCGGGGCTCAGCTCGAGCATCGAGTACTCGTTCCAGTCGCGCTGACCGAGGTCGAAACCGACCTGCGTCAGGATCGAACCGGAGAACGTGCTCGGTCCGTAGAGGCGGAAGTTCTCGGGCCGGAACCGCACGATGGACGCGGTGCGTCCGTCCGCGCCGACCTTCTCGCCGACCTCGACGGCCCGGTCCGACACCGCGGTGAGGAGCGTGTCCATCTCGTCGCTGCGGTTCACCGCGGCCGCGGTGATGTCGGCCTGTTCCTGCCAGTCCGTGCCGGAGTTCTCCGAGAACACCGTCGGCGCGATCGCCGAGAGCTGCTCGTAGAGCGCCTCGTGGCGGACCTTCGCTCCGATGATCAGGTCGGGTGCCAGGTTCGCGATGGCTTCGAGGTCGGGTTCCATGGTGAGGCCGACGCTGGTCGTGCCGTCGAGTTCGTCCGCGAGATAGCCGGGGAAGCCCGCTGCCGCACCGGACTCGGTCGCGCCGACCGGGGTGATGCCGAGTGCGACGAGCGCGTCGAGGTGTGGCGAGTCGATGACGACGATGCGTTCGGGCGTCCCGTCGACGACGGTCGAACCCATGGCGTGCTCGACGGTGTAGGCGTCGTCGCCCATGCTGTCGTCGCCGGAACCGCTGCAGGACGTGAGGAACAGTGCCGTGACCGCCGCGACCGACCCCAGGAGGGCCCGGGTGGAGCGGCGTCGTTGTGATCCGTACATAACCGACACGCTATCGGTTGGATAGGCTAGGCAACCCTTCAGGCCCGGTGCCGGCGGCGCTCCGTGCGGTTCGTCGACGGGGGAGCCCGCTCGTTAGACTCTGCAGCCATGCGCGTTTACCTGGGTGCCGACCACGCCGGCTTCGAACGTAAGAACGAGATCATCGAACACCTGACCGCCAACGGTCACGAAGCCGTCGACTGCGGCGCACACGAATACGACGCCCAGGACGACTACCCGGCGTTCTGCATCGAGGCGGCCCGCCGCACCGTCGCCGACGAAGGCAGCCTCGGCATCGTCCTCGGAGGCAGCGGCAACGGCGAGCAGATCGCCGCGAACAAGGTGCCCGGCGCCCGCTGCGCGCTCGCGTGGAGTGTCGAGACCGCCAAGCTCGCCCGCGAGCACAACAACGCGCAGCTCATCGGCATCGGTGGTCGTATGCACAGCCTCGAGGAGACGCTCGCGATCGTCGATGCGTTCCTCGCGACCGCGTGGTCGAACGAGGAGCGGCACCAGCGTCGTATCGACATCCTCGCCGAGTACGAGAAGTCCGGGGTCGCCCCTGCCGTTCCCGGCGCCTAGAACACAGCCACGCACACGCCCGGAGGTTCGACAGCCCGGTGCCCGAGGGACACATACTCCATCGGCTCGCCCGCCTGCACCAGCAGCACTACGCCGGTGCAGCGGTGCGGGTGTCGAGCCCGCAGGGCCGCTTCGCGGACGGCGCCGCGCTCGTCGACGGCCGGGTGCTGACCCACGCCGAAGCGTGGGGCAAGCATCTGTTCCACCACTACGAGACCGGTGCGGTGGTACACGTGCACCTCGGGATCTACGGTGAATTCACCGAATCCGCGCTGCCGCTCGCGGAACCGGTCGGGCAGGTGCGGATGCGGATGATCGGTGTCGAGCACGGCAGCGACCTGCGCGGCCCGGCGGCGTGCGAGGTGCTCGGACCCCACGAGGTCGACGCGATCGAGGTCAGGCTCGGGCCCGACCCCCTGCGCGCCGATGCCGATCCCGAACGCGCCTGGGCGCGGATCTCGAAGTCCCGCACCGTGATCGGATCACTGCTCATGAATCAGGCAGTGATCGCGGGCGTCGGCAACGTGTATCGAGCGGAAGTGCTGTTCCGGCACGGCATCAGCCCGCAACGACCCGGAAAAGATCTGTCGCGCAGCGAGTTCGACGTCCTCTGGGCCGATCTGGTCGAACTGATGCGGATCGGCACGGAACGGGGCCGCATGCACGTCGTGCGACCCGAACACGACCACGGCGCACCGGCGTACGCGAAGGACCGGCCCCGCACCTACGTCTACCGTCGCGCGGGCGACCCCTGCCGCGTGTGTGGCACGCCCGTCCTGCACTCCGTCCTGCAGGCGCGCAACCTGTTCTGGTGCCCGACCTGTCAACCCGCCTGAACGTCACGCGACCGGTCCGTCGGCACGGTCACCGACGACTTCCCGGAACCCGGACACGATGCCGGAAGTGCGGCACGTCCCGGGTGCCGTGGTCCATCATCGCGACGACGCGATCCCACTCGGGCGCGGAGTCGAGTGCGATGACAGCGACGATCGTCGAGCGCAGTGCGGGATCCTGTTCCATGCTCCAGGTCAGGAAGTCGGTCTGCGCCATGCGCCGCCCGGCGCTGCCCATCCTCGGACGATCGCGCACCGCGCCGGTCCTCGCCAGAGCCGACGAGCCCGACGAGCCCGATCATCGCGGGCGGAAGTCCCCGAACCGCGCGCGGTCGTCGTTCTCGCGGGTCAGGGGGAGGTCAGAATCCGCCGTCGAATCCGCCGCCGTCGAATCCACCGCCGTCGAATCCACCGCCGTCGAATCCACCGTCGAAACCGTCGCCCCCGCCTCCGAACTCGTCACCCCCACCGAACTCGTCGCCGCCCGCATCGCCGGCATCACCGGTGTCGGCGGTACCGTCACCCGCGCCGCTCTCGAACGCCTGCGCGTCGTAGGGCACCCCGGCCATGCCGGAGAACATCGCCGAGAACAACAGCATCGATCCCACGCCCCACGCGCCCGCGACGAGCGCCGGCTTCCACCACGGTTCCGAGTACCAGCCCGCCGGCACCGGACGGCCCGCGACCCGGCCCCCGGGGTAGTAGTTCGGTGTCCGCGGCGACGGCGACGGCGACGCGGCGACCTGCCGGCCCTCGAATTCGATCTGCCGGTCCTCGGTGACGGCACCGGCCGACTTCTGGCCGTCGAGCGACGGAATCTCCGGTCCGGGGTCCATGCCCATCGCGGTGCGCGCGGCGCGGATGTAGTAAAGGCCTTCGAGGGCGCTCTGCTTCGCCAGCCTGGCCTGCGCGGGTGTCTGCGCCTGCTCGATCTGGGAACCGGCGGCGGTGTAGCGCTCGGCCGCGTCCGCGAGTGCCTGCTTCGAGGCGTTGTCGGTGCCGGTCAGGTTGTAGATCTGACCGCCGAGGCGCTCGATCGCCTGGCGGGCGTCGGCTTTCGCGTCGTCGAGCCGGACCGCGCCGTGGCCGGCGGACTTCTTCTGGCTACGCGAGACGAAGTACACGACCGCTCCGACGGCGAGGACGATGAGCAGGAGTTCCACGACGGGGGCCTTCCGACAGTGCGTTCAGGTACAACCCCCAGCGTACCGACGGCTCAGCTCTCGAGGACCGCGCGCAGACCCGCCCGGATGCAGTCGTCGAACATGGCGGGGTCGCGAACCGCGTCGGTGTCGACGGTGAATCCGAGACAACAGTTGTCCAGATACGACATCAGGGTCACGTTGAACGCCGAGCCGAGCGTCGGTCCGAAACCGTAGTATTTCTCGATCTTCGCGCCGGCCACGTACAGCGGCACGTGCGACCCGGGCACCGTGCAGGCGAACACGTCGTCGTGGTCGAGCGGGTCGTCGACCACCGCCGGCAGCAGATTCGGTGGGGGAGCGAGGTGCCTGCCGGGTTCGGTGGCAGGTCCGGCGTACTCGTCGAGCAGCCGCATGAGCAGGCCCGGATCGTCGGCGGGGACCGGGAGGTCCGCCCGGGACAGGCTGATCCCGGTTCCGCCGTTCTCGGTGTCGGCCAGGGGCATCGCCAGGCTCAGTTCGTCGACATCGGTGCCGCGGCGGAACCGGTAGTCGGCGAGCCCGAGCAGTATCGCCGCCAGGAACGCACTGTCCAGGGTGCTGCGGGCGCGCGCCGCCGCCTCGCGCAGCTCGACGATCGGCACGTCCACGACGAGGAGCCGGCGGTCGTCGGACCTCTCCGGTTCGCCCGAGGACACGAGCCGGCGAAACGGTGCCGTCAGGTTCTGCACGAGCCCGGACACCGATTCGACGAGGAAACCGATCGAGTTGAGCGCCCGGTCGCCGACACCGTCCGCGGTTTCCGCGGCGGGCGGACCGGGGGACGGCTCCGCTTCCGGTTGGTCCGGCCGGTTCCGTTCGAGATCGACGATGCGGGCGGTGATGTGGGTGCCGTCCGCGCCGTCGGCGTACGCGTGGTGGATGCGGATCAGCAGAGCGGACTGGCCACCGAGAAGCCCTTCGACCAGGGTCAGCTCCCACCGGGGTTGCTCCGGGGCTGCCGCGGCAGCGGTCGTGCGGGCGTACTCGAGCACGTCGTCGAACGTCGCCGGGGCCGTCAGCGTGACCCGGTCCAGCTGCCACGGCAGGTCCGAGTCGTTCTCGCCTGCCCAGCGCGGCGGGGCCAGGCCGAACGGCACATCGACGACGCGATGCCGGAACGCAGGAGCCTCGAGGGTGCCGCCGGCGAGGATCTCACCGACCCGGTCCCAGTCGGGGGAGGCGTCGAGCAGGACGACGGCGACGATCGTCGACCGCAACGCCGTCCGCTCGGGGGACACGGCGGGGCGGCCGGAAGCGTCGTTCATGATCGGAACGTTCTCATACCGACACCGGTCGAGCCCGTTCGATATCGCTGCGATGACCGTTTCGAGTCGAAACGGTGACCGGGGCGATCCCGGAAACGCCTCACGCCCGCCACCGGAGATCGGTGACGGGCGTGAGGCCCCATGGAGGGGATGACGGGAATCGAACCCGCGTAGCCAGTTTGGAAGACTGGGGCTCTACCATTGAGCTACATCCCCGCGAGCAAGCGACTTCTGCCGGGATCGCCGTCTCCGTCGCTGCCGGATGAGACTGTACCGAACCTCGCTTTGGAATTCATAATCGGGGGGCCGTAGGATTCCTCAGCGGGTCCTCGGGCAGTCTGTTGGTTGCCGGTCGGACAACGGGATGTGGCGCAGCTTGGTAGCGCATCCGCTTTGGGAGCGGAGGGTCGCAGGTTCAAATCCTGTCATCCCGACCAGAACGACGGCGGCGGAGCATCGGCGCCTGTGGTGAAACGACCGAAACAAGAGCACGACACAAGAAGGAGCATGTCCGTGAAGAGCACCGTCGAGCAGCTCAGCCCGACGCGAGTCCGTATCAACGTTGAGGTGCCCTTCGAGGAGCTCCAGCCTGATTTCGACCGCGCATTCAAGGCCCTCGCCGGCCAGATCCGCCTTCCCGGCTTCCGTCCCGGCAAGGCTCCCCGCAAGCTCCTCGAGGCCCGTGTCGGCCGCGGCGCCGTGCTCGAGCAGGTCGTCAACGACGCGATCGGCCCCCGCTACAGCGAGGCCGTGACCGCCAACGACGTCAAGGTCATCGGCCAGCCCGAGATCGAGCTCACCAAGATCGAGGACAACGTCGAGATCGCGTTCACCGCCGAGGTCGACGTCCGTCCCGAGATCTCCCTCCCCGACTTCTCCGGTATCGCCGTCACGGTCGATCCCGTCGAGATCAAGGACGAGGACGTCGCCGAGCAGCTCCTGTCGCTGCGCCAGCGCTTCGGCACCCTCACGGGCGTCGAGCGGGCCGTGCAGGACGGCGACTTCGTCTCCATCGACCTGTCTGCGACCGTCGACGGCGAGGCCGTCCCGGAGGCCGCGACCGAGGGTCTGTCCCACGAGGTCGGCTCCGGCCAGCTCATCGAGGGCCTCGACGAGGCCATCGTCGGTCTCGAGGCCGGTGGCTCCAAGGAGTTCACCTCGACGCTCGTCGCCGGTGAGTTCGCGGACAAGGAAGCCGTCGTCACCGTCAAGGTGAACTCGGTCAAGGAGCGCGAGCTCCCCGCCGAGGACGACGATTTCGCTCAGCTCGCGAGCGAGTTCGACACGCTCGACGAGCTGAAGGCCGATCTGCGGGAGCGCGTCGAGCGTGTCAAGCAGGTCGAGCAGGCCGGCCAGATCCGCGACAAGGTCCTCGAGGCTCTGCTCGAGACCGTCGAGGTTCCGCTGCCCGAGGCCGTCGTCCAGGCCGAGGTCGACAGCGCGCTGCACGACGCCATCCACGCGCTCGACCACGACGAGTCCAAGCTCGACGAGCTGCTCGCGGAGCAGGGTTCGAGCCGCGAGGAGTTCGACAAGGACGCTCGTGAGTCCGCCGAGCGTTCCGTCAAGACCCAGCTGCTGCTGGATGCGATCGCCGAGGCCGAGGGCACCACGGTCGAGCAGCAGGAGCTCACCGAGCGCATCTTCTTCCAGGCGCAGCGCTACGGCATTCCGCCGGAGCAGTTCATCCAGCAGATCAGCCAGGCCAACCAGCTCGGCGCGATCTTCGCCGACGTTCGTCGCGGCAAGGCTCTCGGCAGCGTCGTGAACCAGGCCACCGTCACCGACACCACCGGGGCGACCGTCGACACCGAGACGATGTTCGGTTCGAAGGCCGAAGAGGGCGCCGAAGACGAGGCCGCGGCCGACGAGTCCGCCGAGTAGAAGGCGCGATCGTTCCGCTGTAAGCGAATTGGGGCGGCACCGGGCATCCGGTGCCGCCCCACTTTCGTTAGTGTCTGTGTCAGCAATCCACGATTGACGAGAAGGCAGGTACCGTGACTCCTCAGAATCCGGCGACATCCATCGGTCCGACGATGACCTCGGCCACCGCTGGGCTGAACCTCAGCGACTCGGTCTACGAGCGCCTGCTCCGCGAACGGATCATCTTCCTCGGTACCCAGGTCGACGACGACATCGCCAACAAGCTGTGCGCGCAGATCCTTCTGCTCGCGGCCGAGGATCCGTCGCGCGACATCTCCCTGTACATCAACTCCCCGGGTGGCTCGGTGACCGCCGGCATGGCGATCTACGACACCATGAAGTTCGTCGAATGCGACGTCGCCACGTTCGGCATGGGCCTGGCCGCCTCGATGGGGCAGTTCCTTTTGTCGGCCGGCACCAAGGGCAAGCGGTACGCCCTGCCGCACGCGCGGATCATGATGCACCAGCCGTCGGCCGGCATCGGTGGCACGGCCAGCGACATCGCGATCATGGCCGAGCAGTTCGCGCACACCAAGCGGGAGATGGCCGAGCTCATCGCCGAGCACACGGGGCAGACGGTCGAGCAGATCACCGCCGACTCCGACCGTGACCGCTGGTTCACCGCGGCCGAGGCGCTCGAGTACGGGTTCGTCGACCACGTCGTGTCCCGGGCCACCCAGGCCGGCGGCACCGGCAACTAGGCCGACCCCGACGATCCGTCCCACGCATCACGAACTTCTTGGAGAAGCGATGACCAACCTCTTCGATCCCCGCGCTCTGGGCGGAGCCGCACCGGCCGGCCCCTCCTCGCGCTACATCCTTCCGTCGTTCATCGAGCACTCGAGCTACGGCGTCAAGGAATCCAACCCGTACAACAAGCTATTCGAGGAACGCATCATCTTCCTCGGCGTGCAGGTCGACGACGCGTCGGCCAACGACGTCATGGCGCAGCTGCTGGTGCTCGAGTCCCTGGACCCGGACCGCGACATCACCATGTACATCAACTCGCCGGGTGGCTCGTTCACGTCGCTGATGGCGATCTACGACACCATGCAGTACGTGCGCGCCGACATCACCACCGTGTGCCTCGGCCAGGCCGCCTCGGCCGCGGCCGTGCTGCTCGCCGCCGGCACCCCCGGCAAGCGTCTGGCACTGCCGAACGCCCGCGTGCTCATCCACCAGCCCGCGACCGGTGGCATCCAGGGCCAGGTCTCCGACCTCGAGATCCAGGCCGCCGAAATCGAGCGCATGCGTCGCCTCATGGAGACGACGCTGGCCAAGCACACCGGCAAGGATCCCGAACAGATCCGCAAGGACACCGACCGCGACAAGATCCTCACCGCGGCCGAAGCCGTCGAGTACGGCCTGATCGACAACGTGCTCGAGTACCGCAAGCTCTCGGCACAGAAGTGACCGGCACGGCCCGGTCCGGAACCACCGTCACCGGGGGTTTCCGGGCCGGGCCGGTCCATACGCAGCGGAACGTAGATGCATCGCCCCGCACAAATATGACCTTCGAAACGCGGAGAACCGGTCGACCTGCGTGGTGAACTCCGGGTACGGTCGAACCGAGGCGCGCTCGCCGGACCGGCACTGTCGGCGGTCTCGGGGTCTGTTGCACGCACACTAGGAAGTAGGGGACCTGACAGATGGCACGTATCGGTGACGGCGGAGATCTGCTCAAGTGCTCGTTCTGCGGAAAGAGCCAGAAGCAGGTCAAGAAGCTCATTGCAGGCCCCGGCGTCTACATCTGCGACGAGTGCATCGACCTCTGCAACGAGATCATCGAGGAGGAACTCGCCGAGTCCAGCGAGGTCAAGCTCGACGAGCTTCCCAAGCCCGCCGAGATCCGCGAATTCCTCGACAACTACGTGATCGGCCAGGACCCAGCGAAGCGGACCCTCGCCGTCGCGGTCTACAACCACTACAAGCGCATCCAGGCCGGTGACAAGGCCCGCGACGCGCGAGGTGAGACCGTCGAACTCGCGAAGTCCAACATCCTGCTGCTCGGCCCCACCGGCTGTGGCAAGACCTATCTGGCGCAGACGCTCGCGAAGATGCTGAACGTTCCGTTCGCCATCGCGGACGCCACCGCCCTCACCGAGGCCGGCTACGTCGGTGAGGATGTCGAGAACATCCTGCTCAAACTGATCCAGGCTGCGGACTACGACGTCAAGCGCGCGGAAACCGGCATCATCTACATCGACGAGGTCGACAAGATCGCCCGCAAGAGCGAGAACCCGTCGATCACCCGGGACGTCTCCGGCGAAGGCGTGCAGCAGGCGCTGCTGAAGATCCTCGAGGGCACGCAGGCGTCGGTGCCCCCGCAGGGCGGCCGCAAGCATCCGCACCAGGAATTCATCCAGATCGACACCACCAACGTCCTGTTCATCGTCGCCGGCGCGTTCGCCGGTCTCGAGCGGATCGTCTCCGACCGCGTCGGCAAGCGGGGCATCGGATTCGGTGCCGAAGTGCGATCGAAGGCGGAGATCGACACCACCGACCACTTCGCCGAGGTCATGCCGGAGGACCTCATCAAGTTCGGTCTGATCCCCGAGTTCATCGGCCGTCTGCCGGTCGTCGCATCGGTGACGAACCTCGACAAGGACTCGCTGGTCCAGATCCTGTCCGAGCCGAAGAACGCTCTCGTCAAGCAATACGTCCGGCTCTTCGAGATGGACGGTGTGGAACTCGAGTTCACCACCGACGGGCTCGAAGCGGTCGCGGATCAGGCCATCCTGCGCGGCACCGGTGCCCGCGGCCTGCGCGCGATCATGGAGGAAGTGCTCCTGCCGGTGATGTACGACATCCCGAGCCGCGACGACGTGGAGAAGGTCGTGGTCACCGCCGAGACCGTCACGGACAACGTGCTGCCGACCATCGTGCCGCGCAAGCCCGACCGCGAGCGCCGCGACAAGAGCGCCTGACCGAGCTCCGCGCCGTCGTCTGCCGGCGGGAGAAGGTCGATCTCAGCCCGACCCACTACAGGGCCCTGCCGATGCAGGGCCCTGTAGTGCGTCGTGAGGTCTCGGGGCCCGGGAGCGTCGTCCCGCTGGACTGAAATGTTGTGGTCGCCGCCACACGCTGCTTCCTAGGGTCGTGTCATCCGACGAAGGGAAACGGCCAGAATGCAGTCGCTCGCTTGCCACGCCTGTGGCATCTGCGTGCTCGTCGCCAAGTACAGCCCCGCGCACACGAGCATCCAGTGGACCGATTCATCCGACGGCGCATGCCACGAACTCGCGGCGGCCCGTGCGATCGACCCCGCCGCGTATCTGTTGCGCTGCGAGGCGCTCGACCGGACGGTCGACGCGGCGGTCGCCGAGGGGCGTATCCCGCAGACGACGCGGGTCGAACCGGACCTGCGGCCCCTGCCGTCCGAGGAGACCCTGCTGTCCGAGGAGACCCCGCCGTCCGAGGAGACTCTGCCTTCCGAGGAACACGCCACCGCCACGCGGTGAGTTCTGCTTGCGCCCCCATCTCACCAGTCCTGGAGGACTCATGACCATCGAGCAGGATCGCATCGAGATCCGCAACATCGAAGCCGGCAACAATCCCACTCGTTTCGCGCGTGGGTGGCACTGCATCGGGCTCGCAAAGAATTTCCGTGACGGAAAACCCCACCAGGTGGAGGTTTTCGGGACGAACCTGGTCGTCTTCGCCGACACCAAGGGCGAACTTCACGTCCTGGACGCCTACTGCCGGCACATGGGCGGCAATCTGGCTCGCGGCGAGATCAAGGGCGATGCGATCGCATGCCCGTTCCACGATTGGCGCTGGAACGGAGCAGGCCGATGCGAAGCGATCCCGTACGCACGCCGCACCCCGAAGCTGGCGCGCACCAAGTCGTGGACCACGATGGAACGCAACGGAGTTCTCTTCGTCTGGCACTGCCCTCAGGGAACGCAGCCGCCGGCGGACGTGACCATTCCCGAGATCGAAGGGTACGAGGACGGCGAGTGGAGCGACTGGACGTGGACGACCATCCGTGTCGAGGGCTCGCACTGCCGCGAGATCGTCGACAACGTCGTCGACATGGCGCACTTCTTCTACGTGCACTACCAGATGCCCGAGTTCTTCAAGAACGTCTTCGAGGGTCACATCGCGGGGCAGCACATGCGGTCGTACGGGCGTGACGACATCAAGACAGGTGTGCAGATGGATCTGCCCGAGGCCCAGACCATTTCGGATGCGTTCTACTACGGTCCGTCCTTCATGCTCGACACGATCTACACCGTGGCCGAGGGAACGACCATCGAGTCCAAGCTCATCAACTGCCATTACCCGGTGACGACCAACTCGTTCGTGCTCCAGTTCGGCACGATCGTCAAGAAGGTCGAAGGCATGTCCGACGAGCAGACCGCGGAGATGGCGACCATGTTCACCGACGGGCTCGAGGAGCAGTTCGCGCAGGACATCGAGATCTGGAAGCACAAGTCGCGCATCGAGAATCCGCTCCTCACCGAGGAGGACGGACCGGTGTATCAGCTGCGTCGCTGGTACCAGCAGTTCTATGTCGATGTCGAGGACGTCACGCCCGAGATGACGCAGCGCTTCGAGTTCGAGGTCGACACCACCCGTGCGCGTGAATCGTGGCACAAGGAGGTTGCGGAGAACCTGGCCGCCAAGGAGTGACGCCGATGCCTGTCCCGCTCGAGCCGGGCGGGGCAGGCGTCACCCCTGGCGGTTGCGCATTCCGTCGACGAACACGGCGATGATCGTGTGTGCGAGCGCAGTCATCGACTCCCCGGGTTCGGCGTGGTACCAGCGCGTCGCCTGCCACAGGACGTCGTAGAGCAGTTCCTGGAAGACCTCGGGCTCGACGTCGGTGCGCAGGACGCCCTCGGCGACGCCGTCGGCGATGGCGCTGCGCCAGGCGCGTTCCATCTCGTCGGCGGTGTCCGCCATGCCGGTGACTTCCAGGCGTTCGCGCATGTAGCTGCCCTCACGCCGCCAGATCGATGTCGCACCGTGGAATCGCACGTTGGAGTCCAGGGCGACCTCGGCGAGGGATTCGAGACGTTCGAGGGGGGTCTGGGGGAGCGCGACGACCTCGCGGCAGCGCTTCGTGAGGTACTCGATGTACTCGCGGATGAGCTCGGTGACGATGGCTTCCTTCGACGGGAAGTAGTGGTAGAGAGCTCCGGAGTGCACGCCCACCGCACCGGCGATGTCGCGGATCGTCGTGGCGTTGATGCCTTTTCGGGCGAATATCTCGGCAGAGCAGTCGAGGATCTGTCTCCGGCGTTCCTGCGGATCCATTTCCACCTTCCTGCCGAGCGGCACCGACCTGTCGGTCTCAGTGTGCCACATCGATTGATCAATTGATCAATGGGATTCCGTCTTCTCAACTCAGGAGTATGCGTGACCAGGATGCGTGAGCGCGAAACGGGCCCCGCCGCTGTGCTGGCGGGCGACGTCGCAATCGTCACCGGTGCCGGCCAGGGCATCGGCAGGGGCATCGCCCTGGCGCTCGCCGCGGCCGGTGCCCGGGTCGCTGTGGTGGGCCGCACGTCGTCGACGATCACCGCCGTCGCCGCCGAGATCGTTGCGCGTGGCGGCCGGGCGGAGCCGTTCGTCTGCGACGTGACCGACGGAACCGCCGTCGACGAGCTCGTCTCGGCGGTCGTCGAGACTCTCGGCGGGATCGACGTGCTGGTGAACAACGCGATGGCTCCGGCGCACGGGCTTCTGCTGGACGTCGACGAGGCGACGTATCGGGGCGCGATGGAGTCGGGTCCGACGGCCACGTGGCGGATGATGCGCGCCTGTCATCCGCACCTCGCAGGTCACGGGCGGATCGTCAATCTGGGCTCGGCGGCGGGAATCCGGTGGGATCCGTCGGGCACGGGGGCGTATGCCGCCGCGAAGGAAGCGGTGCGGGTGTTGACCCGCACCGCCGCGTGCGAGTGGGCCCGGGACGGCATTCGAGTCAACGCGATTCTGCCACTGGCTAATTCCGAGACGATGGAGGAATGGTTCCGCCTGGAGCCGGACGCGGCCGCGGGGTACCTCGCAACGGTGCCTCTGGGTCGGCTGGGCGATCCCGAAACCGACATCGGACCGGCGGTGTTGTTCCTGTGCAGCGACGCCTCGCGATACATCACCGGGCACACGCTGGCCGTGGACGGCGGACAGGCGCTGGTGCGCTGACGCATCTATCCGGCGTGCCGCTGCGGATCGTGCCGGGACAGTGCCTGCCACACGGCTCGCGCCGCGATCCGCACCGGGGTGGCGAGATGGACGACGTCCACCGATTCGACGTCACCGGTGACCGACACCGCACCGACGCACCTGCGGCCGTTGCCGATCGGCGCGGCCACGCACGCGACTCCCGGCATCGATTCCTCGCGCTCCTGCGCGATGTGCCGCTCACGGATCCGCGCGATCTCGTTGCGTAGCCGTGTGGCGTCCACACTCGCCGGATGTGTGTATGCCCGGGTGATGCTCGTGGGATCGAACGGCGTGTGCGCGATCAGGGCTTTGCCGAGGGCGGTGCGGTACGCCGGTTGGCGGCCACCGATCCTGGAGGGGAGCGGGACCGATTCGCGACCGACCTTGTCGAGGTAGCGCACGTCGCGTCCGTCGAGGACACCCAGATGCGCGACAAGTCCTGTGGCCGAATGCAGCTCCTGCAGAATCGGGTGTGCTGCGCGGTGAAGCTCGTCGTGGTGCTGTGCGAGCGCCCCCAGCTCGAACACGCTGCGTCCCAGCGCATAGGTGCGCGCCTCGCGGCGAATCCATCCCATCTCGACGAGCTGGGTGAGGAGCCGGTGGGTAGACGATCGCGGCAGGAGTAGTGCCCCATAG